>JAKFWA010000118.1 GCA_021732995.1 Planctomycetaceae bacterium | reverse complement strand
TGAGGGGCTATGCTCGACAACCCGGATTCGGACTCACGCCGTCAGTCAACTTCATCAAAGACACTTGCATGTTGAGCCCTCAACTCCGTCAGCTTCAGTTGCGTCTCAAGCCGTTGCGCGATGACTTGATCAATCATCCGATCTACTCCGTCGTCAACACGCTGCCGCGACTGCGTGCGTTCATGCAGAGCCACGTCTTCGCCGTGTGGGACTTCATGTCGCTGCTGAAGGCTCTGCAGCGATCGCTGACCTGCGTGGAAGTGCCGTGGCTGCCTCCGGCTGACTCGGCGGCGTGTCGACTCATTAATGAAATCGTGCTGGGGGAAGAATCCGACGACGACGGACAAGGCGGCAATGGCAGCCACTTCGAGCTGTACCGATCCGCGATGCAGGCGATGAACGCCTCAACAACTTCCATCGACCAGTTTTGCGATCAACTTCGCGCGGGCCGCTCGGTCAGTGAGTCGCTCGAGTTGGCTCAGGCCAGCAAGGCGGCCGCTCAGTTCGTGCAATCAACGTTTGCGATCCTGGCTTCGAATCGTCCGGCTGAGATTGCGGCGGCGTTCACGTACGGCCGCGAGGACGTCATCCCCGAGATGTTTCAGCGTTTCGTGGATGGCTTGAGGCAGCAATCGCCATCGCAGTTCGAGCGATTCCATTTCTATCTGGAGCGACACATTCATCTGGATGCCGACGAGCACGGCCCGAAAGCTCTGCTGATGCTGGAGTCGATCTGCTGCACCAACGCCGAAGCCTGGCAGTCGGCTGAACGAGCCGCTCAGGCCGCGATCGCCGCTCGGCTTCGCTTTTGGGACATGCTCGCGGAAGAATTGCGGAGTGTCGCGTAATCCGAAAGCGTCGAGCCGCGTATGAGTAGGGTGGAAGACGTTAACCGCATCACGCGGGTTGGGTTGCCGTGCGTCAGCATTTCACCACGATTCACATTCACAACCTTCACGCCGAAGGTCTGGTGTTGTGGATTACGCGCTAGTTGCCGCTCATTCGTACCGGGAGTTTGTCATGCTGCGCCGTCTGATGTTGTTAACGCTTGCAAGTGGAGCATTCTGGAGCGTGCTAGCGGCAACCGGCGAGGCCGCGCCGCCATTGAAGTTCAAGGACCCGCAACCGAAACGCTACGAGCTGAAAGCCCGCGCGAGTGAGATCGATTCGCGTGCCAAAGAGCATCCCGAGATTGGTTTCGTCTTTCAAAAGGACGGCAAGCCCACCGACGTTGAGAATGCGTTCGTTGATACGCGCGTCGCCCCGCGCGGCAAGCTCGTGATCTGGCTGATGGGGCACAGCGGCCCTCTGTTCGAGCGTTTGTCCGGGTATGGGCTGCACTCCATCCAGGTGCATTATGCGAATGGCTGGTTCGGGAAACTTAACAAGGAGCCGCCACTGGCTGATGACAAGTATCTCGGGAAAATCCGTCTGGAAGCCGCGACGGGCGAGGACGTTTCTGATGCCATCGACATTCCTAAAGCCGATGGCATGACCGAACGCTCGCTGCAGTTCGTGAAGTGGCTGGCCAAGAAGAACCCCGAAGGACGCTGGGATTACTTCCTCACTCCGGATGGCAAAGACCTGCGCTGGGAGGATGTCATCATGGCTGGCATTTCACACGGGTCGACGACCGCGGCGCGATTCGCAATTCACCAGAAGGTGGATCGCGTCGTGATGTTGTCTGGACCGCGCGACAACTATGAGACTTGGCAGGGACTGCCGTCGGCGACTCCATCCAATCGCTTCTTCGGTTTCACGCACGTGCTGGATGGCGGCTGGAGCGGCGACCATTACTGCCGTTCGTGGCTGCTGCTCGGCATGCACAAACATGGTGCGCTGGTCGACGTTGACCAGATGAAGCCGCCGTTTGGCAATTCGCGCCGTTTGATCACCGCGGCCGATGTGAAGAACGACGCCAATCGCGCGCACAACGCATCTTTGCCGGGTGGCGCGGCCGTGAAAGACGCGCAAGGCAAGTTCATTCATGAAGCCGTTTGGTTGTATCTCTTCACGCACCCCGTTGATCAAACGGGTGAAGCCGTCGAACCAGAAGGCGACTGTCGCATGGACCTGCGTCCGAAAGGCGATGGCAAGAAGAAGTGATGGAACGCCAATCGGAGCGGCGAACGTCGAGGGCTCTGCCGCCCGGCTCGTACTGACGCACCGGTTCGCGAAGCAGTACATTCGCGCAGCCAGCGGGCGGAGTCGGTGAACGCCGAAAATCAGCCCGCGCGGTGCAACACGGATTGGAGACGCGATTGTGTGGAGTCTGTTCCGCATTCTGATGGACATCTCGCTGCTAAAGCCGATCGTAAGGCCGATCACTCGGTTCTTCGTCGGAGCGATCGCAGTGCCGATGTTCCGCGTCTTCACTCGCAAGGTACTGCGGTTCAAGACACTGGACGCTGAGCTTGAGAAGGATCTGGAGCAATGGTTTCGCGGCGCGGTGCTGTTGCTGTTCGCCACTCAGAACATGGAGACGCTGCTCTTCCCGTGGGTGAAGCCCATCGTGCAGGCCCGCCTGGCGCACTACGCCAACGTGGCGGGTGGTGACGGTCACGTGTTTTCGCCCATTGAAGTGGCGCATGATGAGAAGGGTTGGATCCTGCTGGGTCTGCGGGTCATGCTGGCGATCGGCGTCGTGCAGATGATGCCCGATCAGGAGCTGTTCGCGGTCATTCATCATGGACCGCCGAAGGTGGACTTCGACAAGAAAGCCAAATGGTGGCCGCAAATTCGCAAGCAGGCCTGGCCGTTCCTGAAGGGCCATATCTGCGTGCATCTCAATAAGTCATCGCCCGTGTTCGCGATTCTGGCTGCGATCGCTCCCGGTACGCCCGGTTGGGTTTGCTACACGATGGCCCTGATCCAATACCTCATCATTGGCTTGGTGACCTCGCGCGACAAGGCGCTCGACGTGCTGCAGATTTTCGATGAAACCGTCGAGCAGCGTCGCAACGAACTCATCCAGGAATTCGAGCTGAAGGATGATCCGCGAGCAGCGATTTCTCCGACGGGGCCCAAAGAGTTGATAGTCGTTCCGCCGCCAGCGTTTCCGATCGTTGTACCCGAGACGCCAGCGATTCCCCCGGTTCCGGTTGCGGATATTCCGCAGGCTACTGCCGCTGAACCGACTGCCTAGCGACGTGTCTTGTAAGATCGGGGTGTTGATTGAAGACCGACGTTCTAAAGGCGACACCATCCATCGATACAGGATCGATGGATGCCGCACTGCACCACAAGGAAATCTCATGTGGCCGTGGACCAACCGGCGAACTGATACTCAGGCGACACCGCTCCGTCCCGCTGACGCCAAAGCGATTCAGCAAGCCCGCACTGACTTTGTGGTTAATGCCATCCGACAGCGTCTGCCAGATGGCTTGATCTGGCCAGAGAAACGGTGCAACGCCGCTCAACTGGATTCTCTCAGCATTCTGAGTACGGGTGGCATCTATTCCGTCAACAGCTACGACGTCACGTCTCCCAAGTTTGCACGGTCCGAAAGTGACATGATTCATGGCGATCTCGGTATCCGCGTATGCCACATGGCCGAATCACACGAAGCACTGAGCGCGGCAGATATCGAGCAGATCGTTCGTGAGTCTAACCATCAATTCGATGCCTTGGTCGCGGCCGACCGTCACTCGATCACGACATCATTCGCGCGGCTCACGTGCGTCGTGCAGTTTCGATGGCCCACCGGGGACATTGAAACTTTCGCCAGGAACTGCCTCCAGCAGGTCGCTGATCTTTTGGGATATCCACTGACGTATGAGCCTTGGTCGACACGCCGTTTCTGGCTACCGACGTCGGACTGGTACGATGCTCAGGAGTATCGCGAAGACACCGTGGAACGCCCTGGTGAATTCGTCTTCGATCAGCCACTAGCCGTGGAAGCAGTAGCACGAACCATCCAGTCAGTCATGCCGTCAAAAGGTAAGCAACTGCGGCCGCCCGGAATTTGGGGGAAGATCGCAAGCCTGGAACAACTATCTGGCCTCACGTTTGCCGGTCGCAGCTTCTGAGGAGTCGCGTTAGTCTCTCTTTCTCGCTCAATGATTGAGTCCATGTTGATTCAAGAAAAAAGCCCTTCTACCCACCGGACAAGTTTAATGCCGGTGGGCAGAAGGGCTTGGATTTGTTAGGTCCTAAGCCTGCAGGGTTTAGGCCTCTGGGTACGGAGACGTCAGGCGGAACTGAGGATTCTTTTCGAGGTAAGCCTGGACGCGGTCGACTCGTTCGAAGGCTTTGGGCAGGAAGTTGATCGCCTGAGTGATGCGATCGTTCGGTTCGGCGCAGCTGAAGCGGAGGAAGCCTTCGCCGGCTTCACCGAAGCATTCGCCACCCAGGCAGGCCACGCCGAACTTGTCGTCGGCACCGTCCAGTAAGTAGAGCGCCAGGCCGTGGCTCTTGATGCCCAGCTTGTTGCAGATCGGGGCGACGTTCGGGAAGACGTAGAACGTGGATGTCGGGTCGAGCGTCTTAATACCGGGGATCTGGTTCAGGCCGTTGGTGAGCAGCACGACTTTCTCGCGGAACTTCTGCATCACGGCGTCGCGTTCGACGGAGTCTTTCTCCAGCGCGGCCTTGCCGGCCAGTTGCACGATCGGCGGAGTGCAGGACAGCGTCGTGTTGACCATCTTCGAAACGGCGTCTGTGATCGCGGCTCCAGCGATGCTGAAACCGAGTCGCCAGCCACTCATGCTGTAGGACTTGCTGAAGGTGTAAGCCGCCATGCATTGATCCATCATGCCCGGTTGTTCCAGCAGCGAGCGGTGACGTCCCTTCCAGACCATGTGGCAGTAGGGTTCGTCGCTGAACACGGCCACGTTCTTGCCGCGGACCAGATCTGCGATGTCCCGCAGGTCCTGCTCGGTGGTCACGCCGCCCGTCGGGTTGTGCGGCGAATTCAGCATGATCGCCTTGGGCGCCTTGTCCGTGTTCAGGAACTTTTCGATGTCCGCAACGGCGGGGCGGAACTCGTTGCTTTGCTTCAGCGAAGCGAACACCGGCCGCGCACCACGACGCAGAATGTTGGGAATGTAGGTCGGGAAGTAGGGGCTGAAGACCAGACAGCCATCGCCGGGATTCAGGAACGCTTCGCAGAAGAACTGCTCGAAGACCTTCGCACCGGGAGCGACCACTACGTTGGAAGCTTGAGCCGGGATGTTGAATTCTGACTTCACAAAGTTCGCAGCCGCCTCGCGGAATTCAGGCAGTCCGGGGGACGGGCAGTAATGCGACTGATTGTTGGAGATGGCCTGAGCACCGCTCTGCTTGGCGTTCGCCGTGCTGTCAAAGGGGCTGTCACCAATTTCGAGTTCTACAACATCTTTGCCTTGAGCTTTGCGCTGCTTGGCAATCGCGAGCACGGTGAAAGCCGTTTCAACATTCAGTCCTTGGGCGAATTCGCTGAGAGTGACGGACACGAGGCGTCTCCTGGATGAAATTGGTCGGGATGTATTGTTCGCTGCAGTTCGACCGTTGGCTTGCGCCTTAACGGAATTCAACACGCAGCGTGCTGGTCGGGGCGGTCAATTAGCGTGATTCCAGCGCCTGATGCAACGGTCGCAGCACCTGCTCAATGACGCATTGCTCCATCAACTCTTCGCTCATCACGCGCAGTTCGCGGAGTGTATCGATGAACGACGCATTGTGTCCCAGGCTGCCGTACTGCCGGACCGTGAAGTACACGGTGATATTCTCTTCCGGGAACTCCTGACGGCGCACCTGATAGGCGTTCGTCCGCGTTTCGACCAACAACCGGGCCTGGCGGCGACAGGAATCTTCCAGCGCCAGCGTCAGCGTGGGTTCAAAGTTCAGCATGTGAGCGCCGGGGAGATGAGCGAATGAAGCGAATGCCTGCGGCACTCCCAGCACGTCGGTCACCAACTGGTCGTGATTGCCGCGATACTCGTAGTCGAAGCCCATCAGGTAATCGAGGGCTTCGCAGTCGAGCTTGCTGACCGACAGCATGTAGGGAATCAGGTCGAGGATCAGTTCATGCTGCTCCATCGCTTCTTCGATGGTCGGCGGGTTCAAAAAGCCGCTGCAGATACGACGCGGTTCAATGGAGAGCCACCGCTGGTGGCCACCTTCCTTGTCCTCTTCCAGAACGAAGTCGCCGCTCTCGCGCGTGAAGAAGTTACGCATCGACGGGTAGTTCTTCTGCACACGCTCGAAGAAGCCAAGAATCGTTTCACGTCCGGCGGGCAACGCCATCTCGGTATTGAGATGCATGTTGCAATAGAAATCTTCCGCCAGCGTGGCATACGGCAGCATCAAACACCTCGAATGTGAGCAAACAGGTACGAGGTTTCGGCTATGTCGCGGCTCACCTGAGCCGAGCCGACGAGCCAGAAAGTCTCGCCCCGCGAAATCTGGCCGGATGATAGGCCCTGGCCCTGGCGGCGGTCAAAGAGGCTGTCGTCGGCAGAATCGTTAAGGCCCGAGCAATTAGCCCGCAAACGGGAAACAGGCAGAAGAACGCTCAAGACGGGCGTCGGCGCGGCGGTCGATACAGGCAGAAGCCTGCCATTTGAGCCTGTCATTTAAGGCCGACTGAGGCCATCGATTAGGGGCAACGCCATGTCAAGACGAGCGGTCATGATGACCTTGCTGGTCACGTTGAGTGCATTCATCGGGCAAACTTTGACGGCACAAACCGCCTCCACTTCCACGGAGGGACCTCGTCAGTGGATCAGTGACTATGCCCAGGCGCGGCACGAAGCGGAACGCCTCGGCCTGCCGATTGTGATCCATTTCGGAGCAACCTGGTGCGGCCCCTGCCAGCAGATGGAACGTGAGACTCTGAACACGCCTGAAGTCATCAAGCAGTTGGGCGTGAAGTTCATCGGTGTGAAGATCGACAACGACGAACAATACGAGCTGGTCAAGGCGTTCGGAGTCGAGTCACTTCCCACCGACATGATCATTTCGCCGGACGGACGGATTGTTGCCAAGACGTCGGCTTACCGTTCGTCGGCCGATTATCTCGCGTCCATGAAACAATGGGGCGGAGCGTTCCAGAAGGAACGTCAGACTGCGATCGCGAAACTGCAGCCTCCGGTTGTTAAACCAGATCCACAGTCCTCGCCCATGCCATCGGTCAATCCCATGAACGACAGCGCGTTCATCGCCAAAACAACCCGGCCTACGACTCCGCCGCCACCCACTGAGTCTGAAACGAATGCCACGAAGGTCACGCAAGGCGAAAACCTGCTGGTCGGTCTGGATGGTTACAGCCCGGTGGCTGTGAAGCAGACCAAACAGTGGATCAAAGGTCAGTCGAACCTCACGGTGACTTATCAGGGCGTCGTCTACTACATGGCCAGCAACGAGGAAGTGCGTCTCTTCAAAGCGAACCCCGAGCGTTATTCGCCGCGACTGCTGGGTTGCGACCCGGTCGAACTGTATCGCTCGTCACGAGCCGTACAGGGCAGCGTGGAATACGGAGCTTTCTTTGACGGGGAGCTGTATTTGTTCGGGTCGCTCGAATCGCGCAACCAGTTCAAGTTCGCTCCGCAGCGTTACACGAACGTCCAAACCGCCGTGCGATCTGACGACATCGTGGGGACGCGTTTGCGATAAGCGACACCCGCGAAGTGGATTCAAAACTGACGAGGGCTGAGTCGATAGCCCGCTGATCAACACACGCCCTCTGCAATCACTATGAATACCTTCGCGGCACTGCTGGCCACGTTGCTGACGGTCCTCAGCGCCGCTGAGCCGGAAGCGCCGTTGGATCCGTTCGCCGCCGCGACGGACTTCCTCAAGTTCTCCTTCGAGGAGATCGAGGATCAGGATGCGGACCGTCTGCCGGATGACTGGATTCGAAGACGCGGTCCCGAGTTTCCGACGTACGTGAAAGCGGCGCTCGACGAGACTACCGCCCACGCGGGACGCAACAGCCTGAAGGTGCGCATCAATGGCGCGCGGCTGACGTACTACTCGCCGATCACTCATGCGGCGCGCGTCGATCCGGACTTCAACTATGTGTTTCGCGGCTTTATTCGCACGGACCGACTGAAGAACGACGCGGCGATGTATTCCGTCTCGTTCCTCAATCATCGCAAAGAACGGCTGCAGCAGTTTCTAACCAAGGCTGTGACAGGATCACATCGCCAGTGGGTCCATCTGGAGCTCGGCCCGATGGTGCCGCATCCGGATGCACGCTTCGTGGTCATCGGTTGCCACATCGCCAGCGGGCAGGAGCCTGACCTGACGGGCAGTGTCTGGTTCGACGATCTGTCTGTGGGGCGCTTGCCACGCTTGAAGATCACGGGTGAAGTGCGCGAACGCTACATCGCGCCAGAGAATGAGATTCCGATCTCCGTTGAGGTTTCCGGTGTCGAAGTCGGAGTGCCGTTCGAGCTGTTCATGTCGCTGACGGACATCAACGGCAAGGAGCGGGCGAAACGCAGCGAGAGCCTGCAGCTCACGTCCGAACGCATGCAATCGCCCGACCGACCGACGCGGTTTCCGTTTTCGTGGACGATCGAGCCGCAGGAGCCTGGCTGCTACTTCGTGCGGACGCACCTGAACCGGCAGGGCCGGCTAATGCTGCTGGGTGAGACCACCGTCGCTGTGCTGGAAAATGCGACACCGCGACCGCAGGGCGAATTCGGCTGGTCGCTGCCCAACGGCTACGGCAACCTCGCGGCCCGAGATGTCTCCTATGTGGCCAGCCAGGCGGGCATTCATTGGTTGAAGCTGCCCCTGTGGAAGGCCGCTCACAATGAGACTCCGCAAACGCCCGCCGAGTTGTTGGGGCTAATCGAGTCCCTGACCGATCGCGCGGTGAACGTCGTCGGCATCCTGGGTGAGCCGCCATCCGGAGTTGCGAAGCGGTTTGGTGAAGGCACGGTCGCAGCGAGTGACGTTTTCGGTCAGCCGCGTGACTTCTGGGGACCGTCGCTCGAACCAGTGCTGATTCGGTTCTCATCGTCGGTCGATTACTGGCAACTCGGTGCTGACGACGATCTTGGTTTCGTGGAAGCCGCGAACCTGTCGACTTTGTTCGACCGGCTGCGCGAGGAGTTCGGGCGCACGGGCCGACCTCCGAAACTGGGCGTCGCGTGGGAATGGCCGCAAGATGTGGCTCCGCCGAACGGCGCGGGCCGCGCCTTTGTCAGTTCGCTGATGAAGACTGATATTTCGGACGACCAGTTGGCGAGATACCTCGATCATCATCGAGGCCAGGCGACGGAACGCTGGATGACGTTGGAACTGCCATCCGCCAACCAATCAGTGGAAGATCGCGCGGTGCGTTTGGCGAAGCAACTCATTCTGGCCCGGACGCATGATGCATCCGGCATCTTTGCCGCCAACGCGATGGAACCCGACCGGGGCTTGGTCCGCGAGGACGGTTCGCCGGGCGTGCTGTTCCTGCCTTGGCGAACGACAACATTGGCTCTGCAAGGCGCCAAATACATCGGGACGTTGCGGTTGCCGAACAAGTCAACGAACTACGTCTTCGAACGCAACAGCGAAGTGATGATGATCGTCTCGGCCGACGTTCCGACAACCGAGAAGTTGAATCTCGGCGACAAAGTCGAGCAGCAGGATCTGTGGGGCAAACGAGAAAAACTGCCCCGCACGGACGGCGTGCAGACGATCTCCGTTGGACCCGCTCCGTTGTTCTGCATGGGTTGTTCGTCACCGATCACGAAGTGGAACATTGCCGTCGGCTTTGAAAACGCCCGCGTGCCGAGTGCTCGCGGGACTCATCCAAATGCCATCCTCGGCCGCAACACGTTTTCCCGGTCGGTGACTCTGGAAGCCAAGCTGAAGCTGCCGCGCGGCTGGGAAGCGACGCCTTCAAGTTGGACCGTCAACGTTGCGCCGGGCGATGCGTTCCGATTACCGACCAACATCCAGATGCCGGACGACACCAGCCTGGGCACCGTTGATGCCATCGTGGAATTCAAACTGGCCGCGGACAAGCAGGAGACGATCGAGGTCTATCGCTCGCTGGAAGTCGGTCTGGGTGACGTGGTGGTCGATGTCAGGACTCGCAAACTGCCGGACGGCCGTCTCGAGATCGAACAGATCGTCTTGAACAACACCCGCCCCGAAGAAATGCTGGAATTCCGCTGCAGTTTGTCGGTGAGCGGCCAGAAGCGGCAGACCCGGTTCGTCAGTGATTTGAAACGGGGCGAGGACCGTCAGTTCTATTACCTGCCGAGCGCGGATGCCCTGCGCGGACAGGCCCTGTGGCTCAACCTGGAGCAGATCGGCGGCAAGCGAAATCTCAACAAGCGGCTAATCATCGGTCGCGAGTGGGAATAGCGATCGCCGACGCCAAAACTCTTTCTTGCAGGTTCTGCGCCGACTCGCCCAACTCGGCGCTGCATCTCTTTTCCGCAAGTACTAATGTCCCCAGCCTGTGCCGTTCGAATTGAGACACCGGACGGAGAGACCGAGGTGCACATCGCGAGAGAGAAGAAAGAGACAGAGTCATGGCTGATTCGCCCAACCGCTACGATGAAGTTCCCTACGACAGTTTGCCCTTTCAGCAATCGCATCCGGATCGCCTGGCTACGGTCGCGACCGTCTTCGGCATGAAGCCCGCGAAGCTCGACAACTGCCGCGTGCTGGAATTGGGTAGCTCCAGCGGTGGCAACATCCTGCCGATCGCCGCTCGATTTCCGAATTCAGAAGTCGTCGGCGTTGATGGTTCGCAGCGTCAGGTGGCAATCGGTGAAAAGCTGATCGCGAACTCGGGGCTGACGAATGCCAAAATTCTGCATCGCAACATTCTGGAGATCGGCCCGGACCTCGGAAAGTTCGACTACATCATCACTCACGGAGTGCTGTCGTGGGTTCCGCGCGACGTGCAGGAAAAGATTCTGGAAGTCTCCTCCCGCAACCTGTCCGACCAGGGCGTGGCGTACATCAGCTACAACACGCTGCCCGGTTGGAAAATGCGAGGCATCATTCGCGATGCCATGCTCTACCGCGCGAATCTGTTCGGTCGCCCGGACGACAAGCTGCGCGAAAGCCGCGCGTTGATCGAGTTCCTGGCGAACTCGGTGCCCGCCGAGAACAACGCCTACGGCATTCTGCTAAAGAGCGAACTCAAGAAGATCGATTCCGCTCCGGCGTTCTATCTGCATCACGACCATCTGGAAGAGACGAACGACCCGGTTTACTTCCATGAGTTCATCACGCGAGCCAAGAAGTACCAGCTGCAATACCTCGGTGAAGCCGAGTACGACACGATGCTGCTGTCGAATCTGCCGCCGCAGGTTGTGACCGGCCTGCAGAAGCTGTCGAGCGATATCATTCAGACTGAGCAGTACATGGACTTCGTCCGCAATCGACTGTTCCGTTCGACGCTGCTGACTCACGAGAATCTGCAACTGCCACGCAATCTCAACGGTGAGACGCTCCGCGGTCTCTATCTGGGGTCGTCGGCGAAGGTTCAGGAAGGAACCGACCCACTGGCCGCGGGCGACGTGATCTTCCGCCGTGGCAACACGAACCTGACGTGCTCAGTGCCGATCGTGAAAGCGGCTATGCAGGTGCTGTCGGAAACATGGCCGAAGCTCATTCCGTTCGAGGATCTGTTGAAGGCCTCGTGTGCGCGGTTGTGGACCGGATCGGAAGGCGAGCAGCCAGAACAGGACATCGCGCGGCACACTCAGATTCTGCTGCCCGCCCTGATGCGAGCCTTCTTTGCCAAGATGGTGGATGCGTCGGTGACATCGACTCCGTTTGCATGGAGCGTCCCTGAGCGTCCCCGTGTTACGGGCGTCGCACGAGCGTACGCCGCCGCGAATCAGCAGGTCGCCAACCTGCAGCATGCAGTTTCGAGCCTGTCGGACTTCGAGAAGGTTCTGGTCCAGTTCCTCGACGGTGAACGCGATCAGGCGGCGCTCTGCGAAGCCATGACTGGAGCCGTTCAGGCCGGGCGACTGAAAGTTCAGGACAATGGCAAGACCGTGAACGATGTGGCCGTGGTGCGACAGGTCATGGCTCAAGCCGTGCCCGAAGGTCTGCGCCGTATTGTCAGCAAGGGTCTGGTCTGCATCGACTGACGACCTCGCGAGTGGTTCTCGCAGACTTTCGGTAGGATATTGTGAGGCGATGCGTCCCAGACAACTGGGCAGCATCGCCTCACTTCGTTTAAGCAGCCAACACCACTGAGAAAGCAACCATGACTGATCCAACTCCAGCCGCGCCGTCTCCAGCCGCAGACCAAAACAATCCTCATCTGCAGCCCGCGAAGAAGTCACCATCGCTCTTCGTGAAAGTGCTGCTTGTTCTGGCCGTTGCCATTGGAGGACTCGCGGTTTTTATCGCGATGCAGCCGAACGACTTCAAGGTGTCACGTACCGTTACCATGACGGCGCCGGTTGCCGAGATCTTCGAAGAGGTCAACGATCTGCATAAGTGGGAAGCCTGGTCGCCTTACGACAAGCGTGATCCGTCCATGATCAAGACCTACAAGGGCGAACCCAAGGGCACGGGTGCGTCGTATCACTGGAACGGAAATAACGATGTCGGCGAGGGCACTTCGACAATTATTGAAAGTCGCCCGAACGAATTGATTCGGTTCCGTCTGGAATTCGTTCGCCCCTTCGCGGGAACGAACATCGCCGAGTTCGCCTTCGAACCTAAGGGTGATCAAACTGCTGTCACCTGGAGCCTGCTTGGCCAATACAATTTCGTTACGAAAGCCCTGTGCCTCGTAATGGACATGGACAAGATGATCGGCAATGACTTTGAGCAAGGGCTCAACAAGCTCAAAGAAGTCGTTGAGAAGAAACCGAAACCAGAAGTTGAAGCCGCTACAAACTGAGCGTTCCGCCTCAATGCGAAGGTAGTCTTCTCATTAACAGGCGTCATCGATTTGCGCTCAACTGGGCTTCTTCTTGCGTTGCTTCTTTTTGGAATCTGGTGCTGCAGCGGGGTGACGGTCTTTTGACACCTCTTTCTTTTTCACAGAAGCCGGGGCTGAAGCTGCCGGCTTCTTGTGGTGAGGCTGAGCGGCGGAAGCGGTCGATGATTGCTTGTCGGTCTCTGCAGCCTTCGAACGCGGCTTGGCAGTTGGGCTCTGCGACTCCTCAGAGGTCGCAACCACTGGCTCCGCTGTTGGCTTGGCTGTGGCGGCAGGGCGTTTGAAGTCAGTGGCGACCAGGCAGATCTCTTGCCGATTGAAGGCCAGTTGTCGCGCGCGGACTCGTTGAAAACCCCACTCGCGAACACGCTTGTTGAAGAGCGGGATCTGCTCGGCGAGATTCCAGGTCGTGAGCTTGAGCGTCAGGATCAGGCCGCGAACTTTGACGTCGGAATGCGTGACGATCGCTTCGACGGTGTCCAGGGTGTAGCGCGGGGCGACGCTGGCATCAGCCATCAGCCATCTGAAACGCGAGAACACTTTGCGTTTTAGAGTCTTCGCCCGGCCTTTGATGTGCGTGAACATGGGGTTGCTGGTCAGCAGCGGGTCCATGTCGGCGGGGTCGATACCCGTCACTGCGCAGCCATGTCGCAGCAGAGCCTGACATGAACCACCCGGCGAACTGCCTATCTCAACGCACGCATCGCCGCGCTTGATGGGCAGGTCCGACCATAGAAGCGACTCCGCCATTTTCATGTACGTGCGCGAGACCATGTCCTCGGGAATCTCGATCTCCGGCACTCCGCCGGGCCAGCAGGATTCCAGTGACTTCGCCCGATGCCAGCCGAACCACCATTCGCCGGGTTCGACCAGTACGCAGTCCAGCACGCGGTCTTCCGGTTGAGCGTCCTCATTGAGCAGCAGGGACCATTCGGGATCGAGTTGCGGACGCAGCCGCAGCAAGGCTTCCCCGATTTCATCAGCCAGCGGACTGATGCCCGGTTCAAAGTCGTTGTCACCGGGAATGGCGGAATCGCGCTGCCAGACATGCAAGTGGCGGAACTTACGCAGCACGTCGCTGGGATATCGTTGACTCAATTCCGTCCAAACTTCACGGACGAGCGTATCTACATCTGTGCCCGTGACTTTGCCGAGCGAGTAACCCCAGGTACGGCCGAAGACGCAGTTCAAATCGAACTTGCGGTCATGCGACAGTTCCTCAGGGACTCGAAACGTGACGAAGCCCGGACGCGAAAAGGCAAAACGGAAGGTAGGGTGTTTGCGAGCGACTTCGTTTTTCAGCGCCGCTTCAGCACCTGCTTGGCAAACTACAAACAGAAATCCAGACATGAGAGGCTTCAAGTTCCGCGTTAGAGGCTTTAAGACCATTTGAGGTTGCGAACTCTATCGCTCGGGAACTTCATCGCCAGTTCGAATATCTCACACAAACCTGCGTTGTCCGTTATGAGTTGGTTCTTATAACTTGTAGGCCCCGCCGCCGGACGGAACGCTACGCTTTCCGAGGCGTCGCACACCTGCCGGATCAGACACGAAGACATACCCCTCGCGCGGTAACTGACCGCGCCCCACCGAGAAGATGACGGTATGAGCGGATCGTCAAACATCCCACGAGTCCTCTGCCTGGGACGTGATTCCGAGCAATCCAGAATTACGGAAGGGCGGTTGGCTGAATGCATGGAAGTCGTGCACCCGAAATCACTCGAAGAGTGCCTGACCGCCGTGTTGGAAGGCCGCGTCTCCAGCATCTTCCTGGAAGGTGAAAAGCAAGACCTCGCCGGACACCTGATTCAGGGCGGCAATTTTCTGGACCATCTGGGATCGGGACTGGTCCTGCTGAATACGTCTCGCGAAGTGCTGTGGCAGAACAACAAGTTCCGCGAACTGTCCGGGAATGCTCAGTGTGTTGCGGGTAAGTCGTTTTATGAATGCTTCACCACCGCTGAGATCCTGGGCCCGGACTTCTGTCCACTGAATACCGCGCTAGCGACCAACGAAACCGCCCGCAGCACGTTGCGGGTCGGCGACAAGGTCTATTTTGAAGTCGAAGCGACTCCGATTTTCGACGCATCGCCCGACCTGCCTCAGTTTCTGGCTGTGGTTATTCGCGATACGTCCGCTGAAGTTCTGCAACGTCAGAAGCTCAGTGCGATCTATCAGGCTGGTCTGGAGTTGAGCGACCTGACGCCGCAAGAACTGCTCGAGATGTCAGTCGAAGACCGAGTGGAATTACTCAAGTCCAAGATCCTGCACTTCACTCAGGATCTGCTCGAATACGACACCGTCGAGATTCGAGTGCTGGATCGCGCGACGGGACGTCTTGATCCCTTGCTGTCGGTCGGTATGAACAAAGAAGCCGAGTGCCGCATTCTCCATGCAGACCCGCAAGGCAACGGCGTAACTGGCTTCGTCGCGGCGACCGGCAAGAGCTATCTGTGCGAAGACACGACCTCTGACCCGCTGTATCTGGTGGGCGCGAACGAGGCCCGCAGTTCGTTGACGGTGCCGCTGATGTGGCACGACGAAGTGCTCGGCACGTTTAACGTGGAAAGTCCGCGAGCGGGCGGATTCTCCGAGAACGACTTGCAGTTCCTGGAACTGTTCGCCCGCGAAATCGCGATGGCCCTCAACACGCTGCAGTTGCTGGCGGTTGAAAAGCTCTCGACCGCGACGATCAGCACAGAAATGATCATGTGCGAAGTCGGTTCGCCCGTAGACGCGATCATTCAGGATGCCACCTGGGTGCTGGAAAACACCATCGGTGTGGATCGGCTCGTCACTGAGCGCGTGCGGGACATTCTGAAGCAGACGCGCGACATCAAGCAGTTGATTCAGCATGTGGGCGACGAACTGCGTCCGAAAGTAGGTGACGCGTCACTGATGCAGTCCAAAGTGCGACCGAAGATGCAGCACAAGCGCGTGCTGGTCGTCGATGCCGATGAAGAAGTGCGTCGCGCGGCTCACGAACTGCTCGGTCGCTTCGGCTGCGAAGTTGAGACCGCCCGCAACGCTCAAAGCAGTTTCCTGATGGCTCGCTCATATCACTACAACGCCGTAATCGCGGACATCCGGCTGCCCGATCACGATGGCTTTTCGACCTTTACGCAGCTCAAGCAGATTGACGAACACCTGCCGGTGATTCTGATGACCGGCTACGGGTATGACCCTTCGCACTCGATCGTCAAAGCGCGGCAGGGCGGGCTGACGTCGGTGCTCTACAAGCCGTTCCGCGTGGACCAGTTGGTGTCAGAACTCGAGAAGGCGTTCGCCAATCCGGCAGAACTGGCGGACACAGCGAAGTAATGCCCTCGCCAACGATTATTGTTGTTCATCCGCGCGAAAATCGGCGCAAGTGCTCGGTTGAACCGTTGCGACAGCATTCCGACTTCCGGTTCTGGACTTTTCCGGAGCGAGGGACCGAGTCACTTCAAGGCTATGTGCGCCTGGGGATCGGCGGACCGCTGCTCAGCGAGGCCGATCGGGAATCCGGCTTGCTGGTGCTCGATGGCACCTGGCGATTGGCTCAGCGCATGGAGCCGTCATTTGCCGACGTACCGGTGCGGTCGATTCCCGTCTGGCAAACCGCCTATCCTCGTGTTTCCAAGGTGTTTGAAGACCCTCTGACCGGTCTGGCGACCATCGAAGCGATCTACGCCGCCTACGTCAGCCTCGGACGCAACACGACGGGTCTGCTCGATCAATACCGCTGGAGCGACCAGTTTCTTGAGCAGAACCGGCACTTGCTGGCGTCAGGTTAGTCGGCGCGACCGGACCGATTGGAACAATCAACAGGCAGCGAATGCTTGATTCTGGGCACTCAGTCCCGCGAAGATGGAATAACTGAGCTAAGTTTGCGGCGCGGCAGCGTGCTCAGCTGGGTGAATCGCGTCACGAATTCACCCTCACCGTGGGCGGAGCCGCCTATGGATCCCACCCCTCCTCCCTCCTGAAAATGCTTTGTGTGAGGCTGTTCAATGAAGACGTTCGTTTCAAGTTTGTTGTCGATCGCGGTGCTCGCAGCTGCCGCCCAAACTGCTGAAGCCGGAAAAGATGCTTGCCAGACGTGCCAGCCCTGCCAGACAGGCTGTGCTCAGGTGAAGCCCGTTCTGCTGCTGCCCTATCACGTCGCTCTGCAGCGCGCGGAAGACGCCAATAAGGCCGAAGCCGAAGTCAAGAACCTGCAGGCTGAACTGGCCAAGGTGAAGGCCGAACTGGTCGCTGCCAACGACGCTAAGGCCAAGGCCGACGCCGACGCTGCCGCATCTAACGCGAAGGCTGCTGAAAGCGATAAGGTCGCCGCAGCTGAGAAGGCCAACGCTCAGAAGTCACAAGCCGCCGCTCAAGCTGCGACCAAGGCTGCTGAAGCCGCTAACAAAGCCGCCGCCGATGCCAACAAGAAGGCCGCGGATGCTATCGCCGAAGCCAAGAAAGCCAACGAAGAAGCCCAGCGGCAAGCGCTCATCGCGAAGACGAATGCCGAAGAGGCCAAGAAGCAGGCCGCTGCCGCTGCTGAGCAGATCAAGGCTGCGAAGGACGCTCTGGAAACTGAGAAGAAGAAGTCCAGCGACGAAGACAAGAAGTCGAAGGACGAAATCGCTCGCCTGAACCAGGCGATCACGAAGAAGGACGAGGAACTCGCCGCTGCCAAGAAGGCTGTGGATGAAGCCAAGAAGGCGGCCGAGGATGCGAAGAAGGCTGCTGAAGATGCCAAGAAGGCCGCAGAGACCAAGACCGAAGAGAAGAAGGAAGAAAAGAAAGACGACGCAGGTGCGGCCGCTGCTACTGAAGAGAAGAAGGAAGAAGCGAAGTAACACCGGTTGGTGTCTATCGCTCTGAATACCAGCGAGGCGACGAAGTAATTCGTCGCCTCGCTTTTTTGTTGCTTGGCCTCAAGCCAGATTCCCGATGATACAGCAAAAGAGGTTCCGGATTCTCACGCCGCTTCCGAGTTGGTCTATCGGTAAATTGGAGCAATCCCTACAAGACGCCGCCCTCTGGTCATGCGGAGGGACTGCGCACCTCTTATGTCCTCTTCGATTGGCCAGCCTGTCAGCGATTTCGTTCATAAGAGATCGCAGCCTCACTTCAGCTTTTTCACATCAGTTTCGAGTTCAGCTTGTCTTCCACTCGACACGTTCCGGTCATGCTCCGCGAGGTCTTGCAGCAGCTTGAGCTGCAGCCTGGGTTGCGGGTTCTGGACGGCACTGTCGGTGCGGGCGGGCATAGTTCCGAGATCTCTCAGCGAATTGGTCCCGATGGCGTCCTGATTGGACTCGATCGTGATCCGATGATGCTGAACTTCGCGGGGCAACGCGTTTCTGGTGCGAATCGATTCCTCAAACAAGCCAGTTATTCGGAAGCCAGACAAGTCGTCGCGGAGCTGGGATTCGACAGTGTCGATCGCATTCTCCTCGATCTGGGTTTGTCGTCCGATCAGTTGGCCGATCGGGATCGTGGATTTGGTTACGCGGTGGATGCACCTCTGGATATGCGATTTGACGTGCGAACGGGGCAGTCGGTTGAGGATCTGGTCAACACTGCCGACGCCAGCACGTTGGAAGAAATATTTCGTGAGTACGGAGAAGAACGTTTCAGCCGTGAGATCGCGGCTTCCATCGTTGAGCAGCGGCAACAGCAGCCACTGAAGACGACGGAAGACCTGATCGCGGTGGTGGCAGCAGCCATCCCCGGTCGGTTTCAACGAGAAGCTCGCAAGGAGCCCGCCACACGCGTGTTCCAGGCGTTGCGAATCGCAGCCAATCGGGAACTGGAGCATCTCGAACAAGCCTTACAGCACGGCTTGTACGAGCTGCTGGCGCCGGGCGGACGCATCGCCGTAATCACGTTTCATTCATTGGAAGACCGGATCGTCAAAAACGCTTTGCGGGATGAAGCACGATGGCTCGCAACGACAAAAAAACCAATTCTGCCCACTCCGGCGGAAGCGAGGATGAATCCTCGCTCGAGGAGCGCGAAGCTCAGGGTAGCAATCCGGAAATGACCGACGAGGAAGCTCTGTCTTCTGAAGGCGAGCCAATCGACGGGACTCAGGAAGCCGCTGCGGGCGATGCTGCGCCCAGTTGGGGCTACGAAGAGAAGAAGCGACGATTCTCCAAAGAGATCATCATCGCGTTCATCGCGATCACGCTGCTGCTATCGGTGTTCAGCGTCATCGTCTGGAAGAGCTTCTTCAAAAAACCGTTGCCCAGCAGTTCGGATCCGGTGGTTGCGGGCGATCCCAACAAAGAAGATCCATTCGAGCAGAAGCCTGATCCGGCACCTGCGGTGCAGCCTCAAACAGCAGCTACGTCGACTCAGACTTCCGGACTGTTTGGCTCCGAAGGTGGGAACCAGGAACCGCAACAGCCTGTGGAGCGTCAAGTCGCGACATTTGAGCCTCAAGAAGCCGCGACGGATCCGTTCGGGGGAGAGGCCGCTAAGCCGAAGCCCACCGGGCTGTTTGATACCCAGACGGAAACGACCATTGAGCCTGCCGAACCGTTCCCTGGTCGATCGGTGACAACGAACAACGAACCGCCGCCAGCGTTGCTCGATCAGAACTCCGAACTTGAAACAACTTTTGAACCTGAAGTCGTCAAGCCGAAGCCTGCCAACACTCGCCCCAACAGGCTGCCAGCCTTTGAGCCTCAACCCGTGATGGAAGAACGCACGCCGGCGGAAAGCACGTTCGTTAACGAGCCTCAACCCGATCCGTCCGAGTTCAAATCTCCGCGACCGATTGCTGCCGACACGTTGCCAGAAAGAATCCGGCCGAATCCGGCCATGCTGGAAACCGAGAATCAGAACGGCGGCGAGTACATCGTCAAAGAGGGCGACAACTTCTGGGAGATCTCCAAGAAGATCTACGGCACGCACGGGCTATTCCTGGCCCTGTATGAATTCAATCGCGGCAAGGTTCCCAGCGCGGACCTGCTGCGTCCGGGAACCATTCTGCAGGTTCCGGAACGGGAGGCATTGAAACCCTTAGCGGCCACGATCGCCGCGACCGAGCAACCGAAGCTGGGACGACCGCGCGTGTCTGCGGCGACAGTACGTCGCGCTTCGACAAGCGAATCGGGCCTGTTCTTCCGCGAAGCCGGCCTGCCAGTTTACCGAGTCGGAAAAAACGACAGCTTGCGCAAGATCGCTTTGGACCACCTGGGTAGAGAAGAGCGGTGGGAGCAGATCTACAACATGAATCAAGAACTGCTAAAGAGTGAAGATGACATGCGCCCGGGGCTCGAACTGCGGCTTCCGGCCGATGCCAGTCGAGTCGCCCTCTCGGAAGATCTGTCGCCTCGACGATAGATGAGCGGGTTCTTCTGAGGTTCAAACTCAGCCGCTGCATCGACGTGCCATGTTCTTCCGGTTCAGTTTCGCGGTCATTCTGATTGTGCTGCTTTCTCTGGTGGGGATCGCCGTCGAGAAACAAAATCTCGAATGCCGCCGCGAGATGAGCCGTCAGCATTACCGCATGGACGTACTCAAGGACCAGCACGCGCGATTGCGTCTGCGATCTCAGAAGCTGGCGGCCATTGATCGACTGGTCGAGACCATTGAGCAGAAGGGATCGCAGCTCAAACAACCGGAGAAGGCTCCGGTCGTACGTCCGCAGGACGATGATGAGCCGCGTCGCGCGCCTCTGCTGTTCTGGAACAAGCCGTTGCTGGACCCGCGACTCAACGATCGTGGTTAGCGTTCCTCAATCATCTCTGCGTTTACACTTCTATGACTTCCGCCGATTCGCCGCACGCATGGAGGACGTCGGCATTCACACGCCTGATATTTTGCGCCTGGGGCGTTGTCGCCCTGCGACTGATCCATTTGCAGTGGTATCAGGCGGAAGAACTGGCGCGCCTCGCGACTCGACAAAGCGAAGTGGTCGTGGAAGTCCCCGCACGTCCGGCGGACATTGTGGATCGCAACGGCAAGCTGCTCGTCGGCAGCGTGACCTCGCAAAGCCTGTTCGTCGATCCGAAGTATCTCAAAGTCGACGCGGACTTCATTCGTGCGCTGGCTGAAGCGACGCATCTGAAGTTCGAAGAACTCTCAACACGCGTTGAGGAATACAAGAACAAACGCTTCATGTGGGTGAAGCGTCGGCTCAGCGATGAAGAAGTCGATCGCGTTCTCAGTTTGAAATGGCCGAAGAACTCGTTCGGTTTTCGCGAGGAGTTTCAACGGCAGTATCCGCAAGACGAACTGGCCGCGCACGTACTCGGACTGCGTGACATCGACGGCGAAGCAAAGGCGGGCGTTGAACTAAGTCTCGATCCGTTGATCAAAGGCAAGCCCGGCAAACGCAAACTGGTGAAGGACGCGCGCAATCGGATCGTCGAAGTCGACTATTCCCCCGAAGATGCGCCGCGCCAGTTTCAAGCTGTGCAGTTAACGCTCGATCTGGCGATTCAACTCTTTGCTGAGCGCGAGCTGGAGAAACTGTGCGAGGAATGGAAGCCGTCAGCAGCCACGGTGATCGTCATGGAGCCTCGTTCCGGCGAACTGCTCGCGCTGGCGTCGCGGCCAACTTACTCACCGAACGACCTGAGCGACGTCCCGGAAGAAGCTTGGAAGAATCAGGCCATCAGCATCGTCTATGAACCGGGTTCGACGTTCAAGCCCTTCATCGTCGCCTGGGGTCTGCAGCAGAAGGCGCTGACGATTGATGACACCTTCAACTGTCACTTCGGTACCTATCGCATGCAGGGCGGTCGGCAGATTCGGGACGTGGGCAAGCATGGTTTGCTCAACGTGACCGAGGTGCTGGTGAAGTCCAGTAACATTGGTATGGCTCAAATTGGCGACCGCATGCAGAACGAAGGCTTGTATGCCGCCGTCACGCGGTTTGGTTTCGGTCGACCGACGGGCGTGGAACTCCCCGGCGAACTCAGCGGCATTCTGCATCCCCTCGAAAAGTGGACGAGCTATTCCACCGGCTCGATTCCGATGGGTCAGGAAATCGCAGTGACGCCGATGCAGCTCATTGCCGCTCACTGCGCCCTGGCGAATGGTGGCAGGCTAATCTCGCCGCGAGTGCTCAAAGGCGTGTTCGGCGACGGTTCGACGATGGACACGACCTTCACAGTGTCGATGACGGACCCACTGTTGGCGACTCCGCCGCAGATTCAGACCGCGACCGTGGATGAGAACATTGCTGACTGGGTGATCAAAGAACCGATGGCTGAAGTCGTTCGCCGCGGCACCGGTATTAAGGCTCGCATTCCAGGTTATTCAGTCTTCGGGAAAACCGGCACCGCGCAGAAGTACGACCCCAAAACCGGTGGCTACTCGGCGAAGAACTTCGTGGTCTCATTCATTGGCGGCGCACCCGTCAACGACCCGAAGGTTGTTGTTCTTGTCGTCGTTGATGAACCCCACACATTCCAGCGCGTTCTCGGCGGTAAGATCGCCGCTCCCGTAGCCGGCCGCATCCTGCAACGCACCCTGCTGCACCTGCGAGTCCCCCCTGATCGCGACGAACGCTCCGCCGCCCGCTTCGATGAATTCGACCTCGATACGCTGCTTGAATAGCGTAAGATGTGATCGACTGCCCGCAGCAAGCCGAGCTTCTCAATCACGCTTCATCAAAGGCGCTGCTGTTCAGCATGGGGTATTCGTGAGCGGCACATTTCCGTACTAGACTCAGGTGTCTGCCGACAAACGGAGCGGGAATTGTTAAGACTTACGAAAGTCACCGGGTACGGTGGAGATCCGCTCCGCCGATCAGGAAGATCAAGGCGGCATGACGACCTAATCGAACTTGAGCAGTACCGAAACCGAGAAACGCGAGCGACAGCGAATTCAGTGTTCGCCCTCGCGGGCCTTGAAACGACCTTATGAGCAACCCCGATTCTAACTTTTTCAATCGCGAACTGAGTTGGCTGGAATTCAATCAGCGAGTGCTCGACGAGGCTCGCGACAGCAGCATTCCACTGTTGGAGAGGCTTAAGTTCCTGGCCATTACCGCGTCCAATCTGGACGAGTTTTTCATGGTGCGCGTCGGCGGCTTACAGTCGCTGGACGAAGCCGGCAGCAAGTCGCTCGACCAGTCTGGCATGACGCCGACTCAGCAGCTCGTCGCGATCAGCGAACGCACGCATCGGTTGGTTGCCGACCAATACGAGTGCTACCTGAAGGAACTCGAACCGGCCCTCGTCGCTGCCGGCTTGCAGCACTTGAAGAGCAATCAACTCACGCCGTCGCAGGTGCATTTCATCCAGCAGGTTTTCGCGGATGAGATCTTCTCGACACTGGCGCCGATCGCGGTGCAGGACGGCGAAGAGTTCCCGCTGATGATGAATCGCTCCATAAGCGTCTGCGTGCGACTGGAACGCAAAGCTGTCGACGATCCCGATGTCATCGAGACGCGCTATGCACTGATTCCGTTCGGCCGTTTGCGCACTCGCTTTGTGGCCATGCCCAGCACCGGCAGCTACTCGTATCTGCTGCTGGAGGAGATCGTCGAGCACAGCATCAGGCAGTTCTTTCCGACCGAGAAGGTTTTGGAGTGTGCCACATTCCGCGTCACTCGCAATGCGGACATGGCGATTCGCGAAGATCAGGCCGCCGACCTGCTGGTCGAGATGCAGCAGTTGATCTCCGCGAGACGCGCCAGCGACTGCGTGCGGCTGGAAATCACCAGTTCCGCGTCGGATGAACTCGTTAGCTTCCTGCAGCGATCGCTCGAAGTTCACGACCGCGACGTCTATCGAGTGCCCGGGCCGGTCGATCTGTCCGCGTTCATGCAACTGACTGATCACGGCACCGGCGCCGAACATCGCTATGAAAACTGGCCGCCGAAACAGTCGCCACTCGTCGATCCGCAGGAAGACATCTTTGCGGCGATCTCGCGACGCGACATTGTGCTGTATCACCCCTATGAGAGCTTTGATCCGGTTGTCCGTCTGGTTGAAGAGGCATCGAAAGACCCGGACGTCATCGCCATCAAGCAAACGCTGTATCGCACCAGCCGCATCAGTCCGATTGTTGCCGCCCTCGCGCGCGCTGCATCCAGCGGCAAGCACGTGACGGTGATTGTGGAACTGAAGGCGCGCTTTGACGAAGAGCGCAACATCGAATGGGCGCGATCACTCGAACACGCGGGCGTGCAGGTCTTCTACGGAGTTAAAGGCCTGAAGACGCACGCCAAGATCTGCATTGTCGTGCGCCGTGAACCGCAGGGAATTCAGCGGTACGTCCACTTCGGCACCGGCAACTACAACGAGCAGACCTCACGCATCTATAGCGACGTCAGTCTGCTGACCTGTGACGAATCGCTCGGTCAGGACGCCGTCGCGTTCTTTAACGCGGTGACAGGTTATTCGCAGCCCCAGACGTTTCGCCGCATCGCCGCCGCGCCGTTTGGCCTGCGCGATCGCATCATCGAAATGATCGAGGCCGAGATCCAATACAAAAAGCAGCGGCAGCGCGCCGAGATCACCTGCAAGCTGAACTCGCTGGTCGATCCCGAGATCATCGAACTGCTCTACAAGGCGTCGCAGGCCGGTGTGAAAGTGCGGCTCAACATTCGCGGCACGTGTTGTCTGCGACCGGGCCTGCCGGGACTGAGTGAGAACATTGAAGTCGTCAGCATCGTGGACCGCTTCCTGGAACACGCCCGCGTGCTGTACTTCCTGCATGGAGGCGACCGCCGTGTGTTCATTTCCAGCGCCGACTGGATGCCTCGTAATCTCGACCGCCGAGTCGAATTGCTGGTCCCGGTGGATGACGCTCCCTCGCGTGACCGCCTGATAACCATCATGGAAAGCTACTTTAAAGACCGCGTCAAAGGGCGCGTGCTGCAACCCGACGGCCACTACAAACCCCTGCAGAAGCGCAGCAGCAACAAGCTCCGGGCTCAGGAATGGCTATACCACGAAACCTGCCACTACGTGGAACTCGCCGAGGAATCGCGCAAGACCGTCTTTGAGCCCTATCGCGCGCCGGGGAACGAGTAGCTTCGCTGGTCTCCAGGTTTCATCGCTCGAAGTTCGCACTCGCTGACGACTCGTCTTGTGAATCACTAGATTCTCACTGACGGGCCAGTTTGTGTCTGCGGAACTGTGGAGCGCTCAACATGAAATCCTGGAAACGATTACTCGGTCTTTTTGCTTGTGTCTTGGCCAGCATGGTCTCGGCATCGCGAGCTGACGAGAAACAGTTTGATGTCGTGGTTTATGGCGGAACATCTGGCGGCATCGCGGCGGCGGTGCAGGTGAAACGCATGGGCGGCACCGTCGCGGTGATTGAGCCCAGTTCGCGCATCGGAGGTCTGACAACTGGCGGTCTGGGCCAGACGGATATCGGCAACAAGGCGGCCGTGGGCGGAATCTCGCGTGAGTTCTATCAACGGGTCTTTAAGTTCTACGCCAACCCGGATCGCTGGAAGTGGCAGAAACGCGAACAATATCGCGACGGCGGTCAGACTCGAACGACCACCGGCGAGGACACGATGTGGACGTTCGAGCCGTCTGCAGCGTTGCTCGTGATGCAGGACTTCGTGCGCGAGTACGACATCCCCGTCGTGATGCAGAATCGACTGGACCGCACGGGCAATACCGGACCGGGGACCATCGCGAAAGGTGTGAAGAAGGAAGGTGGAAAGGTTGTTGCGATCACGCTGGAGTCCGGCGAAACGTACCGCGGCAAGGTCTTCATTGATGCCACCTATGAAGGCGACCTGCTGGCCGGCGCGGGTGTGCGTTACATCGTCGGCCGCGAAGCGAACGCGGCATATCAGGAAACGCTCAGCGGCGTGCAGGTCGCGAACTCGCGAAACCACCAGCTGCAAAAGAACATTGATCCCTATGTGAAGCCCGGCGATCGCAACAGCGGCTTGCTACCGGGCATCGACCCTGCCGGGCCGGGGACTGAAGGTGGAGCCGATCATCGCGTGCAGGCTTATTGCTTCAGGATGTGTCTGACCGATCATCCAGACAACCGCATCCCGTTCGCGAAGCCGGAAGGTTACGACCCACTGCTCTACGAATTGATGCTCCGCAACTTCGAAGCGGGTGAGAAAGGCATGCCCTGGATCAATTCCGACATGCCGAATCGCAAGACGGATACCAACAACCGCACCGGTTTTTCGACCGACTTCATCGGCCAGAACTACGACTACCCCGAAGCGAGCTATGCGCAGCGCGAGAAGATTGTTGCTCGGCACCTTCAATACCAGCAGGGCCTGATGTGGACGCTCGCCAATCATCCGCGAGTGCCCGAGAACGTCCGCAAGGAGATCTCACGCTGGGGCATGAGCAAGGACGAGTTCACGGAAGGCAATGGCTGGCAGGAGCAACTCTACATCCGCGAGGCTCGCCGCATGATCGGTGCTACGGTGATGACTCAGCACTATTGTCAGGGCCGCACCGTCGCTGACGACGCCGTCGGTATGGCTGCCTACACGATGGACTCGCACAACACGCAGCGCTACGTCGATCAGAACGGGCATGCCCGGAACGAAGGCAACGTCGAAGTTGGAGGCTTTCCGCCGTATCCGATTTCGTACGGCTCCATCACTCCGAAACAGGACGAGTGTGAAAACCTGCTCGTCCCCGTCTGCCTGAGCGCGACTCACATCGCGTTCGGCTCCATCCGGATGGAGCCCGTCTTCATGGTCCTTGGGCAGTCGGCGGCGACTGCGGCCATGCAGTCAATTGAAGCTCAGGTGCCCGTGCAGAAGATCGACTACGCGAAGCTGCAAGCTCGATTGCTCGCGGACAAGCAGGTCCTCGCCTGGACTGGTCCCAAGACCACGGGTGGCGTCGATCCCAAGTCTCTGCCGGGGATCGTCATTGACGACAGCGCTGCCGAACTGAAAGGTTTTAGTAATGTCGGTCAGGTGACTCGGCCATTCATTGGAGCGGGCTATCGCCACGACGCCGACCAGCGGGACGGTGAACACAGCGCGATCTTCAAAGCAAAGTTGCCGAAAGCCGGTCGGTACGAGGTGCGAGTGGCCTACCCGCCAAACCCGAATCGCGCGACGAATGTGCCGGTCAAGGTCCGTCAGGATCAACAGGTGCATACGGTGAAACTCAACCAGCAGAAGCCGCTGCCGAAGGACGGCTTCGCCACCATCGGTACCTACGAATTCGCAGCGGGTGAGATGACCGTCGAGATCACCAACGCCGGGGTCGATGGATTCGTCATTGTGGACGCCGTGCAGATCCTTGAAGCCAAGTAGGTGGGATGAAGCTCCTGGGAAGATTGTCGACCACAAGTCTTTTTCCGCAAACAGGTTGCACTCTTAGGAAAACGTTCTGATTGCGGAGCAATCAGCGACTTTCGAAAAAACTCTAAATTGGTGCCAAGATTCCGGCGGCTGGTGCGAAGTACTCCACAGGAACAGTGATCTGCACGCGAAGGACCGCGTTGGTTGCACGGCGAATCAATCAGGTCCGAACACTTCGGACAACGCACGGCTCATTCACACTCAACTTTGGGGAGACTGATATGTTGCTCAAGAAAGTCGCAGCAGGTGTTGCCGGCGCGTTAGTGGTCGGCGGGATGGTGTTCGGCACGGATCTGGTCAGCTACCTGCGAACGGCAGGCACCGAGGTCAAAGAGACCGTCAAGGGCGCCGTTCCGATGGAGTTCGAACTCAAGCGTGCCAAGGACCTGATCAACAACATTGATCCGGAGATCAAGACGGCCAAGACCACGGTCGCACGCCAGGACGTCGATATCGATGACCTGAAGGGCCGAATCGCGAAGCGGAGCGATTCCTTGACCAAGGATCGTTCTGAGATGCTGACTCGGCGCGATGAACTTCGCACCGACAAGACATCGTTTCTGGTGTCCAACAAGAGTTACACTCGGGGACAGTTGGAGTCGGATCTCAAGACCCGGCTCGACCGCGTGAAGCAGTCTGAGCAGACTTTGTCCGAAGAAGAGAAGCTGTTGGCTCGCAAGGAAGCAGCCGTGGAAGCCAATCGCAAGAAGCTCGACTTAATGATGAAGCAGAAGAGGGAGCTGGAGCTCAAGATTGAATGGCTGCAGGCGCGGCTGGATCAGGTGAAGGCGACTGAGATGGTCAACGACGTCGCGATTGATGATTCCGAGTTTACGCGAGTGAAGAACCTCGTCGATCAAATCGACAAGGATCTGAAGGTGCGGGAGAAGGTTGTGGACACCGAAGGCACACCTTCGGATGGCCTGATTCCCGTTCAAGCCAACGACGCCCCCAAGGGCGTTCTGGACGAAGTCGATGCGTACCTCGGCAACAACAGCAAGACTGCGAACGTCGCTGAAAACAAGTAGCTCAGTCACCACCGGGTGACCCATAAGGAACTTGTTTATGGCTATCGCGAGCATCAGTGAGATGTTTTTCGCGAATCGATGGATGGGCTCGCAGCCCGCGCAGACCGAAGCTGACTCACAGGCCGTCGCCGCTCCGGACACCGCCCCGCGGTGTCTGGTGTGGATCGACGGCGTCGGCTCTTACCTGCTGCTGGCTGCGAATCGGGTCACCATCGGTCGAGCCAGCAGCAATGACGAAGCAGACGTGGCGCTGACAGGACCGTTGGCGCGACAGCATTCAGCAATCACGCGGATCGGAGACGACTATGTCATCGAGCCGCTGCAGGCAACGCGAGTGAATGCTCAGCCTCTGGATCAGGCGGCCATGCTGTCTCACGGAGCGCAGATTGTTCTCAACGAGGCGGTCCATCTGAACTTCGTGCTGCCGACACCACTTAGCACAACCGCTCGTCTGGATGTGACAAGTTCACATCGCGGGCCAATCTTCGTGAATGGAATCCTGTTGATGGCGGAGACCTGTCTGTTCGGGCCAGGGCCGGAGAATCATGTACGCTGTCCTGGCTGGTCGGGCAGCGTGGTGCTGGTAAAGCGACCGGGTGGTTTCGCGGTGCGATCGCAACGTGAGATTCTGATCGACGGCCAGCAGCAGACGGGCATTGCGACAGTCAGTTTCGGCCAAACTGTTTCCGGACCGGACTTCCGGTTTCGGCTCGAAGAATGTGGGTCGAGTTCATGCAAACCACGATTGATCTGAAGCAAGCGCAGCAGGACGGCAGAGCAATGAGCTTCAAGTACGCTCCCGAATCACGACCGTTAGAAGGCTACACGATCAAGCGCGCCATTCAGCGTGGCGGGTTCGGTGAGGTCTACTACGCCATCAGTGACGCGGGGAAAGAAGTCGCTCTCAAGCTGCTGCAGGACAACCTGGATGTCGAACTGCGTGGCGTGGCGCAATGCCTCAACCTGAAACACGCCAATCTGATGACGATCTTTGACGTGCGCCGCAGTGCCAGCGGCGAGCATTGGGTCGTCATGGAATACATGAACGGTCAGACGCTCGATCAGGTGATCGCCGCGTCTCCGTCGGGCATGACGTATGACCGCATCCGCTCACTGCTGACGGATATCGCCAACGGGTTGAACTACCTGCACGACCAAGGGCTGGTCCACCGCGATCTCAAACCCGCGAATGTGTTCGTGGAGAACGGTTCCGCGAAGATCGGCGACGTAGGGCTGTCAAAGTTCATTTCGGTCAGCCAGCGCAGTGCGCAGACTCAAAGCGTCGGTACCGTCTACTACATGGCTCCCGAAATCGCGCACGGCAAGTACGGTCGCGAGGTCGATGTCTACGGGCTCGGCGTGATGCTCTATGAGATGGTGACGGGAAAATTGCCCTTCGATGGCGAAACGACGGGTGAGATTCTCATGAAGCATCTCACGCAGCCGCCGGACTTGTCCGTGTTGCCGTCGAAGCTGCGGTCCGTCCTGGCACGGGCTCTCGAAAAGGATCCCGCCAAACGCACACCGACAGCTTTGAAGCTGCTTGCGGACTTCAACGCTGCAACGGGTGCGGAAGCCAAGACGTGGCAAGCTGCCGAACATGCAGAGCACGCAGGCGAGCATAACTCAGCTGAACAGGACGAGGCTCCGTACGCTGCCAATTCCGCAGCGGCCGGCGCGTTTGCGACTGTGGCGTTTGTGGTGTTCACGACAATCGTCGGGCTCTATCTGCTCCGTAGCGGAGAGGTGCAGCCAACGTGGCTGGCTGTGGTGTCGTTCGGGTTCGTGATGGCAGGTGGTTTCACGCTGGCACGACACTACTTCGGCGGCGAACTGAAAGTGCCATTTGCAGGGGGCGGGTACAAACGCGGAGTGCGTTTGAATGCGCGTTATCACCGTCATCTGACACCTGACTCGGTGCGTTCGATTTCGATGCTGCAACGCACTTCTGATCTCACGGGGTCGATGGCGGTTGTGTGTGTCGTGGCCGCGATGTTCTCAGCGGTGCTGTTGTGGCTCAATACGTTCTTGAAAACGCCGGCCCAGGCCACGTTCTTTGCGATGATCACAACGCTGGGATCGTGGGCGGTGATGATCCCGGCGAAGTTGTGGGAAGGTCGTGGCGCTGACGGAACCCCTCGGCGGCTGGCCACCGCAGCTTGCGGTTCGGCCGTCGGCATCGCCGCCAGTTCAATCGGCCGGTCGCTGATGGTTGACTTGCAGATTCACGAACTGGGCGGCACGTCTCAACTGCTGGCCAGCAAGCTGCAGATGCCGGAATCTGCGGCCACCCAGGTGATTGGCTGCACGTTGTTTTTCACGCTGCTGATGGTGTCGCGACGCTGGTGGTATCACGTGGATACGTTCCGCGAACGACGATTGAAGTTCACGACGGTGATTGCGACCACAATAGCCGCTGTGATGCTGTCAGTCTGGACCCGCTTTCCGATCGAGTGGGGCGCGATGTGGGGGATAGCAATCTCAACGACGGCTCAACTGGCATCCACCTGGACGAACCCCGCGGACCGCACGGTCTCCAACGACGGTGCGATGATTCAGGCTTGAGGGCTAATGGGAAGTATTTCGTCTGTAGCTAGTGCTCTTGATGGAATCGTGAGTTAAACATGAACGAGACTACTGCAGTCGCCGATATCTCTCTTGGGTTGTTGGTCCTCATGATCGGCGCGGGTGCGTTCGTGTTCTGGATGGGGCACGCCTCGGCTGGAACCACGCGACGAACGTCGTACGAACCCGCACCACCTCGCGGTACCCACGCTCAGCGCCCGGTTGTGCCCGCGTTGACCGTGGTCTTATTGCTGGCGGGTGGCCTGTTGTTCGCGTTGATGTTCACTGCAACGTCGGTCCACACCGTGCAACAGGCGACGATCGTAATGGATGAGGCTCAAGTCGCTCCGCCAATGGTGGCTGTTCGCGCTCCGGAGGTCGCAGTGATGCAACGGCGCCCGGCGGTTTCGGCAACTGAGGTCACCGCTGACGTTGAACAGCCTGCTGCCGTTGCAACTCCTGTTACACCGCCGGAATCCAAGCGACCCTCCTGGACATCGGTGCCCGAGAAGACGGTGCAAGCCGGCCACATTCCCGACGTGTTACTCGTACGCGAAAGCAAACTTTGCACCTCAGAGGCCGAGGCTGTGCGCGAAGCAACGGCACTGGCCATCGCCACTTTGAAGCGGCGACTGGTCGACACCTATCCGCAGATGGCCAGCTGGCAGATGTCGGAAATGACGTTCCGGCAGCACGCCCAGAAGCAACAGTTCATCGATCAACAATTGCACGACTTCAAGAGCTTCGAAGAGACGATGTACACCGCCTACGTCCAGTTTGAAGACTCGCCGCGCGTTCGTGAACTTCTCGAACACGACTGGAAGCTAAGTCAAGTTGATCGCCGGATGACCCAGTACGGAGTCGGAACCGCTTTGCTGGCACTGGGTTTAGGCTTCGTATCATCCGTTCTACGAGTCGCCGGAAGCGCTGGCCATTCTCGACAGCGCGCCGTCGCGACGGCAATCGTGCTGGCGGCCGCAGGTGGAGCAGGGCTGCTTCTGGTTGGATGAGAGATCGTGTCACGCCGTTGGCACGGCATAAGACGCAACGCACCAACCAATCGCCATATGCGGCTGTCGAGAAGTTGTCCCGCTAATCGATCGTCATCGCAGTGCGATTGGTGCCTCGGCGGTCTGACTATGCCTGCCCCTGCCACTGGCCAGATTCGAACAGGTCAATCCAAGGTGGCCGCATTTCCGGTGACGGGTGTCGCAAGGCGAACGGCGGAGATTGTTCCGCTTCGCTCCACTTGATCTCGAACTCTTGCTCGGTGATCACCAGCGGTTGCCCCCAGTGCTTGATCCATAACTTGCCGAAGCGGAAGTCAGCGAGAGAACCAAACTGATCCTGCCAGTGCAGGCGGTCGTAGCGGACGAGATACCCGTTCTCATAAGCGTCCACTTGCCGACCCACGAATCGGTCGTCCTCGAAAGCCATATAGACGACGACCGTGCCCCACATGTGCGATTCGTAATAGTCGCGAGTAACCTGTGGTCTGCTCTTTACAAATCGCACACTGTCGATGTCGATTGACATAACTAGTGGTTGAACGCGAACTCAGTGGAGTTGAACAGTCCCCACAGGATGTCGCCGTAGACCATCAGAGGGACGCTGTTGATCTGACGCTGGCGGCTGTCGGCGAGTTGCTTTTCGGCGGTGGCAATCTGCTTTTCGAGCGACGTCAGGGCTTCCGCTTCCTGGCCGTCATCCTTGAGCTTCGCGTACTCGGCCTTCATCGACTTCAACTGCTCTTCGGTGCGGCGGTAGGTCGCTTCGGCCTGCGCACGCAACGCGGCGAGCTGGTTGACTCGATCAGGATTGTTGAGGTCCTGATTAATGAGGTCCGTCAGCTTCGTGACTTCGTCCGCTGTCGGCTTTCGCGACAGGGCGAGGATGTAAAGTTCCTCAACGATCTTTTCGACCGGCTGCTTGCTGTTGATCAGGTTCGATATCAACCGGCTGCCAGCAACCTTGCTGGTGATCGTATCGCCGTTCACGAGGTGCAGGGCCTGCGAGAGATTGGCTTCGCGGTTCACTTCGCAGGAGCAGGCGCTTTCTCGGGGGGCTCGTCCGAACGTCGTGAGGAAGTAGTTCGTCAGGTTGCCCGAGTAGAGCTGCACAGCACGTGTGCCCGGAGGCGACGACGGAAAGCGATCTTCCGTGCCGGTGATGCGTGTAATGGTATCGAGCAGCACTTCCGCTCGCAGGCGACGAACATAGCTGTGCGAGAAGTAGCTCTCGTCCAATTCGTTAGTCGGGTTGGTCGCGGCTGAGAGTTGATACGTCCGCGAATTGCAGATGTCGCGGACCAGCTTCTTCTTGTCGAAGCCGTAGCTGGCAAGCTTCTGTCCAATCGCTTCCAGCAGCTCTTTGTTGCTCGGTGGATTGCTGATGCGCACATCATCGACCGGTTCAACAATCCCGCGGCCAAAGAAGTGCGACCAGATGACATTCGCCATCGTTTGCGAGAACGCTTCGTTGTCCGGCGAGGTCAGCCACTTGGCCAGTGAGACTCGCGGATCCTGTCCGGCCACTTCAGGAGCCTGACCGCCCAGAAACTTGGGCGGCATCTTGCGACCGTCAACCGGGTGATCGACGGTGTTGACGTTATTGTTGTTGTAGACCACGACCTCGCGGCCTTCGACGCCGCGCTTCATGTTCATGCCGGCGAAGAAGCTGGCGAAGCCGTAGTAGTCATCCATCGTCCAACGGTCGAATGGGTGATTGTGGCATTGGGCACATTGAATTCGTGTGCCGAGGAAGATTTGAGCGAAGTCTTCAGCGGTCTTCTGCGGAGTTAGTCGCTCGCCCGCGGTGTAGAGGTTAGCGGTCGGCTCTTTGATGTTGCTGCCCTGACCGATCACCAGATCGGCGACCAGTTCATTCAACGGCCGATTGGCTTCCATCTGCTCGCGGAGCCATTCGGCGTAGGACCACATGGCTTTGGCATCGCGACCGTATTGCTGAGCATTCTGCACGGCGCGGATGCGGAGCAACTCGCCCCATTTCATCGCCCACATGTCGACGAACTCAGGCCGCTCGATCAGTTCATCAATTACTTTGGCGCGTTTCGTCGGTGAGTTGTCCGCCATGAACGCATTGAATTCGTCACGTGACGGCGGCAGGCCGATCAAATCCAGATAGACGCGTCGCAGGAAGGTCTCATCATTGGCCAGTTCGGCCGGAGCCATGTGCAGCTTCTTCAGCTTGTCGAAGACCAGCGAGTCGATGTAGTTCGATTCCGGAGTATTCGGCCACGAGAACTTGTCATCGGTCGGCAGCACCAGCACCTCGCTGCCGACGGTGAACTTGTTGAACCGCGCGAAGACAAACGCGCCACCTCGTCCGTTCCCCTTGGCAACTCCATCTTTCCCGATAGCAGCCACGGCTTCGTTGTTGGACATGAACAGCGCCAGTCGGGTCACGTCGCGCACCGAGCCATCCGAGTACTTCGCCAGGACGAGTGTCTCTTGCGTCTGGCCGCTGCCAGCAAAGACGACCTTCGGCGGGAGCAGTTCAATGCCGAGCGGTTCTGGCGTGTCGCCCTTATCGTCAGGAGCACCCGCTTCCACCCAGCGCAACAGGGCCTGGTAGTCGTCACTGTCATCCGTGAAGAGTTGCCCGCCGGTGTGGTTGACTTCACCGATCGCCTTTTCCAGCAGCAGGCTTTGAGCGGGCACAGCCAAGTCCACTCGGCGACCGGGCATCTGCCGCGTCAGCCGGTGGTAATCGCCTGCGGGGTCATAGCCGAACAGGGAAAGCATGAAACCGTCTTTGCCTCTGGCCGCGCCGTGGCAACTACCGTTGTTGCAACCGTGCTTCATGAAGACGGGTTCAACGTCCAGGCGGAAGCTGATGTCTCGGGAGGCTGCCGCGTCCTTCACGACCACCGGAACTTCGGCTTTATGCTGGCCAAGTTCGATCAACAACTTCGTTTCGCCATCGGCTTTCGGTTTGAGCGTGCGCCCCTTCAACTCCACCAGCTTTTCGTTCGCCGGCCGCACCAGCACTGAACCGGTGACGTCGCGCGTCAGCCCTTGTTCGTTCACGAGCTGCACCACGATGTTCTGCTGAGCAGCCTTGCCTCGCAGCGAGACTTCGGCGGGAAAAACCTTCAAGTAGGTTCCCGCGTCCGCACGGCACACGGACGCTGAAAAACTCAGCACGGCGGCAGCAGCCAGGCTTAAAGTGGAAACTCGCATCATGGTTCTCACGTGGCGGGGATGAGAGGCGGGCAATCGAGCGGCAACTGAAGTAATTCTGAGAGGTTGAAACTAGGTTTACGCGGACGGGCAGGCGACTTCAACTCTTGAAATCAAAGTCGCCGTGATTGTGTCGAGCGAGATTGTTGATTGAAGCGATCCTGCCGCACGCTATTGCGTTCCTAAATGCAAGTGTCTTCGTTGCTTAGGAAGTATGTAGATTCGGCCCAGCCGTTCTCTTCCAGCGAACACCTTGCGCTGGATCTTCGACCGCGTAGACGACATGCAGCACTCGCCGATGGGAAGGCGCGACGGCCGGAGAGGATCGATGCACGAGCAGCGGTTTCATGGCCAGAACGTCTCCGACGTTGGCCGGACAGAGCTGGTAGGTCTCACGAGCAATCGCTGCAATCTCCGTATCACGCAATTTGCCCCGCAGATGACTAGCGCGAACGACTGCCAACGCTCCGTTATCGAGAGAGCAGTCATCCAGATGCAGCCGCAGAGCGACCAGATTGACCAGCACGGACTCGGGCAATTCGACGTAGGTGACTCCTGACTTTTCACTCCAGCCTGTGAATCCTTCGGCGGTCTGCCGCTCGGCCACGGGCATGACCAGATCCTGATGGCCGGGTACCAGCCAGTTGGCGTCCGGGTTCTTGTCGAAGAACGTCGCACTGATCGGAAACGCGGGTTGGCCAAACAGTTCGCAGGCAACGTCGCCCAATCCAATCTGTGTCAGGCAGCACGCCAGATTCGGAACGTCCCACAGCAGATGCCGGACAGCGTAGGTCTGGCTGGTTCTCTGCCTCGCTCCGGACAACGCCTCGGCGCCTTTCAGGCAATCGAGGACTCGTTGAATGCCGTCAGCGTCAATGACCTGAGGCAGCATCGCAAGACCGTCCAATTGCAGGTTGCTCTTGCTGGCGGTGGTCACGGAATCGTTCAATCGCTTGGAGGGGTGGCGGGCGCCGAGTAATTTGCAGATCCCCGCATCAGGTGCTGAGGGGTGAGTTTCCGCTCGCCAATCCGTGCCGTCCTGCCTCGTCATGGTTGCTCGCGTCTCGACATCCTCTGAGGAATTCCGCCCATGCTGCGTTCTGCTGCTCTCCACAACCTCGTGCATTTCGGCCGGGCATGGCAACCGCTTTTGGTCATCGGTCTGCTTCAGATAGCTGTTGTGGCAGATGACGCCAAGAACGATCAGGCAGCTCCCAAATTTGACGCAACGTCGGTGAAGTTCTTTCAGGAGAAGGTTCGTCCGCTGCTGGAAGCGCGCTGCTTTGAATGTCATGCGGGAAACTCGAAGCGGCTGGAAGGCGGCTTACGGCTGGACGCACGCCCTCGGGTTTTGAAGGGCGGAGATTCGGGCGCTGCGGCTGTTCCGGGTAAACCTGCCGACAGCCTGATCGTCAAAGCGGTGAACTACGACACTTTTGAGATGCCGCCGCGCGGACGATTGCCGCAGGGCGAAATCGACATCCTCACGAAGTGGGTGGAACTGGGGCTACCGTGGTCGGACGAGGGGCTCAAGGTCAACGTTGAAGACAAAATCTTCAACATCGATGCTCTGAAGAAGGCTCACTGGTCGTGGCAACCCATCAAGGCTCCGTCCGTGCCGACAGTCAAGCAGGCCAGTTGGCCGCAGACGGACTTCGATCGCTTCATCCTCGCGAAGATTGAAGAGCAGGGGCTCAAGCCATCGCCAGAAGCCGATCGTCGCACGCTGGTCCGTCGCACTTACTTCGACCTTCTTGGGTTGCCGCCCTCGCCTGCAGAAGCTGCCGAGTTTCTGAATGATCCAGACCCGATCGAGAAGGCTCACGCGAAGCTGGTTGACCGGCTGCTGGCATCGCCGCATTTTGGAGAGCGTTGGGCGCGACACTGGCTTGATCTGGTGCGCTACGGGGAAACGCTGGGACATGAGTTCGACTACCCGCTTCGTAACGCGTTCCGGTATCGCGACTACGTGATTCGAGCTCTCAACGCGGATGTGCCGTACGATCAGTTTGTCCGCGAGCAGATTGCGGGCGACCTGCTGACGAAGCCACGTTTGAATCCTGAGGACGGTACCAACGAGTCCCTTCAAGGCACGGGCTTCTGGTTCTTGGGTGAGCTGAAGCACGCACCGGTCGATGTCAAAGGCGAAGAAGCCGCCGTCATCGATAATCAGATCGATGTGTTCTCGAAGACCTTTATGGCGCTGACGGTCAGTTGTGCCCGCTGTCACGATCACAAGTACGACGCGATTTCTGCGAAAGACTACTACGCGCTGGCTGGCTTCATTCAGAGTTCGCATCGCCAGAACGCTTACCTCGATCCGCACGGCAAGGTGCAGCAGGCTGCGGATGCGCTCCAAGCGATTCACGCTGAAGCCACAACGGCAATGAAGAACTCGGCAGTCGCGCGTCAGCGTGAGCAACTCGCGGCCTACTTCAACGCCACTCGCGAAGTGGTGTTTGGCACGCCGAAACCTGAGGACGCTTCGAAACCTGCGACCGAAGCGCGTGAGCCCATCGTGTTCGCCGACTTCGAACAGGCCGACTTCGGCGGTTGGAAAGCGGAAGGCAATGCGTTCGCCAAAGGCACGGTTGAGGGCACACTGCCCGCGCAGCAACAGGTCTCAGGATTCTCCGGCAAGCGGCTCGTCAATTCCTATGTGAATGGCGACGACGCTACGGGCACTCTGACCTCGCCCGAGTTTGAGATTCAACGCAGCAAGATCCGCTTCCTGATCGGTGGAGGGCATTGGGCCGGTGAGACCTGCCTCAATCTCATGATTGATGACAAGGTCGTGCGGAGCGCCGTCGGTTTAGACAACGAGAAGCTCGATCCCGCAGGCTGGGACGTCACCGAGTTCCAGGGGCGTCGAGCCAGGCTGCAGATCGTGGATCGTCGCACTGGCGGTTGGGGACACGTGAACGTCGACCACATTGTTTTCACTGACGATCAGGTTCCCGTAACCGTGCGGCGTCCAGTCGCGGTGGTTGCTCGTGAATTCAGCGTGAACCCAATCATGCTGCAGAGGTGGGTCGAAGCCGTGAATTCATCCGCCGCAAAGTTACCCAGCCACCCGTTCGCGGCGTGGAGAGAGCTGGCGAATGCGGCCAGCTCACGACAGGAGATCGCTACGGCCCGCGAACAGTTGCGTGCCCGACAGGCTCGAGCGGAGAAGCGAACAGCTCCGTTTGATGAGAAGACCCAACTGCTCGCCGATTTCAATGGCGAGACATGGAAGGGTTGGCAAGCTACTGGTTGGGCATTTGGAACAGGTCCCGTTCGTCAGGGCGACTGGTCTCGCGGTGAGGAAACTGTGACGCCGGGCGTGGCTCACAGCGGCCGCTACGGCAATGGCCTGCGCGGTGTGCTGCGCTCGCCGACCTTCACGCTGTCGAAGCCGACCCTGCTGTACCGCATCGCGGGCAAAGGTGTGACGGTGCGACTCATCATCGAAGGTTACCTGATGGATGAGTTCACGGGCCTGCTCTTCAGTGGTGCGAAGTTTGATGTGGGCAACGAGAACTGGCAGTGGCACCGGCAGGGCGGAGACGTCAGCCGTTATCAGGGACATCGCTGCCACATTGAGATCATTGACGAAGGCAACGGGTGGGTCGCTGTTGATGAGATTCGGCTGGCCGACGGCGATGCACAACCGCCGGAACCTGCCAGCAGTGTCAACGCGGTGCTGGCAGCCGATGAGACCCTTGTTTCGGCTGCGTCTTTGACGGCACGCATGGCTCAATTGGCGTCGGGGGAGAACTCAGAACTCGGCAACTGGTTGCTCAACGCCGGTCTGATCGACGATTCGCAACTCACAACGTTGTTGGCTGCCGCGACTCAGAAGATGAAAGATATCGAGGCCAAACTGCCAGAACCGCTGTATGCCGTCGGCATCATGGATGGGTCTTCGGAGAACGAGCACCTCTTCATTCGTGGCAGCCACAAGAACCTCGGCCCGGAAGTTCCACGACGCATGCTCGAAGCGATCTACGGCTCCAATCAGCCCGCGCCTGCGAACGGCAGCGGTCGCCTCGAACTCGCCGAAAAGTTACTCGATCCTGCTAATCCCTTCCCCGCGCGAGTGATGGCCAATCGCATCTGGCAGCATCTCTTCGGACGCGGCATCGTGGACTCGGTCGACAACTTCGGCGTGCTCGGCAAAGCCCCGACGCATCCTGAGCTGCTCGACGCGCTGGCGGTCCAGTTCGTCCGCGACGGCTGGTCCATCAAGCAGATGATCCGCTCGTTAATGCTCTCACAGACCTACCGCATGGACAGTCAGGTCGTGCCGGAGTTTGCGGACAGGGATCCTCAAAACCTCTGGTGGCATCGCATGCCAATCCGCCGTCTGGAAGGCGAAGCGATCCGCGATGCGATGCTCGTCGTCTCTGGTCGCCTGGATCGCACACTTTCGGGGCCGTCTGTGCCGGTGCACCTCACGCCCTTCATGCAAGGGCGTGGCCGTCCCGGCAGCGGGCCATTGGACGGAGCTGGTCGTCGCAGCATCTACACCTCGGTGAACCGCAACTTCCTGTCACCGATGATGATTGCCTTCGATACGCCGATTCCGTTCACGACCGTGGGCCGCCGCAATGTCTCGAACGTGCCAGCGCAAGCCCTGATCCTCATGAACGATCAGTTCGTGCTGGACCAGTCGCGACTGTGGGCGAAGCGAGTTCTCGCGGAGCAACCGGCGGACACAACATCCCGGATTCAGAGGCTTTACGAAGCCGCGTTCACTCGCGCTGCCACAGAAGCTGAGGTCAACGAAGGAATTGAGTTCCTGAAATCGCAGGCCGCCGCCGTAGGTAATGGAGTGAACTGGCAGCAGGACGAGCGGGTGTGGGCAGACCTGTGCCATGTGCTCTTCAATGTGAAAGAGTTCGTTTTCCTGAAGTGAACACCATGTGGGACTGGTTCAAGCACAATGAGGCTGCCATGGAATGGCTTGGAGCCCTGTCGCTGATCACATTTGTGGCTTCGCTGGTCGCTGTCCCTATGGTCGTGGCGAGGATTCCCGAGGACTACTTCGTTCGCCCGAGCGACGCGGAAGAATCCTTTCGGCACCGACATCCTGCAGTGCGTGTGCTGCTGTTGGTTGCAAAGAATCTGCTGGGCGTGGTGTTGCTGCTGGCTGGAATCATGATGCTGGTCGTTCCCGGGCAGGGAGTGCTCACGATTCTGCTCGGGCTGATGCTGATCAGCTTCCCCGGCAAACGAAAACTGGAGCTGGCCCTCATTCGCAGCAAAGGTGTGCTCAACGCTGTGAACTGGATGCGCAGCAAGGCCGGTCGACCTGCTCTAAAAGTCGAGTGACCGGCTCGACCGTCCGCGACGAACTACTTCGCTTCGCGAATCCAGAGGTCCTTCACTTCCAGATGCGTGTGCTTGTTGCCGTGGCACAGTTGAAAGGCCAGCGAGCCTTTATCAATGCCGCGCGGATGCACGACATCGATCGTCTTCACTCCATTGAGCCATGCTTGAATGTGGTGACCGCGCGCGACGACGTAGTAGTGGTTGAAGTCGTCGGCTTTCACGAGCTTGTCGGCGAGTGCCTTCGGATAGGCCGCCACCATGCCGTCGCGGCGTTCGTCCCACAAACAGCCCCAGTAACCCGGTCCCATATCCACCTGATAGCCGGGCACGTTGTCGAAGTCGGTCGGCTTGGTGCGAATGCACACACCCGAGTTCGCGCCTTCGCCCTTCATCTTCACGACCGCGTGCAACTCGAAATCGCCATACTCCTTTTCGGAGTAAATGTATTCGTGCTTGGGGCCACCTGCGTAATCGCCAACCAGCAGACCGTCTTTGAGCGTCCAGCGTTCCTGCGTGTACTTCCAACCGCTCAAGTCAGTTCCGCCCAACAGACGCTCCCAGCCTTCACCCGTCGGCTTGCCGGCCTCGAGCTTGCCAGTGTCTGGCAGTGGTCGCGGAGTCTCCTTGAGGAAGACATTGCGCCAGCGCAGTTCGCCACCGTGCGTCTGCAGTTGAATTGGTCCTGCCGGCAGCAGCGACTGCCCCTTCGCGAAGTAGTTATGCAGACGGGCCTGATCGACGACCGTTTTGTCGTTCAGCACCACCGTCACCGTGTCACCCACGATCGTGATCTTGAAGTTGTTCCATTCACCAATCGGCTTGTCGGCCAAGGTTGTGGGGTTCTTGCCGGGTGCATCCGCTGGATTGTTCCACAGTCCGCCCGAGCCCTTGTCAGCTCCCAGCTTCCAGTGGCCACCGGCTTCGGTGTAGTCCCAGATCTGAACCTGAGGCACGCCGCGCAGATAAATCCCCGAGTCCGCCTTGGGCGAGATCTTGAAGTCCAATTGCAGTTCGTAGTCCGCGTAGTCTTTGTTGGTCGTCAGGTAGAGCCCCTGGCCATCGTTGATGAGTTCCCCGTCCTCGACTCGCCAATGCTTCTGAATGTCTTCGAGCGACGCCTTGTCTTTCGTTGCCCGCTCTTTCGGATCGAGCTTTAATCGCTCCAGTGGGTTCTCGGTTGTACCCCCGCGCCAGCCGGCCAGGTCCTTACCGTTGAAGAGGGCCACATAACCTTCCGGCGGCACGTTCAGCTCGGCGGCTTCAGCCCACAGGCCATTCGCCGCCAGCATCGCCACAGCAAACACGCGACCGAGCTTCTTCATCGGGCTTCCCTTGTTGAATTCGATAAGGTGTCGTCTCATGAATGAGACTTACGTTTGTAGCTGATAGAACTCAAGAGAGTGAGCCGATGGACCGCCGTTGATTGTCGCCCCCGTATTGTTGCCTTCTGGAACCGGAGCGAGGACGGTTCCTCATGAATGGAAATACGTAGCCACGCCTCTCCCGTGACTACCCTGATTGCGTCAAGCGGCCTCACACCGAAGGTGACACGTGATGAAGACGCTCTTCAAAACCTGCCTGCTGGTTCTCGTCCTGGTTCTGGTTCGCGCCACACCCGCGGTGTATGCCGCCGAGCCCGGGCGACCAAACATCCTGCTGATCGTCGGCGACGACATGGGCTATGCGGACGTCGGCTTCCACGGCTGCAAAGACATTCCCACGCCGCATCTTGATCGACTGGCTGCCAGCGGAGTGCGGTTTACCAATGGTTATGTCTCGGGTCCTTATTGCTCGCCGACCCGCGCCGGTTTGTTGACGGGACGTTACCAGCAGCGTTTCGGGCATGAGTTCAATCCCGCCGGTGGCAAGGCCGGGCTGCCGACAACGGAGATCACGCTGGCCGATCGGCTGAAGAAGGCGGGCTATGAAACCGCGGCCGTCGGCAAGTGGCATCTGGGTGATGAACCTCAGTTTCAGCCGCAGGAGCGAGGCTTCAAGGAGTTCTTCGGATTTCTTGGAGGCGCTCACGATTACTTCAATCCGAAGGGCATTCTGCGAGGTCGCGAGCCCGCTAACGAGACCGAGTACCTCACCGACGCGATTGCTCGTGAAGGTTCCGCGTTCATCGAACGGCAGCAGCGAAAGCCGTGGTTCCTGTATCTCACCTTCAATGCTGTCCACACGCCGATGCAGGCGGACGATGAGCGGTTGAAGAAGTTTGCAGCGATCAACAATAAGACGCGCCGCACGTATGCCGCGATGATGTTCGCGATGGATGAAGCGATTGGTCGCATCGTGGGAACTCTTGAAAAGACCGGGCAAAGTAAGAACACGCTGGTGGTGTTCATCAGCGACAACGGCGGGCCGACGATGAATGGAACGACCGTCAATGGCTCCAACAACGCACCCTTGCGGGGTTCCAAGCGAACCACGCTGGAAGGCGGGGTTCGCGTACCCTTCGTCATTGCATGGCCCGACCAACTGAAGCCGGGAGTGTTTGAGCAACCCGTCATTCAGCTTGACGCGCACGCGACGGCGCTGGCTGTGGCTGGAGTTCCCGAGCCGACCGAGCCGAAACTCGATGGCGTCAATCTATTGTCATACCTGAAGGGCGAGAAGACAGGCACTCCGCACGAGGCACTGTATTGGCGATTTGGCAACCAGTCGGCGATTCGAGTCGGCGACTACAAACTCGTGAGCTACGACCGCAACGCGGACACTCAAACCGGTGCGGCGAACCAGGGCGCCTCGGAGGCTAAGCTCTACAATCTTGCCGCTGACATTGGTGAGACCAAAGATCTAGCTGCCGCCATGCCTGACAAAGTCAATGACCTGCAAGCGCGTTGGGATACCTGGAATGCGACCTTGGTAAAACCACTGTGGGGAGGTGGCAAGGTTGAAAACACAGTTCCCAAGCGTGCCGGGAAGGACTGAACTCCTCGCTCCGAGAGACGCTCCCATGAAGATGCTGTTGACGCTTCTGTTACTGACAGTTGCCAGTTCAATCCACGCCGCTGACAAGCCCAATGTACTGCTCATCTGCGTGGATGATTTGAAGCCGTATCTCGGCTGTTACGGCGACAAGCTGGTCAAGTCGCCGAACATCGATCGATTGGCTGCGCGATCCGTGTTGTTTGAGCGGGCTTACTGCAACCAGGCAGTGTGCTCGCCTTCACGCAACGCACTGCTGGTTGGACTGCGACCGCAATCGCTGGGGATCTATGACCTCGCGAAGAATTTTCGCAAAGCCGAACCGGACCGGATAACTCTGCCTCAATTTTTCAAGCAGCAGGGGTGGCACACTGCAGGGCTCGGCAAGATCTTCCATGTCGGGCACGGGAATACTGACGATGCTGCGTCATGGAGCGTCCCTTCGTGGAAACCCAGCGCGCCGACCTACGCGGCCGCGAATGCTAGGCCGCAGGGTTCTGAGCGAGGTGCCGCGTTCGAAGCAGCGGACGTCGCCGATGGTTCCTACGCCGACGGGGCTGTCGCTGACGAAGCCATTCGTCGCCTGCAAGCCGCCAGGACAACTCCTCGGCAGCCGTTCTTTTTGGCCGTAGGATTCATCAGGCCACACCTGCCGTTTGTGGCGCCGCAAAACTATTGGGATCTCTATGACCGCGCGGCTTTCAAGTTGGCGGAGCTTCGCAGTCCTCCAGCAGACGCTCCCAGCTACGCTCCTCAATTCGGTGGAGAACTCCGTCAGTATGCCGATGTCCCCAAGTCCGGCCCCCTGGACGACGAACTGCAGCGTTCCCTGATTCATGGCTACTACGCGGCGATTAGTTACATGGATGCGCAGGTAGGGCGTGTGCTGGACGAACTCGATCGACAGGACTTTGGTCGGAACACCGTTATCGTCCTGTGGGGCGATCACGGTTGGCACTTGGGCGATCATGGCATGTGGTGCAAGCACACCAATTACGAGCAGGCGACGCGCATTCCGCTCATGGTCTCCGCGCCCGGCATGAAGGCTGGCGTGAAGTCGAAGTCGCTGGTCGAGTCTGCGGATCTCTACCCGACGCTCTGCGAATTGATACAGGTTGCTGCTCCGAACGGGCTGGATGGTAAGAGCTTCGCTGCAACGCTCCGAAATGAATCCATGCCAACTCGAGACCACGCAATTCAGGTCTATCCGCGTAGCGCTCCCGACAAGGGGCAAGTGTTGGGGCGAGCGATTCGCACTGAGCGTTATCGAATGGTGGAATGGAAGAAGTTCGGTGCTCCCGCCGATTCCGCTGAGATCGAGTTGTATGACTACGAAACCGATCCGCTCGAGTCACGTAACCTCGCGGCGAGCCAGTCCGAGGTGGTGTCTCAGTTGAGAGCCATCCTGGCCAGACACCCGGAACCAAAACCTCAAATCGCCAAAGTCGAGCCAGCCGCTACTCCCGCAAAGCCGAAGGTCGATCGCAATAAACTCTTCGATAACAAGGACAAGAACCAAGACGGCAAGCTGACGCGCGAGGAGTTTCTCGCCAACCAGCCGGATCCCGATGAAGCCCCAGAACGATTCGTGAAGTTCGATGTCAACGAAGACGGAGTCTTGAGCCGCGACGAGTTCGTAACGTCTGGCGCGAAGAAAGCGGAGAAGTAGGCGGTAGCCACGCCGTTCACAGAGCCAGCATGAACTGGAAACCCAGGACAACACCCCGGCCCGACATCAATACTCAGCGAATCGCGATGTCATGCGAAACGACACGTATCGTTGTCCAGCACTAGCCGCGATCACACTCGCTGTCCGGCGATTGCCCAGTTCCCGCTAAGAACCGGTCACATTATTAAACACAAATGTGTGCAGTGATGTCGGATAGCACGGTATGAATCGTGCCTTGCAAACGTGGACCGGAGACGAAAGTCAAAATCGTACTCAGATCGCATCGACCCAGTCGGGCAAGAGTATAAACACATCAGGAATCGCGGCGTCGTTGCCCGGACCAGCGATCAGCGTATCGTTCACATCCGCTTCGTAGATATTGTCACCGGCTTCACCACCCAAAGTGTCGGTACCGTCACCGCCAACCACCGTTGCGTCATTGCGATTTCCACCGGTGAGCACGTCAACCTGCGAACTGCCGATCAGGTTGTCATTGCCCTTGCCGCCGATCAGCACAACAGGCAGGCTGGAAGCAGTCGCGTTGAGCGTGTTGTTGCCTACCCCACCGATCACGACGATTCGCTCGATGCCGGTAGAGATCTCAGCACCGGTCACCGTCGAGGCAATGGTCACGCCACTGACGGTAAAGTCGGAGTCGGCTTTCTCCCACCAGTAGTCGAAGCCAGCGCCACCGGAGATCACATCGGCACCCGCACCGCCGAGCAGCACATCGTCGCCGTCACCGCCATCAATTCCGTCTGCGCGCGTACCGCCAAGCAACGTGTCGTTTCCCGCAGCACCGGAAAGCAGGAGAGGTACGTTCGCGGCACGACCATCAAAAAAGTTGCTACCCGGTCCACCGACGAGCTGAATGCGCTCAATCGCGGTAAACGTATCAACGCCCAAGCCAGGTGAGTTCAGGTTGATACCGGTAATTATAAAACTGGCGTCGAACAATTCCTTGATGCGGTCAAAGTCGCCGCCTCCATCCAGCACATCGCTGCCGACTTCGCCGGAAAGAGTATCTGCTCCCGCACCACCGCGGAGAGAATCGTTGCCAATACCGCCTGAGAGCGAGTCTGCTCCGTCGCCGCCATTCAGGTCGTCATTGCTCTGCAGGCCATACAGGCGATCGTCACCTGACTCGCCGTTGAGCGTATCGCTGGCAGTATTACCCTGCAGGGTGTCGTTGCCAGCGCCGCCGTTAAGCAGCCCAGCTTCCGTTTGCCCGCTGAGGAAGTCGTTGTCGGCGCCTCCCGCGAGAGTGTCCACTCCAGCGCCGCCGGTGAGCACATCATTGCCCGCGTTGCCCAGCAACGAGTCGTCTCCGTTCTGGCCGTTGAGACTGTCGTTGCCATCTCCGCCGTCGAGCGTGTCGTTGCCGCTGCCCGTGAACATCGTATCCGAGCCGCCCAGGCCGACTACGGAGTCGGCGCCGGTCAGAGTCGTGATCCAGTCCGGTCCGGGTGAGCCAATCACAGTATCGCTCTGGCCGCCGCCATTGATGGTTGCACCGAGACTGGCGGTGAAACCGCTCAAATCAATTCGGTTTCGACTGACACCACCCGTCAGGTCTGCCTTCTCGATGGTGACCAGGGCATCAACCACCGCGGCCTTGCTGTTGCCGGAAGCGGTCAGGGCGACATTCGTCAGCGTGAGATTCTGGTCAATGGCATCCTTGAGAGTATCGGTGCCCGCACCGCCGACAAGCAGGTCCGCTCCGCCTTGCCCCGACAAAACGTCATCGCCGCCTTGTCCATTGAGCGTGTCAGTGAGAGCGCTGCCAATCAGCGTGTCCGCTCCGCCACCGCCGAACAGATTGACCGGGGCGCTGGCCAGCGACGCGTCAATCCGGCTGGCTCCGCCCCCATCAGAGATGAAGATACTTTCCAGTCCGGACAGCGAATCGACCCCACTGTCGACGATCGTCAGTTGAATACTCGTAATCGTGACATTCGCCGCAGCAATGGTTCCGGTGTTTTCTACGAGCAGGTCAGTGCCGACATCACCATCCAACTGATCGTTGCCTGTGTTCCCGCGGAGTGTGTCGTCTCCATCTTCACCGTGAAGAGCGTCTGCTCGGGTGCTGCCCTCCAGCGAATCATTTCCAGCGCCACCAAAAACGGTCGCGATCAGATCCAGCTTTGAGAGATCAAGCTTGTCGTTACCCGTGTTGAGATGAATAAGCACTCCAGCGGTTACGGATGCCGCCGAAACTCGTTGCTCAAATGTGACCGCGTTCGCGTCGACCACCGTTACAACGAGTTGTCCCGGACCTGGTTCCTGATGAACGGTCACAGCGATCGCACTATTGGAAGTGTCGTCGATCTCCAGTCGTCCTTGAGTCACTTGCACCGTGACAGGCGAACTCGGCACCGCATCAAACGACGTGAGCAGCAATACAGCGGCGCCTTGGCGGAAGGCATCATAGCGAACACCATCCTTTACCAGCGTAAAAGGTGTCCAACCCGAGCCCCTATTGACGACATCATTAATGTCTCGCCGCACGAGTAATGTGTTGGACTCGCCACTGATATTGATGACTTCCTGGTAATCCAGCGTCAGCGTGTTGCCGCCGCCGCCGCCGCCGCCGCGAATATCAATGACTTCAATTTCGCTGATGCGATTGTCGCTGATCGTGGTGAGATCCAATGCTAAGCCCGCCCCATCGAACCGCAGTGTGTCGACACCTCGGCCACCCACTAATCGTCGCGTGCTGGAAAAATTCGTGTCAGGAATCGCGAGCGTGTCATCACCAGTTCCACCGCGCAATACGTCCGATCCACCATCACTTACGAGAGTATCATTACCCAAACCGCCGACGAGAATATCAACGGCATTTGCACCCAGCGTTGCTGTCAGGGTGTCAGCAGTTGAACCACCTACTTGAGTTTCGGCCCCGCCGGTGAAGTTTCCCCCGAAGACCACATAGCCTTCACCGTCGTGGGTGTCTTCGGCTCCGGCGTCAGCGTCGGTCGCACCGATGAGGACATCGTCAAAGCCGTCTCCGTTGATATCGCCGGCGGTCGACACGGTTCTTCCTGAAACATCGTCGGCGTCAATGCCACCGACCTGAAAACCGTTCAAACCATTCAACGTGCCGAGATCGAAGACCGCCCCAAAGCCTGACGTCTTCCCGAACAGGATGTAGCTCAAACCAGCGCGACTAAGCCCATTAAACGGAGCATTGTGCGCTCCCACAATCAGATCATCGAAGCCATCCGCATTCACATCGCCGGCTGCAGAAACCGAAACTCCTAGCTGATGAAACGCATCACTCCCTTCGATTTGGAATCCATCAGTGCCATTCAAAGCATTGACATCGATCGCGTCTGCAAAGCTACGCGCCTTGCCGAAAACGACATAGCTTTCACCCGACCTCTGCCCATTCGGCTCGGCGTACTGGGCGCCAATAATCACGTCGTCAAAGCCGTCTCCATTGATATCTCCAGCGCCCGAAACAGATTGGCCGAGCCGATCATGGGCATGAAATCCATCCAGCCGAAAACCAGTTGCACCATCCAATGTGTCGAGATCAACAGTCGCTGCAAATCCATTCGACTTGCCAAACACAACATAGCTCTTGCCGGGAAGATTCAGGTCTTCCCCACTGCTTCCCTGACCAGCCTGCGTGGCCCCGATAATTACATCACCGAAACCGTCACCATTCACGTCCCCTGCATTGGAAACGGAGTTACCGGTGTGATCTCCAAGACCAACTCCTTGCAGTCGAAAACCAGTTACACCATTCAAGGATCTGAAATTGATGACTGCGTCGAAACCGTCTGGTTTACCGAAGACGATGTAGACCTCGCCCACATCACCTTGATTGTCGATATTGGCGTAGTGTGCCCCTATGATCAGGTCATCGAAACCATCACCATTCACGTCGCCCGCGTTCGAGACTGCTCGGCCCGTCGCGTCGCCGCTGGAAATGCCTTCCAATCGAAACCCATCTCGTCCATTGAGCGTGCTTAAATCAATGGACGCGGCGAATGCCCCGCGCTTCCCGAACACAACGTAGCTTTCACCTGAGCTGCTTCCGTTGGGGTTCGCATGAACGGCTCCCACAATCACGTCATCAATGCCGTCTCCGTTGATATCGCCCGCTCCAGAAACGGACCGGCCGCATTCATCATCCGCGTCAATGCCAGCGAGTCGAAATCCATCGGTGCCGTTGAGCTGGCTCAACTCGATCTCTGCGGGAATGCCAGAAGCTTTTCCGAAGACCACATAGGCGTCACCCGGAGTCTCGGGCGGCAGGAAGGACGAACCGGGCGCGCCAATGATGACGTCGCCAAACCCGTCCCCGTTTACATCGCCGGCATCGGAAATCGAGTAGCCCGCTTCAGCACGAACGCCCAAGCCATTCAGCTTGAACCCGTTCATACCGTCCAGGCTGTTGAGACTGAATGGATTCGGCGCGGACAGCACTAAGCGTGGTTCAAAGCGTTCAGCGGGTGCGGCCATTGCTTGACGCTGCCTGCGGAGAAGGACTCCTGATCCAGAACGCTTCGGAGAGACCGTGCACAACGCCGTCAACCAGTGTCCCAAATGCATGAAATAGTCTGTCTTTGCTGATCACCAAATTCACGCGAGACGCGGCGAAGTTGCTGCGACGCCTCGCGACTTTATGAACATTCATCAATGTCAAAAGTAGGGAGGAGACGCACTCAGCGTCCAGCGATTCCGGACATTTTCGTCAGGATTCGGGCAGCGGTGAGCGTGTTCTTCAGGAGCATCGCGATGGTCATGGGGCCCACGCCGCCGGGGACGGGAGTGATAGCGGACGCTACTTCGCTGACGGGGCCGTAATCGACGTCGCCGACGAGCTGATCGCCGACTCGATTGATGCCCACATCAATCACCACGGCGCCCGGTTTCACCATGTCTGCGGTGACGAACTTTGGTTGGCCGATCGCGGCAATGACGATGTCGGCCTGGCGACAGAGACCGGCCAAATCCTTCGTCTTGCTATGGCAGATGGTGACGGTGGCGTTAGCGGCGGCTCCACGTTGGACGAGCATCATCGCCATGGGCTTGCCGACGATTTCGCTGCGTCCCAGCACGACAGCGTGGGCACCGGCAACCACTGTCCCAGACGCGATCAAAAGTTGCTGGACACCGTGTGGTGTGCATGGCAGATAGCGCGGGCGCCCCTGAACCATCAAGCCGACATTCTCAGCATGGAAGCAATCGACGTCTTTCAGCGGAGTCACTGCATCCAGAATGGCTTGTTCGTTGATCTGTTCGGGCAATGGCAGTTGTACGAGGATGCCATGCACGTCGGGATCGTTGTTGAGATCCAGCACGAGCTTCAGCAACTCGGCCTGTGTGGTTTCGGCGGGTAACTTGTGCAGCGTGCTGCGAAAACCGGCTTTAGAGCAGGCGTTCTGCTTGTTGCGAACATACACCGCGCTGGCCGGGTCGCCGCCGACCAGAACTGCGACAAGGTGTGGAGTAACGCCGCTTTCGGCCTGAAACTGAGCGACTTCTGCCGCGATCTGTTCTCGTAGCTGAGCTGCGACCTGCTTGCCATCAATGATGCGTGCCGACATGAAGTAAGTCCGTGTTGCTATGTTCCGAGTCACGATCCGAGGTGGATCAACTTGATGAATTCAATGGGGAGACCAAGGTGCGTCGTCAGATTCTGGCCGTTGGATTGAGTCCTGCCTGGCAGCAGATCGTTCAACTCGATCGCCTCACGCTGGGCGAGGTGAATCGCGCACGCCAAGTGTCCTGGTGTGCGTCGGGTAAAGTAATCAATGTCGGGATGGCATTGCATCGACTCGGCGCGCCGGCGCGGTTGCTCTCAACGGTAGCGGGCTGGTCCGGCCGGGAGATTCAGAACGAAATCACGGCCCTGCAACTGCCAGCCCGGTGGATTGAGACCAGCGGCCTGACGCGCGTTTGCACCACGATTCTGGACGGACACCAACAGCAAACCACAGAACTGGTCGAGAACGCGGCAGAGCTGCAGACGGCTGACGTGGACAGGTTCGTGGACTGTTACCGGGAGCAAGTTCAAAACTGTTCTGTCGTCGTGTGTTTGGGCTCATTGCCGCGCGGCGTTCGTTCCAGCTTGTTTCACGAGTTGTTGAGTGCGAAGCCCGTTGATGCGGTGCTCGACATTCGCGGAGCCGAATTGTCCGCGGCCCTCGCAAGCAGGCCGCTCGTCGTGAAGCCGAATCGCGCGGAGCTGGCGCAAACGCTCGGTCGCAAACTGACAACGACCGACGAATTGATCATCGGCATGCGAGAGCTGGTTGCTCGCGGTGCACAATGGGTCGTGATCACTGACGGACCAAACCCGACACTCATTGCGAACGCCGATCACGCGTGGCGAGTTCATCCTGTGAACGTGAACGTCATCAACCCGATCGGCTGCGGCGATTGCGTCGCAGCGGGAATCGCCAGTGGAATCGCCGATGGGCTGAGCATTCTCGAATCTGTGCGGTTCGGGCTCGGAGCTGCAGCGCAGAATGCCACTTCGCTGCTACCAGCCCGAATCAGCAGAGAAGCCGCGCAGGCCTTCGCGGAACAGTGTCTGATCGAAGAGCTGTGAGGGCTGACAGACTTCGGCTTCCGTCTCAATAAAATCGCGACGGCACTACTGGTCCAAGTCCACAACCGCCTTGATGACTCCCGTTTCGGGGCGAAGCCATTTGGGGAACTCGGCGATCATGTTGTCGAACGGTGTTGTGTGAGTGATCCACGGTTGGGTATCGATCTTGCCCTCTTCAATCAAACGGACGATGCGGCCGAAGTCCTTGGAGAGCGCGTTGCGACTCGCCAGCAATGTCAATTCGCGACGGTGCATGATCGGAGCATGAGGGAACTGCAGATCGGCTTGCGTGATGCCCACGTAAACCAGTCGCCCGGCAAAGGCACAATAACCGAGCGATCCCGACATGGACTTGTTGCTGCCCGTCGCGTCAACCACGACATCACAGAGCTTGCCGTCGGTCAGTTCGGTGAGCCGCGCTAATTCAGAACCGTCGCCTGTGGCGGTGATGGTGTCAGGCACTCCCATGCGTTCGCGGACGAATCCGAGGCGGGCGTCGTTCATGTCCATCACAATGGTGCGAGCGCCCGAGAGCTTCGCGAATTCCACGACACTCAAACCGATCGGGCCGGCGCCAATCACCAGGATGTTTTCGCCCGCTTTGGGATTACCGCGATCAACCGCATGGCAACCAATCGCCAGGGTCTCGACGAGCGCTCCCTGGGCGAATGACAGCTTCGGAGCCAGGTGCAACTTGCGCGCGGGCACCGTGAACAGGCGACGCAAGCCACCGTCGCAATGCACGCCCAGCGTCTGATGATGCTCGCAGCAATTCGTATGACCGCGCTGGCACGAGTAGCACTTCTGGCAGTTGATATAAGGCTCGACCGAACAGCGATCACCGGCTTTCACGTTCGTCACGCCGGCTCCGACCGCGACGACCTCAACTCCGAGCTCGTGTCCCGGAATTCGGGGGTAGCTGAAGAAGGGCATCTTGCCGAGAAAGCCGCTGTAGTCAGTCCCGCAGATGCCCACCGAGTGAACCTGAACGACAGCGTCGCCCGGTCCGGGTTCGTTCGGCTCGGGAACATCAATGAATCGAAACGCTTCCGGACGCTCTAACTGCACAGCTTTCATGAGGCTTCAAATTCCTGGCTGACTTTAAGAACACGAGACGCTTCGCACGCAGGCCAACACTGTGGGCAGAGCGGCACCTATTTTGTGAGTCGGGCATCACCCAGTGTGAGGTGATCGCCGATGTCGTCCCCATCGTCTCCATAGTCGACAACGACTTCCAGAACGAACTTGCCCTTGAGATCGAGGTCCACACGCTGCGGTGCTTTCGCACCAGCCAGAACGTCGGCTTCCATCAACTTCTGACCATCGGCCAGAAACTCGACATGCACGTTGCCTGTGTGCGACGATTGGATCCCCATCCACGCCTGAAAACGGGAGTAGTCACCTTCGAGTCGGTACTTCAGCCGCGTCTTCGAATGAATCCAGACGCCGCGGTCGAAGAATTTGTCACCGACTCGCAGGCGCTCACCCAACAGGCTGCGATCAACACCGTACTCGGGCAGACCGTCCATCAGGATGAAGTCGTGCTTCATGTCACGCGGCTTCAGATCTCCCAGCCAAGTCAGCTTGCCGAGGCTAAAGTCGACTCGACGCACTTGGGCCAGTGGCACCTTTGCTTCGCCGCCCGTTGGCAACGTCACTTGAAACTCACCGTTTGACAAAGCCACGGAGCGCGCAAACAGCTTGTCGCCGTTGACGAGATCAAGACTGCCGATGGGCTTCTGATTCGCAGCACCGCGCTGAAAGACGACCACTCCGAAAACCTTTTCCCGCTTCACCGTCACGGGTTCTCCGTCGAGCAGAATCTGTACGTCAGAGGGCGTGATTTTGCCCACCACGCCTTCGACGAAGTCCAACACGTCATTCTTACGAATGACCAGCATATCCTGAGTCTTCTCGCGTTGCGTGAGGTCGCTCCAAGACTGCTCGATCGGACCGGTAGGTGTTCCCAAACGCAGGTTTGCAATCGTCGTGCGGGCAAGTTTCTGCTTACCGAGACTGGCCGACTCTACCGTAATCCAATCGCCCTCCAATGTGGCTTGCGTTACTCCCAATCGGGAACCGTCAACCAGCTTCAATTCCAGCGGCGCGATCTCGACTTTTGTGGGGGCTCCGGGCCACGTCGCCGTGAGGATCTCATTCGCCGCAATGCTTTCTTCACCACTGCTGGTGCGCAGCTTCCATTCCTTGCCATTGACCGCGACGAGTTCGCCGACTTTCTGCTGCCCGCTGAGCGTAGCGACCTCAACCTGAGGTCCATCGGCGAAGGCCAGCACCAGCCATGTCAAAAGAGTCTTCATTGAATTGAACGATCTTGAGCGTGATTGCAGAGCTACTTCGCCACAGTTTTGCGATCCGGCTGGCCGATGCAAAAGAGATGCTTGTCACCGCGAATGAAAAACTGCGACTGGCTGACGGCGGGTGACGCGTAGGTCGGCTCGTTGAGACGGTTTTCGGAGACAAGCTCATACTCGCGGGTTGCCTTCACGACGCGCATCACGCCGTCATCGTCGAGGAAATAGACCAGATCATTTCCCGTCAGCAACGACGCGCTGTTGTGTCGACCAATGCGTTTCTGCCAGCAGACCTCGCCCGTTCTGGCATCACGGCAGGTACCGATGCCTTCATCGGAAACGATGAAGAACAATCCGTTTGTTGCGACCGGAGACGGCACATAAGAAACGCCGTTGCGCTCAATGTGCCACTTGATGTTCTCGCTCTTCGTGAGGTTACCTGTCCCGCGCGGGTCAATGGCCATGAGGTGTTTGTCAGGGAAACCACCGGTCACAAAAACCAGTCCCTCATGAAACACCAGCGACGCCACGAACTGCTCAGTCGGACCATCAATTACCCAGTGGCGTTTGCCGCTTCGCGGATCGAAACTGGCTACGCTTTTGCTGCCGGACAGCATCATGTGCGGCGTGCCTTCGATGTTTCGAATCAGCGGGGTGCAGTAGCTGCGTGTCTTGTTTTCGCGCGGCGTCTTCCACACCGTTTCGCCCGTAGATCGCTTGAGCGCCAACAGGTACGCGGCACCGTCGTGATCGCCGTTGATGATCACCAGATCCTCAAACAGGACCGGGCAACTGCAATAACCATGCACGCTCGAAAACACGCCGGGCTGAACCTTCCAGAGCTCCTTGCCATCAAGGTCATAAGCTGCCGCCAACATTTCTTTTTCATGCAGGAAGCTGACATAGATGCGTTCGCCGTCCGTCGTGGGCGTGCTGGAGGCCCAACTGTTGAGGTTGTGCTTCTTCTCCAACGGGGAATTATCAACCACCCGTTCCCACAGTGGCTCGCCGGTCTTCCGGCTGAACGCCAGCAGCATGCGGTTCTTGGCTTCGGTATCGGCCCCCACCAGAAAGACGCGGTCTCCGAAGATGACCGGCGACGAATGTCCGCTGTATTTGACTGCAATCTTCCACGCGACGTTCTCAGTATCCGACCACTGCGTTGGCGCACTGGTGTCCTGAATCGAGCCGTCGCCGCGCGGTCCGCGCCAGCCGGGCCAGTTCTCAGCCAGACTCGTCTGATTCCAACCAACCAATAATGCTGTGACGATCAGCCAACCAACAGCTCGCATCATAAGTGCCCTCTGACAACTGGCGGGAAATCAGCAAGTAACTCTGTCGCGCTTCAACCGTGTGAAGCGCGACAGAGTATCAGATCGCGACTACGAGACGCGCGGAATTTCGTAGCCCTTGCGTTGTTCGCGGGCGAACAGCTTCGCTGCTTGATCGTCGCCCACGATCTTCTCGGCCTTGGGATCCCACTTGATCACGCGATTGAACCGTCCGGCAATGGCGCTCAGATGGCAGGTGGCCATGGCCTGTGTGTGCGTGAAAACGTCCGAAACCGGCAAGCCGCCTTCTGCGATGCAGCGGAAAAAGTTGTTCTTGTGCCCCTCGAACGGCTTGCCCTTGTAGAGAGCCGCCAGATCTTCGGGACCGAACTTGCCTTCGTCCCACTTCTCGTCGATCGGTTGGCCGGTGATCTTGCCGCGATTCACGAAGATGCGGCCCTTGGTACCTTCGAACAGAATGCCGTTGTCGCCGCGGCTGGTGACGATCATCTCAATACCGTTCTCATACTTGCACTTCACGGCGTAGTCGTGAGCAGTGTTGTAGTAGTCATCCTGCGTCGCGTAGCCGTCCTTGTATTCGCAGGGGTGCTTGGCGTCGGTGCCATCGATCTCGACCGGACCCATGCCTTCCTTGTCCATCCCGATGGCCCAGGTGGCGATATCCACGTGGTGAGCACCCCAGTCGGTGAATTTTCCACCTGAGTACTCGTACCACCAGCGGAACTGGTAGTGGCATCGCTCCTTGATGTAGTCCACCTTTGGAGCTTGTCCCAGCCAGAAGTCCCAATCCAGACCCGCTGGTGCTTCAGACTTGGCGAACGGGCCGCCCTTATCGCCGCCATTGATACCGACGGTGATCGTCTTGATGTCGCCCAGCAAGCCCTTTTGCACGAGGTTGATCGCTCGCAGGAAACGATCCTTGTCGCTGCGCTGCTGAGTACCGACGAAGAACGTCTTGTCCTTGAACTTGCGACACGCGGCGCGAATCAGTTGATTCTCTTCGAGCGTCAGTGTCAGCGGCTTCTGGCAGAACACGTGCTTGCCAGCTTGCAAAGCTTCGATCGCAATCTTCACGTGCCAGTGGTCCGGAGTAACAACGCTGACGACATCAATGTCGTTGCGTTCCAGCACCTTGCGGTAGTCGGTGTAAGCGTCCGCCTTGCCCTTGCCGATCTTGTCGTTGTTCCGAGCCTGTTCGGCTCGTGGTGCGTCGACGTCGCACACGGCCAGAATGTCACCAAAGCCGGCATGGCCTTGAGCATCACCGCTGCCCATGCTGCCCACACCAATGCATCCAATGCGCGGCCGAGCGTTGGCTTCCTGATTCGCGAATGCCTTGGGGCTCCATTCAAACACCGGCATCGTGGCGCTGACTCCCGCGAAGATGGCGGACGTCTTCAGGAAGTCGCGACGCGATGACTGATTCTGGCGCGTGGATTGTGGCTGCTGCATGAGTTTGGCCTTGTAGGAAAGAGAAATTCTCCGAGCGACAACGAGCTCGAGCTTCAGCAAAGCGAGACGATAGCCAGAGACAAAGATGCGGTCCAAGGATCGCACACGCTCGACCATCATGAACAGCGTCGAATCCGACCACTGCTGGAGCATCTCACTTGCTCCCGCCACTTCTGGCGGACTGTAATCACGCACTTGAAACGGGGTCGCGACGTGCTCGCGAGAGCCCCGCTGCAGGCTGACTCTGGCGAGGAACTTTCGACGTGCAAATTTCCGGGCTTCAATTCGACTGCCGAATCGCGGCGATTTGGAGCGGACTCGCGATCATCCTCGCAGGGTTCAACGCGGTCTCTGCCGCGGATGATGGTCTGGAGTTCTTCGAGCAGCGCATCCGGCCTGTGCTTGTCGCACGCTGTTATAAGTGCCACTCAGCAGACTCGCCGAAAGCCAAGGGCGGCCTGCGACTCGACCTGCGAACGAGCACGCTTGAGGGCGGTGATTCGGGACCTTCGCTGGTGCCCGGAAAACCCGACGACAGCCTGCTTATCAAAGCGATTGCCTGGTCTGGTGTCGTGTCCGAGATGCCGCCGGACGGCAAGTTGCCCGACAAAGTTATTGCGGACTTTCGAGAATGGATCGCTCGCGGTGCCGCTTTTCCCACAGACTCAAGCCAGGCCGCTGAAAAGCCGAGGCCCGTCGACATCGAACGCGGTCGCGAGTTCTGGTCATTCCAACCCGTACGCGAAGTACCTGCTCCGCAGGTTTCCGATCCAGGTTGGCCGCGCCGCAAGATCGATGCGTTTGTCCTGGAGCACCTGGATCAGCATGAGATGCGGCCAGCGCCGGAAGCCGATCGACGTACTCTGATGCGCCGATTGTTCGTCGACCTGCTGGGCGTGCCGCCATCGTTTGAGGACGTCGAGGAGTTCAACGCGGACACTGCTCCCAACGTGTATGAGCAACTGGTTGATCGACTCCTGGCGTCACCACACTACGGTGAACGCTGGGGACGTCACTGGCTGGACCTGGCGCGGTATGCCGAAGATCAGCCGACGTCGGAAGCAACGTGCAAGCCACCGCGATTTCCGTTTCGGTATCGCGATTGGGTCATTCAAGCGCTGAACGAGGATCTCCCCTATGACGAGTTCGTCCGCCGGCAATTAGCTGCAGATTTGCTCGATCTGCCACGCTCGGAACTGGCCGCGCTGGGATTCCTGGGGCTCTCTCCCGTGTATCACAAGGAGCCGAAGCTCGCGGCGGATGTCATTTCAGTGATCGTCGCCGATGAGTGGGACGAACGGATTGATACGGTCACGCGCAGCTTTCTGGGCCTCACCGTGGCTTGCGCTCGGTGCCATGACCATAAGTTCGATCCGATCAAAACCGAAGACTATTACGCCCTCGCCGGAGTAATGGCCAGCACGCAGTTGGTGGAATGGCCGCTGACTGAAACATCCCCGGAAACGGCCGCGGCACTCACCGAAGTCCAGCGACAGATCATCGATGTTGAACTGCGGTTTGATTACGCGAAGCGAAATCGCAAGACCGCCAAGGAAGACGGCGTGGCTGACCTGTCCGCCTTCGACGCTGAAGTCACGCGTTGGGAGACGGCTCTTAAAGAACTCAAGGCGACCGAACTCTTTAAGGGGCCGATTGCGAACGGCGTTCGCGACGCGGGCTTGTGGATCAACGGCGACGATCCCGCCTGGACCCTGCTGGACTATCGTTGGAAGCAATCGCGTGATCTGCCCGTCTTCATCCGCGGCAATCCTTCCAATCCGGGCAAGACTGTGTCCCGACGGTTCCTCGAAGTGCTGGCTCCGAGGAATACGCCTGCATTCGCGTCGGGAAGTGGTCGGCAGCAGTGGGCTGAATCGATTGTCACTGACGCGGCCCCGCTCGCCGCTCGAGTCATCGTGAACCGGGTGTGGGGTTGGCACTTTGATCGCCCGCTGGTCACAACGCCGAGTAACTTTGGTCGGCTCGGCGATGCCCCTTCTCATCCGGAGCTACTCGACGATCTCGCCGCCCGGTTCATCGCATCCGGGTGGTCGTTGAAGTGGCTGCATCGCGAGATCCTGCTGTCCGCGACGTGGCGTCAGAGCAGCCACTCTTCCGCCAGTTATCAGGACGCAGACCCGGACAATCACCGGCTGTGGCACATGAATCGGCGACGCCTGGAAGCAGAGGCTTGGCGCGACGCTGTGCTAAGTGTCAGCGGCGAACTCGACCGCGCCATGACCGGGCCATCGACCAGTCTGGACGATGCCAAGTTTCGCCGTCGATCAGTCTATGGCGTCGTCAGCCGACAACGACCCGCCGACGTTTTCCGCCTGTTTGATTTTCCGGACGCCAAACGACATGCGGAAAATCGCTTACCGACGACGACACCACTTCAACACTTGTACTTGCTCAACAGCCCTTTCCTGCAGCAGCAGGCAGACTCAGTCGCCCGAAGAGTTCAACTGGAATCTCCTTCAAATCCCCACCAAAGAATCAGTGAATTGTTCCGCCGGATCCTGCTCCGTGATCCTACGACCGAGGAGCTGATCGAATCACTGGAACTCGTACGTGACCCGAATGGAGCCGTTCCGGCTGAGCGTTGGTCGCTCCTGGCCCATTCTTTGTTCGCCACGAACGAATTCCTGTTCGCGGACTGAAAACGCCGTACGATGTAGCCCCTCTGCCTGCGCCTCTCCTTTTCAATACTCGCCGAATGACCTCACCTCAGAACAAGATGCCTGTCGCATATACGCGCCGCGAATTGCTGGGAGCGCTCGGGGCGGGGTTCGGCACACTGGCACTGGCAGATCTGCTGCAGGCTGAGGTTTCAAGCACCACTTCGACGACCACTCATCCAGCTCGCGCGAAGCATGTGATCTTCCTGTTTATGGCAGGAGGCCCGTCGTCTCTCGACCTCTTCGATCAGAAGACCAGCCTGCAGAAATATGCGGGCCAACGGCCTCCCGCGGCTGACCTGCGGACGGAGCGAGTTACCGGCGGTCTGTTGCCTTCACCCTTTCAATTCCGGCCGGGCGGGGACAGCGGGCTGATGATCAGCGAGCTGATGCCGCACATCCGCGAGTGCGCTGATGACTTGTGCGTCGTGCGTTCGGTGGTGGGCGGAAACCCCAATCATGCGCCGGCGGCGAATCATCTTTTCTCAGGCCGCATCGATCAGATTCACCCGTCTCTCGGTGCCTGGGTCTCTTACGGATTGGGCACGGAGAATCGCAACCTGCCGGGCTTTGTTTCCTTGAGTGAAAGTGGCAATGCCTCGCGCTATGTCCGTTGCGGCTATCTGCCGAGTGAGCATCAAGGCACGCCCATCAATACCACCGAAAAAGATCCCGAGAAGATGATCCGCAACCTGCGGAACTCGAAACAGGATCGCGAAAGCCAGCAACGGCAGGTGGACTTCATCTCGCGGTTCAATCGCCGCCAGCTCGAGACAACTGGCGCGGACGCGGCCCTCGAAGCACGAATCCGGGCGATGGAGACTGCCTTCCGTATGCAGTTCGCTGCTGGAGATGCGTTTGATCTTCGCCAGGAAACGCAGGCGACTCAGGACGCATACGGGACCAGCCCCTTCGCCCGCGGTTGCCTTGTCGCGAGGCGACTGGTCGAACGCGGGGTGCGTTACATCCATCTGGAGCACGGCGGCTGGGACCATCACGAGAACATCAACAAAGCGATCTCCAGCTCCAGCCGGCAGGTCGATCAACCGATTGCGGCTTTGCTGAAAGATCTAAAACAGAGTGGCCTGCTGGATGAAACCCTGGTGGTGTGGGGCGGAGAATTTGGTCGCACACCGGTCTCCGAAAGCGGCAATGGGCGCGATCACAATCACTACGGCTTTACGATGTGGCTGGCGGGTGGAGGAACTCGCGGTGGCATGACCTACGGAGCGACCGACGACTTCGGTTTCCGGGCCGTCGAGAACCGCGTCAGCGTGCACGACCTGCATGCGACGCTACTCCATCAGCTAGGCTTCGATCACGAGAAGCTGACCTATCGGTACTCGGGACGCGACTTCCGCCTGACCGATGTGCATGGTCAGGTCGTCCATGAACTCCTGGGATAGAACTGCGGCTGAGAACTACAGGGGCGGGATTGATGCGTCGTAGAGACTGCTTCAGCATCGCAGGCGGAACAGGTCTGGCCCTGTTGGGCGAGGTCCTACGGCAGCGGTCTGTGTTGGCCAGCGACGTCTCGGCAACTCCCGGTTTCGGACGCGCGAAGTCTGTCGTTGTGGTCGTGGCCAGCGGCGGGCAAAGTCAGCTTGAAACCTTTGATCCGCGCCCTGATGCTCCCCGCGAAGTGCGCGGCGAGTTCGGTGCGATCGAGACGTCTGTTCCCGGCACTTTCCTGTGCGAACACCTGCCGCGGCTGGCAATGCTCGCGGACCGTTACGCTCTTGTGAAATCGATGTCGCATGAGGATCTCGATCACGGTTCGGCGCTCTATCTGGCGTTGACCGGGCAGTATCACGCTCGCCGTTCCGGAAACCCGCCACCGAAAGAAACTGATCACCCCTTCTTCGGTTCGGTGCTGGAGCAATTGCGGCCGCCATCGAGGTTTCTGCGAACAAGTGTGCTGGTAAATGGTCCCGCGCTCGTCCCCTTCGAACCTGGCCCCGGGCAGTTTCCCGGCTTACTGGGTCGCCGCTTCGACTCGCTGGTCATTGGCGATGTTTCAACCGGCGAAGCTGCTGTCTCAGGGCTCGAACAGCTTGATGAGATCAATTCACAGCGGCAGATGCAGCGTCAACGACTGCTGCAACGGATCGAGCACGCGCACCCCCAACGCTCGCAACCCGCCATCGACATGCAGACGCTCTACCAACAGGCCTATGCCATGCTGGATCGACCAACGGCTCGCGAAGCGTTGAATCTGACAGCCGAACGGCCGCAAGTTCGAGAGCGCTACGGTCTCCATCGAGCGGGTCAGGCGTGCCTGCTCGCTCGACGGCTGGTCGAAGCCGAAGTACCGCTCATCACCGTGATGTGGAATCACTCAAATCGCGGCCAGGATCGCTATCCCGACGACGAGGAGCAGTTTGGCTGGGACACTCACAATGACATTTTCGATGTCATGGGACGCTCGCTGCTGCCGCGATTCGATCAAAGTTTTTCGGCCCTCTTGGACGACCTGCATCATCGAGGATTGCTCGACTCCACACTTGTCGTCTGCATGGGCGAATTCGGCCGCGCTCCGGTCGTGGCCCTGGAAAGCAGATTCGCGGGAGCTACTCCCGGGCGCAAGCATTGGCCTTTTGCGTACTCAATCCTGATGGCGGGTGCGGGCGTGCGGAGCGGAGCGACAGTTGGATCGACGGATCGTCATGCCGCGTACCCAACGAGCGTAAAAGTCGGCCCGTGGGACCTGATCGCTACGATCTTCCACGCGCTGGGCATCGATCCCGGCGGCCACTTTTACGATAGCACGAACCGCCCTTACCCCATTAGTTCCGGCAGAGTGATCTCTGAACTCTACGCCTAGCCCCGATTGTTCATCGACTCACGTCCTCAGCGGACCCGCGCACACGCGGCGTCTCTGTACCCAACTCAATTGCAGCCGGGTACTCGGGGCGAGGATAGTTCCCACTTCCCCAGCGCGGTGGATCGCGCGGGAATCTGAATTCGTTTTGCTGAGTTAGTATTTAGCTGCCATGCCGACTGTTACGAACATTTCGACTTACAAGTTCGCTCCTCTCGCTGATCTGAAGCCGCTGCGCGAACGCCTGATCGCTCAATGCCAGGCATGGGGGCTGAAGGGCACGATTCTACTCAGTACCGAAGGCATCAACCTGTTCGTCGCCGGACCGCGTGCTGAGATTGATCTGCTCATCGCGGAACTGCGGTCGATTCCGGGACTGGAAACGCTCGATCCGAAGATCAGCCTCAGCGAGCACCAACCGTTCAACCGCATGCTGGTGCGCATCAAGAAAGAGATCATTGCGTTTGGCGTCGAGGGCATTGATCCGGGGCGGCGCACATCTCCGAAGTTGCCCGCGAAGGAACTCAAGCGGTGGCTCGACGAAGGCCGCCCGGTCACGCTGCTGGATACGCGCAACGACTACGAGGTGCGGCTCGGCACTTTCAAGAACGCGCTGCCAGCGGGCATCAGCAACTTTCGTGAGTTCCCGGACGCGGTCAGCAAATTGCCCGAGGAAATGAAGCAGCAGCCGATTGTGATGTTCTGCACGGGCGGCATCCGCTGCGAAAAGGCCGGTCCATACATGGAACGCGAAGGCTTCCAGCAGATCTTTCAGCTCGACGGCGGCATCCTCAAGTATTTCGAAGAATGCGGCGGCGAGCACTACGACGGCGAATGCTTCGTGTTCGACCAGCGCGTCGGCGTTGATCCGACTCTGCAGGAATCAGACAACGAACAATGTTTTGTGTGCCTGACTCCGCTGACGTTCCAGGAACAGCGCGATCCACGATATGTGCCCGGCAAGTCGTGCCCGTATTGCTTCGAAACTGATGAGCAACAACGGGCGCGCGTGATTGAAGAACGTCACGCGGCGATTCGTCGCGCAACCACACCGCTGCCTGGCAGCGCTCCGTATGACAACGAGCGACCGCTGCGAGTGCCCGAGGCGTTTGACGGCTTCACGATGCTGAATTTCCTCAGCCAGATCTTCAGCCACGTGCCGCGTGATGAGTGGCAGCGGTTGATCGACGACCACTGCATGCTGGACGCCACAGGCCAGCCGGTCGGTGCCGATCATGTCATTCATGTGGGCGAGAAGTATGTGCGGCTAGAGCGTGCGACGAGCGAACCTGATGTGAATGCTGACATCCGAATTCTCTATGAGGACGAAGCGATCGTGGTGCTGCACAAGCCCGCGCCGTTGCCGATTCACCCCAGCGGCCGGTTTCACCGCAACACGCTGCAGCACATCCTGGCGGAGGTCTACGCACCGCAGAATCCGCGACCGGCGCATCGGCTGGATGCGAACACAACGGGCATTGTGGTGTTCGCTCGCACGCGGCACTTCGCCAGCCTGCTGCAACCGCAGTTTCAACGCGGCGAGGTGGAAAAGACTTACGTCGCGCGCGTGCAGGGCCATCCGCCCGAAGATTCTTTTGTTTGCGAAGCACCCATCAGCGAAGCCGCCGGAGTGCTCGGTTCCCGTGAGATCGACGAAGAGTCCGGCCTGCCGTCACGTACCGAGTTCCGTGTGTTGGAACGGTTCGCAGACGGCACCGCGTTGCTGGAAGTCAACCCGCTAACGGGTCGCACGAATCAGATTCGCGTGCACCTGTGGCTGCTCGGCTGGCCCATCTGCGGCGATCAGGTCTATCTGCCCGAACAAACGATAGGCACGACTCAGACGCAGCCCATCGAGGCCGAACCGCTCTGCCTGATGTCCCGCAGCATCAAGTTCACTCACCCTCTGAAGCGCGAGCGTGTGGAGTTTTCAACCGAGTTGCCCAGCTGGGCCAAGTGGGTTGCGGCAACGCCGGAAACTCAGACTCCGTAACATTTCTTCATTCGATTGTCTCCATTCGTTTGTCACTGGTTTTCGTTCGACGATTTTTGGAACAGTCAGACGAATGGAGACAAACGAATGATGGACAATACATAAAAGAAAATGCCAGCCTCAAACTAAGGCTGGCGTCTCAAGTTTTAACGGCTGTTGAACCAAGACTAGCTCAGCGGAATCTGCTCGGGCTCGATGACGAACGGGAAAACCTTGGCGGGTTCGCCGGGTTTGAGCTCGTCTTTGTACGGGAGTTGGGCAGCGCGGTCGGCGGCGAATTGCAGGTGCGTCAGGCGCAGGCCGCAGAACAGGTCGTTGCCGGTTTCAGCGGCGATGTCGGCGAAGACTTCACCGGCAGACGCCGCATGACGACGCACGCCGTGAATGCTGCGTTCACGAACCTTCACGCCAGCGGCTGCGAGTTTCACCAAGCCCTTCAGGAAGCGACTGACGGTCGATTCCGGCGGACAGGCGCGCCACAGACGTTCCCACTCTTCGTGCGACTCCCAATAGAAGCCATGGTTGAAGAGGTCGATCGCCAGCAGAAAATTGCGATTCTCAGCCCAGCGTTCCGGGTTGAGCGGCGTCGGCGATTTGCCCTTCTTGCCATGACTATGACCGTCAGGATGGCGAATCGGATGCGGCGTCGAAGTGCCGGGCACGTAGGTATAGGGAGGCAAGCCCGCGCCAGGCAGTAATCGTCCGGCTCGGTCTTTGGCTTCAAGTACTTCAGGAATCAACTCAGTTCTCCTCGGTCAAACTTGGATACTTCTTTGCCTTCAATGCCATAACACCGAAGACATTGCGATCCGTCAAAGACATTCTCTACCCGATGCGGCAAACGTCTTTGTTTGACCAATTCGATACCGATCAACCCATAGAGGCAGCAGACCTTTACAGGCACAAAGCACAATCCGTTGAGGCAGACGATCGAACGAATTCAGCACGGGGCTGGGCGGGCAGGAGTCGCGGCGGGAACATCAAGGTGGGAACGCCGCCAGCAACTCAGTTGCCAGCGGTGAGAGAGGATACCGCCGAAAATCGACTTGTTAAGACGTGTCTTCCGGGCATCGCAAAAATTAGCGAAGGTTGGAAGATCAAGGCTTGGCGGGAGTGTCTCCGGGAGTTTGCGGTTCGGCAGTGACCGGAGTCGGAGTTGTCGTTGGAGCGGCACCAGGTTTCTTGGGGGCCACGTGAGGCGTGTTGTACGCCACAACCACGATGCACACGGCCATGCCAGCGATCCCGACCCACAGCATCGGGTTGGGCGCGTGGCCGGAACCTGACTTCATCGAAATGATCAGATTCATGATGGCGGTGACCGTCACGGCACCACCAAACACGATGGGCATCACCAATTCCGGACGCGGCTTGGTTCCCGTCGGAAAGCTGAACATGGCGAGCGTCAGCGTCAGCGCACCGAAGGCTCCCAGACTTCCAGCGATGAAGCCCCACTTGACGCCTTCGCCGCTAAACTCAAACGGCACCTTGGTATAGAGCATGCCGCAAGCGCCACCGATGATCGCCCAGACCAAGTATGCGACGCCGATCAGCAGGTAAGGCTTGAAGGGATTATTTCCCTCGGCGGCACGAGCCCAACCGAGAACCGGGCCGTACATGCCCCAGAAGAGTGCGGTCAGCAGAGCGAAGACGATGGGCCACTTCATGGATGCCTCGATAAGGTAAGGTGGGAAGGCGACTGTCAGGCAGGTGTCCGACGCAGGTTTCAGCTCCCGGCTGGCGGGGCGAAGGCAGACTGCGGGGGCGAATATTAGGCCGAGTCTTCCGGGAACGCATCTCTCGCCCCGTGCCAGATAGGACGGTAACTCATCCCCACATCTCGAATTATCGCAGCGACAGATCTGATCCTGTTGATGCGACTGGGGCTGTCCGATAAGACTTAAAGCTCAGCCTCTCCTCATATTCCCGCCCGTTAGTCCTACCTGGACGGTGAGTTCATGCCTGCTCAAGCAACTTCCGTGGGATGCTCGGAATTCCGCGAGTCACTTCGCACCAACCGCCGCAACTTCCTGAAGGCGGGTGCCATCGGTTTCACCGGTGCCGGTCTGTCGCTGGCCAATGTGCTGCGCGCCGAAGCGAACTCAGCGGTCGCCAATAAGGACCACTCGGTCATTATTCTCTGGATGCGTGGTGGGCCTCCACATCAGGATATGTGGGATCCGAAGCCGAATGCTCCGGTCGAATACCGCGGCGAGTTCGGCACGATGAACACCAACGTACCGGGAATTCAACTGTCGGACATGCTGCCCATGTGCTCGCAGATCATGGATAAGTGGTCGATCGTCCGCAGTCTGTTCCATCACGACGCGGGACACTCGGGTGCCGACCAGTTGTGCTTCACGGGCTACAACTCGGGGCCGAGTCCCGACGAGAACATCCATCCGAGCTGCGGTTCGATTGCCGCCAAACAACTGCAGCATCTCACCCCTGAATTGCCCGCGTACGTGATGATCCCGAAGAATGTGCCGGGCACGGATTCGGCGTATCTCGGAGTAGCCTACAAAGCCTTCGAAACCCTGAACGACCCGGCGAAGGATGGCCCGTTCTCGGTACCAAACTTTGCCTTCGCGGATGGCGTGACCCTGAACCGTTATGGCGACCGTCGCTCGCTGTTGCAGGGCTTTGACAACATGCGTCGAGCGGTCGATCAGGCCGGCTGCATGGACGCGATGGATCGCTTCGAGCAACAAGCGTGGGGCCTGCTGTCGACGGACAAGGCTCGCAAAGCCTTCGACCTCGATTCCGAACCGCGTGAAATTCGCGAACGCTATGGCTTCGCACCAGCGTTTGATCCGGGTGCGTCGAACCGTTGCGGAGCTCCGGCCTGGAGTCAACGAATCCTGTTGGCTCGCCGCTTGGTTGAAGCCGGTGTCCGCGTTGTGACCGTCGATCTGCGGTGGTGGGACACTCACGTGCAAGGCTTCGATTCCCTGCGTCGCGGATTCCTGCCGCGCTTCGACAAAGCCTACTCAGCCCTGATCGAAGACCTGCATCAACGCGGCTTGCTGGAGAAGACACTCGTTGTCGCCTGGGGCGAATTCGGTCGCACACCGCGAGTCAACAACGACGCTGGCCGCGATCACTATCCGAACGTCTTCAGTGCGGCATTGGCTGGTGGCCCGATCAAAGGTGGCCGCGTCGTCGGTGAATCCGATGCGAAAGCGGCTTTCCCGAAGACCAACCCGAAGCCGCCGCAAGACGTGCTGGCAACGATCTACAAGCACTTGGGCGTGGATGGTTCGGTGAGCTATCTCAATCGCGCCGGCCGTCCGATTCAGGCATTGCCGTCTGGTCAGCCGCTCCACGAGTTCTCCTGATCGCACAAAGTTGTAGGATCGGTCGCCGTACGACCCGTCCCATGACTTGAATTCAAGCCGCATGCTGTCGGGTCGTTCGTGTTCCACTCGATCAACCTGAAGAAACTATCATGCGAACCTTGTGGAGTCTGTGTTGCGCGGCGTCGCTGTGTCTGGCCGCGTCTCAGGACGCGTACGCTCAGCGGGAAGCTTTGAGCACGTCGATTCATGGGCGCGAAGCCGACAGTTGGAAGATCGCCACGCGCATCTGGCAGTTGGCGGAACCCGGCTATCAGGAAGTGGAATCGTCCAAGCTGCTGGCCGATTGGCTGGAGGCGGCAGGCTTCAAGGTCGAACGCGGCGTCGCCGAGATCCCGACAGCCTTCACGGCAACCTACGGCACGGAAGCACCCGTCATCGCCATTCTCGGCGAGTACGACGCGCTGCCCGGTTTATCTCAGGATGCCGTCCCGTACCGTCAGTTACGTGACGGAGTTACTTGCGGGCACGCCTGCGGACATCACCTTTTCGGAACCGCGAGCGCATCTGCCGCAATGGCGATTGCCGAGCAGATCAAAGCCGGCACCATCAAAGGCACCGTGCGGTTTTACGGTTGCCCGGCTGAGGAAGGCGGCAGCGGTAAGGTCTTCATGTCGCAAGCCGGTCTCTTCAAAGATTGCGCTGCCGTGCTGCACTGGCATCCGAGTTCCGAGAACTCCGCCGGTGATCGTTCGGCGCTGGCACGCATGGCGGTCAAATTCCGCTTTCACGGGAAGTCGACTCACGCGGCCGGTTCACCAGAGAAAGGCCGCTCCGCCGTTGACGCACTGGAACTGACAGCTCATGCATCTGAGTTGCTGCGCGAACACACGCCCGACTTCACGCGCATCCATCATGTGATCACGTCCGGCGGCAAAGCTCCGAACGTCGTGCCTGAGTTTGCCGAGATCTATTACTACGTGCGTCATCCCGATGGCGACGTCGTGCAGGATGTTTATCGGCGGCTCTTGCTGTGTGCTCAAGGTGCAGCGCTGGCGACCGAGACGAAGCTCGACATCAAGTTTGAAGGCGGCACCCGCGAGATTCTGCCGAACAACGCGCTGGCTCAAATCGCTCTGAAGAATCTGCGCGAACTGAATGATCTCAGCTACACGCCGGCGGAAGCGGAATTCGCTCTGAAGATTCAGGAAACCTGCGACGAGAAGCCGTCGCTGGATACCATCAAGACGGTCGTCGATCGCAGCGGCCAGACTGGCAAAGGTTCAACGGATGTCGGAGACATATCGTGGCTCGTGCCAACAACTGGCTTCTCAACGTCTTGCTGGGCACCCGGCACTCCGGGACATTCCTGGCAGGTCATCGCGGGCAGCGGAACCACCATCGGTAAGAAAGGCATGCAACTGGCCGCGCGAGTGCTCGCAGTGACGGCCTGGGATCTCTACACCAATCCCGCCCTGCTGCGTGAAGCTCAAGCCGAGCATGAACGCCGACTCGGCCAGCGCAAGTATCAATCCCTGATGCAGCCCGGCCAGAAAGCCCCGTTGGACTACCGCAAGAATCCGGACTGAATTTGTTCAGTCACGGATCGGTCGGGGCAGACGTGAACCTAGCCGGAATCCACAGCAGCAATCACTCGATGAGCGATCTGCGGAAAGCGGTTTACAACCGCCCCGCGTTTTCGTCGTCGAGGTCTACGATTTCGTAGTTCGGGTAGTTCTTCATCTGCCAGGTTGTGGCTGGGATGTCCTGGTTGACCTCGATGCGGCCGATGTCGAGCGTCAGAACCGATTTCATTTCGGGCCAGATCAGCTCGATCTTGTGAGCCAGCGTGACACCGCCGTTCGGTTCCTGCTTGAACTCGCTGAGCTTGGCGCTGGCGAGCATCTGATTGCGGGCATCGAATAGAATGTGCTCGACAATCTGCCCTTGGTGGAGATCAACCACCATCACACGTTTGACCTGTCGTCCCGTCTCGCTGGATTGCGACACGATGCGCACGCGGCCAGAAGATGAACCATCGCGTTCGAGCAGCGAGGTGCTGGTATCGATTGGAACGACACCTAAGGCCTGCATCAGCCAGTCGGGCGGAAACGGAATCGGTAAGACCTGCTGACGTCCGAGTCCTTCGTGCGAACCGGTCAGCAGGACTTTCGGCTCCTGGCGCTTCATCCAGAACCAAAAGCGTTCGTCGTTCGATCCAAAGTCTACTTCGGGGCCGATGGCGCTGGCCATCAGTCGCAGGTTGCGAGGGCTCTCAACACAAATGTTAGCGCTCAAACGCGGGGATAGAATGCCTTCGCCACTGGCTGTCACTGTGACGTGGCTGGATCGCCACCTCATCAGTTGGGAACGGTCCCTGTTGAGATGATCGGTGATTTCGTCGAGCGTCGCATTGGCCGCGAGTGCTGGCGGCACCGGCTGTGGCTTGTGGACAAGCCAGTTCTTGATGGCGCAACCCGGCAGCGTAACGATCAGGCAGCACGCCACCAGCGCGGTCAGCAGGCTGAGTTTCATCCGAATTCCGTTCGTGGCTGAATGACTCATGCGGCCTCCGCTGCGGCTTCGGCAGCCAGTTGCTGACTGAGCGTGTTCTGCAACTGGGTGATCTCTTCTTCGCTGAGTTCCTGATCGCGGATCTCAAACGGGCCTTCGTTCTTGCTGCCGATGATCTGCAGGAATTCCTCACCGTCGTCGTCGGTGCGGGAACCTTCCAGACGCAGACGTCGTTTCTTGAGGAGCAACAGTGCCAGCACGTAACGGAACTGGTCGTGGGCGGGATTAGGATCTTCGCAGAGCTGTTCGAAGTACTGCATCAGGCTTTCGGTATCGATCGCCTTCGGCTGCGGTGGCCCGGCAGGAATTTGAGCGACCCATTCGCCCACCGTGCCTGCGGGTTGGCCCTTCCAGCCGTCTTCGGAATAGTCGAGGCGGATCAGCTCGCCATTCCGTTCGACGAGCACGCAGCGAATGCGTTCGCCGGGACGGAATTCGCGCCCGGTGGCGGTGCAGGTCTTCCCGAAGGTTCGAAACTGATATTCCACAACGCATCCCTGCGAGGTCTGGTCACTCAAGCGTTTTCGAGGCGCGCAACCGTGCTATCCGGTGCCGTCGCACGCCCCTGCGGTGAGCACTCTAGGCCGGAAGAAAAAATCCCCACAAGACGGACCTGCGCTCGGTGCTGTTTGTGAGGGTTATCCCGCCGCTGCCGACGGGCGCGGTTGTGCCCGATTGTTAGGAGTGGAAAGCTCGAATGGTCAGGGGAACCAGGCGGTTTCCACACTCCCGGTTTGACTGCCTTCCGGCGCGAGCTAAAGCCTAGATGGTGGAATATCGGAGGAGCGCGGCTAGGCGCTGTGACCTCTGAGGAAACGCGGGCTAAACGGATTCGGAAGGAACGCAGGCATGTTGGTTTCCCCCAATCAGGATTCATCGGCCGGGCTTACGACGCCAGAGCTGCAGGGCCATTCGGCCGACGCTCACGGTGCGACGTCGCGGGCCGAGCAGGTGGCGCGACGTGTCGGATTCATCACGGAAGCGCTCAACGCGTTGGAATCTGAACTGCATGGCGACAGCTCCGCACTCGACAGCTTTGAAAACAAGTACGAACAACTACCAAACGATCTGAAAGCTTCTTCGAATACAGCAACGAACAGCACTGGCACTTCTGCGATCTTGACGTGCGACAGTCTGGACGAACTCCTGAGCCGCTTTGAAAACGACATTCCGGCTGGTGTCCTGCGGGAGACAACCAGTGGGTTGAGCAGCTCCAAACTCGATGGTTTGTATCGCGACGTGCAGTTGGACGACGTGCTGGCGGATGTTGAACCGCTCACTGATCGGGCCGACGCGGCGATCCACAAGCACAGCGATGTGACCGCGCACATGGCGCAGCAGTTGGCTCGGCTGGTAGCTGTTTCCCAAGGCCTGGCCCACCACGCTGCGACGTTGGATGCGCAGGCTCAAGACCTGAGTTCTCAGCGGAATGAACTGGAGCGAGCTTCCGAGGAGCTGTCTCTGGAACGCGAGCGGCTGTCTCATGAGCGGTTTGAGCTGTCGTTGCGTCGTGAAGCCATTGATGCCGAGACAGTCGACCTGCAACGCATGTATGGCAGCCTGTCCGAACGACTCTCAGCGCTGCAATCGGGCCACGGCGAAGACAACGCAGACGATCAGGATCTCAGCTTCGACAGCGCCAGCGAGACTCCGGGTTGTTCTGGTTCGGACGGTGCGTTCTCGAACATGACGGATCTGGGCGACGATTCCGAATCTACCATCGAGCGTCCGTTGCCTCCGCAACTGGTGTCGGAGTACGTCTGGTCGGGTGAGAAGACCGCGTGCGAACAACCTGATGCGCACGGCCAGGCCGCGCGCACCCTGGACGAAGTGTGTGCCCAGCAACTCGAAGCCGAGCAACTGCAGGCCGAGCGTCAAAAGCTGCGTGAGTTTGTGGAAGCCTTCGATGCGGCTGACGCCGATCACGAAGCCGAGTCGGTCGCGGTTCCGGCAGGCAGCGCGATGCTGCTGGGCGAGAACAATACACAGAACGCTCGACGGTCTCGTGATGAAGCGATTCGTCAACTGGACGAACTGCTGTCGTCGTACGCCAGTGTCGACACATCACGATCGGCTTCAGCGCCGATGTCCGAGTCCGTCTCACAAACCATTATCAGCCCGGTGGCTGGATCGCCTTCAGCTTCGGAGCCTGGGACCCCAGCCGACGAAGCAACGTTCGATTTTGACACCGGAGACTCGCTGTTCGGCAGAGTCGAGCCGCAATTCGACTGCGATCTGACCGCGGATGAGCCCACGGCGATCATCCCGCGGCTCAGCGGCGGCGCGTCTGATTCGGAACTCGAATACGACGAACGCGTCAACTATGAAGCGGATGAAGATCCGACGGCGGATGCCATTGAAACATTGCCTGAGTTCCCGTGCGTGGAGGTCGTGCCTGTCCCTCCCACGGATGACGCTTCAATGTGCGCGATGATATCCGACACTGTCGAGCACATCTCGCAGGTCGATGTCTCGGTCGAGCGTCCCATCGAAGGTTTCAGCACTTCGTTCGCTGTCGTTGACGAGTTTGAAGAGCAGGTCGAGTCCAGCAGTGCGGCCGGCTCGTTGTTCCAGAAGGTTGAAGCCTCGGCGGCTCCAGTGATCGATGAGCCTGCGAAAGCTGAAGTCTCTTCGGCAGCCGCTGCACCAACGGGCGAAACCGATAAAGTCGCCAATCTGCGTTCTCAACTGGCCGAGATGTTCGGCATCGATTCCTTGAAGGATGAAACTTCGAGCGCGGCACCGACGTCTCACAGTGGTTCGAGCGGTTCGCTGTTCTCGAGTCGTCACGCCGTCGATGAGGGTGACTCGGCAGCGAACGATCAACAGTCGCCAAGTTCGTCGGCCGAACTGGCGACGGGATCGCTGTTGCGCGAAGTGTTGAAGTCAGAAACTGCAGCGCCTGCACCGGTGGCTCCAGTCAGCGCACCTGCACGAACGGAAGAACCAGCGGCGAGCGACGGAGACGACCCGATCAAGGCCTACATGGCGCAATTGCTGGCTCGCAACCGTCAGCAGTCGGGTAAGACGGATCCGGTCGCCGTGCAGGCACCACCTTTCGGACGCACGCCGTCTGCAACCGCTGCCGCAGCGACGTCGGTGACATCTGACGCGAGCGTCGATGATGCGTCCGTGGAAGGCGCGAGCGAAGCTCCCAGAGCGACCGTTAATGATCTGTCCTGGCTGTCCGAAAGCCCGAAGCACAAGCAGGACAAAGAGAGCGTTCGGGCACACATGAAGACATTGCGTGAGGTCGCGAACCAATCAGCCCGCACGGCTGTAGTGCGCTCCAACAAGCGACAACTCAAGATGCAGGTGCTCACAAAAACCGTGGCCGCAGTCATGTCTTTGATCTTCGGCGCGACATCCCTGATTCTCGAACTGCCGGTGATCTATGGTTACTCGGTGATCGCCCTGGGCCTGATCTTCGCTATCGACTTGCTGATTGTGATCGTTCGCGATTCGATCAAGAAATCGAAGGGGGCTAAAAAGCGTCCTCAATCCGGAGACGACCACCCGGTGGAAGTTAAACCCGACCCCCGTACTGAAGGCCGTCTGGCGAACTTCACACGCGCCGAACAGTCCGCGAAGTAAACATGGCATTGAAGTCCGGTGCGACTGTCGAGCGATCTGGTCTGTGCCGCGCTGCATCTCGATCCGAGCCGTGAAGAACGTCTCAAAGGCTGCGTAAGAACTCAACGAGATCATCCAGCTCTGTGCTTTTCAGGTCCGCTGCTCCGGCGTGGTCGTGTTCTTCAAAAACGTCTCGCAGTTGCTTCGCGCGGTTGTCGTGAAAGAACGGGCCACGCTGACTCACGCCGCGTAACGAAGGTGGATTGAATTCTTTGTAACCCGTTTCGTCAGACAGACCGACTTGAAACTTCAGCGGCGAGGCATAGCTCGGTGCCTGGTGGCAGGTGCTGCAACCGATCTTGTTGAAGAGTTTTTCACCACGCTGCCGTGAAGGTTCGTTGACGTTCTCACGAACAACTGAGATTCCAGGGGCAGGGGGGAGCAGCGCGACGAACGCCGTCAGCGCTTCCTGTGCCTGATCATCGAACGGCGGAGCGTGTTTGCCGGGGCCGGCCATCGATAGCTCGACCGATTTGCGAATCTGATTCTTCAAGTCGGACTGCGAACCGTTCCACGCCCACGGCTCCGACAAGCCGGTGCCGAGCAGCGTCAGGATGCGCTTGGGCGTGCCGAAGGTGTCATCGCCGAGGTTGTCGTTCAGCAGCCCGTTCGAGTGCCCGTTCGAATGACAACTGTGACAGCTATACCAGCCGTCAAACGACAGCCGCGCGTCATAGAACAAGTCCTCGCCTTGCTGCTGCGGGTTCTTTACGACCGGCGGTCCCAGGCGGATCGTGGACGTGACGGACATGTCGAGCGGATTGATGACGGAGACAGTGTCATCGTTAGTGTTCGCAACCAGCATGCGATTGCGGAACTCATTGAAGTGCATCCCAGCTGGTCGCAATCCGACGGGCGTGCGCGTCAGGTGTTGTTCGCCTTTCCGCTTGCGCGCGACTTCATTGACGCCCGAGAACAACACGAAGACGTCTCCCGAGACATTGCAGGCAACCGGCCCCGGATCACCCGCTGCGCGGCCCTGTTCGCCGAGCGGCCACATGCTGCCGTGAATACGTTCGGGGCGCGACTCATCCAGATTGCGCGATTCCGTCAGACGTCTGATTGGCAACGTGTGGAGTACGTTGGTAATGACGCCGCCCCATGTAATGTGGCTCTGCTTCGTTTCGCCAATCGGATACAGCAACTGATGGGTTAGCACGACTTCGTCGCCGTCCCACGTGCGTGCCAGGCCACGAATGTTGTGACCATTGATCTGCTGAATGGAGACGATTTTGCGCGAGCTCACGTCGACCACTGCCAATTGTCCCGCAAAAGCGTCTGCCACGAGCACATGGTCGTCCCACAGCAAACATTGCTCCTGCGGCGCGAACGGCAAATCGAACACTGCGATCGTCTGCAGGCGCGGTGGTTGTTTAACATAATCAATCTTGAGCAGCGTAATTCGCCGCGACCAGAGTGAGGCCACACTGATCACGCCGAGGTGATCAATGACCGCGATGCTGACGGGGTCGCGAGCCACTGGATGCCGCACAAGGACGCGGAACGGATCAGCTTCAGAGCTTAGCAGGAGTTCATTCTGCTCCCGGTCAAGCAGCAAGCACCACTCTCGCAGCGTCCGGACAGCGCTCAGGCTGCGAGCCACCCGCTGCTCAGCGACAACGCGTTGACCCGGCACATCAATCTGGCTGAGCGTTCCCGTTTCGCGATTGGCGACCCAGACCATGTCTCGCGATTCAGTCTCGAGAATGCCGATCGGTCGGCGCACTGCAGGCTGCGGTTGCCAGGCAGGTTCCGCTGCCGCGATCGTCTCTGAGCACACAGCCCAGATCACGAGCATCGCAGCCAGTCGCGGAAGAGAGTGGAAGAAGCTCAGCACGGATGAGTTCCGATCAGGTGCGTCTGTAAAGTCATCGTCGAGGTGTGAAACTGCCCGCGACGTTTGCGAATCGCTTCGACACTTCTACTTTATGGGCCTGCTTCATCAGTTTCGCTGACTGTTTCCGCAGGAGACCGCACTGTGAGCATATCGCGTTCGTCGCTGTTGGTCGTTTTCACATTCCTTCTACATAGCTCAACCATCATGGCTGAAGACCTGCAAGTCCAGTTGCGCTCGCTGCGAGGAAGCTACCACAAGCCGGAGCGACCGGTTCAGACCGAATCGTGGAAGCTGCAGGAAACAGCCGTCATCGTGTGTGATGTCTGGGACCTGCATCACTGCCTGAACGCAGTCCGGCGTCTGGAAGAGTTTGCTCCGCGACTGGATGCGGTGCTGAAGACGGCTCGTCAGAAGGGCGCAACGATCATTCATTCGCCCAGTGACTGCATGCCAGCGTATGAGGGTCATCTGGCTCGAATACGGGCTCAAGCTGTCCCCGTTGCCGCGAAGCTGCCGCGAGATATCAAGTCGTGGTGCTCGAAGATTCCGGCCGAGAACTCGGCTGTCTATCCCATCGATCAATCCGACGGCGGCGAGGACGATGATCCCACCGAACACGCCGCGTGGGCTGAGAAGTTGAAGGCTCAAGGTCGCAATCCGGGCATGCCGTGGAAGAAGCAGTCAGACCTTATCACGATCGATCGTGAGCGCGACTACATTTCCGACAAAGGCGATGAAGTCTGGAACATCCTGCAGCACCGTGGCATCAAGCATGTGATTCTCACGGGGGTGCACACCAACATGTGCGTGCTGGGACGACCGTTTGGGCTGCGGCAAATGGTTCGCAACGGCATGCAGGTCGCTTTGATGCGCGACGTGACCGACTGCATGTACAACCCCAAACGCTGGCCCTACGTGAATCACTTCACGGGCAACGATCTGATCATCGCACATGTGGAACGCGTCGTGTGTCCCACGATCACCAGTGATCAAATTCTAGGAGGCAAGCCATTCCGATCGAAGCACGACACGCGCGAGCAGACCGACATCAGCTTCGTGATGCCTCAGCCTGAGGAAGATTCTGAGTTCAATCGACATTGGTCTTTGACGACTTTACCCGACACTTGGAAAGCAGCCACCGGCGGGTTGAAGACCAGCTACGAGGGCGTCGCGTGGTATCGCTGTGCCGTGCGAATGCCGGCGAAGTGGCTCCCCGCGGATGGCGTTGCATTGCTGCATTTCGCCCAGACTGATGATGACATGTCGGTCTGGTGGAATGGCCAGGAATTGGAGTTCTACCCGCAAACCGAGAAGTACGAGATTCCCAGGAAGGCGATTGAACTCGACGACGCCAACCTGCTGGTCATTCGGACGAAAGCAAAATTCGGACAGCCGCCGCTGCCAGAAGTTCCCACAATTTCAACTCGCGACAGAGCCTTGACCCTCCTCGGGCGCTGGCAGTTCCGTCTGGGAGACGATCCCGCGTGGTCCGGGATTCCGCTGCCAGCGCGTTACGGGGCGTCACCCGACATCGTCTTTGAACCATCCGTTCGCTGAGAGGTTGTGAGTTTTTGTCGGCAAAAGTGGGGCATGTTTTCAACGTGCCTGAAGACGAGCACGATAAAATCGTGCTCCACGAAAAGGTCACAGCCTCTGAGCGGCCAAAACACCAACTGGATGGGTGAGTAGATGCAGACCCTGCGTCGCTTGCATCCGGTTTCTACACTTTCACTTCTTCAGTAGCTTCCGGAATTCTTTCAGCGGTCGAGTATTGGCGACGTCGTCTTTGGTGAGACCGGCGCGACGAGCCTGGAACACGCCGAACTGCATCTCGTCGAAACCGTGCACGCTGTGCGCGTCGGTGCTGATGACGATCGGAATGCCGCGCGCCTTCGCAGCGGCAGCCTGCACTTCATCCAGATCCAGCCGACTGCGATGAGCGTTGATCTCCATCATCACACCGTGGTCAGCGGCGGCCTTGAACGTCTCTTCGAAGTTGACGTCCGCGCCGGGACGTCGTGCGAGAATGCGGCCGGATGGGTGCCCAATCACATCAACATGCGGATTCTGGATCGCACACAGCAGCCGCTTGCTGATCTGCTCGCGCGGTTGCTTCAGACCGTAATGCAGCACGGCGATAACCCAGTCCGCTTCTGCTAAGACATCATCCGGCAGGTCAAGCGTGGCATCTTCGAGGATGTCGCATTCGATGCCGCAGAGGATTTCGATTCCGCTGATTTGTTCGCGGACTTTGACGATCTCACGCCAGTGAGCCCGTAATCGATCGGCATCAAGGCCGTTGGCCATCGTCACGCGTTTGGAGTGATCCGTGATGGCGATGTACTTCAACCCGCGCTGTTTGGCGGCTTCAGCCATTTCGCGAATTGAGGCGGTGCCATCGGTAGCTGTCGTGTGCATGTGCAGGTCGCCCTGCATGTCCGACAGTTCGAGCAGCTTTGGCAGCTTGCCAGCTTCGGCGAGTTCGAACTCGCCGCGATTCTCACGCAGCTCCGGCGGAATCCAGGGCAAGTCCACCGTCGCGTAGACGTCTTCTTCCGTGCGGCCGGCGACGTATTCCTCATCGCGATAGACGCCGTATTCATTGAGCTTCAAGCCACGTTCCTGCGCACGACGCCGCACGACGATGTTGTGCTCCTTGGAACCGGTGAAGTACTGCATCGCCGCGCCGTAAGACTCGTCAGGAACCACGCGCAGATCCATCTCGATGCCGTTCCTGAGACGCACTCGCTGCTTGGTGTCACCGCGCGCCAGCACCTTTTCGACAAGTGGATGCGCCGCCAGCGCGTCCATTGCTGCGGCTGAATTCGTCGAGGTCGCGAGCACATCCAGATCGCCGACCGTGTCCCTGCGACGTCGGAAGCTGCCAGCCGGGCTGACTTGAGTCACCGTCGGCAGCGCGGCGAGGGACTCCACAATCGCGTCCACGGCGGGCTTCATGTCGGCAAGGTAGTACCGCACCACCGACTGGGCGGCGATATCAAGGCCGTCGAGGATCGTCTGAGCGGTCTTGGCACCGAAACCTTTGAGCTTCGCCACATCGCCGCGCAACGCGGCCTCGCGCAACTGGTCCAGCGTCTCGACCTTCAGTTCCGCAAACAGCGTCGCGACTCGCTTGGGACCGATGCCTGGAATGCGCAGCATCTGCACGACACCCGCAGGTATCTGTGCACGCAGCTCTTCGAGTTGCGGCAATTGCCCCGAAGAGATGATCGTGACCAGTTTCTCGGCAAGGTCTTTGCCGATACCCGGCAGTTCGGTAAGCGCCCCAGGTTCCGATGCGACGATATCCGCGATCGATGCCGTCATGCTTTCGATGGTGCGAGCGGCATTGCGGTAAGCTCGCAGGCGGAAGACGTTCGCGCCCTGCAACTCCAGCAAGTCGGCCAGCTCTTCAAACATCGCGGCGATCTCAGCGTTCTGCATCGCAGATTCCTCACGCATCCGGTCATCAAAAACAAGACGGTGCGAGCCCAGAGTGAACTCGCACCGTCTTGTGGTGCATCGAATGACTCGCGAAAAGCTACTTTCGCACAACGGCACTGCCGCTGGCGACGGTTGCCGGATCTGCCTTTACGTTGCTCGGACGACGGGCAATCTTCGCTTCTCCGAAGCGCGCCTGAGTGGCAACTGCTCGCCGCTCCGGAAGGTTGGAAGAGAGGCTCCACGTCGACTTGTTGTCCAGATTCAGCGGACGACGGCTGGCTTGGCCCTCAACATCCGAGTTAAGCGGCAAAGCCTTATTCTTATCTGTCGAGTTCTTAGGAGGCTCGAACGTCTTATTGTTGGAATTCGTGGGACCAAACCCCGTCGATTCCCCAGTTGAAGTTGAATCAGATCGCGGCTCGACGGTTGTTGCTCCATCCAAGTTTGGTCTCTTCAGCGTTTCCTCTTTCGGAGGGTACCGTCGGTTGCCCAGAGGATCGTCCAACTCGGAATCGCTGACGCCGCCGTTGTTGTTGATTCGAACCTTGGTTCCCACCTCGGCCTTAGGCGTTGCAGGTGTTGGCTGCTGAGACTTCCAGGTTGTCTGTGGCGTACACGTTGAACTGCTCGCAACTTCGCACGGTGCACAGTACGAAACGCGAGGAGCGCAGGTGCCGGTACTGCACGGAGCACAGGTATTGCAGTTCGAAGGTGCGTAGGGCACGCCACAGCCACCCGGTCCACAGGGCGAATAGCCAACGCTGTAAGACATCGGGCTGGGGCCGTAGTTCGCCGAGTACGCGGCGGGGTATCCACCGTAATAGTTCGGGCCAAAGATCGCGTCATAGGCCCACGGGATGATTCCCGCCTGGGTGCTTGTGAGCGCGCCGCCGATTAACGCAGCAGCCAAGCCAGCAATTCCAAACCTGCGAGCCATGAGTCGCATTTCCTTCGTCCCTTCTCAATAGGTCAATCTCGTTGCTTTAGGCAAACTTGATGAATTCGCCTGACGCGTTTTTATCGGTGCAAATTTCCGAAGTCAAACAGGCTCCGCAAGCTGCCGAGAAAGAGCTGAGGTACTGCGCAGTCGCCAGCCGGGTTTGCCTGTCTGATCGCTCAAGCCAGGGCGGGGCAAGACAGAGCATCGTTCGGGACGATGCAGGTCTATTCCCGGCTGGTAAGTCCGGTCAACGCAGGCGCTGCTCAATAGCCGTCCTGCGACGGTACGAACTCCAGGGAGCGGGCATCAACGACTTCGTGCCTGCGACGGCCCCAGAACCGGGAGGCGACCAACAACGCGGTGGCGACTTCGAAGACGGGAACTGCGATCAAAATCGAGACTGCACCCCAGAACGGAAGCCATACGATGAAAGAACCTGCGCCATAGTTGATGGCGGAGTAGGACATCCCCCGAGAAGTCGTCCCCCCAACAGGTTCGACGATTTGTCCGCGGACTCCGAATCCCTTGGTGTTGTACCCGAAATATACAATGGCCTTGTTCGGACCCACTTCCACGTGCACCCATCTTGCCTGGGCGGGCAGTTCGATCGCAACGCAGACAACCGCTGCTAGAACCAGCCTTTTGAGCGTCGTTGAGGTGGACATCGCGGCCCTACCTGGCGAGAGCATTGCCCCAAAGATCGGCGAGCAAGACCTGCCGTCCGGTGATCTACGAAGACGGCTAAATTGCAGCGATTTTCAAATTACCCGACCAGGACTCGAACCTGGAATAGCAGAACCAAAATCTGCTGTGTTGCCGATTACACCATCGGGTAATCCACGCGAGGGACTCGAAAGTCCTTGACGCGGCGGGAGTTTAGTCCGGGACGAAAAGAGCGACAACTCTGGTTTGCCTGCGATTTGACGTCGCGAATCCGTGCATCAACGCAAGCTGTTGCGTCACCGCGAGGACGTAAAACAAGCGTCAAAACTGATCGAGTTCGTCTGCATGCAGGCATCGGACCTGCGATATCGCACGCCGCTTGCGAGCGAATACAGTTCAGCTTCTGATTTTGCTGGCTGTCGGATGGCTTCATCGCTGAATTGCATCGCTCCTGGGGGCTTGATGAGTAGTGCTGGTTCCTCTGTTGCTGGATCGTCCAAGTGGCTGACCATTGGCTGGCTGGTAGGATTGCTGGGGGCGATCGGGTTCGTCGTTTACGGCGAATGGATGCGGTTGGGCGAAGGGCACGAATGGCTGTTTGACATCAACATCGATTCCTCGCCGTATGTGCTGTGGCTGATCGCATTGCCGATGTGCTGGTGGATTCGGCAGCCGATCATTTCGTTGCGATCGGGCTTTTTTCGGACGGTGAAAGCCTGGCTGGCCGAGTCTGCGGCGACGGCTCAAGGACCTGCGGGAACGCTGCGTGCAGCGGTACTGGTGAGCATCGTTGGCTGTGTGGCGTTCGCTTGCTGCTCGCGAGTGGGCAACTTGCGATTCACGGAAGATGGACCGCCAGTGGGGCAGTTGCCGCCAGCGTTTCATGATGAGTTCAGCTACCAGTTTCAGGCAGAGACTTTTCGCGCGGGGCGCTGGTCCTTCGACAGTCATCCGACTGCGGCTCGAATGTTCGATCAGATGCATGTGCTCAACGAAGGACACTTTGCGAGCCGTTATTTCCCCGGAACTGGAGTCTGGATGGCGCCGTTCGTGGCGCGAGGCAATCCCTACCTCGGACACTGGCTGGCGACAGCGTTCGCGGCGATGTTGATCGCGCTCGCGGGTCGCGAACTGAGTTGCAATGGAGTTGGCCTGCTCGCCGGGCTACTGACGGCTTTGTCACCGGGCATTGATTTGTTTGGCAATTTGCTGCTGGCTCATCAGCCCACGTTGGTGGGACTTAGCCTGTTTCTCTGGACTTGTTTGCGACTGCTGAGGCTGTTGGAAAGTGACGAAGAAGCGACGACTCGTCCAAGATCCACTCTCTGGTGGAGCCTGCTGGCGGGAACCGGGCTCGCCTTTGGCATGCTGTGCCGACCGATGACGGCTGCGGGAATTGGTCTGCCCTTTGGAATCGTCCTGGGCATCTGGTTGTGGAGGCGCGGACGACAGAAGCAGCGCGCTGCAGTCGCGGTGGTGGGCGGTTTCGCGGTGCCGTTGATTCTCGCCTTCGCCATTCTCGGGTGGCAGAACATTTTAATTACAGGGCGACTGACGAAGTCGCCTTACTCGCTCTACACCGAGCTGTTCACGCCGCGTCATCAGTATGGGTTCAACAACGTTACGCGAGCAGAACAGCATCTGACTGATCGCGTACTGGACCACTACGACCGCTGGGCCGAGAACCTGACGCCGAAACTTGCCGCGTGGAATGTGGGTGTCCGGCTGCTGGCCAGTTGGTTATGGACGCTCGGGCCCGTAGCCATCACGTTAGGTTTGGGTGCGTTCCTCGGCGGACAGCTTCACGACCGCGAGCGGCGCTGGTGGTTGATCCCGGCAGCGATCATCAGTCTGCATGCCGTCCACGTGCCGTACTGGTTCTCGGGGATTATGCACTGGCACTATGTCTTCGAGTCCGGGCCGCTGTGGTGCCTGATTGTGGCTCAAGGTGCGAGCAGCATGCTGCCTTACTTTGAAGAGCGCAATCGGCCGCTGATGTCCAGTTGGTTGATGGCTCTGTTGGCGATGTCGGTGGTGGTGAACCAGGTCGCGCTGGCTCCGATCTGGTCCATGTCGCGCGTTGAGGCGGGAATGCACGAACTCGCCTTCTCACGGTTCAAGCTATTTGAATTCCGGGAGACCATTGCCGCCATTCCCCATGACCAACCGGCAATCGTCTTTGTGCGACATGACTCGGCGGATCGACACATTGATTACGTGAGCAACCATCCGAGCCTGCAGAGACCGCTGTTGATCGCACGCCTGCCGGCGGATGCAAAGACATCTGAAGAGGACACGCTGAAGATCGCCAGCCAAGCGTTCCCCGAACGCCGGTTCTATGTCTTCGATGCCAAGTCGCGGCGGCTCACAGCGCTGCAGTAAGACAGCTCTTGGAGATTCGGCCGCGCGTCCGGAAAGAGACGCCGCAAGGACGGGTCGAGCTGAAGTAGCAAGCGAAGGGGAGCGATCGCCCCTCACCTGCCCCTCTCCCCGCAAACGGGGCGAGGGGAGCAATAACGGTCGTGGGTGGGACCAGTGCAACACCCGGTATGCAACAACGGCCCGCCAAAAGAAAGAAGCCGGGGACATTGCTGTCTCCGGCTTCTTCGTAAACTTCATTCAGGCTCCGCCCTTCATCTGGAGATGACGGCAGCGGAGCTATGACTGTTAAGTGCGTTACTCGGCTGCGGCCAGCGCGAGTGGGGCACCTTCTTCTTTGTTGACACCTTCGAACTCCAACTGCTCTTGCTCGCCGACCTTCTTGACGCGAACCAGGATGTGGTTCTTGCCTTCGAAGACGCCCTTGAGCAACTCTTCGGCGAGTGGATCTTCGATGCTGTTCTCGACCGCGCGACGCAGCGGACGAGCACCGTAATCGAGGTCACCACCCTGCTTGATGATGAAGGCCTTGGCTTCGTCGGTGAGTTCGAGCGTCAGGCCGCGTTCGCCGAGCCGTTCGCGCACCTTCTTGAGTTCGATCTCGACGATGGACTTCATGTTCTCGTCGGTCAGCTTCTTGAAGACGACGACTTCGTCCAGACGGCCGATGAATTCCGGTCGGAACTCACCCTGCAAGACCGCCATGACTTCCTTCTTCATGTTGCCGTAGGAAGCTTCCTCGGACTTCTTGGCGAAGCCGAATGTTGCTCCGTGAGAAATCGCCTGAGCACCCGCGTTGGTCGTCATGATCAGGATCGTGTTCTTGAAGTCCACCTTGCGACCGAAGCTGTCGGTCAGGTGACCTTCTTCCATGATCTGCAGCATCATGTTGAAGACGTCCGGGTGAGCCTTCTCGATTTCGTCGAGCAGCACGACCGCGTACGGACGACGGCGAATCTTCTCGGTGAGCTGACCACCCTCTTCGAAGCCAACATATCCCGGAGGCGCACCGATCAGACGACTGACGTTGTGCTTCTCCATGTACTCGGACATGTCGATCTGAATCAGGGCTTCCTGATCACCAAACATGAACTCAGCAAGCGTCTTGGCCAGCAGCGTCTTACCGACACCGGTTGGACCAGCGAACAGGAAGCAGCCCGTCGGACGCTTCGGGTCCTTCAACCCGCTGCGGCTACGACGCACGGCCTTGCAGACCTGCTTGATCGCTTCGTCCTGGCTGATAACTCGCTTGTGAAGTTCTTCTTCCATCTGAAGCAGACGAACTGCGTCCTCGCTGGACAGCCGCGTCAGCGGAATACCGGTCATCTTGGCGATGACTTCGGCAATGACTTCCGCGTCCACGACGCCTTCGTTCTCTTTGGACTTCTCACGCCACTCGCGGGTGAGTTGCTCCTTCTTCTTCTTCAGCTTGTCGGCTGAATCACGCAGAGCGGCCGCCTTCTCAAAGTCCTGATTGGCGACAGCTTCTTCCTTCTGCTGATTGAGCTTCTCAGCTTCTTCTTCGAGTTCCTTCAGATCCGGCGGACGAACCATCGACTTCAGACGCATACGGGCGCCTGCTTCGTCGATGACGTCGATCGCCTTGTCCGGTAGACAACGCCCAGTGATGTAACGCTGCGAAAGTTCCACAGCGCCCTTCAGGGCGTCATCAGTGATTTGAACCTTGTGGTGTTGCTCGTAAGCGCCACGCAAACCTTGCAGGATGAGCAGGGTCTGTTCAGAGCTTGGCGGATCAACCATGACGGTCTGGAAGCGACGTTCGAGAGCGCCGTCCTTCTCAATGTATTTGCGGTACTCGTCGAGAGTCGTCGCACCGATACATTGCAGTTCGCCACGGCTGAGTGCCGGCTTCAAGACGTTCGAAGCGTCGATCGCGCCTTCCGCACCACCAGCACCAACGAGCGTATGCAGTTCGTCGATGAAGAGAATGGTGTTCTTGGCACGACGAACTTCGTTCATCACAGCCTTAATGCGTTCCTCGAACTGACCGCGATACTTCGTGCCGGCGACCATCATGGCGAGGTCCAGCACAACGATTCGTTTATCGCGCAGCAGTTCCGGCACGTTGCCTTCGACAACCATCTGGGCAAAGCCCTCGACGATTGCGGTTTTTCCGACACCAGCCTCGCCCAAGAGTACAGGATTATTCTTGCGGCGACGGCTGAGGATCTGAATCACTCGTTCGATCTCAGTCTCACGACCGATGACCGGGTCGAGTTTGCTCTGGCGTGCCAGCTCGGTCAGATCGCGACCAAAGCTATCGAGAGCGGGCGTCTTGCTCTTCGAAGCACCCTTGGCACCCGGAGCCGATGCGGCAGCCCGTTCACCACCTTCACCACCCTCGGTGCCGTGTCCGAGCAGGTTCAACACCTCTTCGCGGACATCTTCCAGTTTCAATCCCAAGTTCATGAGGACCTGAGCGGCTACGCCCTCAGATTCCCGCAGCAGGCCGAGCAGCAGGTGCTCCGTGCCCACATAGTTGTGATTCAGGTTGCGAGCCTCTTCCATCGCGTACTCGATGACTTTCTTCGCACGCGGTGTTTGAGGGAGTTTGCCCATCGTGACCATGTCTGGCCCCGATTGAACAATCTTTTCCACTTCGGCTCGAATCCGTCGCAGGTCAACGTCCAGGTTTTTCAGTACGTTGGCGGCGACTCCCGAACCTTCTTTTACCAACCCCAACAGGACGTGTTCGGTCCCGATGTATTCATGGTTGAACCGCTGAGCCTCTTGATTGGCCAATTGCATGACCTTGCGGGCTCGATCGGTGAATCGCTCGTACATCCGATTGTCTCCTCTTGTCTGGCAAGTCGCTGTTGCACCGAAACAAATCGGCACACGACTAATTACGACACACCAGCTCGAACTACGGGTTCAAACCAGGGGTTCGGTGGGTATCAGCCGTTTCGGATGCTTTTGGCTCGAAAGCTGCAAGCACGCGACTCAGCACGACGCGGTTGCTGCTTAGGATAGACCAGACTTTGAACCGTGAGCCGCGATTTCAGAATCTGCGGCAAATCATCCTGTCGAACGGTCGAGTTAGGGCCGGATGAAACGGTCTCGTCAAAATCCCCTTGGCAGAAACCGAGCCCCGTTGCGCAACGTTGCTCTACCGTCAAAGTCTGTCAAATCCACCGTGACTGACAGTTCGCGGGGATAATAGGAAAGCCGGAGCAAGACCAGCAAGCTCGTCTGTACGCCGCTTGCGATCTATGCGAAAGCTTTAGGAAATAACTATTTAGAAACGCCTGATTCGATCTCGTTCAGTGTTTTCCGGGCTCCGTCGCTCCGCTTCAGGGAGGCGGTTACCGGACATCTTGCGGCGGATCTCTCATCACCGGGCCAAGGTGAAGCTCCGCAGAATTCGTGAAGTTTGCGGTTTAGGAAAGGTCTCGGAGATTCTGCACCGAAAGGACGCGTGCCGAGATAGGCAGGCAGCCTGTGGCGCTTCACCCCCCGACCTGCCGACCTAGCAAGAAACGCTCCGAAAAACGTAATGCAATTGTCGAAAACATAGAGGAGTCCGTTCGACGCACTGGCCTGGGGCAAGACGCCCACTCACTTCAACGCTCATTTCTGATCCCGACTCGCAACCATCATGGATTGCCGGGACCAGCGTCGTCGAACCGGGATCGCAGGCAAATCAGCGTTAGGGTCCCTCAATGCTTCGCCCCTTTAGGAATATGGCATCGAAATGTTTGCGGTGGCTTCCGCAGCGCCGGCTGCGTGAACTGCGCTCGCGGCCCGGGCACTTCCGCGTCCGGACACGAAGCAAACTGTGGGCATCGATTCCGTGGAGCAAGCTGCTGACGAAGAACTCTGGTTCGGCTGCTGTTGTCGCCTTGACCGCGCTGATCGGCTACATGTCCGTGGACTCCCCGCCAATTGGTGCCAGCGCGACAGAAATTGTCCTTGCGGATAAGCGTGCACCAGACGCTCCCCCAACCCCCGAAGACACGTCGCTGAAGCTGGAGGGTGAAGTCGCCCTGATGCTGCAGATCGCAATGCTTCAAAACGCGATCACGAAACTGGATCTCGTCCCGGCCTACACGGCGACCTTCGTTAAAGAGGAACGCATCGAAGGCGAGATGCAGGAAGAAACAACCATGCACCTGAAGCTCAAGCATGAGCCTCACAGTGTGTACTTCAAGATCGAAAAGGGCGGCGAAGTCGGTCGCGAGATTCTGTTCCCGCTGAGCGGCGAAGACCCTCGGCTGATCGTGAAGCTCGCCAAGTTTGGTGGTCGTCTGCCTCCGTTGAAGCTGGAGCCGGAATCACCGCTGGCGATGAAGGAATCCCGCTACAACATCCGCATGGCGGGCATTCGTGAACTCGCGAAGCTGGCTTTGGAGATTCGCCGGCACGACCTGTCACTCGGCAACAAGGTACAGGCAGAAGCCCGCGACGACGCTCAGTACGACGGTCGCCCCTGCTTCGCATTCACAACGACGTATGCGAGTTCCAAGGCACACAAGGACTATCGCAAGTGCGTCATCTACATCGACAAGCAGTTGATGATTCCGACGTACGCACGCAACTTCACGTGGCCTGAAAGCGTCTCCGGTGCCGATCCTTCACGGCTCGATGAGACCACTCTGGTCGAGTACTACGCGTTCAAGAACATCAAGCTGGACGCGCAACTCGGACCAATGGCGTTCTCCGCGGAGAACAAGGACTACAACTTCGTCAAATCACCAGGTAGCTGAATCACCTATGGGCACGCTGCGAGGTTCGCCTCGCGGCTCCTTGGCCGGGACACAGAATGTCCCGGCCTTTTTTGTTTCATCCGTTCGTGTGCTCGCCAGCGTTCGCGATCAGACAGCCCGGACGGACGCATTCCGGGCCGCTGATCTCGGTCTAGACCCAATTGAAACATCGCCACTAGCATCCCGCGCCGCTTGAGGCGTTTTGTGGCCTTGAGCGACCGCTTTCGAGCGCCTTCCACTGCGAACGGAGTCTGCCGTGAGAAGCCGAATTCTCATTGCCTTTTGTGCTTTAGCCCTGGGGTTGCTGGTCCCGGTACCGGTACAGGCCGACAAGATCGATGCGACCCCTGGCCGTAAATACAAGCTGACGAAACAGCACGGCCCCTGGATGATCATGGTGGCAACACTCTACGAGCCGCCACCAGATCGCAAGAAAGCGGGCCTCACGCACGAGGAAGCTGCTGACAAGCTGGTTTACGAACTGCGCAAGCTCAGCATCCCGGCTTACACCTTCTCAATGGACGAAGTCACGACGCCCATTGAAACCACGGATCGTCAGGGACGGGCCAGCAGGCGTTCCTATCGATCTCAAAAGGGTGGTATTTGCGTTGTCGCGGGAAACTATTCCAGCACCGAAGACAGCGTTGCCAAAAAGACACTGGAGTTCATCAAGACTTACGTGCCGAAATCCTGGAAGGACGATGCAGCGTTCAGGCCGACGCCGGGCAAGCCGAACCCGCTCAGCGGCGCATTTCTGTCCATCAATCCCATGCTGGCTCCGGAAGAAGTTGCGTCCCGCAAGCGTGATTCGCTGCTGTTGAAACTCAACGCGGGCTCCGAGTACTCCATCATGGAGAACAAGGGCAAATTCACCCTCGTCATTGCTACTTTTACTGGTAAGTCTCAGACAGCGGTCGGCTCTGGCGGCATCAAGAAGGCCATGGACGAATTCGAGGTTTCCACAGGCTCGCTGGATGAGGCTGCCGCGCGCGCCTGGAAGGTCGCCAAGATGCTGCGTGAGGGCATGATTGACGGTCGGAACAGAGGCAAGAAGTACGATGCCTTCGTGTTCCACGAACGCTATCAATCCGTCGTTACGGTCGGGTCTTTCGACTCTAAGACTGATCCGAGAATTGCTCAAATGGTGGACGTCTTCGGCGCCAAAACCATCGCTGGGCCGAATGGCAAGCCGCTGTTGGCAGGCGAAGGCATCGTGATTCCCGGAGCGACGCCGGATCCGGTGATTTTCGATCCCAAACCCAAGCTGATTGACGTGCCGCTACTCAAGCCGGAAGCTGCCGCTAAACCAGCCACGACTGGCCGCTCGTCGATCCTCGGTGGCTCGAAGACGAAATAGTCGCATTTGAAGTCATCTATGAGCAGCGTTTCGGATTTCGCACAGCAGTTGATCGCCGCGCAAGAGGTGCTGATGCATCTGCAGCACGAATTCGAGCAACTTCATCAAGTTGTGCTCGCGCAGCAGAATGAGATCGACGATCTCAAACGCGAACTGCGAAAATTCAAAGACAGCTTTGAATCAGCAGCCCAAGCGGATCAGTTTCCGACCCCCGAAGAAGATCGGCCTCCGCACTACTGATTCCATTCTGCTAAGTCCGCGGTGTCCTACTCAACGTCCCGAACACGGCGTTGTTGTTTGCGTTCGGTCTGCTGCTTCTTCTCTTTGATGCGGCGTTCCACGGAGCCTCGTGTTGGCTTCGTGGGGCGGCGGCGTTTGGGTGGGTTCAGCACGCTGACGATCATCTCACGCAGCTTTTCAACGCAGGCTTCCAGGTTGCGCTTCTGGTCGCGGAACTCCTGACCGACGATCGTGATCTCGCCGTCCGTTTGGATGCGGCTGGCGAAGCGTTCATGGAAACGCTGGCGAATTCCTTCTGGCAATTTGGCCGGGGACCAGCCGAGCTGCACCTTGGTGTTGACCTTGTTGACGTTCTGGCCGCCGGGACCGCCGCTGCGCGCGTAGGTGATCTGGAGATCATCCCAGAGGATCTCGATCTCGCGAATCTGCAGTGCGACAGCGGACTCAGGCATAATGGGGCCAAATAGTTGCGACGAATCCGTCGTAGTGTTGGTGTTCGCAGTAGGACGGACAATCCTGTCCGTCTTTGCTGTGGTGGACAAGGCGGACCGGATTGTCCGCCCTACCTCAGTTAATCGGGCTCAAAGACAGTGATTCCCGCAGTTGGGATCGCTTTGTTTTCGCGCGGTCGCTGGCTGCTCGCCTTTGGGTCGCAGCCCTGCTAAAAATCGCCAACCCGTCACGTAACTGCAATAGGGGTGTGTCCACAGAATGAGTCGTCCAGCCAAACTCGCACTGGTTGATGGAACCGTCTTTGAAGGCCGAGCGTTCGGAGCGGAAGGCGAGGTCTACGGGGAAGTTTGTTTCAACACGAGCCTCACCGGTTATCAAGAGATCCTGACAGATCCGTCTTATTGCGGACAGATCGTCACGATGACGTATCCGCTGATCGGCAACTCCGGCATCAACCCGGAAGATGTTGAGAGCAAAGGCACGGCGATTCGCGGTTTTATCGTTCGCGAACTGTGCGAACACGAAAGCAACTACCGCTCAAACCAAACGCTGGATAAGTACCTCGCCGACGCGGGTGTGATTGGACTGGAGGGCATCGACACGCGAGCTCTCGTCCGCCGCATTCGAACTCAGGGCGCGATGACCGGCCTGATTTCGACCGTCGACATGGATAACGATTCACTCGTCTCGAAAGCTCGCAAGAGCCCGACGCTGGTCGGTATTGACCTCGTGCAGGAAGTGATGCCGAAGGAAAGCCGCGTCTGGTCTGAGTCGCTCAACTCGCTGGTCCGCAGCCCGATCACTCCCGGCTACGAAGGCCTGCAGGCCGACGCGCCCGGCGAGGACAAGCACGTCGTCGCGATCGACTACGGCATGAAGTGGAACATTCCGCGGCACCTGCGACAGCTCGGCTGCAAAGTGACTGTCGTGCCCGGCAACTGGTCCGCCGATCAGATCAAGGAGCTCAAGCCCGACGGCGTGTTCCTGTCGAACGGCCCCGGCGACCCTGAGCCGCTCAACTACGCCATCAAGACCATTCAAGGTTTGCTGGGTCACACACCTGTGTTCGGCATCTGTCTCGGTCACCAGTTGATGGGTCTGGCCTGCGGCGGTGAGACCTACAAACTGCGGTTCGGCCATCGCGGTGCGAACCAGCCGGTGCTCAACAAGGACAATGGCCGCGTCGAGATCACCTCGCAGAATCACGGCTTCGCGCTGCGGGCTGAAACCCTGCCGTCCAATCTGGAAGTCACGCACATCAATCTCAACGACCAGACGGTTGAAGGTATTCGACATAAGGAATACCCGGCCTTCGCGGTGCAGTATCACCCGGAAGCCTCCGCCGGTCCGCATGATAGCCACTACCTCTTCGGCAAATTCCGCGAGCTGATGAGTAAGGCCTAGAGAATCGTCAGTTGGCGCTTTCGTGCTGAGATGGTCATGGCTCGAGGGTCTGGCTTAGCCTGAAACTTCGTCCCCAGCCTCGCTCGCGGCAATAGTGTTCGGCAGGAGTTAGTAGGTAGAGCTGCGGAATGGGCGTCGCCTTATTCGCGCCCTGCTCCTGCCCCCCCCGGAGTGATTCCTGGGCTGCGCAAATGCCGGGGGAGGGGAGCAAGCAAAGCCGCGATAATTATCCGTCAAAAATGATCCCTACTTCTTCACCGGCAAAAACTTCACGCACACCGGCGAAGGCACGTTGATCGAATGCCCCGTGGGATCCAGCGCTCCCGTTTCGGCGTTGATCTTGAAGACCACGATGTTGTCGGTGGTTTGATTGGCGGCCAGCAGGTACTTGCCGGTGGGGTCGATGCCGAAGTTGCGCGGCGTCTTGCCTTGAGTGGGTTCATTCTCAACTCGAGTCAATTTGCCGGTCTGCTGGTCAATCGCGTACACCGCAATGCTGTCGTGACCGCGATTCGATCCGTACAAGAACTTGCCTGAGGGATGGACCTGCACTTCGGCGGTGCTGCCTTGCTTCATCACGCCGTCTGGCAGCGTGGAGATCGTCTGGATCTCGGTCAGCTTGCCCGCTGCTTCGTCATAGTTGAAGGCCGTCACGGTCAGAGACATCTCATTGATCACGTAGGCATACTTGCCGCTCGGATGAAACGCGAAGTGGCGAGGACCGGAACCACTCGAAACCGAGGTGAACGCCGGATCGTTCGCGGCCAGCTTTCCGTGCGCTGCATCCAGTTTGTAAACCAGCAACTTGTCGAGTCCCAGATCCGCCGCAACCGCGAACTTGTTGTTGCGATCGACGTTAATGGAGTGTCCGTGCGGGCTGGTTTGACGTCCCTTGTCGACACTCGAACCCTCATGCTGAATGAACGACGTCGCAGCACTGAGCTTGCCATCCTCGCCGATGGGCAGGCAGCAGACGCTTCCGCCGCCATAGTTCGCAGCCAGCACACACTTGCCCGAACGATCCACCACCACATGACATGGCCCCGCCCCAACGGAAGACTCCGAGTTCAACGCGGTCAACTCACCGTTCTGCGGATTGATCGAGAAGGCGGCAATGCCACCAGCGGGCTTGCCGTTGAAGTCGCTGATCTCGGCCACCGAGTACAAAAACTTCTCGTTGGGATGAATCGCCAGGAACGAAGGGTTCTTGACGCCCTTCGTGACGCCTTTGGCTTCGAGCTTTCCGGACGCGAGATCCAGTTCTAACTGATAGATGCCCTCGCTCTTCGGACCGGTGTACGTCCCGATGTAAACCCGCAGGGTCTTGATGCTGTCCTCGGCCAGAGCCGATGGAATCCCCGAAATCGCAGTCGCCATCGCGACCGCCAACGTCCCGACGTGACGAGCCCAAGTTGCCATGCTGGTTACCTCATGTGGTGTGATGTTCGACAAGTAGTGCCAATCGAGATTCTCAATCGCTGGCATGCTAGGCTGCGCCCGGTGAATCGAAAACCGACACGAGTTCCGAGGCTAACGAACCGAATGCAAGCACAGCACGGTGAGAACATGAAGACTCATCGTCCTCTGAAGAAGTGGGCGCGGCGCATACTCGTCTTGTGTCTTGCCGTGCTCTTGCTGCCGTATGTGTATAGTCGGGTCGTCAGCCCTTGGTCTCGCGTGGCCATCTACTCACCGGCGGAAGACGAGAACCGAGCCGCACCAGCCACTCGGTCGCTGCGAGTGGCGAGCTACAACATTGCCCACGGCCGAGGCGTCGCCGAATCCAACTGGGATGGCGGTTCGGCTGAGGAGCGTTCGCGACGTCTGGAGCAGATTGCTGAACTGCTGCGCGAGATCGATGCCGATGTCGTCGTCCTGAACGAAGTCGATTTTGAATCCAGCTGGAGCTACTCCGTCAATCAGGCTGAGACCCTCGCGAAACTGGCTGGCTATCCCTTTCGCGCTGAAGAACGCAACCTCGATTTCCGAATCCTGGGATGGACCTGGCGATTCGGAAATGCGGTCCTGTCCAAGCACCCCATCCTCACCGCCGAGGTCGTTGACCTGCCCGCCGAATACGCGTGGGAGTCCATCCTCGCGGGCAAAAAGCGTGGTATTAATTGCAGTATCAATGTCGGCGGGCAGCAGGTCCGAGTCATCGGCGCTCATCTCTCACATCGTCTCGAGGCCGTACGCGTCAACTCCGCGAAGATGCTTTCGGAGATGGCCCAGGATAAAACGCGGCCAACGATTATCGCCGGTGACCTGAATTCCAGCCCATCCGGATTTCCGGAGTCTGCCAAGGACGCAAACGGAGATAACGCGATCGAGACTCTGGACGCCTCACGTCTTTTCCAACGCTGGCCGGTGCTGTTTCCATCCGACGAGCATGACTGCACTTTCCACTCAACAGATCCGACCATCGTCATCGACTGGATCCTCATCCCTCGCGACTGGAGCTTCTCCAGTTACTCAGTCAATCCGGCGACGCTGTCCGACCATCGCCTGATCTACGCGGACCTAATGCGAAGGTCTGACAATGCCCGCAAATAGACGTTCTGCAGTCATCAACATGCGACACCCCATTCCAATTATTGCGGCGGCAGGAACCGTGCTTGTGAGCAGCCGAGCGATGGGTGTTGGGCAGAGAACGGAACACTCGTGGCGCTTCGGCCGAATAGCCTGGACCCAGACACTCGCGAACGCTGGACAACTGGTACGAAAGAGAATCGTGACGCTGCCGACCCGAGTGACAGAAAAGAGGCATTGTTGCTTCGTTGGGGGGAGAACTAGCATCCGATTCCCTTCGCTGCCTCTTTCAACGGGCGGCACTCCCTCTGCCTAGCCTTGCCTCCCTATGTCAAACAGACGACCACTCCCGGTGTCTGGTCTCGCTGCGCGCTTTGCGTTGCTGCTGACCTGCTCCGGCTGCGCTTGGGGCTTGGACTCGGCGAAGTACTCGAAAACGCCCGAAAACATTGGCGAAGGTGCGGAGCCGGTAGCTGCATCCGCCCCCATTGCTGACCTCGAGAACGCCAAGTCAACGATCCTGCAAACATCTGCGGCTCAGGCAGTTACAGAAACCAGACCGCCACCGCATCAAATACCATCGGCAGCTCCAACGCTTGTGTTGGCAACAAGTCCTCGGCGACCCTTGGCGCTTCAGGAAGCCTTGTGGCTCTCACTGCGAAAGTCCGATCTCATCCGGACGTTGAGCGGCTCTGTACGCATCGAGCCCGTCACAACACTCGACACCGCGATTGCTCGCTCAGAAATCCAGAAGGAGGAGGCCAGATTCGATCCGCGCCTCTCGGCAAACTACGAGGGCAGCCAGATCAATCAGCCGCCAGACGCCTTCTTCGGCCCTGGTATTTCAACGAACACACGTCGGGACGAAGGCAACTTCGGAACGCGGCTAGACAAGCTCTGGGAGTGGGGCACGACAACTCGCCTGGCCTACGAACCATCACTGGGCTACCTCTTTTTTCCGCAGGGCTCATCCAGCACTTACAACCCAGCGTACTCATCCGCGTTGGTCTTAGACGTTCGCCAACCGCTCTACCGGGCCGCCGGATGGAAGGTCAACACAGCTCCCATTCGAATTGCCGGTGCGCGGGCAGGACAGACCGAATGGGACGTGCAACAGGCAGCTCAGGCACAGGTGCGCAGCGTGATGGAAGCCTACTGGAGACTGCACGCGGCCCTATTTGCTTGGCAAGCCATTGACGGATTGCTCCCTCTGGTCGAGGAAACTGTCCGGATCGAAGAACTACGTTACCAGTCACAGCGCTCGATCTACGCGGATGTCGCTCGAGCCAGCTCTAGCCTGGAAGCATTAAGACGACAACGAGCACAAGCGGAACTCTCGGTCAGACAAGCCGAGTTCAACATGCGGCAGTTAATGGGACTACCGGCTTCGGATGGTGCGGTCCTGGTGCCGGTCGATATGCCCTACGGCGCGCGAATTGAACCGAACATCGAACAATTAGTTCAAACAGCTCATCAAAGAAGGCCAGATCTCAACAGACGGCGAGCGCGGCGTGATGAGCAAGACTGGAAGCTTGTAGTTGCCCAAAACGGAGTGCTGCCTCAACTAGACCTGCGAGCCCTCTATCGCACGAACGGACTGGACTCTCGCCTTGACGATTCGCTCGATCAGATGTCGGCATTCCAGTACACGGACTGGACGTTGGGCGTCGAGTTCTCGATGCCATTGGGAAACCGGCGAGCCAAGGCCGACCTGCAGGCAGCAGAACTGCAATTGATGCGGGAACTGGCCCTGATCCGCGGGTTCGAGGAGCAGGTCACCTTTGATTTCCTGTCCCTCGCGGCAGAACTGCGGGCCACATGGGAAAGCTACGAGAGTTCCGCTCGACAAGTGCAACATGCGCAAGAGTGGCTGCGGCTCTCGCGAATCCGCTACTCAGCACCGCCCGCAGCCAACCGCGGTGACGACTGGCTGCTGATCGCATTGTACGACTACCAGAACTCCATGCAGGCCTGGATCAACGCTGTGACAGCAAGCAGCCGCAACCTGGCCGACTACAACATCCTGTTGACTCGCATCGATGAGGCGCAAGGCACATTGCTGGATGTCTATCAGATCTCGGTCGCGGGTTCTCAACCGCCCCAAGCAGGTCAAGTTGAGACCACTGCTGGCCCAGATGCGTTGCCATCCCCTGGCTATGCGGTCGGACAACCCGGGCCGGTTCAAAGCGCCAGCTACCACCAGAATTCCGTTCGCAGGTAGCCGAGTGCTTTGGAAACCAGCACGCTGCCGAGTGAGCGATATCCGAGGAAGACCCGCCCGAAGCCCGTCATGCCTGAGCACAACCGACCGTCCTGGTTGCTCAAGTCACAGTGGACGACAAGCACGTTGCGTTGTTTTGCCGCGAGGACCGTCGCCGTGGGCGCAATCCGATCGACAGAGGCGTTGAACGTCTCGAAGGGCAACGCACGCGCTTTGAGTACGACCGACTGCCCGGGCGTGACACCCGACATGTCGTCTTCTGGAACTGAGATCTCCGCTCTGGAGGTCGCTCCGTTCTCGATAACGCAGATTGGCAACCCGGGCGTTGCCAACTGACCGAGCTTTTCTTTGAGTCGTGGTGTCGCAACCACACCGCTCACGGGAGCTGTCACAATCAGTTTCTCGCGTTGTGACTTCAAGTGTTTGTATTGCTGTTGCAACTGGTCCTGACGAGCCGCTTCCGCCGCAATCTCTTCAGGACGAGTACCCGCACGCAACAACTCCAACTGGCTTTCGGCATCGGCGAGTTCCTGTTCCCGCCGAGCCAACTCACCTTCAATGCTGCGAATACCGTGAGCCTCTTTCACACGACGGTCAGCTTCCGCTTCTTCGATCTGGCTGGCCAACGACGCAAGCTGCACCTGTTCCGATCTCAACTGCGCACCTGCGAGCGCCTTCAATTGATACAATCGCTCTGAATCAGAATAGCTTTGTTTGGCAAACTCCCATTGAGTCTTCGACCGTTCGATCCGCTGAGTGACTGCGCGGATTTCCTGCGTATGCGCATTTCTCGCGCGCTCAACTTCCTGCTGGCCGAGGTTCACCCAGTTCTTCAACCTCGTGACCTTTTCCTCGGCGGCAGTGAGCTGCTCAGGACGCGTACCTGATCTCAGTTTCGCGAGCGTGGCATCGACCCCGCGCAGCTCCGCCTCTTTCGTCGTAATCTGACTTTCCAGATCCGTAGAAGTGAGCTGAACGATTGGATCACCAGCCTTCACGTGACTCCCCTCGTCTACCAGGATTCGCGAGATGAATCCGGTCACCGGAGAATGCACCTCATGCCAGTCGCCGGGGCGAACGACGAAGTCGCCCGTTGCATAATACTTGATCGGTATTATGAAGAGCATAGCCAGGGTTGCGGCAATACCGCCCACCCAGGCGACCGTTCGCTTGTGTCGGGTCTTGATCATGGTCATGAACTCGCTCCTGAAGAATCCCGTGAAAACGCGCCTTACGGCCACGACCAGCAAGAGGCCGGTAAACGATATACCCAAGATGCCGAACTGATTGCTTGCATACTTCATCATCTTGAGCAGCACGACGTTCAAGAACCCGATCGAGAAGACCCAGGTCATCAGCCCGTACGTGAACAGCAAACGACCGTGAGCTTCGGCTTTGGGCTTTTCAGCTCCCCACAGCAGCCATCTGAGCTTGCCCATCAGGGCTTCACGCCCGCGTTGACGCAGGTTTGGAATGCCCAATCCGTCGCTCAAAAGATAATACCCGTCCAGCCGTAGCAGCGGATTGAAATTGATCAATCCGCGTGTACCACACACAGACAGCACAACAAAGCTCAGATAGTTAATCAGACAATTGGGGACCGTGATACGCCAGATACAAACCGCCATCGCCCACAAACACAGATCGCAATAGCCGCCAGCAGCGGTGATCCATAAGCGTCGCGACTTCTGGGGAATCAGCCACGCGTCTGAAACATTGCAATAGAGACAGGGCATAAACAGTACAAACAACACACCGGTGTCATGAACTGCGCCGCCAAAATGCTTGCAGGTGAGCCCATGAGCACACTCGTGCAAGACCGTCGTGATGAGAATGGTCAGCATCGCCAGCGCAACGGTTTCCCAGCGCCAGGCGTCTGAGAATGAAGCGACCAGATCCTGCGCATTGCTGATGAGAATCAGCAGCGACGCCAGCATTCCAAGACTTGATAGAACGATAAACGACCGACTCCAGATCCAACTGAGCTTGGGCTCAATCCAACCAAAGAACTGGTTAGGATCGAACAGTTGCTTGCGAAAGTAGAGAACGCTCTGGTGACGAGTGGACTCCAGCTCGTCGTCGTTCTCTTCAAATCGGGAATCTGGTTCCGGCTTTATGTCTTCTACGGCATCTTTGGGGCGTTCTAGCAGCTTGCGCGCGGCAGCCAGTTCCAGGAAATCATTGATATCCTGACGCGAAAGCTCCTCATGAAACTTGCCGGCGAAAGCCTTCCGCACCGAGCGATTTGTTGTTGTGCCGTCGAGTTGCTGGAGCAGAAATGCTTCACTCGGCCCAACGCTGAAGTACTCCCGCTCGGCCGGAAGTTTGACAACAAACACCTCGTCCGACACTTGTTGGACAACAGCGTCGCCTCGGAGCCTCGGCAATGTATCGGTGCTGGTAGACACAATGGCCTCTAAGACGCAGGCTTGCCGATCTGCTCTAGAATTGTGTCGATGTCAGGCCCTTGCAGCAGGACGTCGCGACTTTCCTGCTCGGACAGCAGATGCACAAAGAATGGAATCCCTAACTGCAAACACCGAGCTGCTCGATGGTGGCCGTCGACAAGAACGTGGCCATGCAGCACTTCGCCTTCTGGCGTTGGATACCAGATATGCGCGATGATGCCGGGATACTTTGTATCAACGTGCGGTAGATGCTCTTCGTAAATGCGACTGGTATCAACGCTGAAGCGCACATCGTCTGGTTCGAGTTCGACCGACTCACGACCATCACTGATGATCTCCCGAGCCTTGTTGATATCGAAGCGGTAGATGCTCTTCATGTACCGAAATGTTTGCGGGCCGTCACCGCAATGGGGGCACTTAGCTTTTGACTTCTTCTGAGGCTTCGCCTGCTTCTTGGCTTTGTTCTTGCGTTGTATGGCAGGCATAGCAGCACTCCTCGAGACGGCCTTCGACGTAGCTGACAGCGGGCTTTGAACCGTACCCGCTGCTGCGTCTGGCCAGGAAAATCCATTCCTACTCTAGGCCACAAAACTCCTGCGATGTGGAATCGTACCTTCGGGCGACAACTCGTACGATGACAGAAGTAGCGTAACTCTTACGTTCGATACTCTCGGCACGATCGGAAACTCACGCATGGAGTCTGCAGATGAGTAGTAGTGAGGGCGTGCCAAGGGTGTAAAAGAAAAAAAGGCGAGCCGAGGTCGTTACCTCAGCTCGCCTTGAGTACTTCATCAGATGGCCAACGTCAGATACTTACTTCTTACCTTTTCCGCAGACGACCTTCTTCTTCGAGCTGCCATGCTTCTTTGAATTGTGCTTCTTCGAGCTCCCGTGTTTCTTGGAGCTGCCGTGCTTCTTCGAGCTGCCGTTCTTGCAGCTCTTGCTCTTCTTCGAGCTACCATTCTTCTTGGAGCTTCCGTGTTTCTTCGAGCTGCCGTTCTTGCAGCTCTTGTTCTTCTTGGAGCTGCCATTCTTCTTGGAGCTACCGTGTTTCTTCGAGCTCCCGTTCTTGCAACTCTTGCTCTTCTTGGAGCTACCGTTCTTCTTGGAGCTGCCGCCCTTCTTGGAGCTGCCGTTGTCGGAACCGTTGTCATCGTCACCACCGGCACACCACCACAGAGCACTGGGGACGATGCGGTCTTCGAGACGGGTGATTTGGAAACGAGCAGGACGGGCGGTGTTGTCGGCCATGGATGAGTCTCTCAGAAGTTGTCAGATACTTGTGAAGTCCAGCCGTCGTCGGCTGATGAGAGACCTAAAGGCAGGCTGCGTGCCACAGCGCAAGCAATTATCGCCACAATTTCATAAACGATTCACTATCAACGACTTATTAAATTTCAGAAGCACGAACACTCATCCCGCCGAGTGATTCCTAATCACCACACGCAACGTTGCGTGTGGCCGCCATGCATCAATTGATCGGGATTCGCGGCCGGGGCTGTGGCTCGATAGCAGACCGGCTGCAACGAGCGCTGGCGACCAGTAGCCGCAAAAGGTGGATCCCACAAAGTACGACCGCAGGTCTTCCGAAGAAGAACACGAGTGGAACTGGAGACCTTCGGTCAGCGGTTGCGGCTCGGCCAGGAGACCGACAAACAGCGCGGCATGACCGACCAGATTGGCGCGAGTGGTGAGGTCTCGGTCGGGCTGGCGGGAACCGCGTCTTGACAATCAAGTGGTCACTGATATGTTGCCAACGGGTCTCCGCACCCCCTAACCTCAGTTCGCCTTCCATTAAGTCCTCACGTTCCCGCCTCTCCTCCGAATTCATGCGTCAGACACTGATTGACGCCTTGCCTGCTTAAGTTGTCAGCTATCGTTGAAATCAGAACGGTCGTTGCTCGCCGCAATTATTGATTGCTTCTAGCTTTGCCGTGTTCGAAACATCCTTCCTCGTTGGGAGCCGCCCAGATGAAGCGTATGGAATCGCTATGGTCGCTATCGCTCGCAGGCCTGGTCTGCGGGTTCTTGTCCCTCAACGCCGCGGCTGAGCCGGCCAAACCCAAGGGACTGGGCGATCCAGGCGTCCTGAATGCGCTGAAGATTGAACCTGAGTTCGCAGGCGGGAAGGTCACCATCCGTGGCCGTGACGCTCGTCAGCAATTGGTTGTCACGGGGGTCTACTCGTCTGGACAACTTCGAGACCAAACTCCGCTGGCGAAGTATTCGGTACAGCCGGAAGGCATCGTCGAAGTCGCGAAGGACGGCATGATCACGCCGCTCAAGGATGGTGACTGCACCGTCAAAGCGGTGGTCGGCGACAAGGAGATTTTGACTCCCGTCCATGTCGAAGGAGTCGCCACGCCGCACCCGATCAACTTCACCAACCAGATTGTGCCGATCTTCACGAAGCTCGGCTGCAACGGTGGTGGCTGCCACGGCAAGGCGTCCGGCCAGAACGGTTTCAAGCTCTCGCTGCTCGGCTTCGTGCCTGAGGAAGACTACGAATACCTCGTCCGGGAAACGCGCGGTCGCCGCCTGTTCCCGTCAGCTCCGGCGGACAGCCTGCTGCTGATGAAGGCCGTCGGCAAGTCGCCCCACGGTGGCGGCAAGCGCATGGAAGTCGGCAGCTACGAATACCGCATGATCGCCCAGTGGATTAGCCAGGGCATGCCTTACGGTTCTGATTCCGACCCGGCGGTGGTGGGCATTGAATGTCTGCCAAAGCAGCGTCTGATGGACCGTGGCACGAATCAACAGATCACTGTGATGGCGAAGTACAGCGACGGTTCGACGGAAGACGTCACCCGCATGGCTCTGTACGAAGCCAACGACACCGAAATGGCCGAGTCCACCACCAGCGGTATGGTGAAGACACTCGATCTGTCCGGTGAAGTGGCGATCATGGCCCGTTATCAAGGTCAGGTTTCGACCTTCCGCGCCACGATTCCGCTGGGTGCCGATACTTCCAAGACGCCAGCTCCGTCGAACTTCATCGACCAGGCCGTCTTCAGCAAGCTGCATCTGCTCGGCATTCCGCCGTCAGAGCTTGCTGACGATGCGACATACCTGCGTCGTGTCCACATCGACATCACCGGCACGATTCCGACCGAACAGCAGGTCCGCGACTTCATCGCCGATGCTTCCGCTGACAAACGCGAAAAGCTGGTCGACCGGCTGCTGGATTCCGAAGCTTACGCGGACTACTTCGCGAACAAGTGGAACCTCGTCCTGCGAAACAAGAAGCGCCAGCCTGACGACACCGTCGGCACTTACACCTTCTACCGCTGGATCTGGGACAACCTCAACGAGAACAAGCCGTATGACCAGATCGTCCGCGAAGTCGTGACGGCGGCCGGTGAGCAGAGCATCAACCCGGCGGTGGTCTGGTACCGCGAAGTCAACGAGATCAACGAGCAGGTGGAAGACACCGCTCAGTTGTTCCTCGGGCTGCGAATCCAGTGTGCCCGCTGCCACCACCATCCGTTCGAGAAGTGGAGCCAGGACGACTACTACGGCTTCGCAGCGTTCTTCAGCACCGTTGGTCAGAAGACCATTCCGGGTGCCCAGCCTCAGCAGCGTGACCGCCGCATCTTCCACAACGAGATGGTGGCTCAATCGCTGAATCCCAAGACCAAGCAGAACAAGAAGCCCGCCGGTCTCGGCAGTGCCGCTCTAGAAATTCCCGCTGACCGCGACCCTCGCGTGCAGTTGGCTGACTGGCTGTCGCGTCCGGACAATCCGTTCTTCGCCAAGGCCGTCGTGAACCGCTACTGGAAGCACTTCTTCGATCGTGGCATTGTCGAACCTGAAGACGACATGCGTGAAACGAACCCACCATCGAACCCCGAGCTGCTGAACGCTCTATCGCAGAACTTCGTCAGCAACGGCTTCAACCTGAAGTGGCTCGTCCGCACGATCTGCACTTCGAGGACCTATCAGCTCAGCGCCTTGCCGAACGATTACAACCTCAAGGACAAGCAGAACTTCTCCCGCTACTACCCGAAGCGTCTGACGGCGGAAGTGCTGTACGACGCCTTCCATCAGGTGACCGCAACGGGTGAAGGCTTCAACGGCCAGCCCGCCGGTACCAAGGCTGTGCAACTGCCGGATCCGTCCGTCGGCCCGTACTTCCTGAAGGTCTTCGGACAGCCTCAGGGCGACACTGCCTGCGAATGCGAACGCTCGCAGGAAGCCAACCTGGCTCAGAGCCTGCATCTGCTCAACAGCGCCGAAGTCCAGAACAAGATTTCGAATGGTGCTGGCCGAGCTGCCTTGTTGTCCAACGACAAAGAGAAGACTCCGGAAGCCAAGATTCGTGAACTCTATCGCTGGGTCTATGCCCGCGAACCGAATGCCGACGAGTTGAAGGTTGCAACCACTCACCTCGCCAAGCACGAACAGAATCCCAAGACCGCCTACGAAGACATTGTGTGGGCGCTCATCAATACCAAGGAGTTCCTGTTTAACCACTAGTAGAGCACGCTGCCTGGAATGAGAAGTAGGCCGGACAATCCTGTCCGGCAGTCGGACAGAATTGTCCGGCCTACAAAATCTGCAGGCGCCGCTCAACTCACTTACCAATCGTCCTCTGTTGCGGAGCAAGAGAGGACACTGCCTGCGCAGCACGCTGCCTGGCTTACATTGCGTCACTGATCAGCCATGGATGAAACGCTGATGAAACACGCGAGCGAGAGACCGTCTCAATCTCGGCGTTTCACCTCAGTTTCCTGCATGGCTGATTGCTTTTGCCTGCCTCACCATCTCTGCTTGCCTGCCTGTCGCGTGCCCTCCTCGGGAGTTTCTCTATGCCTCGATTCTCGCTTGGCCATTGGGCCGTTCGATTGTTCATTGGCGCTGTCGCCGCGAGTTCCCTGACTGCCACGGCCTCAGCCCAACTGCCTCAGACTCGCTTGCAGTCGATCTTCCCGGCAGGTGGCAAAACAGGCGAAGCCGTTGAGATCACTCTGACCGGCGGCACGGATCTGGACGAACTGGACGGCATGCTCTTCAGCCATCCGGGCATCCAGGCGAAGAAGAAAGACGGCGCGACCAACGTCTTCACAGTGACCGTCGCGGGCGACGTCCCGACGGGGCCTTATGAAGCCCGCGTGCACGGACTCTACGGCACCAGCAACCCGCGCATCTTCTCCATCGGACAACTGCCCGAAGTTAAGGAAGTCGAACCGAACGCCACGAAGGAGACGGCCACACCGATCCAGATCGGCTCGGTCGTTAACGGTCAGTCCGCAGGCGGTGCGGATATCGACCTCTACAAGCTGACGGGCAAAGCCGGTCAGCGCGTGCTCATTGAATGCGAAGCACTGGCGATCGATTCCAAGTTCCAGGGCGAACTGCGAATCACCAACGCAGCAGGCAAACTGCTGGGTCGCGCGTCCTCGCTGGCCAAGAAGGTCGACCCGATTCTGGACGTCACCTTTCCGGCGGACGGCGAGTACATCCTGCGAGTTGTCGATGCTGTTTACGGCAACGGAGCGGACTACAGCTACCGCCTGAAAGTGCATGCTGGCCCGCATGTGGACTACGTCGTGCCACCAGTTGGCGTGCCGGGATCGACCGCGAACTACACGCTCTTTGGCCGCAATTTGCCCGGCGGACAGCCTTCCAATGTGGTCATTGATGGTCACAAATTGGACCAGTTGACCGTTCAGATCGCTCTGCCGAACACTCCCGACAAACTGGACTTCAGCTCGTCGCGTCAGGACCGCCAGGTCAGCACGGACGGCGCGAGCTATGTCTTCCGCGGTCCGACCGGAGCCGCGAATCCGATCTCAATCGGTTTCGCTCCGAAGCCAGTTGTCGCTGAGACTGAACCCAACAACGAACAGAAGGCACCGCAGAAGATTCAGGTGCCGACCGAAATCGTCGGCGCGTTCCAGCAGAAGAGCGACATTGATGTCTTCGAGTTCGAAGCCAAGGCTCAGCAGGTGCTGTGGTTTGAAGTCTTCGGCGAACGACTGGGTAGTCTCGCGGATCCGTTCCTGGCGATCGACAAGGTCAACAAAAACGAGAAGGGTGAAGAGACCCTGCAGCGGCTGGCTTCTCAGGACGACTCTGTGGTGAATGCCGTCGATGCGAAGCTGTTTGACACCAACAGCGACGACGTCGCTTATCGCTTCGTCGCTCCGGCGGATGGAACCTATCGAGTCTCCCTGCGAGACCGTTACTTCGAAGCCCGCGGCGCGGCGAACCTGCAATATCACCTTGCCATTCGCGATGAGAACCCCGAGTTCCGTCTGGTGGCTGTTCCGTTCCAACCAGCGGCAGCGGGCAGTCAGGCAGCGGCTGGCTATCAGATGTGGGATCTGGGACTGCGTCGTGGTGAGAATCTTTCGGTCACGGTCGCAGCTCTGCGTCAGCACGGCTTCGCCGGCGTGATCGACATCGCAGCCGACGGTTTGCCCGCCGGAGTCACCGTCAAGGGCGCCAGCATTGGTCCCGGCCAAAACGCAGCCACGCTGATCTTCTCCGCCGCAGAAGACGCCAAACCCATCACACAACCCATTCGCATTGTGGGTACGGCTCGCATCGATTCTGCCGTTGCGGTGAAAGCAGTAACCGACGCCGATGCGGCACTCGTTGCGGCTGTCGCCCAGGTACCGAAGCTCGACATGGCACTGCAGAAGACGGTTGATCCGCTGAAGCAGGCGGAAGCGGCTCGCAAGCAGGCCGAAGACAAGTTCAACGCCGACGCTGCGGCAGCCAAGACGGCGGAAGACGCCAAGGTCGCGACCGACAAGAAGGTCACCGATGCAGACGCTCTGGTGAAAGCCAGCACCGAAGAGAAGACGAAGGCTCAGCAGGCACTGGATCAGAAGAAAGACGATCAGGCTCTGAAGGACGCGTTAGCTGCCGCGGACAAGAAGCTCGCCGACGCGAATCAGGCGCTGGCCACCGCCAAGAACGAACAACAGCAGGCGACCAACAACTTCAACAACTTGACCAACGTGGCCAAGCAGTCCGATGCGGTCAAAGTGAAGGCTGTGCAGACGCACGAGCAAGCCGTCGCGGCCAACAAGAAAGCAACGGACGAGAAGCAGGCCGGCGGCGCCGCAGTCGCCAAGGCGCAGCAGACACTTGCCGCCGCCAAGCAGGCGCGCGATGCCGCCGCTCGCAACGTCGCTCACGAAGCACGATCGGGTACGATCGTGTTTAACGGCGCCGCTCAGAACTCAGCTCAAGCTCGGCTCGCTCAAAACTTCATGCTGTCGGTGATGGACGAAGCCGCCCCGATTCAGATCACCACGGACGTCTTCCGCGAAGTCGCCAATCACGGTCGCCAGATCGTCGTGCCGGTGAAACTCGCCAAGCGCAACGGTTTCGACAATCAGGTGACGCTGGCCTTCCAGGGCATGCCGCAGAATCTGCAAGTCACCAATGTGAACATTGAGAAAGGCAAAGACTCCGCTTTGCTGCGAGTCTTCGTACCCAACAACGTCGCTGAAGGCACTTACACGATGTACGTGCAAGCGACGGCTCAAGTTCCGTACGCCAAGAACCCGGTGCGATTGAATCGTGCCAAGGCCGAAGTCGAAGCCGCCACCGCCGGTGTTACGACGGCTATGGAAGCAGCCAAGAAGGCGGCCGCCGATGCCGACGCCGCGACCAAGGCAGTGGCTGCGATGACGGAAGTGATGAAGAAGGCTCAAGCCGATCTGGAAGCTGCCAAGAAGAAGCTGCAAGAGTCTCAGGCTGCCGCTCAAAAAGCCGACCAGGACTCTGTTGCTGCTGCGAAGGTAGCTGCCGACGCCGACACGAAGAACAAGCAAGCTGTTGAAGCCGCTAACAAGGCCAAGGAAGAAGCAGCCAAGGACGCTGCCAATCAGGATCTGGCGAAGAAAGCTCAAGACGCGACTCAAGCTGCAGCCACTGCGGACGCCGCCTTCAAGCAAGCGACCGAAGCCGCCGCCGCTGCCAAGAAGAAAGCCGAGGAAGCAGCCGTTGCCGTGAAGGCTGCAACCGATGCCACAACTGCCGCTCAAGGGAACTCCGACAAGGCGACTCAGGAAGTGACCAAGGCGAACGAAGCCAAGAAGGTCGCCGACGACGCCAAGGTCAAAGCGGACGCCGCTCAGAAAGCCGCGACCGATCGCAAGACTGCAGCTGACAACGAACTCAAAGCCGCCGACACGTACTCGAAGTCGCTGAACAACGGGAATCCTCAGGTCTTCCCGCCATCGACTCCGATCGTCATCACTGTCAAGAAGGCACCCTTCACTCTGGCTGCCAACGTCCAGAATGGCGGCAACGTCAAGAAGGGCGATAAGGTCGAAGTGAAGCTGACAGTCAGTCGTATCAACGGTTACACCGGCCCAGTGAAGCTGACCATCCCCGCGATTCCGGGCGTCGTCGGGATTGGTGCCGAAGCCGTCACGATTCCGGCGGACAAGAACGAAGCCTCGATCTTTGTCACCGCTGCGGGCGACGCGGCGAATGGTGCCGTCGCGAATCTTGTCGTGCGAGGTGAAGCCGATTGGGACGGCCCCGCCGCTTCTGATCAGCCCATCACTATTAACGTGCAGTAAACCTTCTGTTCTACCAGACTTGGCATGGCGACTTTTGCCGACGCCGTCTTACTTGTTTCTTTTTGAGGTCACCGATGAAACGACCAAACGCACTGCTGGCATGTGTTGCCAGCTTGGCTCTTTCGACCAGTGTCTGGGCTCAAGAAAAGCCGGCCGACAAGGGCATCGAACCGATGGCCGTCAATCTGGGCCGTCCGGTGAGCTACGAAACAGACATTCGCGACATCTTCGACTTCAACTGTGTCGCGTGTCACAACGTCGGTACGCCCGAAAGCAAGCTCAACCTGGAATCCGTGGACAACATGCTGAAGGGCGGCAAGCGCGGCCCTGCCATCGTCCCCGGCAAGCCGGACGAAAGCCTGCTGTATCTGGTTGCGGCCCGGAAGAAGGCGCCGCACATGCCGCCTCTGCCGAACAAGGTTGAAGCCAAAGCCTTCAGTCCGAAAGAACTCGGCCTACTGCGCCAGTGGATCATCGAAGGTGCGAAGGTCTCCGGAGATTCCACGGGCGGTCAGGTCAACTGGCAGCCGATCCCCAAGGGCATGAAGTCGAGCTACGCGCTCGCCATGGCCCCGTGGGGCGAGCGTGCTTTCGCCAGCCGCGCGAATCAGGTCCATGTCTTCAATCTGGCGACTGGCGACGAAACTCGCTTGATCGACCCAGCGTTGAACGCAGTGCAGTTCAACGGTCAGCCGATGTATCCGAACGGTGCCGCCGAACGTGATTTCGTGCATTCGCTCGCTGTGCATCCCAGCGGCCGCATGGTCGCTTCGGGCGGCTTCCGAGTCGTGAAGCTGTGGGAACAACCTGCCAACGTGCAGACCGCGAAGATGGCTTTGGGAGCTGTCCCAACCACCGCCGCAATTCATCAGCCGAAAGCTCTGGCCGCGTTCGCAACCAAGCAGAACGTCGTCCTGGTTCAGTCACTGGCCAATGGTCAGCAGGTCAAGAAGCTCGAAGGTCATACCGCTGCGGTGAACGGCGTCGCGTTCTCTGCCGACGCAGCTCAAGTTGTGACGGGATCGGACGACAAGACCGTCCGCATCTGGCAACTCGATAACGGCCAGATCGTGCGCCAGTTTGAAACACCGTCGCCGATCAAGTCGCTGTGCTTGAGCGGTGATGGCAAGCAGATTGTGACCGGCCATGAAGATGCCAAGATCCGCGTGTGGAACGTGGCCGCTGGCGAAGCGGGCAAGCCCGAAATGGTCGTCAAAGAAATCCCTGGTCACGGCGGTCCGGTAACGACGCTCTGCCAGATGCTGCCAGTTGGTCCTCAAGTCGTCTCGGGTTCAACTGACGGCACCGTCCGGGTGTGGGACATCAACACTGGCGGCGCGGTGAAGACCATGGGTCACGGCGCTCCGGTCACTTCCGTTGCCTGTCGTCCCGATGGAAAGGCCATCGCGTCGGGCAGTGCAAACAACAGCGCCAAGCTGTGGAAGGTCGAGAACCAGCAGATGGTCGCCGAATTGCGTGGCCACCTGCCGACCAAGCGTGCTGAGACTCTGTCCAACGAAGAGTTCGAACTTTCCAAGCAGATGGTGAACCTCGCCAACGCTGCTGAGAAGGCCGCTGAAGCGAACGTCAAGGAACGCACCGAAGCCTTAAAGAAGGCGATGGAAGCCAAGGACAAGGCCGAGAAGGAAATTGGCGAAGCCAAGAAGAAGTTCGACGAAGCCAAGACCAAGGCGGATGCAGCTAAGGCCGCCGCCGATGGTGCCAAGGACAACAAGGATCTGCAGACCGCGAACGAGAACGCTCAGAAGGAACTGCAGAAGCAGACCGACGAACTTAAGAAGTTCGAAGAGGCTCAGAAGTCCGCCGTTCGCGGCCTCGAACTGGCCACTGAGACCGAGAAGAAAGCTCAGGAAGAACTGACTCAGACGAAGGCGGTGCACGTTGCCGCTCAAGGCGAGCAGAAGGCCAAGGAAGAGAATTTCAAGAAGGCTCAGGAAGCATCCAAGGCCGCTGACAAGCCGGTTGTTGCGGTGTCATTCTCTGCCGATGGCAAGCGCCTGGCGACGGCTGGCGAAGACAACACGATCCACATTTGGGACGGTGAACTCGGCCAGATCGTCGATACGTTGATCGGTTCAGCCGCACCGGTTCGCGTGTTGGCTTTTGTCGACAATAAGCAACTCATCAGTGCCAGCGACGATCAGCAAGCCATCGTGTGGGACGCCAATCCTGACTGGAAGCTGGTCGCCTCACTGGGCGCGGCAGCAGCCGACAATCCGCTGGACCTGTCGAAGTCGCCGTTCATCTTCCGCGTGCTGTCACTGGCCTTCAGCCCGGACGGCAAGACGCTGGTCACCGGTGGTGGCGAACCATCCCGTAGCGGCGAGCTGTATGTGTGGGATCTCGAGAAGCGTGAGATCATCAAGAAGCTGCCGGACGCTCACAGCGATACCGTGTTTGACATCGAGTTCTCACGCGACGGCAAGAAGATCCTGACTGGCGCCGCGGACAAGTTCGTCAAGATTCATGACGTGACGACCGGCCAGTTCATCAAGTCGTTTGAAGGTCACACGCATCATGTGTTGGGCGTGTCCTGGAAGGCTGACGGCAGCGAGCTTGTCAGCGCCGGTGCTGACAACGCCGTGAAGGTCTGGAACGCCAACACTGGCGAGCAAATTCGCACCGTGCAGGGCTATCAGAAGCAAGTGACCTCGATCCACTACATGGGCGTGGGCGGTAACACCGTCAGTTGCGGCGGCGATGCCACCGTGCGATTCATCACCGCCAACAACGGCTCGAACTTCCGCAACTTCGCGGGTTCAACCGGCTACATGTACGCGTCTGATGCATCTCGCGATGAGAAGGTCGTCATCGCGGGTGGTGAAGACGGCGTGATCCGCGTCTGGAACGGCACGAATGGCCAAGTCATCCGCACGTTCGATCCTCCAGCCGCCGACACCGCTCAAGCGAGTGCCGCGAAGTAATTCAATTGGTTCGGTTCGCCCAGTTCCTGCGGCGAACCAAACTCCAAGACTGAAATCACCTCGATTGGCTTTGGCCGGTCGAGGTGATTTCTTTTTAACGACCGGTCCTGATCGCTTGGCCGAAACGCGAGGAATTCTCAGACTCCCACAGCAGTTGCCAAGTTGCCTCTTTGAGTCGATCGGGAAACGAACATGAGCAAGCAGTGTTATCTGGCGGTGGATCTGGGAGCGGAGAGTGGTCGCGTTGTCGCTGGCCTGTTTGACGGGACGCGAGTGGAACTGGTCGAACTGCATCGCTTCCGTAACGGGCCTGTCTCTGTCGGCGGCACACTGCGCTGGGACTTGGTGAACCTGTGGCGCGAGATTCAGACCGGACTCACAAAGGCGGCGGCTCAATACGGGGAATCGATCAAGTCGGTCGGTGTCGATACCTGGGGCGTGGACTATGTGCTGCTCTCCGAAACCGAGGAGATGATCGGCCTGCCGTACTGTTACCGCGATCCACGCACCAGCGGTCTGATGAATCACACCTTCACGCGCGTGCCCCGCGCTGAAATCTTCGCGCAGACCGGCTTGCAGTTCATGGAAATCAACACGCTCTATCAGTTGGTCTCGATGACTCAAAAGAACAAGCCGCTGCTGGATCAAGCCGCGACGTTCCTGATGATTCCTGACTTCCTCAACTGGCTGTTGTGCGGCAGCAAAGTGGTGGAGTTCACCAACGCCACGACATCGCAGTGCTTCGACGCGACTCGCCGCGATTGGGCAACGGGGCTGCTGTCGAAACTCGGGATTCCCACGCGCATGTTCCCGACTGTGGTTGATCCAGGAACCAAGCTCGGCACCTTGCGCCCCGAGATCGCGCGGCTGACCAATCTCAATCGGATCGATGTCGTTGCCCCTGCCACTCACGACACCGGCGCGGCGGTTGTGGCCGTTCCCACCGATCTGACAGGCACGGCCAAGTGGGCTTACATCAGTTCGGGCACGTGGTCTCTGATGGGACTGGAAGTTCCTAACGCCGTGCTGACCGAACGTGCTCTGCAGTTGAACGTCACCAACGAAGGCGGCGTCGATGGCACCTATCGTCTGCTGAAGAACATCATGGGCCTGTGGCTCGTGCAGCAATGCAAGGGCTCGTTTGATCGAGCAGGTCGCAACTTCGACTACTCACAACTCACGCAAATGGCGTCCGCATCCCCGGCGTTCCGATCCATCGTAGATCCCGACGACACGCGGTTCATGGCCCCTGAGGACATGCCGCAGGCGATTGCCAGTTGGTGCCGCGATACCAATCAACCGGTCCCGGAAACTGACGGCCAGTTCATTCGCTGCTGCCTGGAAAGCCTGGCCCTGAAGTACGGTCGAGTGCTGCGCTGGCTGGAAGAACTCAGCGGCGAGAAGGTTGAAGTCGTGCATATCGTCGGCGGTGGAGCGAAGAACGACATCTTGAATCAGTTCACGTCCAACGCCTGCGGTTGCCCGGTTGTGACCGGACCAACTGAGGGCACTGCCCTTGGCAACGTGTTGATTCAAGCACGCACAGCAGGTGAGATTGGTTCGCTGTCCGAGATCCGTAAAGTGGTCAAAGCTTCGTCTGAACTCGGCCGCTTCGAACCTCAAGACCGCGCTGCCTGGACCGCTGCTGACGCGAAGCTCACCGAGATGATGAAGTTGCTGCGATAAGGCGGATCGCGGAGATCAGCCGCGACTCCTGCAACGGATCTGACTCCTGCTCCGCATTTACTTTCGTTTTGCGTCCTGCCATCCTGAGACCCTCCCAGAACGATTCCGGGGTTGCGCGAATCCCGTGCCGAACGCTATTGCCGTTACTTGGGCGAGGGAGAGTTTGATGGGATGACGCTTTGCATCAAATTGCTTGAACGGAGGATTCCATCGTGACAGTTCTTGCTCGCAGTCTGATGAGTTTTGTGGTGTTGCTGGTCTGCGGAGTCGGCCATGCGGCCGACGATCATCCGCTGTCGGCTGAAACTCGCGAGCAGTTGTCGGCGAAGTTCAAGGCAGATCTTGCCAAGCTGTCCGAACAGATTGCGGCCGATCCGAAGAAGGTCGATCTGTATTCGCGCCGAGGCGATGCCTACTTCTTCAATGGCGACTTCGAAAAGTCGGTCGCCGACTATGAGAAGATGGTCGAACTAGACAACAGCCAGGACACTTCCCACTGGCGGCGCGGGATCGCCCGCTTCTATGCCAATAAGTTTGAAGACGCAGCCAAGCAGTTCGAGATCTACAACACCTTCGACGATGTCGATCGAGAAAACGGCATCTGGCGTTACTTCTCACAGCACAAGGCGTATGGAGCGAAGAAGGCTCGCGAAGGTCTGTTGAAGTATCGCAAGGATGACCGTGAACCGTTCCCGGCCGTCTATAAGCTGTTCTCGGGTGAGATGACGGGCGCGGAAATCTTGAAGCAGATCGACGCTGCCGAGATCAGCAAGTCCGAGCGTGAGAAGCGGTTATTCTATGCGAATCTTTACATCGGCCTGAACGACGCCATCGAAGGCCGCAAAGAGTCCGCGATCAAGCACTTGAAAGCGTCGACCGAAAACGAGTGGGGGCCGAAAGCTGGCTATGGTCCCAACTACATGTGGCACGTCGGCCGCGTGCACTACGACCTGCTGACTCGGAAGTAGTATGCCGTGGCCAAGGCGTCTCGCCTTGGTCTGGATAAGCCTGCTGGAGTATCGCTCATACCCGCCGCTCAGTACGTCTTGATGGCAACGGTCTCGTCGCTGGAAGATGACGAAAGGCGTGAGTTGCCAATCGGGCGGGATGGGTAGTCGAACCACATGCTCCAGCAGACTGTCTGTGTGTTGATGTCATCTGCTGACGAGCGAGTCTTCACGGTGCTGAGGGTGTGATCGAGATGTTGACGGGCTTGGAGTTCCGCGAGTATCTGCCCGCCGATCGCGACGCATGTATTGCCGTCTTTGAGAGCAACGTGCCGCGGTACTTTCGCGATCATGAATTGAGCGGCTTCTTAGAATTCGTCGATTGGTCCGGCTGTCCTTACTTCGTCCTGGTGACGAGCGGGACCATTATCGGATGCGGTGGTTTCGGCGTTCGACCCGGAAGCGATACCGCTGACTTGTGCTGGGGAATGGTTGATTCGAGTCACCACGGTAAACACCTCGGCGAGTTCCTGCTTTTCGCGCGTCTGAATCGCATCATCCAAGAGGCTGGCGTGAATGCTGTACGGCTCGGAACAAGCCAACTTATAGATCCCTTTTTTCTACGCTTCGGCTTCGCGGTTCAGGGACGAACGACCGACGGGATTGCCGCGGGACTGGATGAAGTGGAGATGCGTTTGGAACTCACGGCGGATGTTCGCAGTTCCATTGAGCGGAAATGGAACGACATCAGCAGCGAGGGATGAAAGTCAGTTGGTCCGCATTGCGCCAGGCTGACGATTGTCGGGACGCGGCTTGGATGGTCTCAACTCGAGCGGCACCGAGGAGAACTCGTTGGAGGCGTCACGTTGACCGTGACGCCTCACAACCGAGTGGACAGGGCCGGGATCGAACCGGCGACACCAGGATTTTCAGTCCTGTGCTCTACCAACTGAGCTACCTGTCCTTTGCAAGCGGGGCGGACTATAGGCAGGGATTTCGGGGGATGCAACTTGCCCCAACGAATTGTTTCGGGCCTCGCTGGTTCGTTTTCGCGAGAGGTCTGAACGATCCCTCGCAGCGTCACAAACGGTCTTGTCGGTACTAGCGGAAATACTGTTAGGGACAGAGTTTGCGACAGTTCTTACGCGGCCTACTTGAGCGTTCGCTTCAGGTGTTCCCGCAAGGCGGGGCCGTGATCAGGGTCGGCGAGGGCGAAGTCGACGAATGCCTGGTAGTAGCTTTCGTAGTTGCCGATGTCGAAACGCGGTTCGCTGGCGGGCAATCGCAGGCCGATGCCTTTGGCTCCCTTCTTCAGCAGCGAACGCATGGCGTCCGTAAGCTGGATCTCACCACCCTTGCCGGGCTTGGTCGTCGCCAGTTCGTCGAAGATGGCCGGGCTGAAGACATAGCGGGCGGCGACGGCCAGATTGCTCGGTGCTTCGCTCTCCGAAGGCTTCTCAATCACGTCCTGCAATTCAAAAATATCGCCGATCGGGCCGCGCGGGGCGGCGATGCCGTAACGCACGACCTCGTTGCGCGGCACCTCTTCGAAGGCGACAACGACATCAGCCTTGGCGGTCTCAAATTGTTCGACCATGCGCTGCACGATGTCCGACTTCGCGTTGATGCCAATGATCGAATCGCCCAGCGCGACTACGAAGGGCTGCTGGCCGACGAGCGACTTCGCGCACAGCACGGCATGACCCAGACCCAGTTGCCGTCGTTGTCGCGTATAAAAATATTCGACGTCCTTGCGTTCGAAGTCGAGTTCCGCGAGTTCTTCTTCACGCCCCGACTCACGCAGGTAGTTGATGAGCCGTTCGTCGATGTCGAAGTGGTTCTCGATGGACGTCTTGCTCGCGCCGGTAATGAACAGGATGCGGCGGATCTGTGAGTTCGTCAGTTCCTCGACGATGTACTGCACGACCGGTTTGCGGCCGACCGGAAGCATTTCCTTCGGTTGAGATTTGGTAGCTGGCAAGAGTCGCGTGCCGTGCCCGGCGACTGGAATAACCGCGATATCGATCGCCATCAGAGGCTCCGTGGGTGACGTTCAGGTTCTCAAGCTGTGACTGTCAATCAGCCAGCAGAATAACGCCGCAGTGGCCAGGTCTGTAGGGCGGACAATCCTGACCGCCGAAACGCTGGTCGACAGAATTGCCCGCCCTACTTTTGTCTCGTTCCCAAGCTCCGCTTGGGGACGGGTCTGCGGAAGCTTCGCTTCCTGCTTGGTATCCGCTGAGGTTGTTTCCAGCTCTGGTGATGGAAGCAGAGCTTGGGAACGACCGGCAGCAAAGAAAGGCGAAAGCTACTGTTGCACGCCAACTGTTGTATGAGTTATACAACAGAAGGAACAGGTGACATGCTCTTGCGATTAGATCCACATAGCGGCGAACCGCTGTACCGTCAGATTGTCGAGGCGATCAAGTATCAGATCGCCAGCGGTGGTTTGGCGGCGGGCGAGCAACTGCCGAGCGTTCGTGTGTTGGCATCCGAGCTGAAGATCAACATGCGGACCGTCGTGAAGGCGTACGACGAACTGTCGCATGCGGGATTCATTGTCTTGCAGCATGGGCGTGGAGCTTTTGTCACGGAGCCGCAACACACGCGAACGCTGGTTTCGCGGCGAAAAGAGCTCTCGGAGTTGGCTCGCAGACTGATTGCTGAAGGCTGCGGCTTCGGGGCCAGTCCATCGGAAGTCGCTGACATTGTGCGAACTGTGGCTGATGAAATGGAGCGCGGGTTATGAGCGACCTTTGCATCGAAACTCACGAACTCGGCCGCATGTTTGGTAAAACGGCCGTCTTGCGTGACATCAGCTGGCAAGCTTCAGCAGGTAATGTGGTGGCACTGTTGGGACCGAATGGCTCCGGCAAGACGACGTTGTTCAAGTTGGTGCGCGGGCTGCTCATTCCGACCAGTGGCAGTTCGACGCTGCTGGGAACTCGCAGCGATTCATTGCCGGACAGCGTGACAAATCGTGTGTGCTGTGTACTGGAAGGCTGCAGTCCACCGAAGTGGGTCACGATTCGCCAACTGATGGATCTGCATGCGGCGGCTTATCCGCAGTTCGATCGAGCGCTGGCTGAAGAGCTTGTGAAACAGCGCGGGCTGCCGCTGAATCGTCGCTTTTGGACATTCAGCAAAGGGCAGCAACGGTGGGCAGAATTGGCGCTGTCGATTGCCAGTCGGCCGGATGTGTTGTTGCTCGATGAGCCGGCCGACGGACTAGATCCGGCCGTGCGCCGAGAGCTTTATGACCGGCTCAGAGAACTGGCGAACGAACGCAATACAGCGGTCGTGGTCGCATCACATGTGATCGCTGATGTGGAACGTATCGCGGACGAACTGGTGTTGATTCAGCACGGGCAGATCACCTTGCAGGCGTCGTTGGAAACACTTCGAGAAGAGGTGCGTGAGATTGAACTACCCGCCGATCAAGTGCCGCTGCAATGGGGCGATGGGATGCGTGTGCTGGGCTCGAAGCGTGCGACCTCGTCGCGAGTTACGTGGGTGAGAACACCCGGCGGCGATGTCGATCGGCGGTTGCAAGGTTGTCTCTCCGAACGAGCGGTCGTCCGTCCGGTTGGCCTGGAGATGTTGTACTTCGCCTGCACCGAATATGCGGAGGCGTCGTGACTAACGGTATTGCGTTGTGGCCGGTCTCCAGACCGAGCCACACCCGGCGACCGGAGGTCTCCAGCGTCGCGTGTCGTCTTATTCGGGAGACCTACGGTCGCACCTGGTGGCTCGGTCGGAGACCGGCCACATCAAACAACGAGTCGTGGTGATTGAAGTGAGGAAGCATGATGAAGCCGGCACTCTTGCGGTGGTTGTTATGGCAAACGCTACCGGTGACTTCGATCGCCGTCCCGATCTTCGCGCTGTTTGTGGCGCTGTATCCGGGGCCGATCTTCTGGATGCGCGACACGACGCTGTGGATCTTGATCCTCTTGCATGGCTATGCGCTGCATCTGTGTCTGGGCCGACCGCGTAGCAGCAGCATGGCCCATTTGTATTGTCAGGGATTCTCGCGGCAGACGCTGTGGCGACATGTCGTCGTGGCCACATGGCTGGCGATCCTGGCAGCCTGGATTCCGGTGGCGGCGTTGATCTGGTCACCGGCTCGGGTGTGGATCCAAAGCAATCTCCTGGACAATCAACGCTTCTTTGTACTGGCTCCGTTGGAGAGGTCTTCACCCGTCTTCATTCTCATTGCAGAGATGGTTTGGATGGCGGTGCTGAACTACGCCTGGGTACGGGAAGCTCAACCGTTCCGAGGGCTGCGAGGCGGTCGCTGGTTGGCTCGACTGTTCGTGATAGTGGCCTTGCTGATGCCGTTTACTCAGTGGGACCGAATCGGGCCGAGTTGGCTGGTGCCAACGGCGATGGCGTGCTGGATTGTCGTTGGGCTCATTGCGTTCTGGGGAACTTTCCGGCTGCAAAGTCGAATGGAGGTGCGCATATGAACGCGACCGCTCAACTGGTGCTGTCATACGCCATGATCATTGGCTCCTACATTGGAGTTCCGTTGTTGCTCTGGGCAGCGTTTCGGTGGTCGTATCGCTGGTTCGCCGGTGGTGGCCGACCGATTGAGAGCTTCTTGCCTCACCCCGCCCCGAGGCCGAGTCGGACCGCGCGTTGGGCCGAATCGCTCTTGCTCGGTGCATTGGGTGGCATGGCGTTGCTCGCGACGTCGGAAGCGGTGCAGCTACTTCAGAACGGCTGGGAGCCGACGGATCAGCAACGCGATCGCGTGCTCCTGATTCTTGCCGCACATGCTGCCGCCGTTGGTGTGGCCATGCTGCTGTGCTGGTGGCGAACGGTGGCAGCGATCATGTGGCTGGTGGCCTGGCATGTGACCTTGCTGTTCGGCGGCGAGGTAGGATTGTTCGCCGCTACACGGGACATCAAAGCCGAAGGAGACATCGACCAGTGCCCGGTCATCATTGATCTCGGAGATCAAACCGATCACGTCGACATTCTGGCGAACGGCGTGTACCTCGGCCAATCGCCAATTCATACGACCATTGGAGCGTTGCAGGCATTGCCCGCCTGGGAGTCTGCACCGCTCGACCGGAACGAAGACGGTTATGAGCCCTCAACCTGGTCGCAGCATCCGTTGCATGTCAGTCCGAGACCGGGTTCTGGTGAGAGCGACAAGCTGCGGGTGTTTTTTCGCACCGAGCTGGATGGAACGGATGTGGGACGCAACCGCGGATCAAGTGGTGGTGGTGGCACGTTTCAGGGACGCAGTTGGTATCCGGCGACGCTGTCGCTCGATGTGCAGTTTAAGAAACGCGAGGCAGTGTTTCGACGGATTATCGACCATGCCCGGCTGCGAGACTACGAAGTCGGACCGGACTGGGAAACGACCGTCGCCAGCTACGGACCGGCGCTCCGCAACATGCTGTTGGATCTTGCCGAACACGAGCCGCAACTGCTGGGTTTGCTGGATCGGATGGCAGCTCGTGAATACGCGCTCGACGACGTGAAATCTGCCGCTGAGGCCTGGCAGAAGTTTCAGACGATCGCAGCGCAGGCTAACGAGCAGAGTTCGTACGCGACGGACAGTCCTGCCGGCCGAGCTGTCGAACAACTGGCGAAACTGGTCGATGCCCACACGGTGGCCGATGCTGCCGTCGCGCGACTGCGAAGCCTTGGTTGGGCGCAAGTCGGAGATCACTGGAATCGTTCGCGGTTCGGAGTGCCTCAGTTCGGAACGCGGCCAGGTTGGAAACCAAAACGCCTGCAATTGCAGCCCAGCGACTTCGCTTTGGCACATCTGGTTCATCGACTTGATCGACGGCTCGATGCGGAAATGCCGTACGATGACAACGTCCTGGAAGATCGTCTGATTCCCGAGCTGGCGCGCTATCATACTTACTATGAGATCTCGGACTTTTGGTCGTCCTACCTCGGTGGAAACCTGGCGGCGCGGTTGTCGAACTCGGGCATCTATGCGTCGGATGCACCTCGTCATGTGCCGTTTGTCCAGAACTATGAAGCCAGTGAGCGACTGCAACAGCTCAGCAAGCTGGATGACCCGGTTGCGAAGCGTTGGCGCGCCGAACATTCCAGGGATCTATTGCAACATGCCGAAGAGATCTGTCGCCAGTTGCGTCGTCATGGCGGATCGAGCGAACTGGAGTTTGTGTTCCTCGACGATCCTCATTTGCCGAACAGCTTGGCTGTTCAAGTCTGGCCATTTTTCCGAGATGCCATCCGCCGAGGGGCGAATGCTGGCGACAGTCATGAACCCACCGCTGAGCAGTGGAGGTACTTGCTGCGTATCGAGCCCAACACGACGGCGCAGATGTATGTCGACGCCTGGCTGGTCGGTCGCAAGGAGCCACACTTCGACCACGGTTGGCACGAGTTGATTCCTAAGATTCCGAGCGACAAACGTCAGCAAGTTCTGGAACAACTCGTGGCAAAGACCAGCGAGCGAATGGATCAGCTCAAAGGTCAGCGCCAGACCAACATGAAGCACGAGCTGGAGCGGCTCCAGAGGGACCTGGCGAAGGCCAACCGCCCACAACGTGCCGGTGAAGAAATCATCGACCGGATCAGTGGTCATCCGTCCGACGTGGGGACTCAGATTGCGATCATGACTGACGCATTCAAGGCCGACCGCGATCAGCCGTATGTGCAAAGCCTTGCCGAGTCGTCCGACGAACGGGAGCAACGATGGGCTGTCGCTGCAGTACGACTCTTTCCGACGCAGAAAAATCGCGAGCGTTTAAACCTGCTCATCAAGCACGTCCACGAAAACGTCCGCGACTCAGCGACACAACTCGCCAAAGAACTGGACGAGATCGCGGCCAAAGTACCAGAACCTCGCCAGCGGAAAGTACGCAAAGCATCAGACTGAAGAGCCACGGATGAAACACAGATGGAACACGGATAAAGGTCAATTGAATGACTTTTAAAGCCTTCCTTATCCGCGTTTCATCTGTGTTCAATCCGTGGCTGAAAATCTTGATCGAAGAACATCGTCACAGGCGAAACGTGATCCTCTCCTTACCAAAAATCTTCATCTTGTCGCGGTCGAGATGGACTCCGATACCGGGGCGTTGGGGGATCTCAAGATAGCCTTCGGAGTCGATGACGAATTTTTCCTCGATCAGTTCTTCGATGTACGCACATGGGGTGAGGTATTCAACATATCTGGCAACGGGCATGGCGGCAGCGAGCTGCAGGTCGGCGGCAACACCGATGGCCGTGTTCCAGCCGTGAGTGACCATCTGCACGTTGTGGTCGAACGCCATCCAGGCGATGCGACGTGATTCGCTCAAGCCACCGTTCTTGGTGCTATCCGGCTGGATGATGTCCACGGCGCGGCGTTCAATCCACGGAATGAACGACTGCCGGCGCGTCAGCACTTCCCCCGTCGCGATTGGGACAGGCGACTGCTTTGTGAGTTCGATGTAGCCCTCGATGTCGTCGGGCGGCAGGGCTTCTTCAAACCACGTGATGTCGTAGTGCGACAGCATCTTGGCCGTTTCGCGAGCCCAGTTCAGACCGTGCGGCCAAAACTGTTCGCTGCCGCCTGCATCGACCATCAGCTCGACTTTTTCACCGACGGTTTGACGGGCGGTCTTGATGAGCAGTTCATCAAACTTGCGATCGCGCCGTCCGAACGGACGCCAGCCCATTTTGATGGACTTGAAGCCGCGACTGACGGTGGCTTCCAGCTTGGCCCGCAAGGCATCTGGTTCTTCGAACAGAATCGACCCGTACGGCTTGATGCGCGTGCGGTAATTGCCGCCCAGCAGCCGCGAGACAGGTTGGTTGCAGGCTTGGCCCATAATGTCCCACAGAGCGATGTCGATGCCCGAGATCGCGTGCTCGACCGAACCGCCGCGACCTTGCCAGAACGACGACTGCCGCAGCTTCTCGCTGACTCGCTCGGGCTCGATGCCAGACTCTCCCTTCAGCAGAGGCCACAGCAACTGCGACGCGCCTTCAATGAGTTTGCCGGACGTGAAGCAGCTTCCAACACCGCTGAGACCTTCGTCCGTGTGAACCTCGACGAGCGTGTGCAGGTTTTCTTCGGGCTCGTGCCCTTGAGGCCAGCCACCGTCCACGGTGTCGCCGGTCAGAGGAATGACATCAAGTCGGGTGATCTTCATCGCGAGGTCCATTAAGAGAGTGAATCGAGCCGCTGGATGAGGGTGCGATTCTGAGCTGCTCAACCGGATTTGTCGCGTCTGTGAGTCAAACTGCCATGTCGGTGACGGTGATCAAAGTCGGAGGAAGTTTGCTGTCGCTGCCCGACCTGGGGGAGCGACTGCAGCGGCTTCTTCACTGTCTGGAAGGCGAACGAGTGCTGCTGGTTGCCGGTGGCGGTCCGGCGGCGGATGTGGTGCGCGAGTGGGACCAGCTACACGCTCTGGGGCCAGAACGCAGCCACTGGCTGGCGATTGATTCGCTCAGTCTGACCGCACGGCTGCTCTCGCAGTTGTTACCCAATGCTGATGTGGTTCGTACCAGAACGCATGCAGAAGCCGGGTGGCAATCAGATCAGGTGCCGATTCTGGAACCTCGACCCTGGCTGGAATTCTTTGAACGCGAACGCGGTGCCGAATTGCCCCGCGACTGGACCGTCACAACGGATTCCATCGCCGGCTGGCTGACGGTGTGCTGGCCGGCTCAAAGGTTGATTCTGGCGAAATCGGTCGCCGTGCCGTCCAGCGACGCCGCGGACGCCGTCGACGAGCATTTTCCGCAATTGCTGCCGAGGTTGCCGAGGATTGAATGGATCAACCTGCGCGACGAAAGTGCTCAGCTGGTGCCTTGGAATCCCGAGATTTGAGACTTCAAACCGGCCTTGGGCGTGCCAATTTGAGGCAGGTCTGATATCAGACGCCCCCTTCGTTCGTCGCGTGACGGGCGAGGCTATTGGTAAAGCGGTCTTCACGAAGGTAGTAGCGGCATTATGGAAGCCGGAATTGTTGGTTTGCCGAACGTCGGCAAAAGCACGTTGTTCAATGCTCTGACGAGTTCCAAGCAGGCCCAGAGTGCGAACTATCCGTTCTGCACCATCGAGCCGAATGAAGGCGTCGTCAGTGTCCCGGACAGCCGCCTGGATCGGATCCACAAGCTGGTGAAGACGAACCGCATTGTGCCCGCCGCGTTGAAGCTGGTGGACATCGCAGGCATCGTGAAGGGAGCCAGCGAAGGGCAGGGCTTGGGCAACAAGTTCCTGAGCCACATCCGCGAAGTGGACGCGATTCTGCAGGTCGTGCGGTGCTTCGACGATCCGGACGTGATTCACGTCGCTGGCAAAGTGAACCCGGTTTCGGACATCGAAACGATCGAAATCGAACTCATGCTGGCCGACCTGCAAACGCTGGATTCGTCGCTCGGCAAGGCTGAGCGATCCGCGCGCGGCAACGACAAGGAAGCGAAGGCGCGTGTTGAAGTCATCAAGAAATGCCTGGCTCAACTGCAAGCCGATCAACCGCTGCGCAAGCTGGAGTTCGACGCAGATGAACAAAAGATCGTCAACAGTTTCGGGCTGATGACTGCGAAGAAGGTGCTGTACGTCGCCAACGTCGACGAAACCGATCTGGAAGGTAAGCACCCGTTGGTGCAGCAGGTTCGCGAGTACGCCCAAAAGGTCGGCGCGGGCGTTGTCCCGGTCTGTGCCAAACTGGAAGCGGAAATCGCAGAACTTGACGAAGCCGACCGAGCCGAAATGCTGGCGTCATCCGGCTTGGCCGAACCGGCTCTGGCCGTTCTCGCTCGCGAGGCTTATCGCGTGCTAGGAGTGCAGAGCTTCTTCACAGCAGGCGAAATCGAAATCCGTGCCTGGACAGTCCCGGTCGGAGCTTTAGCTCCTCAAGCGGCGGGTGTGATCCATACCGACTTCGAGAAAGGTTTCATCCGAGCGGAAATCTATTCGCTGGAAGACCTTGAGGCGTTCAAAACGGAAAAAGACATTCGATCCGCCGGCAAGCTGCGAGTCGAAGGCAAAACCTACGTCATGCAGGACGGCGACATCTGCCACTTCCTGGTGAACCCGTAATCTCGAATCGGCTGTAGTCTGACGGTCCCGTTTCCAGCGGGGGCGCGACACAAAGCCGTTGAATTCAGTTTTTCCCAAAATCTGTGCACCGTTTGGAGTGCCGCGTTGTCAGAATGTGCAGAGCCGACCGCTTGAGAGTCTCAGGATGTCAATTTTCTCTCAACGGCCCGAGTCGTGTCTGCCGACACTATTGACGCTCATTCGACCCTAGCTAGAATTCGCCCGCCTAAGCCAGCCGCGACTGAGTGGCTGAACTTAAGGGCTCGTAGCTCAATTGGTTAGAGCGCCGGACTGTCGATCCGGAGGTTGCGGGTTCGAGCCCCGTCGAGCTCGTTTGAAAGCCCTAGAAATTAGGGCCAAGCGAATCCTGAAGAGCGCCGGACACAGTGTTCGGCGCTCTTCAGTCGTTTTTGTAGATCGGGGGCGACCACGATGGCCGATCAGGATGACGCCGCTCGCCAAGCGGAGCGCGAACAACGCGAACGCGAAGAGGCCGCTCGCAAACCTAAGCCCGGCGAAGTTGTGCCGGCGTACCTCCAGTCCGTGAGCGCTGCGGCAGATTCGGCCACACCTCATCGCAATGTCTTGGACTCTCCCGAGGCCGTAAATCTCGATCCTCTTGAGCGAGTTCGATTGACCGCACTGCGCCATTCAACGCGGGCCAATCCAGACCTGGTCGCTGAAGCCATACGACTGCAAATTCCATTTCCCAACGACACCACTGACCGCGACCTCGAAGTGCTCATCGCACGAAAGAAGAAGGAGCTTGGTGAGCAGGGCGAAGGTTCAGAAGTACGAAATGGCTGACGAAGAACAGAAGGCGAAGTAACATGCCACGCATGAGCACACTTACCGCACCGCCCGCTTCGGCGAACGCGTCTCAACTGGTCGGCTTTCACTGCAAGAGACTGCGGATCGACGCGAAGCAGACTCAGCACTGGCTCGCCGAACAGATCGCCGAGCGACGTCGAGTCGACTCAGGATCCATCCGGACGAAGATCGCTCTCCTAGAATCAGGCAAGGCCAGTGAGGCCAGCGGCATGGATTGGATAGACGACATCGCCGCCATCTTCCACGTTCCTGCAGCCGAGCTCCTGCAACAGCCATAAACGACCATTTGAATTTTTAAGCAACCAAACGGTTGACGTGTGGTTGCTTAAAGATACATTCCGCGCCGTCAGGTTCATTGACGGTACGCGTTGACAGCCCGCTGATTGCCAAAAGTCATTGAACCTGACTTGGTGATCGGCGGGCTTTTTTTGTTTTTTGATCAAATCAGATTTGACGCGGTCGAGCACTTCATGGATGGGGCCGGACATGTACGAACGCGACCCATCGCTGACTGAATTACTGCTACTGAATGCAGCGCTCGGCCTCCTCAACTTGTTAGTTGGGCTGGCGCATCTGTTTTCAATTTGAACTTTCTGTCCAGTGTCCAAACATGAGGCGCACGGACATGTTGAGCTGAGCATGAAGGCCAGCTTGGAACGCAATGGAGCACGTCACGATGACAGCATGGAGTTTGTTCTTCCTAGCAATCGGGATGCTCATGAGTTCGTTACCACGTCACGATGATCAGCCGCCTTTCTCTCCCTCCTGGACGCCTAAGGTCTACGTCGCACCGGGCGACGAGGATTGCGGTCCGGAACCGTCAAAATTGGTGCCGGTTCCTGACCCGCATATCGAAGGTCGAATTGATCAACTGACTCAGCAGATCTCACTCCTCGCCGAGAGTGTCGGGCAGATGGCGGGGTTAGAGCGCCGGATCAGCAATCCGGCGCCTTATCGTGACCTCACGTGCACGCCTATCGGCGAAATGACGCTCCGCGAGTTCTACAACGCTCACTGTCTGGAGACTCGCAAGAAACGCAAGCTCGCGAAGCGAACCCTGGCCGATGACCGGCATGCGCTAAATTTTTGGGAAGCCAACGTCTTCAGTTGCCGGAAGGTCTGGTATCGAGACAGCCTCGATCGCCTGCAATGGCGTCCGGTGGGTGAAGAGGTAGTGCAGAACCCGCCGATCGGCTGGGTCGTCGATAGCGACCTGCTGTCGATGCAGGAGCGGCTGGAAGCGGATTATTCGCCCGCGACGTTAAACAAGCTCTGGCGTCAGGTCAGGCCACACTTCCGGCTTGCAGGACCTCGTGAGACCGGCAACCGGGCCGGCATGAACGAGATCTTTCAAGTGCCGTACTGGCGATCCTTGGATGAACCGCTCAACGAGAACTGGGTGCCAACTCCGGAGCAGGTCTTGGAGTTCGCTAAGGTCGCGGCGGAACACGCAGAATGGCCACTTGGGATGCATGTGAAGCCCGGCGAGTGGTGGCTTGGGTTGGTGGTGTTCGAGGTCAATTACGGGCTGCGGCCGAGTGATTGGCAGCCATTGGACTGGACTGCATTGCCGGAGTTCGAGGTGCTCAAGTACCGCGCCAAGAAGACGTCCCGCAAACGTCTGCATCCGACCGTGTTTCCTCTAAACGCCGCAACGAAAGCCGTGCTGCAGCGACTGCGGCAAGAGCAACAGGAGTCGGTGTTTTACAACGCGAGCTCACCGCTCTTCGAGTATGAATGGAATCGCCTCGCGGATCTGGCTGGCCTGACAGAACGCGGCGAGCCTGATGCGCTTGGTCGCACCTATCGTCTGTTCGATCGGTATTCGCTGCGACGCTTTTGCGCGTGGTGGTATGCCAACAATCACGACAGTCGTCCTGGTGAGTTTGTGCTGAACCATCAGTTCTCTGATGCCAACAAAGTGACGTCCCGGAGCTACGGCAAGATCTACGAGCCTCCGGAGCACGTGAAGCAAGCCATCCTGAATCATCCGTTGCCTCCGGGCTTCGACGCTTTGATCGAGTCCGTGATCGGCCGCAACTGAAGTTAGTGCCGGGGGAGCCTGTCTCGGGCCGGGCTCCCCCGGCGTTGGTGGGAGATTGAAATGACACCCGCGATGAGCCACGGCCAAAGAATCCTGCTGACGTTCTGGCGGGCGCATCTCTCAAAAGCGGTCGTCATCAACAACGTGCTTTGTGAGCAGCTTGATCGGCGGAAGGCAGATGGTGAATGCCGTTGCCTTCGATGCGCGCTTCGCGTTCGCGCCGAGGTCACCAATGCGCAGACCAAGTACGCGCTGGCGAACCGGCGCGACTTTCCCAACTGAGAAGGCCCCACGATGAGAAACACCGAGCTTGAAGAACTCGACCGACGCTTGAAGAGCGTGCTGGTACCAGAACGGGCCGGACGATGTTGCGACTGCAACAACCGGTACTACGGGCATTCGATGGACGTCGTCCGCATGGAGAGGAAGTGGCGCTGTCTCAGTTGCGCTCGGAAGCGACATCCAGATTGGTCGGTGGTCAACGAACGCACCGAGCTGTTGAGGCTCTGCGCTTTGCAAGACGAGGCGTGGAGGGCCGAGCGGAATGCGCTTCGGAACCGCGACGTCGTGCAGAACCTGGCGGAGCGTTTGTCGTTGGACGTTGAACTCACTGTCGCCAATTGAAAGGCAACAACGATGAGCGGGACGAATTCAATCAGGTCGGCAGTGCAGCAGCTCGGGCGCTCCGAGACCGGCCGTCAGGCGATGACTGAGCTTTTGGCGTTTCTCGACGGTGCAGCGTTGTCGCTGGACCAATCCAACAAGGAAGCCGCGCTGACGCTGCTGTGTTCCGCCTGGGACGACCTACCCGACCAGGTCCGCTCGATGATGCGGGACGCCGTCAGGTAACCGCCGACACATATCGGATGCACACGGAGGGCAGCATGGGAAGGATTATCACCAAGCTCGAAGACGCCGATGTCGAAGAAATGCTCGACGAGGCGAAGTCGCGGTTTCATCAGGAGCTGTGCAACAACGACGTCACGGTTGGTTTGTTGAAGGCTGAGCGGAAGAAGCGGAAAGACGGGACTTGGACCGATGGTCCTGTCCTGGCGGTGCGCGGTCATACGTGCGCGGCAACGATTCAGATCACGAGCACAAAGCATCGCGCTCTCGGCGTTCCTGATGCGATCATCACCATCAATTGGGAATGGTGGGGCAACCACAACAACGGCCTGCGGCTCGCGATGCTGGACCATGAGTTGACGCACATCGAAGTCGAACTCGATGGCGAAGGCGTGGGCAAGCGCGACGACGTTGATCGTCCGAAGCTGCTCACCAGGTATCACGATTGGGAGTTCGGCGGCTTCCTGAGCATCGTTCAGCGCCACGGGATCAATGCAGTCGAAGCGCTCAGCGTGAAGCAAGTGGCGACTTCGGAAACCTTCACGCAGAAGCGGTTGTTCTGCGCTGAGGACTTTGACTTTGAAGAGACGTTGCCCTTCGAAGGTAAGCGGCGCCGGAACAAGTAGTCGGCCACCGACACATATCGGATTCACGAGTGACGCCTGGCAAACGTCACGGGCCGCGTCGACATGGAGTCGCGTGGCTTCAAGTGCCAGAGCTGGGAGGCTCTTCAATGTTGGTACTGAGCAGGCAGAGGGATGAGAAGATCATGATCGGCGACAACGTGGTGATCACAGTCGTCGATATTCGCGGTGACAAAGTTCGACTCGGCATCGAAGCGCCGAGGGAAGTCGACGTTCACCGACGTGAAGTCTACGAAGCTATCAAGCGCGAAGAGGAACGCGAGCGGATCGTCGATCTGCGTGACACCGTTCCCGGCGCCACCTTGATCTAAGGAGCGCTGGCCATGAAAGCGACGGCCTTCCTTCGCAGTTCGATACAGACCGTCAACGCGAGCGTTATCGGTTGGGTAGACATAGTGCATTGCGGCGCCACATGCAGGGGCGAACCGGTCTTTGACTTGTTTCAAAACGGTCATCGCGTGGTGTCCTCAGCCACTTTGAGTCGCGTGCGGCTGGCGAAGCGCAGGCCGCGGTCTCGTGAAATGAAGCTGGCTATTGAGACGCAGTTCTTACCCGAGCTGCAGAAGTTTGGTTCCTGGTGGAGATTCATCTTTGGCGACGCTCATCCCTCAAGGCGATTCGTTCTTGGACCAGCAACTGACAATCAACTCGCTGGCTGTCGTGCTGACGCTGGTGCATCGCCTCAGCGTGCTGGGGCAAGTGGAGATCGAGCTGACCACGGCTCTGCAGTGCTGCATGGAGGATCTGCAGATACCGACGGAATCGCCACCCGAACTGATGACATGGCGGCCAGCTCTCGACCAGTGGCAGGAGCGAGTAGTTCAGCCACGCAGTTGAAAGAACGTCCGAAGTCGCGGCCTGCCGGCCGCGTTTTGTTTTAGAGGGCACCATGACAACACAAGCAAAGAAGAAACGTCGGCAGCGGCCGTATCCGCTGAAGAAACCGATCACGCGGCGCGTTGACGACGATCTGGTCGTCGTGCTGAAGGATGACGGCCTGGAGTTGCGAGTCTATGGCCATCAGAAGTCAGCGACTCTGCCCTGGTCATCCATCGTCGACCTGGCTGTTCGCAGCGCGATGAACGGCCGCTTGCCTGGACGGCTCTTTCCCGACGCTGTCTTTCCCGACGCCACCCGCATCACTGGCTTCACGCGAGAACAGCTCGCGCGGATTAGCGCCGGTGTTGATTCAAACCATCAACACGAAAGGAACCCCGATGGACAGACAGAAATCGACGCGGCCAGCGCGGCGCTGGCGTGACCATCACGACCGCGTGGTGTTGAAGGATCGACTCTGCGCGCGTTGCCAGGACGTCCCGTTCATACCCGGCCTGCACTATTGCCAGCTTTGCGTCGACGAGATCGCGGAACTGGAACGCAAGCGGCGCGCTAAGCAACCGGCGACCGCCGCCCCAACTATCGAACCGGCCCCTAAAGGCCGCGACGGATTCAACCACGCGTGGGACTGGCGCAAGCAATAGGCCAGCCCCACCAACAGCAGCAATGAGTGACTGCCATGAAGAACGAAGGATGGACCGGAATGGAACCAGAGCCAGGAGAGCTCGACCTATGGAAGGACGTCCGCGCGGCGCTCAAGGCCGACCAGGCCCTGAAACTCCAGAACGTGCCCGACATTCAACGCGCCGTGATTCAAATGATGATTCTCCACCGCGAAGCCAAGGCTGACGTCGCGCCCGACGAAGACGATGGCCACGAAGTTCAACGCAGTCTGAAGATCTCGCTACGGGACGCGGCCGAGTGGCTGCAGCTCAATATCGATGCCGTCAAGAAACTGAGCTGCGACCACACGGCCGTCAGGAAAGCGTTGCAGAAATGGATCGATCGCGGCGTGATGGCGGCGATGGGCACGGGAACTCGCACCTACGTGCTGAGCATCAACCGGATCCAACGGTGGTTCAGCCTGCAGGTCAACACGGACGAAGGGCCGCTGTTCGCGCCCGTCTCGATCGAGGGTGTTGACCGGTGTAGACCGGTGGTGACTGCTGTTGACTGCCGTAGACCGCTGTTGACCGGTGGTGACCACTGTAGACCGGTGGTGACTGGTGTTGACCCTGATGATGATAGACAGACTGATGATGACTCTTATGGAAAACCTCCCCAAAGAAATCATCATCATCCCTCCGTCGAGCGCCCGCCGACCGCTGCGGAGCTGCACCGCTCTCACCTGGCTGAAGTGATCGAGTCGTTGCCACCGACGCCGCCGGAACTGTGGACGCGTGGCGTTACCGACGAACTGTTCCTGCAGACCTTCACCAGTTGGTGGACCACAAGCCGGATCGTCGAGCAGCTGGGAGATACCCTGGCTGCCGACGTCCGCGATGCGTTGATCGGTTTGATTCGGACCGCGAAGGACAAGAGCAAGAAGCCGCGCGTTTACTTCGCCCAATCCATCGAGCGGCGAAGGATCTTCGCCAGCACGGTCGCGGGTGGTGCTGACTGGTGGGATCGCGCCAACACGAAGAAACCGGCGCAGGAAACGCCCGCCGAGGAAGCCAGAACAGAACTCACGCCCGAGGAGCGGGACGCGTTAGAGCGGCAATATGGAGCCTTGATCGATGCCGCCGACGTCAGCGAGCTGCTGGACCTGCTCGGGTTCGACGCATCCAACTCAAACCGGAAATCGTTCCTTCGCCCGAATGGCGAGCATCCCGACGGACGTCGCTTGAAGATGTACCGCACGAAGCTGCTGCGCGCCTTCTGTGCGTTGGACCAACAAACCACCACGGCAGAAGCGACACAATCATGACCGCCAACCGAGATCCGAGGAGCTTTGATGCCTGGATTGATCCGTTGGCGCCGGTTCGGCTCGATCGGACTGAACGCTACGTCGTTGACGCGCTGGCAGAAGCTTGGAACGCGTTCCAAGCACTCGACGACCACCATCCCGACGCGCTGCGTGAGTTCCGCACCGCCATTCATTCCGCCCAACTGCAGATCGCGGCCCGCGTCGCGAAGCGCGTCGATCCGGATGCCTGGCGATGAGTGACGCCAAGCGTGCCATCGAGCCGCCACCAGCTGACGACGATCCAACTCTGCTGCGGCAGTGCACGCGATGTTACGAGGTTCGCTTCTGGGTCGATGCGTACTGCAGCTGCGGCAACCCCGAGTTTTCACTTCCCCCGTTTCCTGATTACACATGGAGTTTCAACGTGACGAGCGCTACCAAACTTGAACCCGCAGCACGCCGTAAGAGGACCACGACGCGCAAGCTCGAGAACGATGTCGACCCGGAGCGTGAAGAGTTCATCAAGGCGTTTGAGCAAAAGCCCGGAGAGGTTCGCGACATTCTGATCGGTGCGTTGCACCCGTCGAAGTTTCAGCCGAGGAAGCGTTTCGACGAAGCGAAGATCGATCAGTTGGCGGCACTGATGAAGGCCGAGGGACAGCTCACCGACTTGATCGTTCGGCACCGCGGCAACGGTAGCTTTGAAATTCTCGCGGGCGAACGACGTCTGCGGGCGGCGAAGAAACTCGGCTGGAAGTCTCTCCGTTGCAAGGTCGTCGAATGCACCGACGGCGAGGCACGCCGGAAGGCGTTGTTCGACAACAAAGGCCGTGAGGACCTGACGGAGCTCGAAGAGATCCAGGCATGTCGTGATTTGCTCGACGACGGTGTTTACGAAAAGCAAGTCGACTTGGCGACTGACCTGGGCATCACGCCGGCGACGCTGTCGAATCGGCTCCGAGCCCTCGAACTTCCGAAGCTATGGCTCGACATGATTTCTCAGGAAAAGTATGGCTTGAGCATCACGCACAGTCGGCCGCTGCTGGTGTGGATCGAACGCCCGGCCGTGCTCGACGCGCTGGCGAAAAGCCTGCCGGAGCGCATGAAGCACCGCAGCGACGCGAAGGTGACGGTGAGCGATCTCGAATACTGGTGCCTCAACACCGCGCGAGACATTTCCCGCCCCCTGAAGGGCTACGACTATCGGCACGCCAAAAGCGAAGTCGGCCTCAGCAAGAAGGAAGCCGCGGATCCGGCGCTCGACCTGCAGAAGGTCGGCGACGAAGTCCGTGCGTTCAACACGACACTGTGGCAGCAGTATCACGACGCCGGCGTGAAGCGACGTAAGGCGACGTTCGACAAATCGCTCTCGAACTCACTCAGCAAGAAACCCCGGAAGACGGAAGCCGAGCTGGCCGAGGAACGCGCGGCACAGAGGGCCAAGGATCTCTACCGTCACAAGATCCTTGTGCTGCAGCAGCGCATCGGGAAACACATCGCCGACAACGGTGTCGACGAGACGACCGCGTTGAAGCTGCTGATGTGGTTCACCATGACCAGCGGCTGGGGCGGCGAGGATCGCGAAGACATTTGGCTCAATCTGCTCGCGGAGCACGGAGCGAAGAAGCTGGATAAGGACTCCGGCGCCTGGCGGATGGCTCTGTCGCTGAACAAGGACGCCTTTCTCAAGGCCGTGAATGCCGCGCTCGCGGAGTTCTGGGGCAAAGGTTCTATCGAGCAATGGGACTCGGACCTCACGCCCGAGGCGATCGAACAAGTGGCCGCGATGTTCGACATCAAGTTCGAGACGCAGTGGGCCCCGACGCAGGAGTTCCTGGAGCTGCTGTCCATTGAGGACCTTTGGGCCTTGGACAACAAGTGGGGCACGCATCTCAAAGAGAGCGAGCACCCGACGAAGGAAAAGCTGATCGCGGGGCTGCTGGCCAGCGAGAAGAAGAAGCCGCTGCCGGACTTCATGCGGAAGCTGAAGGCGGTGCGACTGTGAGTGCGACGAGTGGCCCGCCACCGATCTACGCCCAGCAAATTCGCCCACGGTGATTTGCCGCCATTTTCACGCCGCCGCTTTGGACCTGAGCTACTCTAAATGCAGTCAGGACAGCTAGTTATCTACTGCAACAGGGCCAGGAAATGAACGATCCAGTTCAACTCGGTGTTAATGAAATCGCAAGTGCCTATTTAGATCTGGCGGCCCAGTTGGCACAGGTAGGCCAACTGCTGCGGCGCGATGACTGCGGACCAGCGGCTCCTTACCACATCTTCCTGGTGGGCGGTCAATTCGTTGTCCTCAAGCAATTCGCATCGCGGACACAGACACCGGAGCAGACTGGCGCCATCTGTATCACGCTCGGCCAGGACGACGCGTTAGGCATGGCGTTGGGACGGGGCAATGCCCGCACCTTGACGTCGAGATGTATGGTCAGGCCGGTCCGGTGTGACGAAAATCAGTGGATGTGGCAGTCAACCTTTCTGACGAATACACCGGCTTCAAGTAAAGAGATCGCCGCCGAGATCCATCGCCGGCTGGCCCCTCGAACTCAGGAATCGAGCAGTTGCGGTCTCGCGGTCATCCACGAAGCAAGTACTGCCGACTAGCTGGCGTCTGTAGATTGATCGCACATGCTGATCGAAATCATCTTGGCACGACGCATCAGCAAGTCCCGATAGCTTGTCGCTGCAGACTGAAACATTAACTCCAAGCAGTTTCAGACAGTCGCAAACACGCCACCGAATGACACAATTTGCCGGTTGTAACGACGAAGCGGGACCTGTAGCTGCGGGTTTATGAAGCCGGGTTGAAGCGTCGATGTGCTTGCTTGCGGTTATCCACTCGAAGTGGATGGCAGCTGACCTTCCCGCGCTCGGCGAATCTCCGTGGTCACGGTCCACTTTGCTCTCGGGCGCTTTAGCGAGTGACATCGTGTGCAGGCACGGGTGTACTGCCTGAGCGCGGGAAGTCGGTTGTCCTTGGTGTCCGCCAATCGATTCGTATCGGGGCCAAACGATGCTTGAGTCAGCGCAATCACCGGTAACACTCATCGCCCAGGCGTACCTGGATCTGGCACATGAACTGTGCCAGGTGGGACGTCTGATCCAGGTGGATGAGCAGGGGCCTGCAGGGCCGTATCACATCATCCAGGTGGGCAACAAGTTCGTCGTGCTGAAGCGTTACAACTCCATTCAGCAGAGCGAGGTGACGGGCTCGATCTGCATCGCGCACGACGAAGCCGGCGCATTGCGGCTGGCATTGGATTACGGCAGCACCTCTGCAGCGCTCGCCCGGTGGCTGGTGATTCCCTTGCCCACCGAAGGCCAGTGCGAATGGCACACCACTGCGATCGCCAACAGCCCTGTCACGAGCAGCGAGATCGCCGCCGAAATCAGTCGCCGGTTGATGTTCCGCTGGTAGCGGCAAGGGGCCGCGCTCAGACCGAGCGTTGATCATCCGGAACCGCTTCAGCTGCCCCAGAAATTTGTCTAGCCCACGGGAGATGGCGCAATGACCGAGCCAACCCCAAAATTAGAGCTTGAACCGCGCGTCGCTGAAGAGCTCTTTCAAAGCCTGATTCGGACTCTCAACGGGAGTGCCTGGCTGGTTCAGCGAGCCGCTGAAGGTCGCCATTGCGTGCTCCGCTTCGGTAATACCTACGTGCTGGTCAAACGCGGTGATGGCCTCGCGGATTCGAGCGTTCTGCTATACGCGACTGCTGACCCACAGCACGCGATGGAATGTGCCAATGCAGGCATCGGAGAGAAGTCTTCGCTGCACCACGTTCTAACAATCTACATGGCTGCGGGACCCGAAGGCATGGTCGGGTGGCGGACTACGGCGAGTCAACAAATCCCGTTTGGGCCGTTGGAAGTCGCCCTGATCGTCGAAAGACGAGTGAGTGCGCTGCAAGCCGATGAAATCGATTCCGGTGCGGAGTTTGCTTAAGAAAACTCCCGCCCCTGCAGAAGGTTTCCAGCCGCGCGATAGTGCGGCCATGCGGCGGGCGTTTTGCACCAGAAGCGTTGCAATTGGAACCGCTATTCGAGGGAGCCGCTTGTGAAGTTTGATCATCCTCAGTTTGTACCGCACGGCATGGTTGTCAGTGCGAGTAATCCCGCACGGATTCGGCTCCTGTTCCGCAGCGACGAATTGGTTCGCGAAACGGGCGAAACCATCGTCGGAAATGAATGGTGGTGTCTGGATGGGTCCGACGGCATGGACGTGGAACCTCTGAACGATCGACAGACCGCCTTTCGCGATATCACTGGGGAGATCTTTCTCCTGGAGGCGGTTACGCAGCCCACCGTCAACGCTCGTCCGTTGAACCGCATCAAACCGAGTCCGGCGCCCGATGCGTGCAGCTTGCACAGAACGCCGAGGACTCGCGCGGCTGGCGCAGGTCGGCGCATTCGCAGTTGAGCAGCTCGCACCGATATATGGGGAGCATGACGATCGATGGACAGCCGCACGGTTCTTCGCGGTGCGGTTCAGTCGCTCGATGCCGGCAGCGGTTCTGGTTCGAGTGCCGCAGCTCGACGCGGCGTTCGATTGAGGCGTGCAGCGTGTCGATGCGCCCGACGCGCGAGTGCATCGGGCAACGGCCGGGTGGCAGGCCCGTCGCGTGGCAGAGGCCTCCGACCAGGTGGCAGGCGTCGTCAGTCACCCCCTCCAGCTCCCCCTTGCGAAGGGGGAGAGTGACGGGAACGGAATCGGACGGGGCGGGCTTCATGGGTTGTGCCAGACTTTCAGATTCGACCACGCGCCGCCCCAATGCGCGACGAGTCCGATGTGGATAGTCGCCGTTGACCACGTGTAGCCAAGAGTCTGAAAGCTGGGGAACCACGGCGCGGCGTTCAGGCTGCGGCCGTTGACCCAGACTTCGACCGTGTAACGGAACGCCAGCCAGTCGTCGCCGATGCAGCCGCCACTCAGAAACTGGCTGTCTGGAATCCGCTTCACGATCATCGCCAGCCTCGTGCCGTCTTCGATCGCTCCGCCGAGGCAGCTGAGGATGCGCGACACGCTGGGGTTGGTCGCATACGTGCCGGTGAGGGACGGGCCGGTCGGTCCGTCGCAGAACGACGGGTCGGGCAACTCATCGCAAGGGCAGGGCCAGCCGTAGGGAGCACGCGGGTGCAGATTGTAATCCGTTGCCAGGCTGCCCCGGTCGGTGAGCGCCTGACTGACTCGCACCAGGCCGCTCGATGTCAGCTGGCCCTCTTCGAAGATGGCCAGCTGGTGCCCCAAGGTGACCTTTCCGAAGGGCGCGATCATCAGGCCGCATTCCTGTGAGTGCAGCCGGTCGGTCGGTGGCAGTCCGCCCGGCCGCTCGTCGAAGCGATAGCGGCGGTCCTGATCGTTGATGCGTCGCCAGGTGACTTCGGCGGTCAGCTGGAACGACTCGTTGTAAGGTGGCGGTGACGGCAGGTTGTATGGAATCCAGGCCGCTCCCGAGAGGTATTCTCCCAGACCGCCCCCGATCGTCTCGTACAGCGTCTGACCGTCACGCGTGGACCATCCTCCGACGCCTCCACCGTAGAGCGACGTGGCGCCGTCGTCGTTCATGTACAAGCCGCCGACAGTGCCCATGCCGCCGGTCACTCCTGTGTCGAGCGGTTCGTCGACGATCAGTGTTCCCGGCACTGACGGAGCGTTAATTGGTCCGGCCGTGCGGTAGCTGCCGTGAGCACTGACGGTACCGCAGAGCGGCCCCAGCTGGGCGACGATGCGGAAGTCTCCCGCCGTCGATCCGGAGAGGCAGAACACCGCGCCAACGCGATCGACTGGCGTTGTGTCGTAGAGATCCAGCGCCGGCCGGATGTCGTCGTTCGGAATGCCGTCGACGTCGAGCGTCCCGAACCAGTCCCCGACCAGCCGGTGCGGGTTCGAGGCGACATGCTCGACGTCCGGTGTTGAACGGTGAGCGCTGTCGGCGCGATGCACGCCGAGCGTCCAACCGACCTCGCTGCCAGCGCAGTGTTCATCCTGCGCCGTCGTCTGCAGGAGCTGCCAGCAGCACGGGTTGAAGCCGTAAAGCGTCGGGTTCGACGAGTTCGGTGCGGTGAAATACTTCGTCGCGGCCTGCTCAAGCACGATGCCGGTCAGCAATTGCGCATCGTCCGCGTCGGTCCACCCTTCCGCCAGGCGGACCTTCAACTGAGTGCCCCAATTGATGCGCGAGAGCGAACCAATAACCGATGGGTCGAGGTTTGTCGGAGCGTCGAACCACACGACGAAGTAAGCCCGCCACGGTCCGCCGGTTGCCTGAACCGGAAACTCAAACCGATGCCGGCCGAACGCTCCCACGGTCAGAGCTGGCTGAGCCGCACAACCGAACGCGAGCGTCTCAGTCGCGGGACTGTTGCCCATGCGCAGCGAGCGACTCGACGTCAAACTTGGATGCTGTCCCGCTGGCGTCACTGTCTGCGTGCAGCCGGTGCCAGGCTCAGTCGGAAAGGGGCAGCACTTGGTGCGCGGGCGTGCCATTAGATATCCCTCAGCAGCGAGACGTTGCAGCTCGGAGAGATCGGGATCCAGTTCAAGCCCGACAGCTCGGTTTCCATTACGGTTTCGGCAAGCAGGTTTAGCGACTCGTCATAGTTGACGATGGTCAGTTGCTCGTCGGTGATAACCAGGTCATCGGGTTCGCCCGCGGCGTCGCTTTCGATCAATACCGTTGCCTTGGCTTTCGCCGGTCGGATGGCACGTTTGCCGCCGCCAGTGACGATCGTCGCCGGCCCGAGGTTCTCATCAAGAATGACCCAGCAACGCGGCCGTGACAGCAGCACGTATTCCCCGCCCGCGTTGATGGCCACCGTCACATCGTGACGCGAGCGAGTCACGACGGTGACCAGGTTCGCGGTACCGACGCGGCCCATGGCGCGCGGAATCACCAGCGTTTTGCCGCTGGCGTTTGTTGGGAGCTGGCCTTTGAGCGTGATCGTTGTCGAGCCGCTGGCGGTGCTCACCTGGTCGACCTGGTACCAGTCGTCGCGGTTGGTACCAACCAGGGCGACGCGCGCACCGGCATAGACCAGGTCCTCGGCATCGTCACTGACAGTGATCGTTGTCGACGTCGCGCTGATAATGCTGAGCTGATAATCCGGATTCTTCAGCGGATGGTCCGCAACATCGGTGCCGGGCTGCAGGCGTTCGCCGAGCGCCGTCGCGGAGCTGCCGGCGTCATCGGTTTTTCGAGCGATCGCCCACGGAGTCCGGATCCGGACGACGGCCAACTGCCCGATCTGGTCGAGTGGTGCGCTACCGGGTAGCGCGGGCACATCGAGGCGCTGGCCAGCCTGGTTGAACTGACCCAGCATGTCGTCGAGTGCTGTGGCCCCCGCTTCGCTGGTGACAATGAGCGGCATGACGAGCTCCTACAGGGGCAACGGTGGCAAACCGATCGCGGTGAAGTCCGCCGTCTTGTTCTTGTACTTCTCGATCCATTTCACGTTGTTGACCGGATCCGCCAGCAGATCGGCAAAGGGAACCATCACACCTTCGCCGTCGAGTGGAACGGGCTGCGTCACGTCGTGCTCGCCGATCTTGCAGCGCTCGCGAGTGCCAGACGTCCCCGTCAGGCCCGCGCCGATGAGCTGGTACAAGCCGGCGTCGAGGATCTTCGACTTCCAGCCCAACGGGTTGGCCAGGATCTTCACGCTGACTTTGAAGTAGAGCTGATCGAGTTCAGAGAGCTGGTCGCTGCAACTGGCGGAACGCAGCAGCAGCGTCTCAGTCGGCCACAACCGGCCGCGAATGGCGACGTCGGAATCGTTGATGGTGTCGAGCAAGTCCAGCAACCAATCCGGCTGAACGTCGGTGTTCACGGTCGCGTCGTAACAGATGATCGAAACTTCGCGCGTTTGTCCGCTGATCGGATCCTTCGCCGAGTTTGTCAACGCCTCGTCGGTGACCAGGTCTTTGACGAACGGAACCGTCAGCGTCTGGCTGGACCAGGAGATAACCGGTCGCCGATCGAGCGGCTTCAGCTCCTTCGCTTCCATCTTGGCCGCGTCGTACTTCGTGCTGAACTTACACACGAGCATCAGCACCTTGGGCGTCTGGCTGATGCTTTGCACGTCGCGATCGATGCAACGGAACGATGGCAGAGAAACCGAGTAGGCGTCGCCTTTCTTAGGTAAGCCGGCGTACTGCAGCACTTGAGCGGCGGCGTTAACGGGATCGTCAACCCAGACCTGCCAACGCTGTTCGAGTTCTTGAGAGTCGGCAGAGTCGCGGCCACGGCCGTGGTCTTTGCGCTGGATCTTCGTGACGGCCATAATCCCTCCTTAGATCTGGTCGGCCTTAGTCACCGTGTGACTGAGCACCCATTTGTTCGAATACGCGCGCAGGTACGCGACAACCAAACCGCCACCAGCTGCTGTTGAGTCCGCATCACGATGCGCGACGGTGCGGTAGGTGTTCTCGTCGACGACTTCCTGCACGACGAACAAGCCCGTCAGTGATAACCCGCCGACTTCCTCTTCGACGTTGAACCACACGTGCTCCTTCAGCGCCAACCCGTGCAGCGGATGCGTCACGGTGATGACGTTCGATTCGGCCGTGACTGCGAACGCATCGACCAGGTCGTGAACCTGATCGGCTGAGTGTGCGAACTCGAACGTCGCGACATGGGTTTCCGGAGCGGTCTTCGATTCGTCGATCAGGTCGGTGTCGCGCGGCTGCAGCAGCCAGGCGAAGTCGCCATCGTCGAGCGTGATCAGGTCCGTGGCGGGGATTGTTTTCCTGAGAAAAGTTCCGGACTTGGTGCTGTGCAACGTCAACAGAATCATGTCGAAGTCCGAAGCGCTGAGGTTGTCGCTGTGCTCATTCTGAAGCGTGGCCGTGATGCGGGCATGCGTCTCTTCGAGAAACGCCATCTTCCCCGAACCAAGCTGCGACGCGATCGCTTTCGGGAACACGAAGTAGAAGTCGGGTTCCGGTCGTGACGTGCCTGGTGCGTAGCGCGCGGTTCGGTTGGAAGTCGCAGCGGCCGTCACGCGCGACAGTATTGCCGGACTGGCGACGCCCAGCAGAGCGGAATCGGCAGCTGCCGTGACACGTGACAGCAGCGCGGGAGTGACGACCGGCGCGGAGTCTGCGGCTGCCGTCACGCGCGACAACGTCGCCGGCGTAACAGCCGGTGCGGAATCCGCAGCTGCTGTGACACGGGAGAGCGTCGCTGGATCGGTGACAAACAACGTGTCGGAATCCGCCGCCGCGGTGACTCGTGATAGAATGGCCGGTGTGACAGCGCGCGCTGAGTCCGCTGCCGCTGTGACGCGTGACAACGTCGCCGGCGTCACGGCGATCGCGGAGTCCGCAGCGGCCGTGCAGCGCGACAATGTCGCGGGAGTGACTGCTAGCGCGGAACCTGCAGCTGCCGTGACTCGACTTAACGTGGCCGGGCTGAGAACGGTCGCGGAAGTTGCGGCAGCCGTGACTCGAGAGAGAACCGCCGGGGTGATCGGACTGGCTGAATCTGCTGCTGCCGTGACGCGGCTCAGCGTGGCTTGCCAGCCGAAGCCATAGGCTCGCCCGTTGCCACCGGCCCAGAGGGCCGCGATCTCATCATTGGTCAAGATCCGGTTGTAGATCAGCACGCTGTCAGCCGTGACAGACCCATTCGCTGCGCCGATCGTGACGCGCTTCAGACTTTGACCGGCGTTCAACACAGTGTCGATCGTGTAAGTCGAAGTCACCGGAGTGCCATTGTCGATTTGCATCGACTGGGCACCGTTAGCGAATTTCACGACGAAGAAATGCCACTGTGTCGGATCGGCGAGGGCCGTCGCTGTCAGGCTGCGATAGGTGTCTCCGCTGTCATAGAACTCGATCACGGGCACATGCCCGGCGCCGTAGCTGCCGCCCGTGCTGTTGATCATCAGCGAGCAGTCTGGGTTTGCCGACGTGTGGCTCACTCCCGGTTCGACGAGGGACACCAAAACGCGATTCGCCCCAGCGTCTGTTGTGTTGTCGGTCTTAAACCAACCGCAGAAGGTAATACCCAGGGCGGGATCGACGTTGTTGGCGCCGTCGCCGCGCAGGTACTTACCGGAGCACGTGACACCGTAATCGTGTTTGCCGGTGGCCTGAGTGACAGATCCAGACGAACCGACAACGCTCAACGGGATGAGTTGGAGATCGTCGTGGCCGAGTTCGGCGGCGTTCTCAAATCGGTAGCAAGCCGCGATGCCGCGCAGCAGCGACGTTGGAGACCAGGCAACTGGATCATCGTCAGCACGGGGCAGCAGCAGCGGCGTGAGTCGTCGTCGTGACATCGTGGTTCCTTACACCGATTGCACCGAATCGCGTGTGATCAATCGCGAATACTGTCGAGTGGCACCATCAATCGTGGCTTCAGCGGTGATGATCAGGGCTTCGCCCAGAGATGCCCGGTATGTGCCTTCGTCCCACTTATAGAGCCCGGTCGACGCGATCTGCGTCATGCTGCCCGCTCGAAGTTCGGTGCCCGCGCTACGGTTCGTGATCCTCAGCACGGGCGAAGTGATACCGCTGGTGACGCGCAGGCCATTCTTGGACCAGGCGACGATGTATTCATCCTGGGTGTTGGCTTGGTCCCGAACGAATTTGATGTCCGCGCTGTAGATGCTCGCGAGCCTGCTGATTCCGAACGCGACACCGTCGCCGTAGTCAACTTTGTGGTTCGCGGAGTTGTGCCCGAAGCTCTCAACGAGAAAGCACGTGTCCTCGACGGCCTTGGTGGCCGAGTCGATCACAATGACCTGTGCTGCGCCGGAAGGCCAATATGTCGAGCCATTGAGGTCGAACACCCACAAGCCGTCGTCGTAGGTCGGCAGGTACAGAATGTTCGAGACGTTGATGGCACCATTGGAAACCTTCACGTCGCCCGCAGCTGGCGTCCAATCCGAATCCGTCGCGAAATCCCGTGAACCCGCCTTCCGAATGGGCACGTGGACCAGCCCGGTCGCTGAAACGTATTTGCGCAAGAATGGCATCGCGGTCTCCAATTAGGTGGAATCACGCCCGGTGCTTCGAGTCCACGTCCGCGACGCACTGTCAATCGTGGCCACGGCTTCCAGGGTGACAGCTTCACCAACCGTCTGGCGGCTCGTTGTGGTCTTGTCGAGCTTGTAATGCTGCGTCGTGCCGATCTGCGTCATCGCTGCAGCAGCGAAGAGGTCAGTGCCGTCGCTGCGCTTAATTGCGCGTAGAGTTGGCGACGTGATGCCGGACGTCACCCGCACTCCGTTCTTATACCAGCTCACCGTGTACTCATCGGTCGCGTTGGCTTCATCGCGAGTGAACTGGATGTCCGCGTAATAGATATCGATCAAAGAGGACAGACCGAAGCCGTTGGCGTCGGTGTAGTCGACGAGGTGCATCGCGGACGCGTGGCCGAAGGTCTCGATGATAATCGTGTTGTCGTCGACGGCCTTGGTGGCGCTGTCGATGATCACGATGTGAATGCATTTGCCGGTCAGTTCCGCACCGGTGAGGGTGAAGTTCCACAGTCCGTTGCTGTAGGTCGGCAGCGTGCCGATGTTACCCAGCAACGTGCCATCGATAATGACCTTCACGTCACCGGCAGCCGGAGTCCAATCCGAAGACGTCGCATAGTCAGCCGCCCCAGCTTTGGGCATGGGGATGCGAATTAAAGTCCCGCCGGAAAGTGCGGTGTTGTATTTGCGAAGGAACATCGGGCATCCTTGCCGAATGAGTTACCAAATGAGGCCGCGACACACGCCGCGCAGCACTCCCGAAGAAAAG
>JAKFWA010000135.1 GCA_021732995.1 Planctomycetaceae bacterium | reverse complement strand
GACCCCCAACCCCTCCGTTTCCCGCGACGGTTGCAGATCAGAAGCCGGTGCCATTGAATTCACGTTGGAGCAAGAGGTCGTACGAGTGTTCGGCCCGGGCGTTTACCAACACGAGGAATAAGCCGATGAAGAAGTTGTTTGCTTTTTGCCTGGCCGCCGTCTGCGGACTGAGCCTGGCAGTTGCCGCTGAGAAGGACGAAGAAGGCTTCAAGACCATCACCGATGGCAAGAGCTTTGACGGCTGGAAAATCAACGAAAACAAAGAGAGCTGGTCGTTGGAAGACGGCGCGTTCAAGGCCAAGGGCGACCGCAGCCACCTGTTCTATGTCGGCGACGATAAGCCTTTCGTGAACTTTGAATTGAAGGTCGACTGCAAGACTGCTCCGGGTTCCAACGGCGGTATCTACTTCCATACGAAGTTCCAGGAAACCGGCTGGCCCAAGTACGGCTTCGAGAGTCAGGTCAACAACACACACGGCGACCCGATCAAGACCGGCAGCCTGTACCAGGTGGTAAACGTCAAGGAATCCGGCAAGGACGACACCTGGTGGACTCAGCACATCATCGTCAAAGGCAAGCACATCGTCGTTAAGGTCGATGGCAAGACGGTCGTGGACTACACCGAGCCAGAAGGCAAGGAAGCGGGTAAGGACTTCACCCGCGTCGTCGACAAGGGCACGTTCGCTCTGCAGGCTCACGACCCCAAGAGCGTCGTGTGGTTCAAGAACATCCGCGTGAAGCGTCTGGATTAGTTCTTGCTGAGTCGTCGTGAATCGGGTGCCACTGGCTCTGCCAGTGTCCGATTCCGGCGCTGGTTACAAAACATGGTCGAGCTGTTCGCGGCTCGACCATTTCTGGTCGCCGTGTCCTCGGGTTGAGGACCGTCTCTGTCGCTATGAAGGATTTTTCGCATGTCCGCTGGTCCGCATCTCGCCCATATCGTGTTCTTCGATCTCACCGACGAATCACCCGCCGCGGTTCAGAAACTGGTTGATTCCGCCAACAAGAACCTGTCCGGCCACGAAGGCACGGTCTACTTTTCGGTCGGCGTGCTGGGCAAGGAATTCAATCGCCCTGTCAACGATCAGGCTTACAGCGTTGCCCTGCATGTTGTCTTCGACAGCAAAGCTTCGCACGATAAATATCAGGAACATCCGCGTCACAAGGTGTTCATCGACGAGTGCAAGCCGAACTGGAAGCGCGTCCGCGTGTTTGACTCTTACATCTCCTAAAGCCGTTGCGGAACGAATCTATGCTTCCCGTTTGCCGTGCGGATGCGGCCACTCTGCCCGAGGCGCTCGGCCTGCAGATGCAACGCTTTCCGCACGCCGAACGTGCCGACCGCATTCGCAACATGCTGGAATCCAATCGTCGCGGCGAGATTTCGCTCGACGATTGCTTTCTGTTTCAGGAAGCCGGACGAGTCATCGGCGTCATCACGCTGGTGAAACAGAAGGACGGCACCGTCTTCGTCTGGCCCGCCGAAATCGCCCCGCGCATCAGCCCGCCGAACTACGCCCGCGAACTGCGTGCGGCGTTGTATAGACAAGCCCGATCAATCGTAGATGCCCCCGGTTCGTGGATTGGCCAGGCCCTGCTGGACTCCGACCAGCGACGGATCAGCCGGGAAATGGCTGAGCACGGCTTTCCGCGACTCACCGAACTGCTCTTCATGCATCGATCGCTGACTCTTCCCGTGAGTCCCGCGTCCGCAGCGGAGCCACTGCAGTCCATCGCGTTTGATGAAGCTGCCAACCGTGCTCGCTTTGCAAGAACTCTGGATGCGACCTACATCGACACTCTGGATTGTCCTGAAGTGACCGCTGGTTGCCGCACGGCCGATGATGCCCTGGAGAGCCACAAGCTCACCGGCAGGTTCGATCCGCAGCGCTGGCGACTCTACCAGCAGGCCGACGGTCAGGACGTGGGCCTCCTGCTGATGTCCGAGCATCTTCCGGAACGAGTCTGGGAAGTCGTCTACTTTGGAGTCGATTCGCGTTTTCGCGGCAAAGGCTTCGGGATGGGCATTCTGCTCGACGGCCTCCAGCGGGCTCAGCAGACCGGAGGCTCCGAAGTCGTGCTGGCTGTCGATATCCGCAACACGCTGGCAATCAGCCTCTACGCAAAACTGGGCTTTGAAGAATTCGACCGCCGCATTGTCCACGCCCGGATCTCGCAGGCTTCCGGAGAAAGTCGCTGATCGCGCTGCAACCGGCCTCGCCGCAGGCTGGCGTTGCGAAAATCATCCGGAATTCGCGTTGCAACGACGCTTTCGCTGACGCCTCTGTGGTCACTGCGACACAACCAAGACCACAGACAATCGGAGCGGGCGCCGTCCTGACAATGCCATGTTCATCGTTTTCTTGTTCTACCTGGGCCTCGCAATGTGCTTCATTGTTCCGGTGCTTGGGGGCTTGCTTGGATCCGGGATCCATCTCGCAGAAACGATGGTGAAATGTTTTTCGTTGCGCGCAGCGTATTGGTGTATGGTTGGGGTTTACGGCGGTCGTCGCCGTCTTTGGATTTCTATTCACCTTCGCAATGCTGCATGCCTTGCCGGACTATCGCACCAGCGGTGACGGTGGAATCGGCGGGATGTTCAACTTGATCCAGCAGTTCGCCGCCCTCCTGCTGTGCCCAGCCGGTGTGGCGTGGACGGTTGGATGGTTCATGCATGAAGGAGCTGGCGTCTTAGGTTGGGACAAATGACCCTGCCTATGCCTTTCGGCCTAGCATGCGGTCGAGCGAGTCCGATGTTTGATAGACCAGCGCTTCGGGCCAGTGCGGGAACGGGTGGAAGTATTCGAAGGTCAGATAGCCGCGATAGCCGACTCGATCGAGGGCTTCGAGCACGGCCGGCCAGTTGATCGTGCCGTCGAGCAGCGGGCGGAAGGATTCAAGTTTGAACTCGGTGCCTGCCAGCTTGCTGTATTCCTTCAGGTGGATGTTCTTGATCCGCTTGCCGCAGATGTCGACCCAGTGCTCGGGGAACTGGAACTGCATGATGTTGCCGGTGTCGAAGTGCACGCGGACATGGTCGCTCTTGAAGCTGTCGACGAAGTCATTCATCTCCTGCGGGCTCATCAGGAAGCCGTTGGCGAAGATGTTTTCGAGGTTCAAGTAGATGCCCAACTTCTCGGCTTCGGCGAGCACGCCTTGAATGGATTCACGGGCTCGCTGCGTGCAGACATCATTCGCAACTGGTTCCTTTTCGGGGGCCCACGGAATGTAAACGGCTCCGGGAACAACCAACAAATTCTCGGTGCCGAGGTGCTTCGCCGCATGAATCATCTTGCCCGCCAGTTCGCGGCCTTTGGCGCGACGTTCGAGATCGTTGCTGGTCAGCGGATACGGCCAGAACAGGAACGAGCACACGCCGCTGATCTGAATGCCGATCTTGCGGGCCATGTCGCCGATCGCTTTCAGGTCCTTTTCACTGGCCTCCGGTGAGAGATCGCCTTCGAGGTTGTAGTTCACCTCGACGCCGTCAAAGCCTGCGTCTTTGGCGAGTTCAAAGCATTGCTTCAGCGTCATCTTGTCGGGGTAGGGAAGAGCCCACAGGTTGATGGACTTCTTCATGTCGTACTTCTTGCCCGGTTTGGCGGGGGCAGGCTTCGCGGCTTCCAACTGAGCGGCTTCCGCTGCACTCATCAGCCCTTGAGAGACCAGGAAGGACGTTCCAAATGCCGCCGAGTAAGCCAGCAGTTCGCGGCGATCGAGCCTCGGGAAGCGACTGTTGCCGACATTGTTTTCGGACATCGGGAAGTTCCTTCATCAAGAGGTGAAACAGGCAGAGGTGAATCTCAAGCGATGACGTCGTGGACCACGTGGCCGTGGATGTCGGTCAGGCGATAGTCGCGACCGGAATAACGATAGGTGAGCTTCTCGTGATCGAGGCCCATCAGATGCAGAATGGTCGCGTGCAGGTCATGCACGTGGACGCGGTTCTCGACGGCGCTCAGGCCGAACTGGTCCGTTGAACCGTAGCTCATGCCACCCTTCACACCACCGCCAGCCATCCAAACCGTATAGCCATAGTGATCGTGGTCGCGGCCCTTCTGACCTTCGCTGGTGGGAGCGCGACCGAACTCGCCACCCCAGACCAGCAGCGTTTCATCAAAGAGCCCGCGTTGTTTGAGGTCTTTGATGAGAGCCGCGATGCCCTGGTCGCAGGCCTTCGCGAGCACAGCGTGTCCGCCTTCGATGTTGTCGTGACCGGTGTCCCAGGCGATGTCGTAGCCGTCGATGGAATGCGACAACTGCACGCAGCGCACGCCGCGTTCAATCATGCGCCGAGCCAGCAAACATCCCTTCGCGTATTCACTGTCGCCGTACAGATCGAGCGTCGCTTTGGTTTCTCCAGAAATGTCGAACGCTTCGGGCACAGAGAACTGCATCCGGAATGCCATCTCCATCGCAGCGATGCGACCTTCCAGACCCGCGTCTTGTTGTTCGCGATCGGCATGCAGGCGATTGAGGCGACCGAGTAAGTCAGCCTGCTTGCGTTGATCTTCGGGTGATACGAACTGGTTCCGCAGATCGTGCAGTACCGAGTCTGGTTTCATCTGAGCGATGTTGACGTAGCAGCCTGAGTAAGCACCCGGCAGAAAACTATTGCCCCAGTGAGCCAGTCCGCCGCGCGGTTGAGCTCGCGGAGACATCGCGACGAAGCCCGGCAGGTTCTGGTTATCGGTGCCGAGACCGTAGACGAGCCATGCACCCATGCTGGGCCGATTCGGCTGCAGGTGCCCGACGCTCATCATGATCATGGCGCCGGCATGTTCCGGGATGTCGGTGTGCATCGAATGGATGAAGCAGATGTCATCCGCGCACGAACCGATGTGCGGAAAGATGTCACTCACCCACTTGCCGCACTCACCGTACTGCTTGAACTTGAACGGCGACGGAAACAACCCGCCCTTGGTGTTGCGCAGGGACTTGCGATCCACTTCGGTCGGTCGCTGTCCGGCGTATTTGGCGACTTCGGGCTTGTAATCGAACGAGTCCGTCTGCGACGGTCCTCCGGGCATAAAGAGCTGAATTACCCGCTTCGCTTTGGGAGCGAAGTGCGACAGCTTGGGCAACAATGGACTGGCCGATGGAGCAGCAGCGGCGCTCGGTGAACTCAACAGAGAACCCAGCCCGATGGTTCCAAAACCGGCACCGATGCGTTGCAGCGCATCGCGCCGGGAGACTGCGGGAAACGGATTGCGATGGAACATGGAAACTCGATGACTCCCATGAATCGACTTCGCAATCCGCGATGTCGGGGATGTTAGGCGTCGTTGAGCACTGGTAGCTCGACTTCAAATGGTGGTGCTTCAGCCGACGACCGGCAACCGCCAGACGTGCAAGTTGGCCGAGTATGCTTCACGACATCCTTGGCAAGTTCCTCTTCGGAGACCTTCTTAGGACCGAACACGGTCAGCATCGCCGTGCGAACAAACCCGGCCCACGAACCGAAAGTGCTAGTAACCGCCGACGGTTCATAGCCCGAGTGCACCATGCAGTCGGTGCATTTCGAGTTGCCGCTCTTGTGCCCGTAGCACGACCAGTCGGTGGTGTCGATCAGTTCTTTGAACGACGAGCAATAGCCTTCCTGCACCAGATAGCAGGGCTTCTGCCAGCCGAAAATGTTGTAGGTCGGGTTGCCCCACGGCGTGCATTCCAGGTCCCACTTGCCTTTGAGGAACTCCAAAAACAGCGGCGACTGATTGAACCGCCAGCTGCGTTTGGGGTTGCTCAAAATGCGGCGGAACAGCGACTTCGTTTCGTTCGCGTGCAGGAAGTGCTCCTGGTCCGGAGCTTTTTCATAGGGGTAGCCCGGCGAGATCATCATGCCTTCGACGCCCAGTTCCATCAGCGTGTCGAAGAATCGCCGATACGTTTCCGGGTCAGCATCGTTGAACAGAGTGCTGTTGGTGGTGACTCGGAAGCCGCGTTTCACAGCGGCTCGAATCGCACTGACCGCGATGTCGTAGACGCCTTCGCGACAGACGGCTCGATCATGCTCGACCGGCGGCCCGTCCAGATGCACCGAGAACGTCAGGTACTTGGACGGCGTAAAGCGGTCGAGCTGTTGTTCCAGCAACAAAGCATTGGTGCAGAGGTAGATGTACTTCTTGCGCGCGACCAGACCTTCGACGATCTCCTGCATCTGCGGGTGCAGAAGCGGTTCGCCGCCGGGGATGGAAACCATCGGGGCGCCACACTCTTCGACGGCCTTGAAGCACTGTTCCGGAGATAGATTCTGCTTCAGCACGTTAGCCGGATACTGAATCTTTCCGCAGCCAGCACACGCGAGATTGCAGCGAAACAGGGGTTCCAGCATCAGCACCAATGGGTAGCGCTGCACGCCCTTCAGCCGTTGCTGAATGACATAACTCGCGACAGTCCACATCTGCGAAACGGGTACACCCATGAAGTTCTCCGTAACAAAAAGCGGGCATATCCCGCAGGTTCGTTGCATACAGTGTGGCGTGATAGCAGGTTGTCGCCAACTGCGTCAGCGCCTTTTCTTGGCGGGATGTAATCTGTTCTCAAGAAATGAGTTATCGCTCGTCGCCTGAGCTCAATCCACATTCCCGAAAGAGCACGCAGGCTACTTGGATCCAGCCAGGGCCGGGTCGACTCGCAGGATGCCTTTTCCCGTGCGTTGCCGGATTTCCTGGCCAGCCTGACGAATGACGATCTCGCAGGTCAGCTCCTTGTATTGGCCGAGCAGCGCGTCAGGTGATGCGTCAACCTCGAAAGTCAGTTGTTTGTCCCCGGCCTTGAGTCGCGGAGCCGGCTCAACGACCGAAACCCCTTTCGGCAGGCCGAGCAGGATGGCTTCCGCTTCACCGGGGAACGGCTTCTTGTGTTCGACGTCCCACACGATTTGAGCTTTCTCAGATCGACGCACGGCGGCGGGCTTGTTCTTCAGCGCGATATAGGGTTCAGCGATGTTGAGATCCACAAAGCTGGACGACACGCGCGTGCGACCTGCTCCCAGGTAGTACGAGCCGCCGGTCGTTGTCGCCGTAACAGCCACCTTCCAGTTACCCGGCTGGGCAGAAGGACTGGCGAACAGACGCAACTGCGATGAGTTCTCTCCTTCCGGAATGGTCACCGTCGGCTGAGCCTGCACTCCCGGAGGCACCCAGTCGAACTGGAAGTCGACCGACTCATTGAAACCTTCGCGACGTTTGAGGTTCACCTGCATTAGCAGTTCGCCGCTCTGCGAGAGCGGAATCGACGGTTGCACAAGTTCGATCGAGAACGGAGCCGGGTCGGTAACCGCCAGCGCATAGCGATCCACAAGCACTGAGTGCCAGGCGCGTCCGCCGGAATGACTGAGGAACGGAAAAGCCTGGTGCGATCCGCTTTCGATGCGGCGCGAACCATCCGCTGGTTGTGCTTCGAGTTCAATCAACGTCCCCAGTTGCTTCGTGTCGGGTTCGGCGATGAACTGTACCGGCACTGACTTTTGTCCCTCGCGAACGCGCGGCGCGATCATCCGCACGCCTTGCGGCAACCCCTTCGCGATGATGTCGAGTTCTCCCTTGAAGCGACTGCCTTGAGCCTCCGCCAACAGTACATTGACCGTCCAGCGATTGCCCTGCGGGATCGCGATGCTCGTCAGCCGAGGACATTCTGCGCTGTCGATGACGGCCGCATAGAGGTAGGTGTGCACGGCGTCGCGGGTCGGTTCGACTTCGATGCGATAGACGGACGTTGGATCGCCGAGGCTCCGCATGTCGGTGATGGTGAGGATGTACTCGCCGTCATGTTTGGGTTCCCAGACGAACGACGGGTCGAGCAGTTCCTTGCGGTGAAACGAAGTGGAAACGCCAATCAGATCACGATCCGCATGCGAGGCATCATCGCCCTCGATCTCCGGTTGATTGGCGTCAACGTGCCGCAAGGTCACTCGCGGATCGAGTGGCGTGCCGAGTGCTCTCGCAAAGACACGCACGCGATAGCGGTCGCCCTTCTTGACCTTCAGCCGGAACCCATCCGCGTCGCCGGGCTGATCAATGATGCCATTCAGCGCGGCTGGTAGCTGAGCAACTTGAGTCTCCTTGGCTTGCTGTTCCTCCAGCACGTTGTCGTACTCGGAAACACGCAGCGGCAGCGGCGTCGGCGCGTCTTCGTAGTGGTCGAAACTGCCAGGTTGATCGGGCAGCTTGATGGAACGCTCCAGCTTCCCGGCGGGATCTCCCAGCAAGGTTGTCGTCAACGGCTTCCCGGCGCGGCCACCGGCCGGATAAGCCGCCAGCGGTCGCAGGTTCGCTCCGATGTGAGCGAGGTAATAAACGTTGCTGCCGCCTTTGAAGATCCGCTGCCTGACTTCAACGACGTAGTCTCCGTCCTTGGGCAGCAGTACGGAGGCGATCGGGTCTTGCACATGCAGCGCGCTGTCATCGTTGCGGGCGAGTTCGTGTTCCTCAGCGTCGAGGATGCGGACCATCAGATCGAACTCAGAATCCGCGTAGAACTTTTCGGTCAGCCACACGGACGTCACTTCGACTGACAGATGCTCGCCCGCTTTCCCAGCAACGCGGTACAGGTCCCGATCCGCGAAGCGGCCCGTGTCCACGCGACCGTGCACCGTCGCGTTGCGCGGCACGGACTTGGCGCTCGCCAGCGTGTCATTGCCGCCTTGACCGGGTTCACCTTCAGGGATGACTTCAAACGGAGTCACCCAGAACGTGCTCAACAGTGTGAGTTCCGTCGCCGTGCGCATCCGGAAGGGATGTTCACCCAGCGGGCAATCCGACTCGATGACGAATTTGCAGCGCACCTGCTCTTCCAGCCGACCGCTGTGCACCAGCACCTGCGGAGTCAGCGGCGGCAGTTGTTGAACTTCGACCGCTTTGATGCCCGGCCGGAAGAAGACGATCTCACGCGGGTCTTTCAGAAAGACACCCTGCAGCGTGACTTCGACCGTCGTTCCGCGCTGTCCGCAGCGCGGCAACGTCGATTCAATGTGGTGCACCATCGGCCCGGCGCTGGCCGAGGAACTCAGCAGCACCCACTGAGTCACCAGCGCCAGCAGGCTCGCCATACGCCGCAGGATTTGCCGGGGAAGACCTCGAAAAAGACATTTGTCAGTCATAGTTGATTGAGTTCAGCAGACTTCATAAACGCCCGCCCGCCGAGGGCAGGCTCTACGGGCTGTAAGTATTGTGACGCCGGCGGCCGTTCGCGGCGACTCTCCGCCCCTTTGCCGATAATTCCGCCGAGTTGGCGTTTGGAGCGGTAGTACACCGAACTCACGCCGGGTGACAGCTTGCTTTCAGGGCGTCACGGACTATTATTCCCGCGGCCAAATTGACCCGGAGAGGTGGCAGAGTGGCCGAATGCACCGCTTTGCTAAAGCGGCGTGGGGGAAACTTCACCGCGGGTTCGAATCCCGCCCTCTCCGTTTTGCTACCTGCTGTTGTCGAAGTGCCCGCTGGATGGGTCGAATCAGGCTCGCTCTGAATTCGCCGCCCATGGCTGTGGTTGCCGCTAAGCTGCTCCCCGCTACGAAACTTTGCGTAAGGTCGGGTTAGAGCACTTCAGAGATCACCGTGACCTTTTTGCTGCTATCCACAATCGAGATGGGTCGCTTCACGCCCGGCGCCTGATTCTCGCGTGCATGGTCGATGCCCAGGACGGTGCAGACGGTCGCTAGAAAATCGCTCACACCGATGGGGCGATCAACAACCTGCGCCGCTTGCTCATCGGTGCGCCCCACGACTTGTCCGCCCCGAATTCCGCCACCGGCCAGAACGGTACTCCAGGCGCGAGCCCAGTGGTTGCGGCCAGCACCACTCGTGATCTGCGGACTCCGACCAAACTCACCCATCCAGATGATTAGGGTGGAATCGAGTCGTCCTCGCGCCCGCAGATCGTCGATGAGCGTTGCCATCGCCGCATCGGCCTCAAGAGACAAGGACTTGGTGCGGGGGAAGTTATTGTTGTGGGTGTCCCAACCGACGCCGTCGCCCATCATCACTTCGACGAAGCGAACTTCGGTCTCGATCAATCGGCGCGCCATAAGGCAGCCTTGCCCGAAACTACCGCGTCCATACCGCTCGCGTACCGCTTCGGGTTCCTGCGACAAGTCGAACGCCCGCTTCTGCTCGGCGTTCATCATCCGTACTGCTCGCTCCAGCGCCGAGGCATGCGCGCGAGCCGAGTCCGCACGGTAGACCTTCTGGAACGAAGAATTCAGACGCCCCAGCAATCCATATTGCCGCGCGAATTCCTCTTCACTGGCCAGAGACTCCAAGTAGTCGGTGCCTCGTTCAGGATTCAGCACATCCAAGGGCTGATGGTCAGGACCAAGGAACCCCGAGCGCGTCGACTGGCGAGGACCATTCCCGATGCAGACAAAATTCGGCAGCGGAAAATCTTGACGTCCCAGTTCGTGCGAGGTGATGGCACCCAAGCTGGGAAACGCAACGCCACCTGCCCGTTTCTGGTAACCCGTATGAACATGATAGGTCGCGAGTTGATGATCCGACTCCAGCGTGCTCATGCTCCGCAACACGGCGGCATGCTGCATCTGCTGCGCAAGTTTCGGGAAGTGCTCGCTGATCTGAATTCCCGGCACCGACGTATCGATCGGCCGAAACTCGCCGCGAACATTCGCGGGGCCTTCAGGCTTCAAATCGAATGTGTCCAAATGACTAGGGCCACCGGACATCCACAGTAGCACACACGACTTGGCGAGCTTCTCTTCGGCGGCCTGAGTCGCCAGTCGACTTAGCCAGCCGCTCAGGGACACCCCCGCAACAGCCGATGCGACAAACGCGCGTCGTGACATGGCAGAACGCATCAGCGGCTCCTTTGCATTAATGGTTCAACGAAAACTCACTGCTCATCAGCAACGCCCAGGCGAGTTCCCGGTAAGCGTTCTGCGGCGACACTTTCCCGTCATCCAACTGTGCTTTCACTAGCCGCGATTCAACGTCCGTCGGTCGACGCGACAGGATGGAGAGGAACAGAGCTTCGATCACACCATCTGGTGAGCCATGACTCGCCTGAATTTTTGAGACCAAAGTATTCAGGTTCGGCCCCGCGAATTGCGGTGAGTTCATCAGCCGCAGCAGATGAGGGATCCCTCGGTCATAGCGCAGAGGATCGGGCTCGCCATCGCCAGCAAAGAACTGACAGAACTCATGACGCAGTGCCGGGCCTTTGCTGGCTCCACCTCCCTTGGAAGGCACTCCCAGAATGGACACCAGCGAGTCATACAATTGCTCGGGAGTCAACACCTTGATCGACATGCGGGCGAACAGCGCGGACGCGGCTTCGTCCTGATCTCCGGGACGACTCGTTTGCTGGTACGTGCGGCTGGATGCGATGGCCCGGCACAGCAGCTTGAGATCGAAGCCGGACTCAGCGAACCGTCGACTCAACTGATCCAGCAGTTCCGGATGAGAAGGCGTATTACCCGAGTGCATGTCGTCGACCGGGTTGACGATTCCACGACCGAAGAAGTGCCACCACATCCGATTGACCATCGCTCGAGCGAAGTACGGATTGTCGCGGGAAGTCGTCCACTCAGCGAGCGCGCTGCGATAGGTTTGCTTGCCACCGACTTTGAGTTCCTTGCCGCCCAGGAACGTTGGGGCGATCAACTGAAGACCCTCGATCGTGTCTGCCCGCTTGAGCGTCGCAAGGGTCATTCGGGGATCGTCCCGCACACCTGCCACGTAGACCATCTTCGCTCGCCCCGGAGTCTGGATCTGCGCGAAGAACGCGGCCATTCCCCAGTAGTCTTGCCGCTTCCAGTCCACGAACGGGTGGTCGTGGCACTGCGCGCAGTTGAGTCGCACTCCCAGAAAGTAACGGGAACTCAAATCCGTGAGGTCCGTGACACTCAGCGGAAACCGACCTTCAATCAGGTAGGTCACCGCCGCGTTGTCTTCGAGCTTGCCGGTCGCCGTGAGAAGATCGGACGCAATCTGATCCCAGCCATCGTTGTTGTTGAACCGAGCGGCCAGCCAACCGGCAAACTTGTCCGACTGCACACGCTGATCGGTCGCCAGGGGCGAGATGAACCGCTTGCGCCACACGTCTCCGAAGTACTCGCCAAACCGTGGGCTAGCTAGTAGCTCCTCAATCAACTGCGCTTGCTTGTTGGGATCAGAGCTGTTCAGGAACTGCGTAGTTCGATCGGCGGCTGGAACAACTCCGTGCAGATCAAGGGACACCCGTCGAATGAACTCCGCGTCATCAGCCTGCGGTGCGTAAGTCAGCTTTTCAGACTCAAGCCGAGTCTGGATCTGCCGATCAATCAACTCTGCCAACGCTGTCGCTTCGTCGGCCCTTGAGGCACCCAGGGAGAAGCTGAACAGCACTTCGACGATGGCAAGCGATACGAGCAGAAATCGCGACATGGACCATCCCCCGATAGCGACACGAATGCGACGTGATGGTACCGGTCGACCGTCGTAACAGCGACAGTCGGCAACCGCGAATGAGCCGCCGATTGGCCGCCAACTTCCGACCGACGAGTCGTTACTAGATCGCGTCTATCCAGGTTGGTAGTGAGGCGAAGACATTCGCCACAACCTGGTCGCCAGCTCCTGTGACTCGCTGATCTTCGGAGTCGTTCTCAAAGACGTCCGCGCCTGCGTTACCCACCAGCGAGTCCATACCTGCATTCACGTTGCTGCGCTGCCCGCCAATCAGAACGTCCGCGAAACCACTGCCCAGCAGCGTGTCATTGCCAGCAGCGCCCAGCAGAGTCACGGCAACACTGGATGCGCTCGCGTCAAACTTGTTGTTGGACGTACCACCGACCAGCACAAAGCCTTCCACGTTAGCGGCGGTCTCCGTTCCGGTAGCGCTGGATGAGAGCTGGGTCCCCACCAGAGTGAAGTCGGCATTCGCGACTTCGTACACGATGTCTGTCCCGGCGCCGCCTTCCAGAATGTCGTTACTGGCTCCGCCCGAGATCACATCGTTGCCTTCGCCGCCATCAATAATATCGACTTTGGAACCGCCCAGCAGCGTGTCGTTGCCAACGCCTCCGGAAAGTAATACGGGGACTGACGCCTGTCGTGCGTCAATAAAGTTGCTGCCCGCTCCGCCGAGCACATTGATACGTTCGACATTAGTAATCGTATCGTTACCCAGATCGACGGTTATGATATTGAGCCCAACAATCGTCACTGTGGTATCAAGCACTTCGTTGATTCGATCGCTGTCCGCTCCGCCGTCGATGGTATCATTGCCACCTTCACCTCGCAGATCGTCCGCTCCGCCGCCGCCACTCAATGTGTCGATGCCAGCACCACCAAAGAGTGTGTCCGCGCCGTCACCGCCCGTCAGCAGATCGTTAGCCTGCAGGCCCAGCAAACGATCGTCACCCACTTCCCCGTTGAGCGTATCATTCGCGGTATTGCCTTGCAGGATGTCGTTGCCATCACCACCGAAAAGCAGACCCGGTTCGGTTTGACCGCTCAGGAAATCGTTATCAGCACCGCCGAGCAGGGTGTCAGTTCCGGCACCGCCCACAATCACGTCCGCCCCTGCGTCTCCCAGCACAGAGTCGTTGCCGTTCTGACCGTTGAGATTGTCGTTCCCATCACCGCCACTGATGGTGTCGTTGCCGCTTCCGGCAGAGATAATGTCCGCACCACCCAGGCCATTGATCGAGTCATTACCCGTCAACGTGAAGATAATATCCGGCCCCGGCGAACCAATAATGGTATCAGTCTGGCCTCCACCGTTGATCGTGGTTCCCAGGCTGGCTGCGAAAGCGCTCAAGTCGAGCTTATTGCGACTCAAGCCGCCGCTGAGATCAGCTAATTCAATTGTAGCGAGCTTGTCGGTGACGTCTGGCAGGCTGTTGCCAGATGCCAGCAGTGTGGAATTCGTCAGTGTCAGGTTCTGATCGAAGGCTTCTTTGACAGTATCATTACCAGCACCGCCAGTCAGTGAGTCGGCACCACCAAGGCCGGTCAGGGTATCATTACCTGCCTGACCATCCAGTGAGTCAACCTGCGTGCTGCCAATCAGGACATCGTTGCCACCGCCGCCGAAGAGCGTCACTGGCACTCCGATCGCGGATGCGTCAATTCGGTTGGCGCTGCCACCGCCGAGAATCAACGCCTTCTCGAAGCCGTTCAGTGAATCGGTCTCTGTGACGCCGCTAACACCAATCAATTGGGTCGCAGTGATCGTGAGATCCGCATTGAAGCTTTCGAAGAGAAGATCCGACCCGGCGCCTGCCTGCAGGGTGTCCTGGCCGACCCCACCGGTGAGCGTGTCATCTCCAATCCCCCCCGCGAGCTGATCGTTCCCATCTCCGCCTGTGAGGGAGTCGTTGCCGTCTCCGCCGTCCAGTGAATCGCCGCCACTGCCACTTGTCAGAGTGTCACTGCCAGCGGCGCCATTCAGTGTGACCGCAAATGTGACCGCAGAGGCATTAAGTGTATTCGCGCCAGCGCCGCCCGTGAGAATTGCGGCCTCAAATCCGCTGATGGAATCCGTTGTACTTGTGGACGTAATGAACAGGGTGCTGGCGGTCAGAGTGAGGTTGGAGTCAGCAGCTTCAAGCAGCGTGTCTCCAACGCCACTGCCGCCGTCCATCGTGTCCGTTCCTGTGCCGCCGGAAACGGTGTCAGTCCCGTTGCCTCCGAGGAGTTGATCATTCCCCGAGCCGCCCAGTAGAGAGTCGTTGCTATCACCTCCATCCAGCGAATCGTTCCCCGAGCCACCGGCCAAAACATCGTCGCCGCCCGCACCGAGCAGCGTCACAGCAAATGTGACCGCAGAGGCATTCAGTTGGTTCGCACCCGCGCCGCCAGCGAGGACAGCAGCCTCAATGCCCGTCAGAACGTCCGTCGTGCTTGTGGCACTGATCAGCAGGCTGGTCGCTGTCAGCGTCATGTTGGAATCAGCGGTCTCGGACACTGTGTCTGCCGCACCGCCGCCACCATCCAACGTGTCTGTGCCCAGACCGCCAATCAATGAATCGTCATTATTACCGCCGACCAACTGGTCATTGCCCGATCCGCCAAGCAGAGAGTCGTTCCCGTCGCCACCATTCAGCGAGTCATTGGCACTGCCGCCGGTCAGGGTGTCGTTACCCCCCAAACCAACCAGCGTCACAGAGAATGCTACTGCCGACGCATTCAACTGGTTGGCTCCAGCGCCACCGGTTAGCACGGCAGCTTCAAAACCAGCCAACGTATCGGTTGTGCTTGTCGAACTGATCAACAGCGTGGTGGCTGTCAGAGTCATGCTCGAATCCGCGGTCTCAATCAGAACGTCACCCGTTCCGCTACCAGCATTCAGCGAATCCGCTCCCAAGCCCCCCGTCAGTGTGTCGTCGTTGTTGCCGCCAGCAAGTTGGTCGGCGCCCGCTCCGCCATCCAGTGAATCGTTTCCGTCACCACCGTCGAGGGAATCACCGGTGCTACCACCAATTAACGAGTCATTACCGGCCGAACCAGTGAGTGTTACGGCAATAGTCGCAGCGGATGCGTTGATCAGATTGGCTCCGGCACCGCCCGTAAGTACCGCTGCTTCGAAGCCTGCCAGTTGATCCGTCGTGCTCGTAGAGCTAATCAGCAGAGTTGGCCCAGCGAGCGTCATGTTCGAGTCGGCGGTCTCGATGAGCACGTCACCCGTACCATCCCCTCCATCGAGTGAATCGGCAGCAAGACCACCGGTGAGGGTGTCGTTTCCAATGTCGCCAGAGAGTTTATCCGCGAAGCCGCTGCCGAAGATCTGGTCATTCCCAGCGCCGGCCGAAACGGTGACACCAACGCCGCCGGAATTTGTAAAAGCGGCTGAGGTAATTCCTCGCAGGTCGATTGTATTATCACCCGTCCCACCATTGATCGTGAGCGTCTTCAAATCGGCGGAGGCAAGAGAACTATACTTTGCATCCACAACTCCATCGATTGTTACCGATAGCTTGTTGGATACGGCAGCCACGACGACGTCCTGGTCGCCGGTCAGGTTGATAACAACGTCGCCCGTGAGGTCCGGTTCGAGCGTGAAGTTCACATCGGACAATGTTGTGCCCGACGCCAGCGTGACTCGCGCCGCACTGGCTTCCAGGTTATTGACGAGCACCAGCATGCTGTCTTGAGAACGGTCGAGCACAAACAGATCGAGGTCGCCGTCCCCGTCCATGTCTCCCGACGTGAGGCCGAATCTCGCAATACCGTCCGGGAACGCCGCCGATCCATCCTGATCTTCAGCAGCAAATCGACCCGTTCCGTCATTCTTCAGGATCGTAACACCCAATCCCAGAGTCGTCGGATCCAATGCGGCGCGATTTCGCGTGATCTGATCCGTAACCGCCAGATCAATATCACCATCCATGTCGATATCAATCGGCACGGCAGAGGTTGGTCCGACATTGGCTCGGACGGACTTTGCATCAGCAAACTTACCACTGCCTTGATTGAGCAGAATTGACAGGTCACGAGATTGGAAATTCACCACCGCCAGATCGAGCAGATTGTCGGCATTGAAGTTACCCGTCACTACCTGCACGGGGAACTGCCCCACGGTCAGCTTCGTACCAACCGTGTAGTTGCCGGCGCCGTCATTATTCAGAATCGCAACTTGATTTGTATCACGCAGCACGGCCGCCAGTTCAGGACGCTGATCTCCATTCAAGTCCAGCGCCGCAACTGAGATCACGCTCGTTCCTAATGATACCAGCTTTCCATCGGCAAATTGGCCGGACCCATTATTCTTCAGAATCGTGATGCCGTTGCCATTCGTATTCGCAGTAATCAAATCGAGATCGTCATCATGATCAACGTCAACCGCGATAATGCCGGTTGGTAAATCGCCCACGTTCTTTTGCTGCGCAAGGGTAAACGAGCCTTTGTCGTTGAGCAGAATCGAGATGTTGGAACTGAGGAAGTTCGCGACCGCCAGATCGAGATCCTCATCACCATCCAGATCGGCCGACACGATCGCGTAGGCCCCATGCGCGTTCTTGTCCGCCAGGTCAAAGACGCTCTTGCCGGTTGTCGTCAGCCCCGAGGCGCCCTGACCGAAAATGGCGAGGTTGCTGGATTCGATATTTACAACCACTACGTCCAGCTTGTTATCGCCGGTGAAATCGCCAGCTACCGCGGATTGCGGGCCGATCTCGGTTTTCACGGAGTTCGTCGCGAATTTTGAGTTCAGCGGCGATGTCTGCCGCATGCCAGCCTCGCCAGCGAGTACGCGAACTGAGTATTTACCATTCGTCAGGTTTGTGAACAGATAGTGACCGGATTCATCTTCGGGCGTGGCCGTGGCATTCGTTTCCGTGACGCGAGTGGGTTCGTTGAGATCGAACTTGCCGTTCTGGTTGAGGTCTAGATAAACGGTAATATTCGGCAAGCCTTCACCGACATCACGCACGCGGTTCTTGTTGATGTCGCGGAAGATATACCCCGAAATGCCCGTATCGCCCGCGTCACCGCCCGTCGACGTGAAATCGACTCCAAAGTTCACGTTGCTCCGCACTTCCCCTGCGGACAGTGTGAATGTTTGAGTCTCCGATTGAGTCAAAGTTGAGAGTTCGTAGCCGTCGTCGATGACAATTCCGACGGTGTGTGGAGTCAGGGCCAGCACCCCCGAGAACGCGTAGCGCCCATTGTCGGTCAGCGTGTTGGGTTCGAGTTCTCCGGATTCGGTAGTATCAAACTTACCGTTCTCGTTGACGTCCAGATACACGCGCCAGTTTGAAAGCCCGGACTCATTTGCATCCAATACGCCGTCGCGATTGCTGTCCTGGAACACGGTTCCTTGTACTTCACCCGGCTGTGCTCGATTGCCAAAGTTCAGATTGGTGATGAAATCACCCGGCTTGATACTCACCGTGAATCCCAATCCGGGCATCGCGCGCAGATAACTCAGGCTGTTGGATGAACCGTTGGCGGTGACGAAATCAACCGTCCCGTTGCCGTCAAAGTCGCGTGCAACCACGCCAACTGGCGACGTGCCGCCGTTCAGGCTGACGTTGAAGGGAGACTCGAACAACCGAGTCACGCCGACCCGATCACCCGGATCGATGCCCAATGTCAACGACTCTCCTAATTGAATCTGCGATGGATGTACCGTTCCGCTGGCCGGTCCAGTAGCAACTCGCTGGGTCTGTGTTTCATTACCACTCAGCGCAAGCCTGAAAGTCTGGCTACCGAGGTTGCCAGATGACCGGAACTTCACTGCTCCGAGTTTGGCAAATCGCACCGCCCGCGGAGCGTCAAGTGGATCAGGTGCGAGCCCGCGCAGGTTGCTCACCAAGCCACTCTCCGGGTCCAATACATCGGACGACGCGTCAGTAAACGCAGTGCTGTCAGGAATGACTTCCACGGCCGTCGAGCGTGCGGGATCGAAAATCAAATCGACGGCAGCCGACAGAATTCCCTCACTGGCTTGATCGGCTGAAAGGCTGGCGGGGAAGTCCGATCGGTCAGCGACCAGCAGATCACGAATCCAGACTTCCACGAAGAACTCGGTCTCGGGACCGATCGAAGACAGCGAGCTTGGCAAGACCGTCGTACTCGGATCAGCAGTGAGTGTGCGCGTCAGTACGAGCGAGTACTCGAAGGTGCGCTGCGGGCCGACGGTGATGAGGAACGTATCTTCGACGAACAGCCCGGACTCGTCCGTAGCACGAACTGTGATCGCTGCCGGAGTGCGATTCTGATTGCCCGCATAATTCGGGTAAGTCAAGTGCAGTTGATTGCCAGCAACGAGGCTCGCCTGCACCAAGGCCGAGTTCGTGTTGGATGCTACTGAGTACGTCAGCGAATCGCTCGCATCGAGATCTTCAAAGAGTCCGGTGAGGTCGACGAACTCGGGGGCATCGCCGTCGCGCCGATTGCGATTGTCGAGACCGCTACCAACCACCAAAGGAGCCTCGTTCACATCGAGGATCGAGATGGTCATTACGGCAGTGCGACTTAATTGATTGTGGTCTGTCGCACGCAAAGTGATCGAGTAGGCGTTACGAGACTCAAAGTCAAAAGCTTTCGAGGCGGTGAGCTTGCCGGTCGCCGGATCGAACTGAATCGCGTCGGTGTCTCCGCTGACGACTTCAACCGTGTCCAAGTTGTTATCTGGATCAGATACGACAATGGTTCCAATCGTGGTACCTGCGGTCGCGTTCTCTGCGAGACTAAACGATTGATTGACAAATGCCGGTCGACGATTCAGCAGTCGCTCATAGGCTCCAATATCGGGTCGAGCACCTTCCTGATCATCTCCGTCGATCGACCGAGCTTGCCCGCGCTGGTCGGTAGCCGGCAACTTGGAGTCATTAACAGCATCGATCGCAGGACTGCGGATAATCTGCTCACCGACTTGAGTTACCTTCAGGGCGTGTGTCCAGGTTGGGCCGCCGTTGTCGGCAAGTGGTTCAATCTGAGGATCGAGCGGCGCTTTGGAATCCGTGCCTATCAAGTCGGGATCTGCGAAGCCGGTGGCGGTACCTATGAATCCGATGAAATTATAACCGCCGGAAGTGAACGAGCCAAACACATCGCTGGGAGTGGTTGCTACCTTATTTGTTGCAATCAACGAGTTTCTGGTAGTTGCCGTTCCCGACGTAATTGTAACGCCACCGCCATTGCGACCGGCGGAATTCGCGGCCACCGTAATGAAATTCATCTCCAGCTTGCCGGTGGAATGCTGAATCGCGCCGCCATCAGTCGTGGCAGTGTTGCCAGAGAAGGTAGAATTCACCAGCGTGGCATTGCCCTGAGTAGACAGCGCACCGCCATTGCGGTTGGTCGTGCCCCCATCGCCCTTAACCTCGTTCAACGCGAACGTCGAGCCGGAGATCGTCAACTCACTGCTAGTATTGGTATAGACCGCACCGCCCAAGGCCGTGCCGGCATTGCTGGTCTGAGCAAGGTTCTGCGTGAAACTGGAGTCATAGATAGAAAGCTTGGAACTGCTGTCAGATCGAATGGCTCCGCCCCGTGCATTGCCGCCGGTGGCCGCAACGACTTGATTCTTTGAAAAGCTGGACGTCGTGACCGTTGCCTTTCCGCCGCTGTAGATGGCACCGCCGCCGCCGATGGCCAGATTCGATTCAAACGTGCCGTTGAGAACCGTTATCTCAGGGGTGGTACTAATGGCTGTTCCGATCGCCCCTCCCAGCGAGTTCGTTCCGATGGCTCGATTGTTGGTAAACAAAACGTGCTCAACATCAAGCTTGGATGAGGCGCTGACGAAGACCGCTCCGCCGTTTCTCGCAGTATTATCCTTGAGTTCGCTGTTGCGGATGATTGCCTCGCCGGAGTTCAGGATCGCCCCACCGTCCTGACCGCTCGGAGCTTCACCCTTTCGCAATGTCACGCCTTCCAGTTCGAGTGTCGCACCAGCCAGCACCTGGAAGAGTCGGTCACGCGTGGCTTGCGATCCCATCTCGATAATGGTCAGACCTGCGCCGGCACCTCGAATACGCAGGAAGCCGAGGGTGATATCAAGATCACCCGAGGCGGCCGCATCCTCTGCTCCAGTCCGGTCGAGGGTATAAACACCTGCAGGCAGCACGATCTCGTCATCGCCGTCGCGTTGATTGGCTTCCTGCACGGCGGCGCGCAATGTGATCTCATTCGGTACCCCCGTCTCAATGCCTGCTCCTGACTTCGTATCCGCATTATCTGCAGTGCTGTTGACGGTCAGATCGATGTCATCATCTAGAATCGTGATGGTAGCGGTCGACGAGCCGATGGTCGCCGCGACTGGTTCGCTGAGCCGCACTTCAAAGGTTTCATTCGTCTCCACCGCGAAGTCACCCAGCACATTCAAACTGAGCGATTGACTGGTAACACCGGGCGCGAACGTGATCGAGCCTGTCTGCGCAACGAAGTCCTTGCCATCGACGGCGCTACCCGTAGCCACGACTGAGTAGTTGACTTGCACCACTCGCCCGCTGGGTACAGACAACGCCACGTTCACCAGCTGTGAGTTCTGTCCGCGGTCCCCTTCGGAAACGGACTGATTGACAATGGAAACGCTGGGCGATGGATCACCATTTGTGATGATCGTCCCGTCGCCGCGACCATCTGCGATCGCCGCGTTCGTCGAATTGGAAAGCAACACCGCGAATGGCTCATTGAACTCATCAAGGTCATCGCCAGGAATAGTCACCGAGATGGTTTTGCTGGTTTCGCCAGGACTGAAAGTCAGTGTTCCGCTGGTTGGGAGGAAGTCGATGCCGGACTGACTCTCGTTGAGGTCAACTCCGGTTCCCGTACTGACCTCGATGGTCGCGTAGTTCACCGTCACCGGAACCGGCGATGCTTGCGACAACGTGACCGTGAATGTCGCGGCCCCTGCGCCGACATCACTCTCCAACACGGAGACATCGTCGATAGCCAACGTGACGAGGTTGGCGAAGTCGAACCGGTTCACAATCTCACCGGGACTAAGAGTGTACGAACCGTGCCTCAATTCGCTGTTCGAGACAACGCCCGAAATTACGAATCCATCCGGCACGACCTGACGGACGACATATGGATTCGGGACTAAGTTGAGCAGAGAGTAACGACCCGCCTCATTGGCTCCTGGCGTCGCCGGGTCGTCAGCAAGCGTCAACGCGCTGGGCTCACCAACGTCAAACTGCTCATCATTATCCAGATCAAGATAAACCCGGCGCCCGGCGAGTCCCGGTTCCGCTGGCGAGTTCCCGTGGAATCCATCGGCTCCGACGTCGTAGAAGACCGTACCGTGGATCTCGCCGAAGTAGCGTTCCACCGCGCCGATATCTACGGTTGCAGTACCATCGAAATCGGCATCCTGCGGCCGTGGATTACCGACTTGGTCAGTTACTGGAGCACCAACATTTGATCCGGTATCAATCAATAGACTACCCGGCAGCGGCAGATGCGTTGCCGTGAACCCGCCATTGTCAGCGAGTGGCCCCAGCTTCGCGTCCAGCGGACTCTGGGGAGTGCCCAGCATATCGCCGGTGCCGTTGAACCCCAAATTGTTATCAATTCCAACCAGGTTGTGTCCCTGGGAAATGACTGGTCGGAATCCGCCGACATCGCGGGCACCAACGGCCGTATTGCCCGCGATGACACTGTTCTTGATCGTGAACTGAGGAAACCAATTGACGTTGTTACCGTTCATCAGGCCGCCTCCATCCCTGCCTGCGGTATTCATTGTGACTGTGCTGTTGAGCAGAGTCACTCGCGAACTGCTCAGGATCGCACCACCATCCAGACCGGCCGAGTTCCCGGAGAAGGTACTGTTGGTAATATTGACCGTCCCACCCTCAGCGATGGCACCACCATGCGCAGCGGCTACATTGCCCGAGAACGTCGAACGATTGATATTAATGACCGTGGCGACACCAATGGCACCAGCCCATCCATCATCCGGTCCGCCCATCCCGGTGTTTGCACGGTTGTTGAAAAACGTACTGTCTTCAACATTCGTTACATTCGACAGGCCTTCGGCGAACAATCCACCACCTTCCCCTGACCAATTGTCTGTCATGGTGATGCGGCGGAAGGTCATATCGCTTCCATCACCGCTAACTCCACCGCCACGCCCAAAGACGCGGCCTCCTTGAATCGTCACATCCGCGAATTCAACGGTGATCCCCGGATGAACCTGAAACACGCGATCGAGTCCTTTGGCGTCGATGCAGGTCTTCTTTGAGCCGCCTCCGATAATGATCAGACCGTCTCGAATGTCGAGGTCACCAGTGACAGCGAAGTCCTCGCTGGCTCCCGCAATCGTCAACTCATAGATCCCATCTGGAATTGCGATGATCTGCGTGCCCGCCAGAGCGTTCGCTTCCATGATTGCGGCGCGCAGTGAAGTTTTCCCACTGGCGTCGCGAGCGAACCCATCGCCTGGCTGAGTATCAACCGTATCCAGGCTGGTGTTGACGATGATGCCCGCGTAACCAGACTCAAAAGCTCCAATATCCGAGGCGGCCCCAATACTTCGCGGCACACCCCGCTGGTCTCGGTCGAGGACGCTCGCAGCCCTGCCCGTGTTAATCGCAGGACTACCAGCCAACAATGCGTGCGTCCTCGTAAACCCACCATTCTCCGCGAGCGGGCCGAGTTTGATGTCGAGAGGAGCGGCCAGAGTGCCGATGACGTCCCCGTTAACTCCATCGACAATCCCGCGAAACTGCCGGAACACGTTGCCTTCCGCGGGATTGCTTTCGTCCCATGAGGGCAGTCCGGAGTTCGCATTGATGCCGACAAGGTTGCGACCTCCCGATCGATAATGCCCACTAAGATCTGGGCTCCCACTGGGGGACGATGAGTTGCCCGCGATGATCGAATTGTCGATGTCGACCGTTGACGCGGAACTCCAGATTCCGCCACCGGAACCGCCCGCGGAATTATTCGTGATCGTCGAGAAGCTGACGGAAAGCGATCCACCCCGGTTCAGAATGCCCCCGCCACCTCCGAATCCCGACTGTCCTACATTGCCGCTGATCGTCGAACGGGAAACAACTAGAGTTCCAAAGTTGTAGATCGCCCCTGCTTCAGTTCCAGCAACATTATTCGACAACGTACTGCCAGTCACAGTCAGCGTTCCGGTATTCCGAACCGCGCCACCCGTTCCGGCGGAATTGCTATCGATGGTCACGCTCGCCAACGTGACCTGTCCCTCGTTATTGAGACCACCTGAATTAAAGAGCCCTACATTGTGAGTCAATGCCCCTCGCACCATGGATAGCGTTCCAGCGTTGTGAATCGCTCCGCCTCCAATCCCCCAGTTGCTGGTGAAGCTGACGTCTTCGAGCAGGGCCGTCCCAATGTTTGACAGACCACCGCCAGCGCCCGCGGAACCATTTCTGATGCTCGCGTTGCGTAGGGTCAGCTGTCCTTCGTTTTCGACAACGCCGCCGTATGTGCTGGGATGGACGGTTCCATTTCTCAGTTCCAGTGCTTCCAGCGTGGCCATCGCAGTGGGACCGATGGCCACCACGCGAGACTGCCCTTGCGCGTCAATGATCGCTCCACTCGCTCCCATCACCTGCAAGTGGGATGTGATCGACAGTTGCCGGTCCTCGGCGTTCGATAACAAATATGTACCGGTTGGGACGTAGATCACCTCGTAGCCTGCCAGAGCATTTGCTTCCATGATGGCCGCACGGAGCGACGTCCGGCCGCTGGCGTCTGCCGCGATGCCGTCGCCCGGATTTGCGTCCACGGTGTCGGCGGTCGTGGTAACGACGAATCCGTACTCGACAGAGCCGATGTCGGTGGTAGCAATTCCGTCACCGTTGGCATCGAGGGTTCGCGCCGCACCACGTTGGTCCGTCAGTAGTATGGAACCGTTGACTCCTGCGTCGATCAGGGGACTTCCCGCCAGCGGCGAGTAGAACGCTGGTGTCGTCACGCCGGGCAACGTCAGCAGCGTGACCGTGGCACCCGCGCTGTGCGAGGCGGCCGTGGTACCATTGACTCCGCGAGTGACAGTGAATGTCGTCCCATCGATGGCGCTGACCAGCATCTGCTCGGAATCGACCTGAATCGTGAACGATGTCACGTTCGGAAACTTACTCGCGCTCGCCACCATGATGGATCCGGCAGACGCGTTGATCGCTCCCTGCAATGTGCTCGTCCTCGTTGCCCCACCATAGTTTACCAGTGGACCGAGCTGTGGATTGAGTGGCGAACCGGTCGTGCCTGTCCGGTCAGTTGGATGTGTGAAACCCGTGGCCGTCGTCACCACGCCGACAAAATTCCCGCCCAGCGACGTAAAACCGCCCAACACGTCCGCGCGATTGCTGAGCGTTCCCGTAATAACGTTGTTCTGCAGATTGGCCGTGCCACCACCCACGTGAACTCCGCCAGCGAACGACGTTCCACTGCTACCATTGGCATGGATCGTGTTATTCGTCAGGTTCAGAGTTCCGGCGAATAGTCGAATCGCCCCCGCGCCGTTCGACGAGTTGGTGTTACCCGAGAACGTGCTGTTGGTAACCGCGACGACGCTGGTGCTGTCACTCGCCAAGCCCGCGGCTGACCCACTCGCTGTGTTGCCACTGATTGTGCTGCCAATAATCGTCAGCTTGGCCGTATCCGTGTTGTTGATACCGCCGCCGCCCTGGCCAGAGTTCCTGGAAATCGTCGACGACGTAATGGTCATCACGCCGTCGCTGCGATTGGCGAAGCCACCGCCGCTGTTGCCCGAACCTGCTGCGTTGCCTTGGATCAGGCTGTTGATCACGGTGACCTGGCCGCCGAAGTTCTGAATGCCACCTCCCTGGGATGCCTTGTTATTCGTGAATACGGAATTCGTCACCGAAAGAACTGCATTGTCCTCGTTATCGATGCCACCGCCGCCGCCCACGTTGACAATGTTGTTGTCGAATGTGGAGTTGCTGATTGTGGCGGTGAAGCCAGCGGCATTGTGCAACCCGCCACCGCCGCCCCAGCTCGTACTATTGATCACTTTCGAGTCGCTGATCGTCAGCGTGCCCTGATTGTAGATCGCCCCCCCCTCGCAGCCCGTTGCTGTCGCCTCGTTGTTGTCGAGTATCACTCCGACGAGTTCCAGGATGCCCGAGTTGAGGATGCCGCCGCCGTCCGCGCCGCCGGTCAGCTTCCCGTTCCGAATTGTGACTCCTTCAATTCGCAATCTTTTGCCGGACTTCACGTCGAAGACGCGATCCAGATCTGCCGCATCTATGACTGTGGTTGCCGCGCCGCTTCCGACGATGATCAAATCGTCCTTGATATCAAGGTCACCCGTCAGAGCGTGCTCTTCCGTAGCGCCCGCCAGACTGAGAGTAAACGTGCCCGCGGGCAGTTCGATAATTTGTTCGCCAGCGCGGGCGTTGGCATCAATTACCGCTGCTCGCAACGACTGGACGCCATCACCATCCAGTGCGAACCCATCGCCCGGATTGTTGTCCGCAGAATCGCCGGTGCTGGTCACGTAGTAGGCTGACGTCGCGTTGAGACTGTCGGCATCGTAGGCAGTTCGGAAAGTGATACCGTCGCCGTGCTGGATGTTCGTCGCGTTAAAATCGCCAGACCGCGAGCCGAATCGTACGAGTTCGTACGTCGTCCCCGCGGGAGGCAGCAGATCGTCCTCGGGACCGTCATCGTAATTGAGTGCTGATACTCGCAGCAGCCCATCCAGCACGGCTGGGCCACTTACCAGTAATCGATTGAACTCCGAACTGGTGGAGTTTACCCGCAGCACGCCTTCACTGGTCTGGGTGAAGTTGCCCACGATCGCCAGGTCGCCGTTGAGATCGATCTCGCCCGCATTCACTACGTTACCGGTGAACTGCCCCAGCGTGTGCACGCCCCCCTGTTCGGCGATATTCAACGTTCCGAAGGTGATGCTGGCTCCAACACCACCCATCGTTGTGTCACCGATGACGTTCACCGTACCGGGATTCAGACGCAGCAGATTTCCTGTAGAACCTTCGAAGTTCGGTCCCGCGATCTCGTTGTCGTCGATTGTGTCGAGATCAGTCAGGCTGATCTCGGAACCCGTGCCACCGGCCTCGAACACCATCGGGCCTCGCACGAGATCCAATGTGGGGAGAAAGACCTTGCCGCCCTCCAGGGCGCCTATGATGACGTTGCTGCCACTAGGGGCGATCAGCTCACTTAATGTCGGAATCAGAACCTGACTTCCAGCGCCATCGGCCACGATAACAACATGGGTGTCTATCCCGTCAACAAAGAATTGCTCGTTCGTGACTGTGGGTAGGTTGATGGTTGCTCCTGCGAGTGCTCGCAGTTCCCCAGTCAGAACATCCGCAGCGTTATCAAGAGTCAGCACGGTCCCGTTGCCGGAAGCTACCAATATACCATTCGTCTTGACTTCAACCGGTGCCAGAAGCCGCGATGAGTGCGTGATCGTCAGCCTTGGGTTGTCGGCCTCGTTCGCACTACCAATTCTGAACGATTCTTCAATCTGCAGTCGACCGATCGTCACCTGTTCGGTGAGCAGTCGGATCGTGGGAGTGCCCTCGGTATCAACATATACCAGCGAATCGCTAGTTGGCAGTGTGTCACCACTCCAGTTGTTGGCGTCTCCCCAAGAGCTGCCGTCGCCACCGCCATCCCAATAAGTTTCTGTGAGTATGATCGAAAGCTTAGCTGTCGTGGAACTGAAAGCAGTGTTAAGACCATTCACCGTAGTATCGTGGTGAGTGGGAAATGCGCCTTCGGTCTGATCCCACGCCCGGAAAGTCAGTGTTCCACTAAGTCCCGGGGTCGGTCTGCCGCTCGGAACATAACGCACTCGGGTGTGGGCGTCCGATGCAAGCAGTAACGCACTGGAAGTACTCACGTCCCCGAACCCGATCCAATTGCTCCCGTCGTCCAGGCTGTACTCCCATCCCTGGAAGGAGTTGACGTCTGTCACTGCGATACCCTTCAAAGCCCCGGCGTCGGAGTCCGTCTGACCATCCAACAATCGTGAGACCAGGACACCGCGCTCTTGAGCGGCCGGAGGCATGAATGGTTGCAGTGCGGTAACGTCGGTTGCAGCGAGCACCGGCGCTTGATTGGTGAAGCGATTGGGTAGCAGAACTCCGGTGACATCTTGCCCGGCAGTCAAGGTGACGTTGATGGGCAGCGGTCTGGTGACGGCGAATCCAGCTTGCGGAACCTGCTGCAGCGCGACGTTGCCCGGCGTAACTCCGGTGAGCTTGAACGTTCCGTCAGACGCAGTAACAACGCTCGGCTCGCCGGAGTCGAGCTGTCCGTCGCCATCGAGATCCACATAGATTGTCCACCCGGAGAGGGCCGGTTCCGTGCCATCCAGGTCACGCGACGCATCTCCGTCACGGTCATGGAAGGCCACACCACTGATCGTCCCCAGGAAAACTTCAAAAGCGCCGATGTCCGTTACATCGGTGAGATTGGAATCGCCATCTTTTGGTCGCGGGAATCCACGCTGGTCGATGGTCGGCGCACCGGAATTGATACCAGCATCAATCGCAGGGCTACCGGAGAGGGGAGCGTGAGTCCTGGTAGGTCCGCCATTGTCTCGAAGCGGTCCCAGGAGCGCGCTGAACCCAATAATGTCCCCTGAAGTCCCGAATCCCGTCGCGGATCCCACACCACCAATCAGGTTGGACCCGCTGGAGATGAAACTGCCCCGCACATCCGCACCTGACACCCCGGCGGTGTTGCCCGACACAATTGTGTTCTTCAGCGTGGCTGAGCCATTCACCGAGATCACACCGCCGCCATCAGCACCCGCGGAGTTCAGAGTGATCGTACTGTTTAGTAGGTTCAGCGAACCGGAGTTCTGATCGAAGATACCGCCACCATTCGCCGTCGCCGAGTTACCGGACAGCGTGCTGTTGGTCAGTGACACGCTGCTGGATGACGTATTGAGAATTGCGCCACCATTGCTGGCCGCCGTATTACCAGCAAACGTGCTACCAGTAATCGTCATAGTACTGCTCATAGACACGTAGACGCCGCCACCACTCCGAGTCGCGGCGTTGCTGGTGAATTCACTATCAGCAATCGTGACGGTACCGCCGCCCGCATAGAGGCCAGCCCCATCCTGCGCCTTGCCATCTTCAATGAGCATTTGAGCCATCGATGTCGTACCTCCGCTGTGATAAATATTGCCCCCAACGCCGCTCGTCGTACTGACTTTATTGTCACGGACAAGAACATTGCTGAGAGACGCAGCGCCGGTATTTTCGAGGCCGCCACCAAAGCCACCTGCGGAGTTGTTCGTCAAGTAGACATTCTGCAAGGTTAAATTCGCGAAGTTGGAATTGCTGATTCCGCCACCGCTGGACGTTGCCGTGTTGCCGTCCAGAAGTGTGGATGTCACATTCGCTACACCCTCATTCATCAAACCGCCGCCAAACGTGGCAGCGTTCCCACTAATGTCTACAAAATCCAGATTTAGCGTGCCTTGATTGTAGATTCCGCCACCGCCACCGCTCACCGTTCCGTTCCGGACAGTTATCCCCGAGAGCGTGAGTGTCTTGCCAGGCAACACGTGGAAGACTCGATCTAGATCCGCCGCATCGATAAACGTGACCTCGCGGCCTGCCCCTGTAATTGTCAAATTGTCCGTGATGTCGAGGTCGCCGGTGCCAGCCGCGTTCTCGCCAGATCCCGCAAGAGTCAAGGTGAACGTGCCGGCGCCGAGTAAGATTGTGTCCGCTCCCGCAGTGGCGTTCGCTTCCATGATGGCGGCTCGCAGAGTCGTCTTGCCGCTTGAATCCCCCGAGATCATGTCACCGCGATCAACATCGATACCGTCAGTCGTGTCCGTAACCGTCATAATCAGAGACTGCTGGACTGTGGCAGCCGCAGATACTCTGATGGTCGCGGAGCCTTGAGTGAACACCTGGTAGAGACTGCCACCGATATCTTGTTGAGGATGAGCAGTCCATCCGCCACCAATCCGGATTAGATCATTCGCATCCGCGAAGACCGTCAACGTGTTTGAAGTGCCCGACAGATTGAGCACTTCCCTGTGAGTAGCAATCAGAGTCTGGCTGACTCCTCCGCGCAGATCGATCGCTTCAATCCCGGTCAATGCGCTGTCAGGAATCCGGAGCAGGTTCAGAATCGAGTCCGAATCAGATGCCAACAAAGTATCACTGCCGCTGCCACCATCAATCCTCTGGAAGTCGACGGATGTTATCATGACGGTGTCATTCCCAGCTCCACCCACCAGGACGTCACCACCGCCATCGCTGATGAGGATATCGCTACCCTGAGCGCCGATCAGAAGATCCGCGGCATTTGCTCCCTGTGTACCTGTCAGCGTATCGGCGGCAGCGGTCCCGGCCTGCAGTTCAACCAGTCCCGCATGGTTGCTGCCGAAGATGACATAAACTTCACCCGCAGAAAGGTCGCCGCCCGGATCGGCTTCAGTGGCTCCAATCATTAAGTCATCGAAGCCGTCGCCATTGATATCCCCGGCAGCGCCGACCGCGATCCCCGCATAGTCATCGGCATCGACTACCGACAGGCGGAACCCAGTTGTTCCGTCCAGCGAGCCCAGCTCAACGCTGGCCGCAAAACCGGTCGGGCTTCCAAATAGAAGATAAGCAGCACCCGCATTATTCGCTCCGGGTAGGTCAACACTGCTGGCTCCAACCAACAGGTCGTCAATGCCGTCACCGTTAAAGTCTCCCGCTGATCTGACACTGCTTCCAAGATAATCGCCCGCATTGAGCCCGCTGAGTCTGAAGCCATTACTTCCATTGAGCGTGCTCACCGACAGACTGGCCGGGAATGCGTCCGTGTCGCCGAAGAGCACATAGGACTCGCCGGCATTACCCATACCGGAGGGATCTGCAAAGATGGCTCCGACGACTACGTCAGCCAGCCCGTCGCCATTGATATCGCCCGCTGAACGCACCGAACGGCCAAAACTGTCATCGAGGCCGATCATCCGAAAGCCGTTGACTCCATTCAGCGTGTTCAAATTGAAACTGGCGGGAAAACTGCTCTGACTCCCGAATACCACATACGCCTCGCCCGGAGGATTCGCGCTGGCGGAGTGCGACTGTGAAGCTCCAATGAGCAGATCATCCAGCCCGTCGCCGTTGATATCTCCGGCGGAACTCACACTGATGCCCGCAAAGTCGCCGGCTTCAATACCATCCATCCTGAAGCCCGTAGTACCGTTCAGCGAAGTCAGACTGAGGGCGTTGGAGAACCCGCTCGCCTTGCCAAACACAAGGTAAGCCGCACCGCTGAAGGCTCCGTTGGGACTCGATTCCGACGCACCCAGAAGCAGGTCGTCGAATCCATCGCCGTTCACATCACCCGCCGTGGAAGCCGTCAGTCCGAAGCTGCCGCCCGTAATCCGGAAGCCGCTCGAACCGGTCAACGAGCTGAGCGTCAGGCTCGTAGAGAATCCACTCGCCTTTCCGAACATCACCCAGGCTTCACCGTCTGACCGGTCGGTAATTACGAGATCACTGAAGCCATCCCCGTTGATATCTCCGGCTCGACCGACCGACCAGCCGGACAAATCATTCGCATCCACTCCATCCAGCCGGAATCCATTGGTGCCGTTCAGCGCAGTAAGGCTGAGGTTGTCCGTAAATCCGCTGGCCTTTCCGAAGATCACGTAGGTTTCACCAGCGTAGTTGCGTCCGCCTGGATCGCCTCCCGTGGCGCCAACGATGATGTCATCAAACCCGTCACCGTTGAGATCCCCAGCGGAGCCGATGCTGATACCAGATCTGTCTCCCGCATCAATTCCATCGAGACGGAAGCCGTTCGCGCCGTTCAGGGCGTTCAGCGGGAACTCGGAAGGAATCTGAATCCGAAGAGTGGCATCTACCTGTCTATAAATGGTGAAGGTTTCAGAGCCGATGGTATCTGAACCGTCCCGGATCCAACCAGCCCCGATGTTGACGATATCACCCGCGTCACGCCGCACAGTCAATTCATCCGAGTCGCTGAGATCAAGCACCTCCTGCAAATTCAGAGTCAGCGTATTCACACCACTGCCCGCGATGTTAATACTCTCAATTCCTTGCAGCGGTCCATCCGGAAGCGCGGTAAGATCGACGAAGATTCCAGCACCAGTGAGCCGCAGTTCGTCGACACCCGCCCCGCCGTCAATCTGGAGTGCAGCGACCGAACCCGAGACTTCAATGACGTCATCCCCGTCCTCGCCCAGCAGCGTGTCACTTCCGGATCCATCCCTCAGGGTATCATTGCCATCGCCACCCAACAGCGAGTCGTTTCCTATTCCTCCGATGAGCTGATCGTTGCCAAATTCGCCCAACAGGGTGTCATTTCCTGCGAGACCAGCGATTGTGTCATCATCATCACCGCCTAGCAGGCTGTCTGCATTGACAGTTCCGGTAATCAGATCAGGACCGAGAGTATCAAAACGGGGATTCAAAGAGACCACATACACCGCACCACGCCGATCACCGACGATGCTATCACGGCGAGCTCCAATCGCCATTTCGGTCGTGCCGTCCCCGTCGAGATCACCGAGCATTGCTACCGAACTGCCGAAGAAATCATTGTTCACCAACTCTGGGCCGCCGTTCGTGCTGTTGGCCAACTTCAAGCTGTTCTTCACCGAACCATCGGCATTCAGCAGCAGTACATACACAGCACCACGACCATCCCCTCCTGTATCATCGCCGGTGGCCCCAGCGACTAAGTCGTTCACTCCATCTCCGTCCAGATCTGGCAGCGAAGCTACGGCGACACCAAAATGATCGCTGTCACTGAGCGTGGGTCCGCCGTTGGCGTCGCTCGTGATTTTCACGCTGTTCTTCACAGTGCCATTTGCGTTTAACAACAGAACATGCAACGCGCCTCGATCGCTCCCGCCGGTGTCATCGCCATGAGCGCCGACAACCAGATCGGTCACGCCGTCCCCATCTAAATCACCCAGTGACGCAGCCGAATCTCCAAACAAATCATTGTTCGCCAGCGTGGGCCCCCCGTTTACGCCACTGCCAACTTTCAGGCCGCTTTTCACGGTGCCGTTCGAGTTCAACAGGAGCACATACACGGCTCCACGATCCGAGTTGAGACCACTGGTCCCGTTCGTGTCATCAAGGTGTGCTCCGACGGCCAGATCGGTAACTCCGTCGCCGTCAAGGTCCCCGAGGGACGCCACTGAAGTACCTAAGCGGTCATAATTTGCCAATGTCGGGCCACCATTGGTTCCGTTGGCGATCTTCGCACTGCTTTTTACTGTGCCGTTCGCGTTCAGCAACAGCACATGCACTGCGCCGCGATCCTGGCCTCCTGTGTCGTCGTTGCTGGCACCCACAGCTAGATCAGTGACACCATCGCCGTTTAGATCACCTACGGATACCACTGAAGTGCCGAAGGTGTCACGATCCACGAGTATGGGTCCGCCGTTCATGCCACTCGCAATTTTTACGCCACTCTTGACCGTGCCATTCGAGTTCATGAACTGCACATAAACCGCTCCACGTTCGAAGCCACCCGTATCGTCACCCCTGGCTGCGACAGCCAGATCGGTCACGCCATCACTATCCAGGTCACCTATCGAGGCCATTGAGGCACCGAAGAGGCCATTGTCCAAGAGTGTGGGCCCCCCATTCATCTGGTGCGCAATCTTAACCGTCTTCACACTGCTGACAGTGCCGTCGCTGCGATGGGTGATTGTCGCGACGTAGTCTTCCACTTCACCGCCAGTGGCTGGGCCGGTGGAGTTCGCGGCGGCGATGTCGCTACTCAGGCGGAAGCGGGCGTAGGTCCTGCCGACGAAGGCGTCTTCCGGGATCGTCGGAAAGGCCAGAATGAACGTGTCGTTGCTCGTTCCGTCGGGAACTTCCACAAACGTCTGCTCGTTCTCGTTATCAAACACGCCGTCGCGGTTGAAGTCGATCCAGCCGTAAAGAGTTGCCACTGAGCCGGTCGTATTCGTCGCACGCACGCGCACCACCGGAGATGTCCCGACCGTGAGTATCAAGTCCTGAGCAGGCTCGGCCAGGCCATCCTCGTCATCCGGCGACGTCGTTACGTCATCACCATTTGCCCGGACGCCCGGAACGCCATCGTTCTCACCATCAACTCGCGCCCCCATGAACAATGATGTCTGCGACCCATTGACCGCATGTCGCGGACCGTCATTCGTTAGCAGCGTCTGATAATTGCCGCTCCCAGTACCGCTGTTCGTATCAGGCGCATCGCCGAAGTCAAACAGCGGCGGGGCAGCGTTCAAGAACAACACGTGCACGGCCCCGCGCTGTGAACCACCAGTATCATCGCCAAAGGCTCCAACAGCCAGATCGGTGACTCCGTCGCCATCCAGATCGCCCAGCCCTGCTACCGCGATGCCGAAATAGTCGCTGTCGGCAAGAGTCGGGCCGCCATTCGTGCCATTGGCTAGCTTCAAACTGCTCTTCACCGTGCCGTTAGTGTTTAACAGGACCACGTGGACAGCGCCGCGATCTATGCCACCCGTATCATCTCGACTCGCCCCGACCGCCAGATCTGTAATTCCGTCACCATTCAGGTCGCCGATAGACCCCAAGGCACTGCCGAAGCGGTCTTGATCGGTGAGAGTCGGGCCGCCGTTCGTGCCGTGGGCGAACTTGACGCTGCTCTTCGCTGTGCCGTTTGAGTTCAAAAACAGCACATGAACAGCACCGCGATCAAAGCCGCCGGTATCGTCCCGACCGGCACCGACGGCGAGATCATCCACGCCATCTGCATTAACGTCACCCAGTGATGCCACCGCTTGTCCAAAGCGGTCAGAGTCAGCCAGCGTCGGTGCACCATTGGTGCCGCTGGATAACTTCATGCTACTCTTCACGGTGCCGTTGGAATTCAAGAACAGCACGTGCACTGCACCTCGTACCGCCCCGCCAGAGCTGTCGCCTTCTGCTCCAACAGCGACATCGATCACACCATCGCCATCCAGATCACCGAGGGATACCGCCGAGCGACCGAAGAGATCGCCATCCTGCAGAGCGGGTCCGCCGTTCGTGGAACTGGCGATCTTCACACTGCTTTTCACGGTGCCGTTTGAATTCAGCAGTAATATATAAGCCGCGCCGCGATTCGAGAAGCTTCCACCAGCGCTATTGGTATCATCACCTTCGGCGCCCACGATCAGATCAGCCGTGCCATCTCCATTCAGGTCGCCTAACGCCGCCACCGCTCGACCAAAGTAGTCACCATCCGCGAGTGTGGGGCCACCATTGGTGTCGCTCGCGATCTTCACGGCACTTTTTGCCGTGCCGTTCGAATTCATGAACTGCACGAACACGGCTCCACGAGTCGCACCAGCCGAGCTGTCGAATCTCGCTCCGACTGCGAGATCCGTCACACCGTCACCGTTCAAATCGCCGAGCGACGCGATTGAGCTTCCGAAAGATGCGATATCCGTGAGACTGGGGCCACCATTTGTGTCGTTGGCTACCTTGATACTCTTTGCGTTATCAACCGTACCGCTGCTCGGCAATGTCGCAGGGCCCGATTGCCCGACAGTCATATTCGCCGTGGTTTCGGATGTGTTGATCAGAATCGACAATGAGTTCGTGCTCTGATTGACGATAACCAGATCGGCAGCACCGTCGCTATCGACATCGGTCGCCTGCAAAGCGACAGGATTCAGACCTCCAGCGAACGTCACAGGCGCTACGAACGTCAGGTCACCTTTTCCGAGAAACAAGGCGATCGATGACGTCGACGACGCACTGGCGATACCGACAGCCAGATCGAGTTTCCCATCGAGATCAAAGTCGGCGACGGAGATCGCCTGAGGGCCCTGGCCGCCGCCGAAGATCACGGTGGGTGTTCCGAATACGCCGTTGGTATTGGCGTAGATCGACAACGAGCCTCCACCTCGATTCACCACAACCAGATCTGAGTCACCGTCCCGATCAAAATCCCTGAGGGCGCTGGCGACTGGCTGATCTCCAGTAACAAGGCTGGCTGATACTGTAAAATCACCAGTTCCAGAATTGAGTAATACAACAGCTCGGTCAGCATCATCAAAAGTAGTAATCAGGTCGAAGCTGCTCCCCGCATCCAGTCGGCCGGCTGACAGTGATGTTGGCGTTCCGGTGAGAGCCAGAGGCGCGCGAAGTTCGAACTCGTTCGCTCCTTGATTCTCCAGCAGCACAAGCTCCTTGCTGAAGCGGTCTGCTACCGCCAGATCCACTCGGCCATCCCCCGTGAAGTCCGCGGCTGCCAGCGCGGATGGGACAGTATTCGGGCCAAGTATAATCCGAGTCGGCTCCTGGAACGTCGAACGACCAGTATTCAGATACACGAGGATGTCGTGGCTGAGTTCATTTGCTACGGCGAGATCGGGCTTGTCGTCGCCGTTAAAGTCGGCGGACACAACTGCCGACGGGCGACCACCAGCTTCAATCTGCTCGGGGCTGAAATTCGCTGTTCGCGGAAAGGTCTGATTAAAATGATCAGCGGTTTCCTGCAGAATCGTGTAGGTCCCAGGCGGCAGATTCGTGAACACAAAGCTGCCATCCAGCCCGGTGGTGGTGGTTCGCTCGTTGGCGTCACGACGGCCATTGTGATTCTCATCGACATAGATCACGAACCCCTTCAAGCCCGGTTCGTGATCAAGCTTTCCATCACCGTCCAGATCCTCACCGGAATCAAGTTTCTGATTGCCGTTCTTGTCTTCGAGATCCTGGACTCCGTCCGCGTCGGCGTCGTGATAGGCAATACCGCGTACTTCGCCTTTGAGCAGCTCAAAAGCGCCAATGTCAACGCGGCCCAGTCCACCAGGTCGCCGGAGTTCACCGCGCTGGTCAACCGGCGGGGCGTCAGTGTTGTTACCTGCTTCGATCGCAGGACTGCCCGAAATCAAAGCGTGGGTCTTCGACGAGCCCCCGTTATCGCTCAGCGGCCCCAGCAACGGATCGAGAGGGACCGCCGTTGTTCCCAGGATGTTCCCTGCCACATCGCGCGGAATGCCCGTCGAGCCGGTCGGGTCGCCAATGAGATTGTTGCCGCCGGAGACAAACGCGCCGAAGACGTCGCGATTTGAGGCCGCCGTATTCTTCGCAACCAGCGTATTCCTGATCTGCGTCTTGGCGTTGACTTCACTATAGACACCACCTGCGATCGATGTCGCGATATTCTCAGCGATTGTTACGTTCACGGCCGAGAGAGTGCTCGGCCCATTGAAGATGCCACCGCCCCGCGCTGCAGTATTACCAGAAATCGTGACGTTCGTGAGGGACGTGGTCGACTTGGACTCAGTCTGCAGGGCGCCGCCATCGCCACCTGCAGCGGAATTGCCAGCCAGCAAGCTATTGGTGATTGTCAACGTCCCCGCGTTGCGAATACCACCACCATGCTCTCCATTCGGCGCGGTTCCACCAGTAATGGTGATATTCTTCAGTGTGAGCGCAGCCCCCGGCCTCACGTCGAACACGCGATCCAGCGACTTCGCGTCAATAATGGTGCTGCCGTTAGCGGCGCCGATAATGGACAGAGATCCGATGATGTCCAGATCGCCCGATTCTCCGACGTTCTCGTTCTTAGCTCCAAGCGTGAAGGAAAAAGTTCCCGCAGGTAACACGATGCTGTTCGTCGCAAGGTCCGCGTTCGCTTCCAGAATAGCAGAACGCAACGTAATCTTATTGTCGGCAGTCAGAGCCTCACCGTCGCCCGGATTCGCATCGACAACATCCGCGAAATCGTTCACGAGGAACTGGCCCGTCAGCGTAATGTCGACATCGAAAGATCCCAGCACCTGACCAGTCGCGAAGTTGCCGGAAGAATCTCGAACCTGCCCATCCACCAGCCGAACCGTGTAGCTCCCGTTATCGTTGGCATCCCAAGTAAGGCCGGGCGGCGTAATCTGATAACTTGCGGTTCGATCGGGGCCATCCAGCGGAGTGGTGAAAACTCGATAGACGAGGGGCAGTGTTTCGCCAGTTTCGTCACGTGTAACAACGAGATCTGCATTACCAAAGCTGGATACTGAAACTGCCGTATTGTCGCGGTAGCGTATATTGATGAGGCTTCCGGTCGATCCCACGTTCACGTCGGTAATCGCGATCGGCTGCAATTCCGCCCGTGGCCGAATCGTGTCTGCCAGCACCGCATGAAATGCGTTCAGGCGGCCATTGGTTGTCAGCTTGCCCGTGAGTTGTGGCTTCACGTCGGCACTCTGCAGCACCGCGCTGCGAAGTTCATGTGCATCTGCGTCCGGATGCAGGGCGGCGAGCAACGCAACGGTGCCAGTCACGTGCGGCGTCGCCATGCTGGTGCCGCTTAAGGCTCCATAACGGCCGCCCGGAATTGTGCTGCGAATGGCTGATCCGGGAGCCGCGATATCTACCGATTGCACACCGTAATTGCTGAATGGTGCCAGGCGGTCCTGATAGTCAACAGCGGCTACTGAGATAATATGATCATTTTCCAGGCTGGCAGGAAAATGGGGGATCAGATCGTTGTCCTGTCCGCGACCAAACTGATCGCCATTACCTGCTGCGGCGACAAACACGATGTCGGCTGCGGCCTGCGCCGCAACGGCATCACGCAAAACTCGACTCTGATCGGTGGGGTTGCCCCAGCTATTGTTGGTTGCGCGAATGTTGGCACCGCCGGAAACCGGAGGTGCTCCCGGCTCACCATTCAAGGGCTGATAGCGGTTCTTCATCATCGTGGCGTAGTTCAATGCCTCAATGGCATTTGCCGTCGAACCGCGGTTGTTCGGCCCCAGGAATCTCAGGGCCATCAAAGAGACGTCCCAGTTGACGCCAACGACGCCCACGCTGCGGTCCTCGCCGGCGGAAGTTGCCAGTAATCGCAGCTTGTTGTCTACAAACCGCGAATTGCTACCGACAGCTCCGATCGTACCCGCGACGTGTGTGCCATGCCGATGTTCGTCCAGCGGATCGTTATCACCCTGAAACGTCACTTGCCCGGACGAACTGAACTCCGTTGTGAAAAAGTCCCAGCCGACAAAGTCGTCTTTGAAGCCGTTAAGATCGTCATCGCGCCCGTTGGCCCACAACGGATTGACTTTAGAATTCAGCAGATCTCCTGCGTCGATCAGACCATTACCATTGCCGTCGGTGACCTTGCCATTGTTGGTGTTGGCATTCAGGTCCACGAACGTAATCAAGCCATCGCCGTCGACATCAGCCGGGCGCAAGTTCGCCGGCAGGTCGGCGGGAATCTCGCCCTGATTCAACCAGATATTTGCGATGAGATCCGGGTGAGTATAATCAATACCGGAATCCACGACTCCGATAACAACGTTGCGACTGCCGACCTTGATACCGTTAGTGGTACCAAGCTGCGTGCTGACGGCGGACCAGGCCTCGGGAGCGTCAATATCGGCGTCCGGCGATCCGGCTGTTTGGCCTTCGTTGTTCAGACCGGCCAACAAGCTGATATCCGCGTCGTTGGGCAGTAACGTGGCTTCGTTGGGGCCAAACACATAGCTGTTCACGTCGAAGTAGGCGACGTAGGGGTTCGCGGCCAGAGCGGCGCTGGCGCGATTGCGAGTCGCGGAACTCGCCTGCACGAGCAGTTGCCCCGGCAAGCCGAGCCCCTTGAGCACTCGCAGGTCCGCGCCAAAGCCGTTCAAGAATGGTTCCGCATCCGCCGGGCCGCTGACGACACCCATCCCCGTCTGAGACAACTGAACGATCCAGGTCCCGGGTACCGCGTCGCCATTGCGTGCCGCGTTCGCTCCGGTGGAACCGCTCGCTGAACCCGCCGCGTCCACGGCTGCGCCAGGCTGCACCACACCGAACCAGACCGGTTGAGGCATGGTTGCCAGCAGACAGCGTGATTCCAAAGGCTCTGCACGCCGCGACATGCGACGATCCCGACGTTTCCAGCCTGCCAGCCAACTCGTGAACTTCATCACGCCACCTCTGGGTCGAGCGCATCACTTCGCCTGCGTCTCCAACTGCGGACACAAGAATAGCCATGCTCGACTGGCACGTCAGTCGGGCATGGCGCAGATTTCACATTGGAGAGTTGGAGCGTTCTACCTATCCACCGCGAGCCCGGAGCGCAACCCGACAGGGGGCGGATAGGCTCGGAAGGATCGCAGTCGAAAATCTTGATGTGTGGTGACGCTATGCACGCACTCGACCACACACAAGCGTCAACTGAAATCGCCGGCACAATGCCGCCAGAATGGCCCCACGACTGCGTGTGAGCTGCCTCAGTCCGTCCCAAACTCCGTGGAGTTGATCTATCCCGAGTGCCCCGTAAGCGGCTCTCCATCCGACGACCTGAAGTCGTGACGAGAGTAAAGGTTAGCACCACTCCCGAGGCCTAGAATGACGAAGCGAGAGAACACCCGCGAGGCCCCGACGCGGTGCGCGGATCGATCATGATCGCCACCTGTTTCTTCGCTGCGAACAATACAAATCTGGAGCTGGAACGAAGAGCTGTTTGCGGAGTTGGTGAGCCTTCTGAATTTGATCGCGGCCATTCTGAGCAAGCACCGGACATCGACAAGGACAGGACCTGCCTGCAGAAGAGCTGTTCTTCGCCGGAGCTGATTGAACCAACTCAGGGGCCGCTCTTCGTCGAACGCCCGCAAAACGTGGGCAAGTTCAATTCGGCCACCTCTCGGTCAAAGTCGTTTCAGCCGCAGCGGCTGCAATCCTACCTGCAGTGGAATGAAGAATCAATGTGTCTAAATCTGGTGAATTGAATCTAAACTGCACATCGAATACTGTGTGATCATAGTTTCCGTAGAATGCCGCTCTATCGCTGTCGCCGATCCCACGAGTAACGGAGTAATCGGTCCAGATGAATGGCTCGCTTCCGACAATCGACGAGATCCTGCCAGAGCTCCGCGAGATCTGGAACGAGACGGCGGGAGATCCGTCGGTTTGCGTCGCAGTTCTCGACGGGCCGGTGGACTTGACGCATCCATGCTTTTCAGGAGGTACGCTCGCGTCGATTGCGACGCTCGCTGTTGCGGGCCATGAAGTCGGAGCAGCGGTCGCACACGGCACTCACGTTGCCAGCGTGATCTTTGGGCAACACCAGGGGCTCGTGAAGGGAATATCGCCAGCTTGCCGAGGCTTGGTCATTCCGATCTTCGGCGAATTCAGTGACGGCGAACCGGTCCCTTGCTCACAGGTTGACCTGGCACGCGCGATCAATGTTGCGATCCAGTCGGGTGCGGACGTCATCAACATCAGTGGCGGGCAATATTCACCGACAGGCACAGCTCACCCGATCTTGGCTGACGCCATTCGGAAGTGCCAGGAGTCCAACATTGTGATTGTTGCAGCCGCTGGCAATCAGGGATGTGATTGCCTTCATATTCCTGCTTCGTTGCCAGCAGTGCTGCCGGTTGGTGCGATGGACCGGGACGGCTCTCCGTTGCCCTTCAGCAACTGGGGCGAAGCCTACCGATCTCGCGGAGTTCTCGCTCCAGGTGCCGACATTCCTGGCGCGTCCCCAGGAGGGGGAATATCTCACGCTTCCGGGACGAGCTATGCGACGCCCGTTGTTTCGGGGCTCATCGCACTTCTAATGAGCCTGTACCTCAAGCGGCATGGTGTAAAGCCCGGTGCACTTCAGGTGCGCGATGCGATCCTGGCTGCGGCGCTCGGCTGCGCTGAACAGCCCACAGACGATTGCCGTCGACTTCTTTTAGGACACTTGAACATTTCTAGAACTATGTCCATAATTTTGCACAGTGGAGCCAGCAACATGACAGAGCCACAATGCGTTAAGATCACCTCGGAAGATGCACTCCAGCCGCAAGTGCAGCGCGGAGTTCCGCCCACTAGCCCATCAAGGGAATCGAGCGAAGTTGCACCAAGTTCTGCTCGCGTTTCCGAGGGCTTGGTTCCTTCTGGATCGGGCAAGAGCTGTGGTTGTGGAGGAAGCGGGTCATCTCCACAGCAGGTGCAACTCATCTACGCGCTCGGTCAGCTTGGGGTCGACTTCGGATCCGAAGCCCGACGGGATAGCTTTGCTCAAGCGATGGGGTCCGTTACGGACCAGCAGGGACGAGTGATCGCACCTTACGGCAACCCTCAAGATCCTCGACAGCTTCTTCCCTACCTGAAGGACCACCCTTGGGATGCCGCTGCTCTCACTTGGACGCTGAGTATTGATGCGACGCCCGTGTACGCCATCCTGCCCGTGGGACCGTTCGCTTCGACGGCTCATGAACGCCTGCGCGAGTTCCTGCAGGATATGGCTGACGGAGTCGAACGCATTTCCGTTCCCGGCGTGGTGGCGGGTTCGGTGCGCCTGGCAAATGGCCAGACCGTTCCCGCAATCGTGCCCGAGCTGAGAGGTATGTACAGTTGGACGACCGAGGCTCTTGTGAGGAGTCTTGTTCCAGTTCGTCCAGAAGGACTCGATGAGGCTGAAAACGCAAGGTTCGCCTTGCAAGCGGCCGAAGTGGCTGAGGGCGTTCGAAACTTCCTCGAACGGGTGTATTTCGAGCTGCGGAACCTGGGACAAACTCCTCAGGACCGGGCAATCAACTTTGCCGCCACGAATGCGTTTAACATCGAAACTGTGTTCGAAAACGCGCACAAACTGAAAATGGATCTGGACTCGATCGAGGTCGAGCCTAGTCCAATCTGCCGACCGGAATCTGACTGCTGGGACGTGAAGCTGATGTTCTTCTTTCCGGAGAAGGAAGCGCAAGCTGCACGACGAGCCTATCGCTTCACCGTTGATGTGAGCGATGTCGTGCCGGTTACCGTTGGCGAAATGCGTACCTGGATGGTCCGCTAGACACTTAGCCCGGATGGGAACTTGTCATGAGACTACCACTCAGGATCTGTCCGGTTCAGCGTCAAGCCCGAGTAGAGGGCCGAATCGTTTCCGAAATTGCGCCTTCTTGGAACTGCAATTCCAAGTGCAAGAAATGGCAATTGGACTGTAAGGCCTGGAAGGAGCTGTTTTGCACTCAGCAGGGTGCCTTTGCGCGCTGCATGGGGTTCCCAAATGAAAAAGAAGCCGCGGGCTGTCTGGCGGCTGTTAAAGCCTGCTCAGTGGCTGCGGTGGCTGGTCCGCTTCCGTACGGAGCATGTGTGGGAATCGCCTGTGGCGCAGCGGGTGCGTCGCACTCATATCGCTGTGCTAAGGAAACCGGAATTATCTGAGAGCAGCGCGGTTTAACTCTATATACAAAGGCGAGACCAATGCACATCGCACATCAGGTCGTTGGTGTGAAGAGGGGACACGCAAACGTTGCTCCCGCACTCAGTCTGCGACCAGCCGACCTGTCGGATGAGGATATTGTCGACTTGGATACCGACATCGAAGCGATCGACGACGACGAAACGGTGATTTACGAGCAGTGGTACCCAATGGATTCGGACGGTGACTACGAAGTGTGAGTGATCTCTCGGGATCAATCACTGGAGTGGAAAACTCGACTGGCAACTCCCCAATGCTTCGGTTCGTACTTTGCGAACATAGTATCACTCCGACTGCATAATTTGATTTTCTTAAAGGATCGTCCTGGCGTCACATGTGCGTCTCGCGCTCTCGATTCGTCATCCAGATTCGCGACCCCAAAACACGAGGAGTTTCCGTTTCGCAGTTTGATTCAGTAAGGGCGTGACGCTTGCGATTCAAGATTGATCGCAATTGCGCATGGCCGACAGGTCAGAGAGAGGCGTTGCAGCGTTGTTCCGAACGCAGCGGCTTCATCTCAATCACCGTGAATGCTGCGCCCAGATGCCAGAGACAATCCCGTCCCGCAATTCCTTTGCTTTCATGTCGCAGTAATGAGAGAACGCTATGGCACTTCCAAAACAGATCGCGTCAGTCGTACGAGCATCTCAAGGCATCCAGACGGGATACGCCTCGGCAGTCTTCCCGAGCGGCTGTCCGCGCGGATGGAGAGGTGCGTGGTGTCGCAGTCGATGCGGTACATGCAGGACTGCATGTCGTTCCACGCAAGCAGCGGCCATCGCGGCCTGCGCCGCAGGCGGGCTGTCCGGACCTCTCGCTGCAGCATGTATTGCCGCGGCGTATGAGGCAGGACATCAATGCTACAACGGCTGTTGTTGAGGATTACTACTCATACCTGATTGGACGCAGCATGCGCATCCCCAGTCGTTCGCAACCAATTCTTCGTTCAACATCCAGCTTTTTTCCTTCTGCCGACTCATTGGTCCCGTCGGATTGCAATCCTCACAAAGATTGCACGTTTCGCTATCCATGCCCAACCTTCCGTAATCCCGGCAGGAAATGCACGGGTTCAAATCCAGCCTGCGTGGCTCAGAGGGACGTCTGTCGGCGAGATAAGCGCGCGGCCTGCGTGCTGCATGCATTGCGAGCCTACATTGGGACGGCCGGTTGCGCCAGTTGCCTCGCATCCGCCGCTGGTACAGCGGGAGCGACGGGAGTGGTGTGCGCCGTGCAATGCGGTATGGCGGCTGACACGATTCGGAATGCGTTCTCGGATTGCAATCGAGCGTTCTAGTTGGCACGTAACTCCATCAGCAGGAGATTAGCAATGCGACCACCACGACAAGCAGCGGGTATCTCTCGAAATTGTAAATTGCTGCGTTCGTCTAATCGAGACGTAGCGGGACTGAGTCCTTCCGCAACGTGTTCACCTTGGTATCCCGCCACAGAGGCCTTAGGAATCTGTCGACGTGAATGCTGCAGATTCAGGGGGTTTCGTACCGTCTGTTCGACCGAATACAAAGTCTGCGGCACGTAGAGACATCCTCTCCCATCCATAGGAATGACGACCATGTATATACCCCGCCAGCGCTGTGCAGTTCTGCGGTCAGCAACTGCAAGTAGCGAACCGAGGACTTTCGCGGTGGGGGTCTCCCCATCCGCAACCTGTACCCCTTGGTGGCCTCAGCCAGGTGTACCAGGAATCTGTCGCCGCGAGTGTTGTACGTTTCGAGGACTTCGGACTCGTTGCAGCTTTGAATACAAGGCGTGCTAATCCTTAATGGTATTCGCATCAAAGGCGATGTTGACGAGTTGATACTCATCTTCACGGTCAACCGCTTACGGATCTTTCACCCGAAAGTATTGCGGCACTGCGGGATATTGACCGCGTGCGCGGTCTTCGGACAATATCCGTGAATTAACTGGTGAGTGCGGTAGGTGCCGGAACAAACCACGGGTTCCGGATCGCTGGGTGACGGCGATCTGACGGATGCGTGCGTAATCACGATCGGCACCGTGAAACATCAAGCCGCAGCAAGGACGACCGCGACTTCTAGGCGACCTGCATGCTCGCCCTAAGACTTATTCAAACTGGCTTCGTGCCCCCTTTTCGCACCTGCCGCGACCTGGCAAACACCCACCGCGCTGCCGCACATCGCATGGGCGGTGGCGCTTATTGCGACGCGCAGCAGAACAGTGAGTTCTCGAACTCAGTGACCGGTTCCCTGCAATTTCCCGAGGTTGTCACATGGCTGCCACAGACAAGAACTCCGTCGTTGAATCGAGACTTACCGAACTCAAGGCCGAATTGTCGGAAGTAAACGCAACGCTTGGTCGGATCGACGAAGCGATTGCCACGTTGCAGCGACAAGCGGAGACCGATCCCGAGTTTGCTCGGGACGCGGAATTCGTCGACCGCATGACGGTCGAAGGTGGCCGCAGAAGAATCATGGAACGTCGCAAATCTGAGATCGAGACGGAAGTCAACCGCCTTGAATCTATGAAACGAGCGTGATCAGAACACTTCGCCGATTATCAACCAATTTCGAAGGAGAATCAGTCATGCAACGCTTGTCTGCCCTGAATTCCGCAGTGCTTGATGAAATCCGCCAGGATTCGGAGTTGATGGATGAAATTGAAGCCGCAGTCAAAGGCCGTCGGGCTCATGCGGGGCTCGAAGGACTCGACTTGGACTCCTCCAGCCTCAAGAAGTCGTTCGCGGCATTTGCGGAATCGGGCGCTGTTCCCGACGACTCGGATGCCGGGTCGATGGCCGAAGCGATTATCCTCCGTCTAGGGAGGCCTTCGTTTCTCATCCAGAACGACACGTTCGTGATCCCCCCGGATCAGCAAGTGTGGAAAAACCGCCTTCAACCGGGACGAGCAAACCTGGAGGCTGCAATTAAGGCCGTAGGGCGGGTTGAACTGCAGGGGCATGCGTCGTTCCCATGGGTAGGCACTGCCTGGCTGGTTGAGTCGGACGTAATCGTGACCAATCGCCATGTTGCGAATGAGTTCGCACGGCAGTCTGGCCGGGCCTTCGTCTTTCGGCCGGGCGTCAACGGTCAATTGATGCGCGCGGCGATCGACTTCAAAGAGGAGTTTGGCATTGCAGGGGAGGCACCCGTCGAAATTGAGCGAATCCTGTATCTTGCACCCGACGGTCCTGGGCAGCCCGATATGGCAGTGCTGAAGCTCCGGACTAGCGTCAATCGACAACCGATTCCGCTGGCAGAATCCAGCGAACCCGAGGGGGAATACATTTCGGTGATCGGGTATCCCGCCCGCGACGATCGCCGGAATGACCCGGACGTCGCGAGATCCATCTTCAAGGACATTTACGAGAAGAAGCGACTGGCTCCCGGCAAGGTTCAAAGCGGCGGCCCATCCGATACGCTCGTGCTCAAGCACGACTGCTCGACGCTGGGCGGAAATTCCGGCTCGGTGGTCTATGACGTAACATCCGGAAAGGCGATCGCACTCCATTTCGGCGGGCGATTTGAGCTGTCTAACTATTCCGTTCGAATCGAAGCTGTCCGGCGAGTGCTGGCGGGCGCGACACGACCATCGCGACGAGACGTTCCAGTCGAGGCTCCCGCATCACCGCAATCGTATGCGGATCGCCCCGGCTATCAACCCGGTTTTCTCGGCGACGATGATCTCTACGTTCCATTGCCGACAGTTCATCGGCTGAGGTCGAGCGACGTTCTTCGACAGACCGCTGGTCCCCACCGGGGCTCAACGGAACTGAAGTACGTCCATTTCTCAATTGTGATGAGCAGGTCGCGGAAGATGCCGTACATCACCGCCGCCAACATTGATGGCAGCGCGCTCATACGGCCACGACGGGGCCGGGACGTCTGGCGATTTGATCCTCGCATCCCTCAGTCGGCACAACTCGGAAATGATCTCTATCAAGGGAACAATCTCGACCGGGGTCATCAGGTTCGCCGACTTGATCCGGTGTGGGGTGACAACGACGAAGCACTGGCTGCGCAAGAAGACACGTTTCACTACACGAATAGTTGCCCCCAGCACGCGCTATTGAATCAGGGCAGAACTCAATGGGCGGGTCTGGAGGATTACATCCTCAACAACACCGACGACCGCAATTTGCGGGTGAGTGTCTTCACAGGTCCTGTCTTGAATGAGAGCGGAGTCTCGTATCGAGGGAGTTTAATTCCTGAAGAATATTGGAAAGTAGTTGCGAACGTTCGGAGCGATGGCAAGCTATCGGCCACTGCCTACGTGCTCAGCCAAGGGCAATTCCTGGGTGATATCGAATTTGCGTTCGGAGCTTACCGCACATTCCAGGTCACTATTCGCAGGGTCGAGGAAATCACCGGCCTTTCCTTCGGCGACCTGAGCGACTCCGACCCGCTCGGACACACGGAAGGATTCGAGAGTGCGATAGAACTCGATACTTTTGAACGGATCGTTCTTTAACTCCGCAGACGAAGCGGATTCATTCCATCTACCTTTCAGACCAGTTGATCGACCAAGGAGAACGTGTTGGCATGAGAATTCCTCTATTAAGTCAGTCCGTCGCTCGTGGTCGCTCGGCTGGGCAGGTGGCACTTCCCGCCGGGATCGATCCGCAGAGGTGGCAGCCTCTGGGCAATCACGGCAATTGGTGCGGAGCAAACAACACTCGATCCGATCCCAACTATCCGGTGGCCGACCGGGTTGATGCCGTTTGCCGGGAGCACGATCTCTGTATCCAGCGCAATCACGGGCACGACTGTTCGTGTGATCGCAACTTCATGAATGAGATGGCAGGCGCAGCAATAGCGCCAGGCGTCGGCGCCCGCGGGAGAGCCTACGCCGCCGCGGCCAGGCACGTGTTTCAAGGGAAACCGTGCTTTTGTGACGTTCGAGTGTTTGGTCGCGAAATCCGCGTTCCCGGCGTGGGAGGGGTGTGCGGTAATCCGGTACCAGGCATTCCTGCTCCCCGCGTGCCGAGTATTCCGATACCTCGCATACCATCAATCCCAAGACCACGACTCCCTTGGTGAAGAAATCTGCGAAGAGTAAATCTGGCAGTGGAGATCTGGGCTCGGCTTGATCGTCACGCCGGTTTCACTCTGCGATTCGCGGTATGCTTACGGGAGTTGCTGAAGAGGCCTACTCACGCGCCGTCGAGGATAGCACGGCAGCGCGTGTTGGGGATCATCGCGGAGTAGCAAGACCCAATGATCACCACCAACTGCGGACCGATCCGGTGTTCGAGTTGATTGCCGAGCTGACCTGCTCGCTGCTTTTTGATCCACGAGGACCGTCAGGTTTACAGATCATTTCATTCCGGGAAGGGGATCGAATCGGCGTGTCGGCGTGTAAGTTGCATTTCACGGATGAGCTGGTCGCGTCTGCGCTGCGGCGGCAGAACACCGGAGATGCTGACCTCAAGGAGTTCCACCGTTACCATGCAGCCGTCGCGAAGTCGGAGTTCGCGGACAGCCGTCTGCAGGTGCGATACAGAACGGTGAGCTGTATCGTCGGTTGACCGGAGGGTGACTCATGAACGACGCCGAAGGCCAGCAAGTACATGCTAAAGACGAGGTCCTGTTCTCGTCGGCGTATGGGGGCTTCCCGAGATTCTTCTGGTACTTCGTGATTCCGTTTCTACTGGTCGCGTCCACGTTCTTTTTCGTTCGGGCGGTCTGGTTTGGCGAGGGCATTCTGTTCCGGAACATCAGGGTGCCTCCGAACTGGATCGCCTACGCGATTTGTCCTGGCATCTGGGGTGTCTGCCTATTGCTGGTCGCGTTAGCGATCTATCGCCGTTGGAATCCACAGCGCGTTCTGGTCACAACCTGGGGTGTGGAGGTGCCGAAGGGGCGATTCACCACAGAAACGGTCTCCATCCAGTGGGAAGATCTGGAAGCAGACGTCGAAGCCAGAAATCTCAGCGGCTGGCATGTGTACGAGTTCATCTTCACGGATCTCAGCAACGACGCAGAGGTGCGAGTCACTTCCATGCTGTTCCCGACCCTGGATGAATTCGCCACGTTCATGCTGATCATGGGCGAACGCCTGGGTCAGGACTGGAAGATCAAAGGGTTCTGGCCGGGAACGATTCGAGGCCAGAAGCCGCCACGCTCAATCCGGGATGAGCGGTGACCTTTTCACCTTCAGCCCCGTGCACTTTTCAAAGCGCCGCGCGATCACGTCGCGCTACAACGGGTCAGTTTCATCCACGAAGTAAGCTCCGATCGGCGCTGCCCGCATGGCGGCACCGTTGCCATAGGAGCCCTGACCATCGAAGACTGATCAGCGACCGACTGCCAGCGTCTCCAGCGCGAATTCTCATCAGGGCTCGATGCATCGCCGGGCCGCACGCACGATCGTAGCGATGCCTCTGAGCAAAACGCGTGGCGAGACGTCCTGATCAATGCGACCTGTTTCCAGCAACATCGACAAGACGGAAAGAGACAACTCGGTGTCGCACCAGGGAGCCCTTCGAATCACTCTACTCGTAGCCACCAAAGCCGGCGCGCGGGCGCTTTTGAGGGTCGAATGTAAGGTGCGACCATCCATGATGACGGAGCTAGGTTGTGCCGCTCGCTGTTCGGCCAGCGGTAGCAATTTACGCAGGTCGTGCATCAGCGTTTCGAAGACTTTGGCATCAAGCCAGTGGCACACTTGGTGATACACTCCAGTCCAAGGCGGAAAGTCGCTTGGCAGATGCCGCCGCTGAGCTCCCGTTTTCACCAGCCCGCGCACCGAGTAAACACATCCCGCAGCTAGCATTCCCTCTGCGGAGCGTCCTCGTGAATCAACGCCGGATACGGCGCTACGAAGGCCCATTCTTCATCCGAAACATCACTGGGATACGACTTCCGTGCCTTGCTCATGCCGCTAACCCACGACTCGATCATCGGCTAAACTCCATAACAGGCTCTAGATATCGAAGGAGTCATTTACTTTCATGAGAATCTATCAAGGCGACGACTCGAAAGCCTTTCACCGGTGTAGCGAAATTGTCGCCAGGGGAGTTTCTAGCGTCAGACAAATAGCGTTGAGACGATCGAAGTCGAGCGGTGCTGGAACTGATGGCGCCACCTCGAACTACGGCAGGTAAATTGAGATCAATGCTACCAATTGGATCGACAACCGCCTCTTCAGTAAAAGCGCGACCGGTGTCCCAGCAGATCTCGTTCACATTACCGTGCATATCGAACAAGCCGAAAGGATTTGCGGCATACTCTCCAGCTGGCAAGACCTTGATATTGCGACTTGCACGTAAACAATTGGCTTTTGTTTCGTTAAAGTCGTCGCCGAATGAATATCGAGTTTGCGTTCCGGCTCGGCAGGCAAACTCCCATTCGGCATCCGTCGGCAAACGGTAGGCCCGGCCCTCCGACGCGCTGAGCCATTCGCAGAATCGCCGTGCGTCTTCCCAACTGACACAGCGAACCGGGCATTCAATAGAATCTCCTAGATTGTTCCAGAGCAATTCAGGCTGTCGGCTCTTCGACCTGACGTCGACGGCGCCTTTCTTGTCGGACTCGGCCTGTGTCACGTACTGCGTGGCTTTCACGAAGCTGCCGAACTGAGCAATGGTTACCTCGGTAGTCCCGATCAAGTATGGCTTAGTTAATCGGACTCGATGCTGCGGCCGCTCTTGAGACAGTGCGTCGGCGTCAGCGAGAGCAGCACCCATCAAGAACTCCCCAGGCGGGATGAGCGTCAGCTTCATCCCGATCGAGTTTTCAATTTCAACCTGGGTACCAAGATGCATTGCCCATGCTTCTTGATGCTTTCTGGCAGTCTCCGCGTCAAACGGTGCGTTCGCGTACGGAGGCAAGTCAGTTCCGACAGGGTTCGACTTCGGCTCCCTTGTCGGGGCGATTGGGGCCGGCTTGTGAATTCGGCGAGAGACCCACAAATCGCGTTTGCCGTAACCACTCGGTCGCAGGGCGGAGAAGTAGAGCGTTCGCTCGTCCGCTGAAAGTGATGGGCCAGACATCATTCCCCGATTTATCGTTGGACCTAGACTCACCAACGGGCCGAAATCGGCGTCAATCGATAAGCGTGATGAGCTCCAGAGATACTGCTGACCATCCGCGAGTGAAGCGACTAAGATCAGATTGAGGCCATCACGGGTCAAACGCGGGAATTCTTGCCAAGTTCCAGTGTTAATATTGGCAAGCCGCTTAGGTCGTCCAAAGGGCGCATCACGATTTGGGCGGGTCGCCTGATAGATTTGACGGGGAGTGCCTCGGCCGAATAGCAGTGTCAACTCGTCGTCGGTGACGAAAGGGCTCGATTCACCTTGAGAAGTGTTGACAGTGGGCCCAAGCCGTTCCGGAGACTCAAAAGGAGCGGACTTGTTTGCGCGGCGACTTACATAAATATCGGTATCTTCGTGTTCGCGGGTACGATCGGACGTGAACCACAAAGATAAACCGTCGTACGACAGGAATGGGTCCGACTCGCGGGCGGGCGAATTGATCTCTTTTGGCAACAGTTCCGCGGTACCAAACGGCTCCGTCGTTGCAGATCGTCTACTGAACCAGATATCTGATTTACCGTCCTCAACACGCGCCAGCAGCATTTCTAAGCCGTCTGCGGAAATACAGGCGTGATCTTCGAAGCGCGGGGAATTGATGCCCGGTCCTAAATTCTCTGGTATCGTCCACTGGTACCCCTCGGACACCAAAGGGTGGGGCATCGAAGGCGGAGCTGAATTTTGCGGGCTCTTCGGGGCAATTCGTTCTGAAGTTTGGGTAGCGACAAAGGGCGGTGGGCTTGAAGAAACGGGTATTGATTGCCCTTTATTGTCCAGATCTTGCCCGGCTTGCCGGTTGGAGAATAAGAACGCTACTGACAAAGCTAGTGTAGCCGCGATCAACGATGCCCAGCGAGCTGGTTTCCACGCCTTGGCGGTAGCCGGCGATTGCTTTACATCCGGGTGATCGACTTGGATCTGAACTTGCGTCAAAGCGTCGATCACTTCACCCGCCGACTGAAAGCGATCGTCTGGCCTCTTGGCCATGAGCTTTTCGACAATAGCCACTAAGGCAGCGGGCACATTTGGGTTGACGGTTGATATCGCCGTTGGCGTGCTGTCAACAACCAGCCGCACAACAGCTATCACATTCTCAGCGTGAAACGCGGCGCGACCAGTGCTCATTGCATACATCACACTGCCCAGGCTGAATAGATCTGACCGATGATCGAGGACTTGCCCTTCAGCCTGCTCCGGCGACATGTACTGCGGTGTTCCTGAAATGACACCGGAATGAGTGAGAGTCGCCTCCGCCGTGACACGAGCCAAACCGAAGTCCGTGATCTTGACTCGAACATGGCCCAAGTTGAAGCGCGGGTCTGTCTTTGTAGAAGAGAATCGCTGCGAGTCTGACGAAATCGGCTTTTCACCTTCGATCGTCTCAAGCAAGATATTTGCAGGTTTGATGTCCCGATGAATCAACCCGCGTCGGTGTGCGGCATCTAATCCTCGCGCGATCTGGATGGTCAGCGCTAGGACTTCATCCGCAGGCAGTGCCCCTTCACGTCTGATGCGTTGCGCGAGCGACTCGCCGTTTATCAGTTCCATCTCAAGCAACGGGACTTCGTTGATCTCATCCGCAGAATAGACCGTCACAACATTTTCATGCCGAACAGCCGCGGCGGCACGCGCCTCCCTCAAAAAACGCTGCCTGGCTGAGACATCGCGAGCCAGCTCGGGGACCAAGACTTTGAGTGCGACTTCACGATCAAGTTTGGTATCTCGTGCTTTGACAACGATGCCCATACCGCCTCGACCAAGAGTCTCACAAATCGCGAATCGATGTTTCAATGCATTGGCAGTCAGCTCATCCAGGTCGGCTACGGACTTTGTCCGATCACTGCCTGAAATGACTTGCGGGGAACTTCGCATCTCCTCTGCGGTCTCTGTGGCGAACTCCACCGTCGAGGCCATCTCGCCGTAGGCTTCGCCCGCCAGATCATCTACCAACTGTTCCAACTCATCCGACCATTCGGGGAAACGCGACGCATACTCACTCGCCTTAGGCAGGTTCCCCGTAGCGACGCGCAGTTCGATCTCCGTCCGCAGCAACTCAGCCGCGATCAGAGGTCGCAAGGATTCGGGAGCTTCCTGGATCGCATCTTCCAATCGGGGGCGTTCGCCAAGCTTCCATGAAGCTGTGAACAGGTCACATGCAGCGTCGACGCGCTCCAGTTGGTCAAGCGGCAATGATTCTAAAAGATCGCGATCATTTAACATTCAGGCGGCCCTACGATGCATCGATGATGCTGCTGATCAGGGAGTGGCCAGACGAATGCATTCCGTCTCAATAATGTCCCCGCCCGCAGTTTCGCGACAGGCATTCTAATCCGGCAGCTCGAGTTTCCACCGTCCCCGAATGATGAGCAATTTGCGTTCGACTGTGCGACGACTGACGGCCAGCTTTTTTGCGATCTCCCCCGCGTCGTAGTTCTTCATCGTCAATTGAGCCACCTGACGCAGTAGATCGTTGTCCAGTGATTCAAGTAAGTGTTCGCACAAATCTGCAAACTCCGCGGCGAACTCCGGGCTTGGCTCTCGGCCAGCCAACTTCTCGAATCCAGCGCCATCGGAACAGGAGTTCACAAGGCACGACTCGCTGATCGTACGGCTTAGATCGCGTTTGTAACGATGTTCGTCGCGAATGCGACCGGCGATTTTACGCTCGGTGATGGTGACCAATAATCGCCATAAATTTACACGATCGCTCAAATCTGTCTGCCGACGATCAGTGATGACCCGGCACAAGCTGTGAAATGCGCTGACCGCCGCATCTTCTTGGTCGTAGGTCTGGCGCAGCTTCGGCGACAACCGCTTCTGTGCGAGATTCATCAGCTTCTGACAGAAATGGTTCCACAACGCCTGAGCCGCTTCGGGCTGCCCCTCTTCGAGCTGTCGCATCCAGAGTGTCACTGGTGCATCCATAGTCTCAGAGTTTGCCGACATCGACCCCATCCAGGAACAACGGATTTCAAAAGGCTCAGGCAATGGCTCTCACACAAGTGCGATCAAAGTCGCTCAGAAGCTGCGCTAAGTAATGACAACATACAGATTCCACGGGGAGCTGAAAACGCTTGCTCGGCGTGCTCGAGGGCATCAGTCGATTGGGACGTCAGAACCTTCGAGCACTTTTTCCGAATTCAATGTCGCAGCTTCCGATTCTTCGGACATTCAACGGCTACGCCGGTGAGCCGACTCAAACAGTCCCCGCCGGTGGTGAACGCGATACCAAAGCCGTCCCGAGGAACCATAAGATGCAGAATCTTGCGCCCGACATCTACCGCCAGCGCGTTGTTATCGAGGGAGTCCCCGCTCGCCCCATTTCGGATACAGAAATCGCAGAGTACCTCGCAAAGCTCTCCGACGTTATCGGAATGAGAACTTTGCTCTCACCGGTGACGCATCTCTGTGAAAAATACGGATGGGCGGGATGGATCCATTGGGAAACGTCTGGAGCGCACTTCTACGCCTGGGAAGCTCCCCGGCTGTTCTTCTCAGTCGACATCTACACCTGCGCTAAGTTCGACCCGGCGACGGCTGTTGAGTTTACGGCACGATTCTTCAATCCAACGGCAATCGCATTCACTGAGATCTAAATCGCTCAAGCCACGGATTTGAGGGAACGTCATTCACTCTCGATTCTGCCTGTAGATACTGCTCCGTAGCAGAAAGGGACTCTAACTTGCCAACCGCATCAGATGATCGCACTGTTGTTTGCTCGTGGAATGAATGGGATCCACTTCGGCATGTCATTGTCGGAGTCGCAACGAACGGTTGCTTTGCCCCCTCAGAGCACGCTTTCAAATATCACAATTATGATGAGCGCGGCCGCGAACTGACCGGCCCCATGCCACAGCACATCCTCGATAAGGGAAATGAAGAACTGGACAACCTTGCTGATGTCCTGCGGAAACGCGGCATTCGAGTCGATCGCCCCACCGCCATAGACTTCAGCCAACCCATCGTAACGCCCGACTTTCGGATCCACTCGATGATTGGATCTATGCCCGCCCGCGATGTCTTGCTGACGGTCGGCAACGAAATTCTCGAAGCGGCGATGTCTTATCGATCAAGATACTTCGAGTACCTGGCTTATCGACCGCTGCTAGAGAAGTACTTCGAGCAAGATCCCAATTTTATTCATGCATCTGCTCCCAAGCCGAGGTGCTCTGATCGCTCATATCATGTTGACTTTTTCGCGAATGACCGATTTGTCAATCACGAGCATATCATCTCGCGGGCGAACAACCAGCACTATGTGACCACCGAGGAAGAGGTATTATTCGATGCGGCTGACGCCACGCGTTGCGGCAAGGACATCTTCGTCCAACACGGCTTCACAACGAATCTCAAGGGCATCGAGTGGCTCCGTCGACATTATCCTGATCATCGTATTCACAAGGTCTACTTTTTAAACGATCCCGACCCAATCCACATCGACTGCTCGCTGGTTCCACTTCGGCCCGGGTTGGCAATGTGCAATCCTAACCGCCCGATGGTGATGGAAGCGGGTAAAGAGACGCTGTTTAAACGCAACGGCTGGGAAGTGGTGATGGCAGCAAAGCCGGCGCATCAGAAGCAAGTGCCGTTGTGCTCCTACAGTATTTGGTTGTCGATGAACTTCTTAACCCTCGACCCCAAGACAGTGATCTGCGAGGAGACTGAGGTCTATCAGAATGATCAACTAGACAAACTGGGTTTTGAGGTTATCACGATCCCATTCCGGAATGCGTATGCCTTCGGCGGTAGTATCCATTGCGCGACCGCGGACGTCTTCCGCGAAGGCGATTGTCAGGATTACTTTCCACATCAGTGATCGACTGGCATCAGTAAGGAATCCTTCATGACAACTGCTGTCAGACCGGCGCTCTTTCATCGAGATGTCGTTGGCTTCACGATTGTTGCCGTCGTCGCAATCCGGTTAGTGCCGGTCGCCGCAGCATCGGGTCCAAGCGTCACGCTAGTGTGGCTATTGGCCGCCTTGGCCTTTTTTGCTCCGGTGTCTATAGCGACTGTAATACTTTCGAGAAAGATGCCCAGTGCGGGTGGGATCTATGTCTGGAGTAAGGCAGCGTTCGGAGACTTACACGGATTCATTACCGCATGGACTTATTGGACATCAAGTCTGGTGTTCTTTCCGTCGGTGCTCATCTTCACTTCAAGCCAGGCTGCGTTCATTGTACCCGGATACGAACATCTTGCAGAGAACCAGTCCTTTCTGACTGGCACGTCAATCGTGTCTGTCATTGTCATTCTGATGCTGAATCTCGTTGGCATGCGCGTTGCCACGTGGTTTCACAACATCTCCGCAGCAACCAAGTTTGTGATCCTGACGGTTGTCGTCGGATTGGCAGCCGTTTGTTGGAAGACCTTCGGACCGGCAACAGACTTTCGGGCTGCAGCTTGGGTTCCCAGCTTCAGCGGGATCAAAGATCTCCTCTTCTTCTCGTCGGTTGTGTATATGTTGTCCGGAGCTGAATGTGCATCGCAATTGGGTGATGAAGTGCATGAGCCACGCCTGACCATTCCTCGCGCGCTGTTTCATTCGGGAATGCTTATCACCACTCTCTACATCCTCGCGTCGCTGGCACTGCTGGTAGCCGTCTCCCCTGGCGAGTTGTCTGGTCTCAAGGGTTTCGCAACGGCGGTTTCCACCAGCGCTCGTCGCTTGGGTGGTGATCAGTTCGGGCTGTTGGCGACATCATTTATTTCGACACTGCTCTTCGTCGGACACTTGGGAACGGTTAGCGTCTGGCTGGCAGCAACGGCTCGATTACCATTCGTTATTGGATTGGACCGCTATCTTCCCGCAGCCTTCGGCCGCCTACATCCGCGATTTGCCTCGCCATATGTGGCGCTTATCACGCTTGCATTTGCAACAATAATCCTCGTGATTCTCTCCAGCCTGGGTGGTGCCGCAGAGCAAGTTTATCACATGCTGATTAGTCTTGAGATTGCCATTTACTTTATTCCATATCTCTATCTATTTGCGGCGTTATTCAAGCTGCAAACCAAGCATGTTCCGGCTGAAGCTTCGCAGATTCGACTGAAGCGATACGGCACCTATGCCGTCGCCGTAACAGGCTTTGTTGTCACAGGGACATCTCTGGTACTTGCATTGATACCAGGCGAAAACATTGAAAGCCCAGCTCGTTTCTACGGAATGGTCTTGGGCTCCCTGGCGCTCAACTTGACGACAGGAGTCGGCCTCTACTTTTGGGGGCGGCGAACGCGGAAACAAGAAATAGCGGCCCTTTAATCCTGCCAGAAGTGCCCCGAGATGCAGCGAGTCGTTCACATAACGAGTTCCGCTTTGGGAATAAAACCCGGCGAAGGCCGGGTCGTTGCCTTGTTACTGCTGGCAAACTTCCTGATCGGCATCGGTCGCAACTTCTCCGCGACGGTTGGTAATGCCTTGTTCTTGGAACGTTTTGGAGCGGACCAGCAGCCCTACTTGTATGTGGTCACGAGTCTGCTGGTTCCCGCTTTGGCAACAGTCTATTTAACTGCAGAGCGGCGATTGAGTTTTGAACGCGTGGTCGCATTGAGCTTCTGCATCCAGATTCTGCTCATTGTTTGTGTCCGCTCGCTTCTGTCGTGGACGAATGCCGGATGGGTGACATTCATATCACCACTCTGCTTCGAAGTTGTTTTCTTTCTGACAAGCGTCTGCTTCTGGACGTTAGCTGGTCAGCTGCTTGATGTGAGACAGGCGAAACGATTGTTTCCCTTGATCGGAGCAGGTGAATGGATTGCGATGGTGATAGGCGGATTTGCAACACCAGCGATCGTCGGACATATAGGAACGGCCAACTTGTTCTTCGTTGCCGCCATCGGCATTGGGGGCGCATTAGTTGTTTCGAGAATGCTTCTGCGCCGCCACTCAGATAATTCTGCACTCGCTGGCACAAGTCATAGCATAGAATCGGACGCAGCGCCGAGAGCCTCCGCAGCGAGCCCTCTGAAGAGCCCTTACGTTGTCTTCATGCTTTTAAACAATGCCCTCTCGATGGTTGGCCTGTTCTTCCTTGAGAACTCGCTCAACGGGATGGCTGAAGTGCGTTACCCGAGTGCTGATCTCATGGCGGGCTTTCTGGCAAAGCTGTGGGCATGGACTGCCGTTGCGATCTTGATCAGCCGCAGTTTTTTGTCAAGCCGCCTTCTCGCCCGGTTTGGAGTGAATGTCGGCCTGCTTGCGTTACCACTTTCAGTACTCGCTGGAGCAGTGGTCTTTTGCGTTCTGGGGAGCACTCTGGGGCTGGTATCATCCCTCACATTTGGAACCTTGGTTGTCACCCGCTTCCTCGATGGGCTATTCCGATACGACCTGGATGCGACAGCGGGTCTCATCCTCTATCAACCACTGTCACCTGCACAACGCTCTTGGACCCAAGTCACAAATGACGGCATCGTGTTACCGATCGCGATTGGCTTGTCTGGCTTTCTATTGCTGTTTCTGAAGAGAATACTCGGATTCGATGCTCTAGGAATCATGATGCTACTTCCGTTGGTCAACTTGACCTGGGCAGCAAGTGGCTTCTCGGTAACTCGTCGCTATCCGCAGATGGTCGCAGCCGCATTGGCCGGTCATCGCTTCGACGCGTCGTCGCTATCGCTCAATGACAGCACGAGTTTGGAACTGCTGCGAGGTCGCTTGCGAAGCCCCCATGCCACAGAAGTTCTATACGCGATGTCATTATTGGAAGAGTCGGACCCGGACTCGTTGCGAAGCATGTTACCTGCTTTGCTTGAGCACTCCGAACCGGAAGTTCGTAGGGAAGCTCTACGCAGCATCGCACGACTGGCATTCGACGAAGCGCTGCCTGCCGTACGGGAGCGGATGAATACGGACTCATCACCGCAGGTATGCGGCGAGGCCATTCGGACGATTGCGATACTGCAGGAGGATGAAGCCTTTGATGAGCTCCGGCCGTATCTGAATGTCGACGAACCAGAATTACGAGTTGCGTCGATCGTCGGACTGATGCGACATGTGGGAATGGAAGGTGTCGCCGTCGCCATGCATCAGTTTACGCGATTGCGCGATTCGACTGAGTCGGAGTCGCGTCGATTAGCGGCCCGTATTCTCGGCGAAATCCAGATTCAGAATTTCTATCGGCCGCTATTGCCGTTGCTGCGCGACGCAAGCATTGATGTGCGTTATGAGGCTTTGGTCGCTGCGGGAAAGCTGCAAAATCCTCGCCTGTGGCCGGATGTTCTAGCAGCACTTGATATTCCTACTCTGCAAAGTGCGGCGTTGTCCGCACTCGTGGGAGCTGGGCCCGCTGTATTGCCGCTGTTGGAGAAAGCATTCGACGAACATCACTCGCAACCAGAATTTCAAACTCGCGTGGTCCGCATCTTTCAGTTGATTCGCGGCGAGCAAGTCTTGAACTTCCTGGAACAGCATCTGGATGTTGCGCATCCGGCAGTCTATCCGCGCGTTCTGCAGGCGTTGAGTGTATGTCGTTATCGAGTTCCAACGAAGGATACCGCAAGAATCTTCGACAAAATCCGTTCTGAAAGTCGCTTCACAGCGTGGCTGCTGGCTGCACAAGCCAGCTTGCCGCAAAGTGAGTCAGTCTTTCTATTGAGAGCGGCATTAGAGGACTTGCAGCATCAGTGCCGACAGCGTGTCTACCTGTTGCTGTCTTTTGTGTACGATTCACAGGCAATGTTCGACTCCCAAAATAATCTCGATCATACTGTTCAAGAACGGCGTGCGTATGCAATTGAGCTGGTCGATTCGATCATTGCACAAGAATTGAAACCTTTCGTGTTGCCGTTGCTAGATGATCTTTCACTTGATGAGCGCCGGAAGCGTTTGACCGGTATCTCCGAACCTGAGACGGCCAGATTTGCCGATTTCTTGAATGAGATACTGGCTACTGATAAGCAGCACGCGACGGACTGGCTGCGAACCTGTGCTACGTACGCTATCGCGGAATTGCGGATGAACGACTGTCTGAACGCAGTCACCCTCGTCGCCGAAAACACGCGAGATGCCCTTCTAAAGCAAACCAGCCTATGGGCTCTTTCAAGACTCGATGAAGAAATCCACCAGCGGCAGATCACGAAATTGTCCTCTGCCGACCGAAGACTGCAAACCACCATACAAAGCCTGAACGATCGCGACCGCGGAGCCGCACCAATGCTTCTGGACATCGAAAAACTACTGATCCTGAAGACCGTTCCGATCTTCGTAGAAGCGCCAGATCATGTGTTGGCGCAAGTCGTCTCCATCTTGGAAGAGCAGGAGTTCTCAGCCGGGCAACGGATCTTTGAAATGGGAGATCTTGGCACCAGCATGTACGTTATCGTCAGCGGTAAGGTCCGAGTTCATCTTGAGGATCGTGAGCTCACTGTGCTCGGTGAACGTCAAGTCTTCGGAGAGCTAGCCTTGCTTGACCCCGAACCCCGCTCAGCCTCAGTGACGGCCATTGAACCAACTCTGCTCTTTAAGATTTCACAGAGTGCCATTTACGAACTCATGACCAACCACATTGAAATCACGCGTGGCATCATGCGCGTCCTCTGCCGTCGAATTCGACAAGTGAAGTAGATCCTGCAAACAAGGAACCCGCGACTTAATCGCAGCACGCGCGCCAGTTGAGGATTTCATTGCGAGACGAGAGTGGCGACGTGATCCAAGCACGGAAAGAAGTTGCTCGAGGAAAAGTCTGAAGTCCCCGACTCAGCATCAATGACAACAGCCTTGGGACACTCCGATACCCGAGGTCTTCTCGTGTTTCTTCGGATCACTTTTGCCCCTGACTTGAAAACAGTCTGAGTTTCGAGATGCGGAAGTTGCTCCGTTGAAACCATTGAAAGCGTCGACATGCCGTCATCCGGTTCAGTGGTGTTTGATCGACTTCGCACGGAATTCTTTACGGAGAAGTGTGGCGAAAGTACCGTTTAGGGATGAGTGAGCTCACCCGTATTCTGTCGCAGATCGACTCCGGCGATCCGTCGGTCGGTGAGAAGTTGCTGCCGTTGGTTTATGAGGAGCTTCGAAAACTGGCGGCAACGAAGCTGGCCCTCGAGAAGCCCGGGCAAACTCTGCAAGCGACGGCGTTAGTGCATGAAGCGTTTCTGCGCCTGGTGGTCGCGCCGCACGGCGAACCTGGTGTGCTTCCCAGGCAGTGGGATGGGCGCGGTCATTTCTTTGCGGCAGCGGCCGAAGCCATGCGGCGCATTCTGGTGGAGAACGCTCGGCGCAAGGGGCGCACGAAACATGGTGGTGAGTTGAACCGTGCGGAACTCACGGACATCCCGATGGTCGTACCGGATACTGCCGAAGACCTAGTCGCGCTGGACGTGGCATTGGACCGGTTGAAGGCGGTGAATCCTCAGGCTGTAGAGTTGGTTCACCTGCGATACTTTGCCGGGTTGTCACAGGAAGACGCGGCGGCGATGCTCGATATCTCGCCGCGCACGGCTGGTCGTCTTTGGGCGTATGCCAGAGCGTGGTTGCATCAGGAAATCACTGGAAACGAGCATGATTTCAAGAAAATTTGAAATCCTTGGCCAACTTCTGCGGAAGCGTCGCATTGAATGAGGACCGTCATCTTTCACTGTGGCTGAGGATCGCTCGCGATGAATGAATTCGATCTCTTCCAAGCGGCTCTGGATCTCGAAGATGCCGAGGCTCGCAAGTTGTTTTTGCAATCTCATTGTGAACATGACGCGGAGTTGCTGAATCGAGTCGAGGCGTTGCTAGCGTCGCACGAAGGACAGAGTCGATTCCTCGAAACGCCGGTGGTCGCGCAGATTGCACACCTGCCGGATGCTGGGCCCGCCACCATGCTCGCCGGAAATGGCTCCACGCAGGGTGACGATCCTGAATCTACGAAAGCTTATTCCACTGAACCGGCTGCCATGACGACGCCTCAAGACAGCTCAGACGACGAGATTCCATTGGGCTTTTTGCTGCCGTCTTCCAAGCCGGATTCGCTGGGACGGCTCGGACATTACGAAGTTCTAGAGGTGATTGGCCGCGGCGCGTTTGGAACGGTGTTACGGGCGTTCGACGAAAAATTGCACCGAGTGGTGGCGATCAAGGTGATGTCGCCGGAGATGGCGGCGACATCACCGGCTCGAAAGCGGTTCATTCGCGAGGCTCAGTCTTCGGCGGCGATCCGGCACGAGCATGTCGTCAGCATCTATGCGGTTGAAGAAAAGCCGCTGCCGTATCTCGTGATGGAGTTCATTCCCGGCCAGACGTTGCAGCAACGGCTTGACCAAACGGGGCCTCTCGATGTGCCGACCGTGTTGCAAATCGGCAGACAGATCGCGGAAGGACTGGCGGCGGCGCATGCTCAAGACCTGATTCATCGCGACATCAAGCCTGCGAACATCCTGTTGGAAACCGGTGCTCGCGAGATGGTGAAGGTGACCGATTTCGGGCTGGCTCGCGCGGCGGACGACGCCAGCTTGACTCAGAGCGGCACGATCGCAGGGACGCCGATGTACATGGCTCCCGAACAGGCTCAGGGACTCAAGCTCGACCAGCGGGCCGACCTCTTCAGTTTCGGCAGCGTGCTGTACCAGATGGTGAGTGGCCGCCCGCCGTTCCGAGCCGCAACAACGCTGGCCGTGCTGAAGCGATTGGCCGAAGACACGCCCCGCCCGATCCGTGAAATCATTCCCGAAACGCCGCAGTGGCTGTGCGACATCATCACAAAGCTGCACGCCAAGAACCCGGATGAGCGTTACCAGTCGGCGCGAGAAATCGCCGACGTGCTCACCGACTGCGAAAGCCAGCTCAAGACGCACTCCGGGCTGAAGGATTTTTCCCTCATCCCGCAAGCGAAGTCGCTGCCTGCGGCGTGGTGGAAGTGGATCGCTGCCGCAGTGGTTGTGCTGCCTCTCGTCGCCTTCGGCCTGTCGGCTCTCAACCGTCCGGCGGCAACGATCGATCTCGTAGAGAAGCGGGAGGTATCCAGGGAGGGCGAGGCTCCCGCCGAGCCGCAAATTGCGGAAAAACTCGACTCGGAAAGAGACGACTTGGCAAAACACGGCTCAGCGGGAGCCTCACGAAAGGTTCGCAAGTCAGAAGACCGCGATCCTGATCGAGATGTCGCCGAGTGGGTGCTCAAGAATGGGGGAGCGGTCCTTCTGGTCAATCGGGGCGGATTGATCGAGAACATGGCTGATTTGCCTCCTGACCCGTTTACGGTCTTCCATGTCTTCATTCGCAATCAACCGAAGTTCACGGAAGCCGACGGAGAGCGACTGGCTCAGCTGCGTGGGCTGATTAACGTCGACTTTATCGACACCACGCTCGAACCCGGATCGATATCAGCCTTGGCTCGAATCCGCTCGCTTCAATACTTGTTATTGTCGCGCGGCATGACGAGTAATGCGACCTTGTCTGAGGTACTCGCCATCCCCCAGCTTCGAACTCTGGCATTGGTGGGAGTGGTGGCGACGGATGACCTCATCTCGCGGCTGGGAACTGTTTCACAGCTTTTGCATGTGCAGATGTATGGATGCCCTCAAGTGACCGAGAACGGACTCATCCGCTTGGCCGCCTCACCGCCGCCCAAGTTACAATCGTTGTCTTGGAACCTAGTAAAACTGGGTACCGCTGGGATGAGAGCCGTCGCCCAATTCCCTCATCTGCAAACAATCACTCTTGGCGGAATGGCCTTGGATGATGCCGGACTTAGCGAACTCTCCCGCTGCCCAAGCCTTTCGCAGGCCAAGCTGGGAGGCATTTCTGGAATTACCAAAGCTGCCATAACCGAGTTGCAACAGAAACTCGGCGGTTGCCAAATGGTCGTCACAGAATCGGAGTTAGCTCCTCCAATGTATGGGCAGGCCTATCGCGACACGATACGGAACTTGATGGCTCGCGGATTCGATATTGGCATAACCAGTAACACGTCGGGAGGAATGACTTGGATTCAAGGGGACGACGCCTTTCCTCCGGGCGAAGTAATGTTTGTTCACAACATCTTTTCCAAGAATCTGAACGATCCAACAGACCCTGACTTTGAAACCGCAGATTTGCAACTGCTGGCTCAACTGACTGATCTACCGAGCATTGGCTTGAACAAGTTGCCCCCTGGCGGATTGCGTGAACTGCTGTCGCTGAAGAATTTGACATCAGTGATTCTCGCCAGCAGTCAGTTGACCGAAGCCGACTTCGCACTCCTACCGACGTTCCGCAAATTGAGTGAACTTCGGGTGGTCATCCCCAACAAGGCCGCATTGGAAACCGTGGCGACATTGCCCCACCTCAGCCGGCTCACCTTCGAAGCCGGTTCGACTGTCGCGGATGGCGACCTGAAAGCCCTCGAATCTGTTCGAACCCTGAGCACGCTCGACCTCGTTTTCATAACCATTTCCCGCGAGGCCGCCCAAGCCTTCGCCAACGCCCGACCCGATGTCATCGTCAATTGGAAAGACGGCATTCGGCTCGAACCGGTCATCGGCGGGCGTGCCAATACGCCGACTCCAGCAATAGTCCCGTTCGATGCCGCACAAGCTCGTGCATACCAGGAGGCTTGGGCCAAGCACCTCGGCGTGCCGGTCGAGTACACCAACAGCAACGGCATGAAGTTCGTCCTCATCCCGCCGGGTGAGTTCACGATGGGCAGTACGGCGACCGAGATCGAGGCGGCTCTCAAGGAAGTCGATCCCGATGACAACCATTGGAAGCGGTGCATCAAGAGCGAAGCACCGCAGCACAAGGTCATCCTGACTCAACCGATCTACCTGAGTGTGAATGAAGTCACGCAGGCGGAGTATGAAAAAGTGATGGGTATGAATCCGGCCCATTTCGCCCCAACGGGCGAGGGCAAAGAGGTAGTTGCCGGTCTGGAGACGGCCGATCACCCGGTGGAAATGGTGAGCTGGAATGACGCGGCCGAGTTCTGCGCCAAGCTCAGCAAGCAGCAGCAATTGAAACCGTTCTACGTCCGGGAAGGAGAGACCGTCACGCCGCTCGATGGCACCGGTTACCGGCTCCCCAGCGAAGCGGAATGGGAGTTTGCGTGCCGCGCCGGGACGGCGACAAAGTATTGGATCGGCGACAAAGACGAAGATCTGGTACGGGCAGGATGGTTCGGAGATCCTGTAGGTGGCCACACGCATGCGGCGGGTAAGTTGAATGCGAATCCGTTTGGCCTGTTCGACATTCACGGCAATGTCTGGGAATGGGTGCAGGATGGCTGGGAAGCGAGCTATTACCGCCAATCTCAGGAGAAGCCCGCGATCAACCCGAACAACCCTTTTTCAGCCGGTTCCGAGCGCGTGTTCCGGGGCGGCGCTTGGGACTTCGCCGCGTCCCGCTGCCGGTCTTCGGGTCGCGGCGCCTACGACTCGACGCTCCGCAGCCTCCTCATTGGCTTTCGGGTGTCGTTAACCATCGACGCTGTCAAAGCTGCCACCTCGAAACCAGAATCAAAACCGGCCACCGCCACCGGCTGGCATGGTTGGCCGGCCAACGCTCCGCAACCCGCCATCGCGCCGTTCAATGCCGAGCAAGCCCAACAGCATCCGGCGGCGTGGGCCAAGTACCTCAACGTGCCCGTCGAATACACTAACTCCCTCGGTATGAAGTTCCGCCTCATCCCACCCGGTGAGTTCCTGATGGGCACTACACCCGAGCAAAATGCCCTCGGGCAGAAGATTCTGGATGGGGACAGCAATAGTCCTGACCCGAACATCTCGCGACGCTTGCCAGCGGAAATGCCGCAGCATCGCGTGGTGCTGACGAAGCCGTTCTTCATGGCGGCGACAGAGGTGACGGTTGCCCGGTTCCGCAAGTTCGTCGATGCGACCGGATATGAGACCACGGCTGACCGCGAAGGGAGCGGAAACACCAATCGCTCCAAATCAGACGAAGTACCGGCCAACACTCGCGGCAGAAACTGGCGGAAGCCGGGCGTGCCTCAAGCTGAAGAGAGCCCAGTCTCTCAGGTCACCTGGAACGACGCCTGCGTCTTCTGCAATTGGCTCAGCGAGCAAGAGCAATTGACCCCCTGGTATCAACAGGGCTCGGGCGGCGATTGGCGGGTCTCACCGCAGGCAGATGGCTATCGTCTGCCGACGGAAGCCGAGTGGGAATATGCCTGTCGCGCCGGCACAACGACGCAATTCTCTTTCGGCGACGACACGGCGGACTTGGCCCGTTATGCGTGGCACCGCTTGTCCAACAACGATGGCCTGCAACCGGTTGGCACCAAGTTGCCCAATCCCTTCGGTCTATATGACATGCATGGGAACGTCACTGAGTTTTGCCAGGACGCCTATGACGAAAAGTGGTATGGAATTTCTCCCGAGTTGGATCCCTTGCAAAAGAACGGGACCGGACCCGTCGCTCGGGGAGGCAACTGGTACGTGGGTCCGTTCGAGTGCCGATCGGCGTCACGCAAGAACTATTCCAGAACTCACCGGTACTGGGCTCTCGGCTTCCGCATTGTGCGCCCGATCAGTGCTGCGGCAGCCAAAGTTGAAACTAAGTCATAATCGGCGTCGCCGAAAGGCCTCCCCCCGAATCAAACCGAAATCGCCAAGTTGCTGCGCTTCAACAACTCTTGGCGGCGGCAAAACAGAGAATGGTTCGGAAATGGGTTTTGCACGATGGACTTCATGGCCGCATTGGCTTCCAGCGAGGTCGAGTCAACTCCCAGAGTCTTACCGGACAGTAGGCCGTGTTCGTGAACCACTTTCAGCACGAAGGCAAAAGCCTCTCGATAGACCTCTTCGGGCAGTCGAGCCGTGATCTTGCTGAGGCTGGAATGCTCGGGAGTCGCCTCTTGGGCAGTACAACCCAGAAACTTCTTCAGGGACAAACTGTCGGCACAGCGCCAGGCGATTCCCCGCTGGGAACCAATGTCTTCGAAATAGCCGACCATGAGCATGCGAAAATACTGGCCCGGCGAAATCGAGGTGCGGCCATTTTCGGCATAATACGGTCGGCAAAGTTCTTCGAGCCAATCGTCAAACTTCGCTTCGGCCAGCAGTTGATTGAGTCGTTCATAAAACACATGCCGCGGCGTCTGTGCCACGTCTGATGTGGCCACCCAAAGCTCCTGCTGCCGCTCGCGTTTCCAATGCCCCATCGCCATGCCACTGTCTCCTGCCAAACCTCACTCGCATCACTCCCCGCCTCGCCACCAATAATCGACCAACCAGCAGACGATCAACCCTGATCGACAACCTTTTTCAACAGGCTGTTAGCTCACACCCTTGCTCAAATCTGCTTGTTTTTGCTGCCAATTCCTAGCGGGAGGCTCGGGGTCAATTATGACAGGGTACAGTCATTGCAATTCTTTACAGCCTGTTAAGAGGCAGGCATTAACGACTGAATTCGTACAAATCAGCGTTCGGATGCAGCAGGTGCCTTTTGGGATCCGGCGGACGAGTTGTACCAAGGGGCGGGTGCTGAGGCACGATGGCAAAGCCCCGCCGGGTCATTCCACATCTTACTGATTGGTGGCCGATTGTTTCTCTTCAATGGATTTAGGCTGGCGAATCGATCGGTGCAGCGAGTTGGCGATCATGCGCTACCCATTCAGTGTAGCGTAATCGAGCGCTTTGGGATTCGGCAGGGACAAGCCAAGAGCGTTTTCTAAATTCGGCAACCCCCTTGGGTGAATATCAACTTGCTTTGAAACCCTCCACTAGTAGGCTCTGCCAACCCGTTGTGGTTTGCCGCTTGCGAACTGGACGGCCTCCTTACCGAGTGCGTCCTAATCGCTGGGCGTTCGGTCGAACTTCAGTTGACGGGCCAAAATGCAATTCAGGAACTGGTTATGCGATTTTTCGCGTCGCCTCCATCATCCGTTTCTACGACATCGGCGACGCACGAATGGACGCCGTAAGGGTCAGCCAGCGAAATTGAGCTACGGCCAGTTTGCAGAGTCGCTCGAAGAACGCGTGCTGCTTTCGGGCGTGCAGACTTTCGGAGACGGCTTTGGCTCGTTGCAGCGGAGCAGTGGTGACGGGACGACGCTCGACTTCTCAGCCGTGACGGGGAGTCTGGTCTTCACGATCTCGGGTGATTCGGTGACTGTGTCGTACGCCGACACGAATCTCAGTGACTCGCTGACGTATTCGGCGGATGGTCTGGATTACGCGTTCATCGGTTCGCAGGCCGGCGATCAGTTCTTGGTCGTGAATGATGGGCAACTCGCGTCGATCGACGCGAAAGGCGGAGACGACACGATCCGCTTCGACTCGACGACTGGCCTCGTAACCTTTGGAGCGGACACGATCGTCACTCGCGGCGATTCGTCGACTTACTCGTTGACGGGGTTCGAGAATTTCACCAACGCCGGCCTGAGCATTCCCGGCTTCGTGGACCTCAACGGCAACTTTGCGCTGCAAAGCAACATTCAAGCGGTGACACTCGATGATGGCACCACCGTCTCGGCGAACGTGTTGCGCATTGGCGGGCACGACGTGAATGCCTTTGCGGGTTTCAATGGCGGATCAGCGGATCAACTTGGACTGAGCTTGAGCGATATCGACTTTGCGATGGTCGTTGCTATCGATCAAGCCACGCCGGGCCGTTCGTGGACCGCGCTCCAGGCGGATGCCAGCAGTAGCACGGTCGCGGGACTGCCCTCCGTCACTGCGACTAGCAGCAATGTTACGCTCGAGGTCAACCGACCGGCGAATGACGGAACAGTGATCGACTTCCTCGCGCAGCCGATAACGATTCCAGTTGGCAGTGGTTCTCAGACGCTTGCGATGGACGGGTCTCGGGGCGCGGTGACGCAGGCGAGCGGGCATTTGAATGTCGGCCTGAGCGACTTCGCGACCGCTCAAGGGGACTTCCTGGTGACGTTCGAATCGAACGTCACTGGCACAATCACTCATGAGAAGGTGACGGTCGCCGGAACCGACATCAGCGCATTCGTCGGGACGTCGCAAGGGACTGATGACGAAGCGGGAATCAATCTCCAACACGGCTCATTCGGACTTGTCGCTTATCAGAATCTCGATTCAACGCTGACGATCCAACCTGCCCCGACGTACGCCTTCACAACGACGGGCACTGCGAGCCTGGTTGGCATCAGCGGGCTAACGGCCAGCGGTAAGTTGACCGCGCGAGTCAACCACACCGGAGCCGCTGTCGATGAAGATGCACCGACGCTCGGCAATTCGATCGAACTCAAGTTCGCGGACGGCGTCGATGATCCACAGGTCTTTGGCAAAGCGACACTCAGTATCGGCGGCTTTGTCGATGTCAGTGGTGACTTTGTCTTCGAGAAGAGTTCGTCGACCGACGGCAGCGTCACGACCACCACGATCACTGCTGCGGCTGCAAACCTCGACGTCTTCATCGGCATCGGTGGCGGAGCGGATGTTGTCGGAACGAAATCGCCGGTCGGTGTTCTGATCAAAGACACGTCACTGGGTGTGATCTTCGAGACGAAGGTTGATTCGACACACACGCTCCCAACGACCGACGGCTATGCGGCCTCAGTCACTGGCGCAGCCGAACTGGTCGGCGTAGAGGGCCTGTCGCTCACCGGCACATTGACGGCGAAGGTCAACACGACCGGTCGCGCGATCAATGAGACGATCAACGTTCCCGACCCGGATGGTGGTGCCGATCTTCCCGTGACAATCGTCTTTGCGAATGGCCAAAACACTCCAACGTTCATCGGCGATGACGTCGCACTCAGCATCGCGAACTTGATCGACCTGACCGGCGACATCCGCATCGAGAAGCAGACCGTCGGGGAGCAAACTCAGCTTCTGATTGGTGCCGAGAACATCAGCGCGTTCCTCGGAGTCAACGGCGTTGGGCTGACCTTGAGCAATGGAACTCTCGGCGCGGTGTTGACGTCGGGCGGACCGGCAGGCACTCAGGGCGGTTACGCGATCAAAGGGTCGGGACAAGTCGGACTCACGGGTGGGGGCCTCGAAGACATCGGACTCACGGGCACTGTCAGCATCGAAGTCAACAAGACCGGCGCGGCGGTGAATCAGACGGTTCCACAACGAACTGCGACGGCGACTCCGGTGATTTTCACAGACGGGACGACCGTCAGCCGTATCTCTCCGCCATCCAATTTCGACATCACGCTCGACGATCAGACGTTCGTCACGGGTCTCTTCGAGGATTTGGCCGGACAGATTGATGATCTCAATCAGAGCTTTGATGTCACGGTCGATAAGAGCGGCAACCGCACAGCGGCCAGCTCACTGGTGGAAGTCATCCCCGGAACCGATCTCACGATTGATGACCTGCTGGGTGCGAAGAAGTTGACCGGAGCCGGGAAGTTCATCGACTACTACCTGGCCTACCAGACGTACTTGACCGAGCTGGACGCGTACAACAATCCGCCGATGGGGAGTGAGCCTGGACCGGAACCGCAAGCACCGGACAATCCCAGCAACCTGCCTGACCCCGGCAATTTGAGAAGTGGGGCGAACGGCAGCATCACCGGCGGCCAAACGACGTTCAACGCCATCGGAGGTCGCTTCACCAGCGATCTGGTGGGCAAGTCTCTGGTGTTCGTGAACGGCGATGGCGACACCGTGGCGACGTTCGGCATTGCCTCAGTGACCGACGGCAACACGCTGCAATTGAACTCGGCTCCCGGCCAGACGATCGCCGGGCAAGCGTTTGTCATCCGTGACACGCAACCTGCTCCGATCACTCCGCCGACGCTGCGCGGTCTGCTCGCCTACTTGAACAACTTTTGGATCTCGACCATCAGCGAGAATCCTGCCGATGGCATCAATCTCACGCTGACCAACCGCGGTGTCGGCTTGAGCGTCGCGATTGCGACGGCGCACACCAAAAGCACCAAGCTGCACTTCGGCGATGCGTTCGACGACTACGGATTGAAGTTCAATTCCGATGTGACGATCGACATCGACGTCAATTCCGCGATCGACGTGACGCTCGGTGTGGACTGGGTTGATCGGAAGGCTCGCTTTGACGTCAACACGTTGGCGATGACTGCGAAGGCTCATACGGACTTCATCGCGGACGCGACCTTTGGCCCGATTGCGGTCAGCGTCGGCAGCGCGACCGCTCAGCAGGGGACGATCGATGTCGATCTCGGTGGGTCGGTCTCGTATGTAAATGGAGGATTCACCTTCAAGCCGCAGCAGAATGGCTTCGAGGCGGTGCTGCCGGTCTATGCGGCGCTGGCCGGAGTCGATCTGACGAACGGCCCGACTCCCACTGCGCGAGTCAGTGGCGGGTTCTTCAACAAGGTCGAACTCAAGACGGGCGCGACCGGTTCGGTGGCTGCGGGTCAGAAGACCTTCACGGTCACGGGGACGGACTTGATCGGCGTCATTGAAAACGGCACGAGCGGATCGGTGGCCGCCAACAAGACGACGTTCACCGCGACTGGCTCGAGCTTCACCGGTGCGGTCAAAGACAAGTTCGTTTCGTTCCTCGATGACAGCGGCAACATCGTCGAAACGCTCGGCATCAAGTCCGTGACGAACGGCACTACGCTGGAACTCAAGACGGCTCCCAGCACGGCCATCACGAATCGGCCGTTCGTCGTGCATGAACTTGATCTGCGGGGCAAGTTCGTCTCGTTCAACGACAACAACGGCGTGGCCGTGACGACGTACAGCATCAAGAAAGCCACCAACAGCACGACGCTGGAACTGACCGGTGCGGCCGACACCGGTTTCACGAACCGCCCGTTCGTCGTTTACGAGAACGAGAGCGGCTTCACCTTTGAGCAAGAGAACTTCGACAAGCTCTTGGACTTCAAGAGTCTGACGGTCGCTCAGGTCATTCAGATGTTTCCGGACTTCCGCGATTACCTCGCGGACGAAGTCACCAACTCGGACTCGCTGCTGACTCAGATTCCGTTTGTGCAAACCGGACTGAATGAAGTCCTGCGTTTCGCGGATGCCTTCGATGACCGGGTTTACTCGAAGATCAACTTCGACCTGCCGCGCGTGGACTTGAAGAGCGGCACGAACGGCCATCTGGCCAAGGATCAAAAAGTTTTTACTGCCAGCAGTGCTGGCTTCACGAATGCGCTGCAGAACAAGTTCGTGTCGTTCCTCGATGGTGACGGCAAGATCGTGGCGACGTTCGGCATCAAGACGGTCACGAACAGCACGACATTGGAATTACAAACGGCTGCCGACGCGGACTTCGCCAATCGGCCGTTCGTCGTGCATGAAGAGCTGCAACGAGTGCAGACTTTGCAGCAACTCACTCAGGCCGTGAACGCGGCGGGGGTGCTGCCGGGCGGCGTGCAGATCACGTTCGATCCCGTCAACCAGGTCTTCAGCATTCCGCTGACGTTCTCCCAATCGTTCGCGCCGGTAGACGCGCCGATCGACTTGGGGTTCGACATCGGTGAGTCGCTCTCGCTGTCCACCACGGCACACGCCGCAATCAGCGCGAACGTCAACGGCGGTCTCTCGCTGTATGTCGATCTCGACGGGCAAGTGTTCGCGGGCACGGGAGGTAACGTCGCGATTGGTTCGAAGGTGTTCTCATCGAATGCGTTCACTTTCACCAGCAACATGGTCGGGTACGACCTGACGCTCGGTGGTGAAACTTACGAGATCAAGACCGTCACCGACACACATCATGTCGTGTTGGATCGCAACGCGGTCGCGGCGGCAACGAACGCTGCGTTCAAAGTGAAAGAAGGACTGACGCTGGGGATCTCCGAGGCACACCTCGGAGGCTCGGTTGCGCTCGATGTGACCGACTTGTCCGTCGCCGCGAAACTCGGATTCGTCTCCCTCACAGCGGGCGGATCGGGAAGCGGTTCCAGCATCCACGTCGCGGCTGGTGCGCAGATCGTGCTGGATCGCAACCTCGCAACGAACGTTCCGGCGGACACCCAATTCAGCTTCGGCGAGATCGTGGATGGCACCGCGACGAGCAACATCCATCTCGACTTCACGGGAGATGCGTCAGCTCACATTCGCGGACTCAAGATCAATGCGGGTCTTGGCAGTGACTTGCCGATTCCGTCCAACGCGGAAGTCGGCATCTATGTGCAAGACCTGCTGAGCAGCGGCGCGGTGAAGACGGTGCTCACGAATCCGTCGCTCCCGTTTGATCTCGCTGCCGCACGAGCCGCCGGGACCGTCACGGCCTCGGACATCGTCGTTGCGGTGCCGGATCTCAGCTCGGCATTCGATTTCAGTCAGATCACCTTTGAAGACATCATCACTGGCATCCGCACGGGGATCGACTTCCTCAATGACTCGCTGGCGGATGAGCCGTTCTACAACACGGCGTTGCCCGTCATTAATCGATCGCTGGCGGAAGTCTTCACGTTTGCTGACGACTTCGCTGCCAAACTGGATACAGCGGCGAAGAATTCGACCGAAGAGATTCAGCAGGTCGAAGCGATCATCGAGCGAGCGCTGGGCATCAATGACAACAACAACCTTGACCCGCAGGATCAAAAGTTCTCGCTGCGGCTGAAGGGCAACACGCTCGACATGCATGTGCGGTTCGATGCGGTCTTCTCGGACATCTATCAATTCAATCTCGATCTCGCCGAGCTGCTGCCGGAAGTGCAGACGATCGGTGAGTTGAGCGATCTGCTCGGCGGACGCGGCAACATCCGGTTGGATTCGTTCGTCAATCTGACGGTCGATGTCGGCATCCAATTCGGTGGCACTGGCGGCACGCAGATTTTCCTGTACGACTACCGGCCGACGCGCGAGTTGACCACCACCGCGAGCGACACGCTGTTCTCTGCTCCTGGCTTTGCCGACGGCAGCAGCGAAGTGACCGAGTCGATGTATCAGGCTCTCAAGTCACAGTTCGTCGCGGCGATCGAGGCGGCGAAAGTTGGTCAGCCTGCCAACACGACGTTGAAGTCGATTCGAGCGAATGTCGTCAGCGCCATCGACGCGTCGCTTGGAACAAACGCCAACACCGATGCCGTTCACGGAGACGGTCAACTTTTGGGACGACGACAAGTCGCGCTCGTTGCCTTGCAGAGTCGATTGCAGACCGAACTCGGTGCGGAAGTCATCTTGCTCGCAGCCGATCAAATCCAAGCCGCCGATGCGACGGCGCTCGGTCAAGTCGATGCCTTCCAGAACGTGAAAATCACGCTCGACGTTCCGGTGGCGACGGATCAGGCGACCGGCACGCACTTGTCGCTCGGTGCTCGCATTCTCGGCACGAATCTGGAACTGGGCCTGCAAGCGGGACCGATCAAGGTCGGGGTCAGAGACGGATACGCGGTGCTCGATGGTGACGGCAACCGGGCTACCGATGACTACGCCACGTTCATGGTCGCGATCGATCAAGCGGCGGGAACTCCCAACGACGATGGGAAGTTCCATGCGGATGAAGATCTGGGGGACAACGTCCAACTCGTGCTCACTGGCGGCTTCGACGTCAACCTGCCGGTGAAGCTCGACATCAGTGGTTTCAACTTCCCGTTGGCGAATCCGCTGCGAGTTCAAACCAATCCCGTTTACGCCGATCAAGGACTGCGGCAGCTCTTCAATCAACTGACCGATCAGCCGCTGTCGAACCCGGCCCAAAAGGCGCTGACGTTTACCTACCCGGACTTTGAGGCCGAATTCATCCGGCTGGGTGGCGACTTCTCGATCCTGTCGCTGATTAACGATCCGGCGATCGTGCTGGATGGCATCGACGATGGATTGGGTGCGGTGCAAGACGTCTTCGATAGCAGCATCGCTCAGGACATCCCGCTCATCGGAGACAAGTTGCATTCGGCGGCGCAGTTCCTGAGTGAACTGCGGACCGGCATCTTGAAAGATCTGCGCACCAAGCTGAGCGGCAACGGCAAGCTCATTGAGGTTGTGCAACACGCCTTGTTCGACGTCTTTGGTCCCGGCGGACTCAGCGTCCTGCGAGACAACACGCAGAACGGCTCGATCACGATCGATGACGTGGTCGTCGGTTGGTACGACAAGACCGGACTGTTCCTGCAAACGTGGACTCAAGGTGGCCCACTGCCTGCCGGCGCGGATGCGATTCAATTCAACGTTGGTCTGGGCGGCGTGGTGTTCGGTGGTGGTGTCGACATTCCGTTGAACATCGATTTGCCCGGCTTCGCTCTGAATGTCGACGGCGGCTTCGGATTGGAGTTGGGTTGGGCCTATGACTTCGGCTTCGGCCTCTCCACGGTCGATGGCTTCTACTTGACGACCAATGCCGGCGCGACTCCGGAATTCCGCTTCGATGTCAAAGCCTTTTTGACGGGCAGCCCGGACTCCTCGTACGCCGACGCGACAGCCTTTGCAGCGGACGGCAAGCTGCTGTTCTTCAAAGTCTCTCTGCAAGACAACGACATCGACCCCAATCAAGACGGGTTCCAGCCCAGCGGCGTGTATGGTGGTTTGACGCTCGATTACAGCGGCAACTCGCGAAATCGATTCACCTACAACCACCTCGTTTCCGCACCGCTCAGCAAGCTGTTCGCGGTCAACTTTGGAGTCGACGCGAAGCTGGATATGGCGGCGACTCTTGAAGTGGATGGCGTGAAGGCGCTGCCGAAATTGAAGGGTGATCTGAAGCTCGATTGGGGCTGGGATCTGAAGAACGGAGCCTCAGAGCCACACGTCTCGATCGAGCGATTCCGCGTGGATGTTGGCTCGTTCGTCACGGACTTTCTCAAGCCGATCGCAGACCAAATCCAAAACGTGCTGGGACCGTTCGAGCCGATTGTGAGCGGGCTGACCGATCCCATTGACGGCCTCGGCGAGATTCTGCCGCCGGAAGTCGACCCGAATATGATCGGGCTGGTGAACCTGGTCCTGAAGCTACAAGGCAAGCCGCAGATTGATCCCAGCTTCTTATATGCCGCGAGGGACATGCTGAAGTTGGTTGATCAAGTCAACGGCATCGCCGGTTCGTCGGGCGAGATCTATTTGGGAAGCCTCAACGGGCTGGGAACGAAAGGCGCCAGCGCGAATCAAGCCACCGAAGACGACTTGGCGGGACTGCCTGCCGAACTTCAAGACATCGTCTCGCTCGATGCGCCTCCCGAGGTCGTCTCCAAGCTCAACGAGATCAAAGACAAGGGGACTGGCGGCTCCACGAAGACGACACGGTCCGGCTTCAAGACGCTGGAATACATCAAGGACATCAATAACTGGTTGAAGATCCTGCAGGGTGGGGACGCGACGCTCTTCACGTATGAGATGCCGGTGCTCGAACTGAAAACGGGCTTCGACGTGACCCTGGCGACGATCCTGATCGGACCGGTTCCCGTCTCGATCAAGGCGTTCGGTAAGTTCAATGCGATCGCCGATCTGTCGTTCGGCTACGACACCTACGGCGTCCGCCAAGCATTCAACACCGGCAACCCGCTGTATGTGCTGGATGGCTTCTACGTTTCGGACTTCTCGCTGCCAACGTTCAAGAACGGCAAGATCGTCCCCGGCACCGGCGGCAAGGACATCCCGGAATTCACGCTCAACGCGATCGTCGGAATCTCCGTGGCCGTTGATATCGGCTTCGCGCAGGCAGGCATTCAGGGAGGCATCGAGCTAACCGCCAACTTCGATCTGCAAGACATCGGCAAACCGCTGTTGAAGAAGGACGCGGACGGAAATGTGCTGAGCTACAACATCGTCACCGACGGCAAGATTCACGGGACCGAACTCGTCGCGATGTTCAACTATGAAAATGGTGGCATCGACAATCTTTTCAACTTAGACGCGAAGCTCGAACTCTTTGCCGGCATCTTCGCCGACGTCTTCGGCGAACGCATTGTCGACCTCGACCTCTTCCGCATCACCTTGTACGAGTTCGAGCACCAAGCGCCGTTCATCGAACCGAAACTGGCGAAGCAAGTCGGCTCGACTCTGTATGTCAACGTGGGCCCCACAGCGGGCGATCGCAAGTACTTCAACACGAACGATGGCGATGAGAAGGTCTACCTCACCGGCGAGGGTGGTACGGTCGGTGTCGAGTTCGACGGGTGGTACGAAACGTACTCCGGAGTGACGGAAGTCGTCGCCGAGATGGGGGACGGCAATGACCTGTTCGACGCCCACTTGTTGAAGGACGTCACGGTCAATTTGAAAGGTGAACTCGGCAACGACACGCTGTATGCAGGCAGCGCGGGCGGGACGCTCGATGGCGGTGATGGTGACGACAAACTCATCGGCAGCATCGCCGCGGAGACGTTGCTGGGCGGCAAAGGGGCGGACACGCTCGACGCTGGGGCCGGTGATGATCGACTCGTCGGTAGCGATGGCAATGACGCGCTCTCTGGCGGCGGCGGCGATGACACGTTTGTCTTTGAAGACGGCTACGGCAAAGACCGCTTCAACGATGCGTCGGGCAACGCCGACTTCGACTTCAGCAAGTTGACCGTCGCGCTGACGGTGTCGCTCAATTCACGCGGCGTGGAGGTTTCCCAAGACGAAACAAACACGTTGCGAGCGTCTCGATCGGAGGTCAGATCGCTGGAACTCGGCGAGGGGGACGACACGGTCTTCATCAAAGAATTCGCCGACCGAGCCATCACGATCACCGATACCAGCGGCAACGATCAGTACCGCTTCCGCATGGGCCAAGCCGACTCCACGAAAACGCCCGGCAAGATTTCCATCGAAGACACCGTGGGCGAGTTCGATGAGATGATTCTCGAACAATCTCGCGCCGGAGATCCGCTGACATTGGATTCATATCTCGTCACGAATGGCCGTGAATCGGTCGCGTGGAGTACCGACGTCGAACGGCTGACGCTGCTGGGCAAAGGGGCCGCGTTCGATCATTCCAACATCATCGACTTCGGCGGACAGGTGACTTACACGAAGGCTGCGGGTGACGCGGTCGTCGATCTCAAGACCACCGGCCTGCGAGTCATCGCCAGTCAGTTCGCCACGCCAGAGCCCATCAAGGCCGGCCATCTGATTTTGGAGACGTTCAACGGTCTGAACATCACCCACGAACTCAATGCCGGTAACAACGGCTACATCGACGCCCGCGTCTACAAGGACAAGGCGGACATCAACCTCAATGCCAGCCTGTTTGCTTCGGCGGGAGACGATTGGAACGGCACCGGTTCGGGCTACATCCGCTTGGTCGCGCCGGATGGTTCGATCACGAACGACAACGACTTGCTAATCAAAGGCACGAACGCGCACTTGATCGTGAAGGCGTTCAAAGACCTTGCTCCGCTGCGCACGGAAGTCGGCAGCCTGACCGCCGCGACGTCGCTGGAAAGCGGCAGCACGGTCGTCATCAACGAAGTCGACGGTCTGACCCTCTCGTCCACGGACTCGCACGGTTCGCAAGAGAACGGCGGACTTGTCATCCCGTCGCTGGCCGTGACTCCGCAGTGGGTCACGACGGTGACTTGGGACAATCGAGCGACCGCCGATTGGCTCAATCAAGTCCGCGATGGTAACGACGTCTACGCGGTGGTCTCTGGCACCGGCCTCATCGACGTGACGTTGAACGCACACAACGCGCTGCTGTCGTTGCAAAGCGGCAAGATCGAAACGCGCGCCGTCGGAAAGCCGATCACGCTCACCGCCGACGATTTCGATTTCCGCAGTGGCGAGAAACAAATCGTCGGAACGGGCAATCTCACCATTCGCACGACGCACGACGCGGTCGATTACCGGCTCGGTTCAGCCGCTGAGTCTGCGTTTGGCTTCGACCAATCAAGGAGCCAAGCCGCGACCGCGAACATCGGCGTTCGCGATTTCGCCGCCATTGGCGACAGTTTCCCACTCGTGCAGATTGGCCATGCGTTTATCAACAGCGCGGGCGTCGGCAACACGATGACCTTCGGCGACATCCAAGACCATCCGATTCTCAAGGGCGATTTGTCGACGCGGGGTGATAAAGCCGCGCTCCGCAATTTGACCAAGTTCTACGCTGACACAATGACAATCGCCGGCGACGTGCAAGCTCCGGACGACCACATTGATTTCTTCGCTCATCGAGTGCTCATCAATGCCAAGAACATCCACGACCAACTTGGCCCTAATGATTCGGGCGTAACGGCCAAGACCGTCAACTTCCAGATCGCCGAACAACTGCAACAAGGCGGTTGGATCATCGGCAAAGATCGTGTTGACATCGACGTGCTCAACAGCGACGGCACACGGCCCTATTTCTCGTTCCCGAATGAGCTGGTCAGCATCAAGATGGATGTCGGCAGCTTCACGGAGACGCTGAATCCCAACAGTGTGATCGACATCAACACGAATCAGTCGATCCAAACGGCAGGTAGGATCGAAGTTCACGGAGCAGGTTCGCACGCCGACGCGACCGCTGGCACGAAACTGACCGTGCTCGAAGGCGGCATCGTTGCGGGTCGTGATGACAACAACGTGCTGACGCTGAATGCGGGTTTGTTGCTCTCGGTGAATCCCGGCGGAGCAGTCATCGCCGGAGCACGTTTCGACGATGTGAATGGCACGCCGGTCGCCGTGCAAACTGGAGCCGGGGCTGATGCCATTCTGAACTCGCCGCACGAACTCTTCATCGGCGGCACCGTGACGACCTCGGACCAGATGCAGCTCAACTCCGGCACGCCGGAGTTTGATTACACAGCGTATTTCAACCGACTGCCTGGCAAGGACCGAGCCTCTGAATCTCCGGACGAGGCGACACTCGCAGCTCACGTTGCCAGTTTGAGTGCCGGGGAAGTTTCCACCGAGTTACGAGCAACGTTCACGAATCACAACGTGGCTTTGACGAACACTGTTGTCATCACCACGCTGGAAACCGGGAATCGCTGGCTGCTCACTGACGATTCGGGGAATCGCTATGTCGTGTCCGTGTCCGACTTCAATGACGACGGCACGCCGGATCGACTGGACATCACAGATCCGCATCCGCTGGTCGGCCACAGCCAGTACGGCATCCTGCTGACCGGGACGCTGACGTCGCTGGCGGCGAACACCGAACTGAAACTGGTCTCCGATGCCGACATCATTTCGCGCGGCAACATCAACGTCTTCGGAACGAACTCTGACCTGCTGATTCAGTCGGACCGGCTCGTCTACTTGGAAGGCTTCATCGACGTCAAAGACAGTGCTCGCATTTACGGCGGCATTGATATCGACGGGGCATCACACAACAACGCCGATCCGCTCATCGGCAGCAGCGTCTACGTTGCGACAACCTCGCGCATCGTGACCCGCGATGCCGGCAGTTCGATCGACATTCGCGGTGCTCAGGACGTGGATCTGCTGGGAGTGCTTGTGGCAGGCGGAACGATTGGAGCCAATGGCGTCACGTTCTCCGGGCCGAGTTCCTTGATCAGCGTCACGGCGGGCCAGCAGGTGTTCCTCGACACGGGCTTGCTCGCGTCCGGGACAGTCATGGTCAACGCGGGAACGCCCGGAGCGGACGACACGCTTGCTGCGCTCTTCCCCGGCTACACGTTTCCGGCGGACGAGGGGAACGATCGTTTGAGCCTCATCATCACGACGGCCGGCGGAATCACGACGTCGGGCGAAACGACCGACAACTCGGGCGGCGGCATCGTCATCAACGCCACGGGCAACATCGAGATCCTGGGGACCTTGAACGCCGGTGCGGACGTGTCGCAGCAGTTCGACGCCCAAGGCAATTTCCTGGGCGAGACTCTCAGTTACACCGACGAGCCGACGACGCTGACCATCAACACGTCAGGTCGAGCGTTCCTAGGCGGCCACACGCTCAATCAAGCGCGAGAACTGGTGCAGACGGGCGCGATCATGCGCGCCGCTCACGCGATGACCGTCAACGGCGGTGACTTCCGTACGCACGAGGGCTTGCTCGTCCATGCGGCCAGCGAGCTGACCGTGAACGACCCCGATGGCTCGATCACGCTCACCTCGCAAAACAACGCCACTGTGCTTGGACTGTTCGTCGCCGGTGGTCGCATCGATACCGTCCGCGACGTCAACGGCGGCTACCTGGGCCGAGTCCCCGTCTACTTCGACGGCGATTCGATCGTCACATTGCAGGCCGGTGGGACGGTCGAGATTGGTCAGGACATCGTCGCTGGCAAACGGATCGACATCATCGGCGGCGGTGGCTCTGGCGGCAGCGGGCCGGGACTGACAGTGCAGGGGAGCGGGCGGCTGATCACGCTGCGGCCCGACAGCCAAATCAATCTCAACGCGCCCGGTGAAGTGGTCATTCTGCCGCCGGGACACATCAACGAAATCCAATCGCAGGGCTTCACGGTTTCATCGCTGGGCCGACTGACCTCGGACGTCATACTGGCGATCACGGTCGATCGCGTGGACTTCACGTATTCCGGCACGGCCACGCTCACGGCGGCAGCGACGGCGAACAATACGGGCATCGCTGATCTCGTCGCCGACTTGCAAGCAGCACTCGAAGCGGGCAGCTACGTCATTGCGACCTCCAACAACCCGAGCCGCATCGTCGGCCAACCGTTCACCGAGATGTCGGACGATCCGTCGACAGAAGGCTTCGTCGATCCAGATGTGAAGATCAAACTTCGCAACGGCACGCTGCTCTTCACCAGCCCGTATGCCATCACGATCGAAGACTCGTCGGTGAACGCGGACCAGTTGGGTGTCGATGTTTCGTCCGGCACTCTGACTTCATGGCGTCTGTACGCGATCGACGCGGCGGAACCCGGTTCGACGGTCAACATCGGCGCGCCGCTCGGACCGAACGGCAAATTGTCGATCGGCGGAAAGGTCCGAGCTTACTCTGCGATCAATCTCTACAGCGGCACGTCACCCGATGGCACGGACATTGACCTCGGCCCGACTGGCGTGCTCGAAACAGTGAATGGCCCGATCGCGTTCAGCGCCGGTCAGTACGGCGACATTCGCGGCGCGATAATCGCAAGTGGAGCCGGTTCCGACATCATTCTCGACGCCGCGCAGACATTGCGCATTCGTGGGCACCTGACCGCCAATCGTGACATCCTGCTGAGTGCCGGCAACGCTCTCGTGCCGCATCAGGTCAGCGTGCAGATCGACGGAACCAGTCAGCTCACTTCGACGGCGGGCGGAGGCCACATCATCGTCACCGGCTACAACGACGTGGTCTTCGATGGAGTGGTCGGCACCGGCAGCAATCATCTTGCTACGCTGGAATTGAACGCCGTCCACGGCAACCTGACGATTCCGAAGACCTCCGGCCGTATCGAGTCCGATGCGCTGATTTTCCTCAAGGGTGCGGTCGTCGATGTGCAAGGGGTCGTTCACAGCACTCTGACAACGGCCAGCACCAGCGATTACGAAATCACCATCGACGCCACCGATAAGGCGATCATCAACGGCGATCTCCAGCTCACCGGTTCGCTGTTGATCAAAGGGACTAACGAAGTCGATGTCTTCAACACTACGATTGCCATCACCGAACCCGGACAGAAAGTTCGTTTCGCCGGTGGCAATATCCGCTTTGGCAAAGCCTCGACCGACGCGAATGGTGATCCGGTGCAACTCGGCGCGCTGGTCACGGCAGTGGACCTCATCGAGTTCGACTCGACCGGTCTCGTGGAGATTGGCTCGGGCTCGGTGATCGCCACGAGCGGTGAGAACTCCGTCATCGACTTGCACGCGGGGAGTTTGGCGATTGCCGGTTCGTTGTTGGCCGGAGCGACCGTCAGCGGTTCCGACACGACGTTTGGCGGCGCGTCGGCCGACGTCCTGATCGCGGCGAAAGAATCAGTGACGCTCGGCGGAACGGGGATTGTCGATGGCAAATCGAAAAACGTGGGAGGCACGTTGCGAGCGACCGGCGACATCTCGGTTCAAGTCAGCGGTGGCACAGCGGACGTCAGCTTCACGATGAGTGGGGCGAGCAGTCTCGAAACGGTCGCTGCAACCAATGAGCCGCCGGGAGTCAGCCACAACATCACGATCACCACGGACCAGAACATTCAAATTTCCGGGGCTATTGATGCGCTCGTGAGCGGTTCCGATGTCACGCTGACGTCGAACGAAATGATCCTGATCGACGGTCTGGTCAAAACGGACGATCAACTCCACCTGACGGGTGGCACGGACGAAACCGGCGTGGGACTGATGGTGCAGCCGCTGACGTTCAAACTGGATGCGAACGGCGACGCGATCCTGGATGGCGACGGCAATCCGATCCGGATCAGCGGCGGCACGTTGACGACGGATGTCGGCGGCGCGATCACGCTTAGCAGCGTTCAGAAAATGGTTTTGGCAGGCGTGATCAGCGAAGTCCACAACGACGTCGCAGACGCAGCATCCATCAACGTCACGCAAGCCAGTGACTTGATGGTGACCGGAACCGTGAATGCGGCGAACAGCATCACGTTCCGAGCCACCAACGTTGCCGTGGCACCGGATGCCGTGATTCAAACGCGAGCGACGGGTGGCGCGGTCGATCTGCGGGCGACTGGCACGTTCATGATCGGGGCCACCACAGAGGGAACGAATCCCGCACTGATTCAAAGTGACTCGCTGGTGTATCTGATGGCGGACACGCTCAGCCTGGACGGCCAGATCATCAGCACCAGTTCGACCAGCCGCATCGCCATCAACGCGGTTCACGCGGCGACCTTCTTTGGCGAAGTCAATGCGAAGAGTTCATTGGCCATTCACGCCGGCGTGGGAGCCAATTGGACCGATCCGCAATTGTTCGGTGCGGTGACCGTTGCCAACCTGTCGGGCGGCAACGTCACGATCACCGGCGGAACGCTGACGAGTTCCGCCGGTTCGGCCGAGATCATCGCCGGGGGCACGATTAACGTCACCGGTGCCACGACGGTGGGAGGCGATCAGGTGCCGGTGCAACGGCCGATCATTGTCACGGTGCCGCGCACCATCGAAGTGATTACCGGCACGCGACAAGTCGCGGTCGGTTCGATTTTCGTTCCCGTAGTGAGCTTCGTCACCACGACGACCACCGAGCAAATCGGAACAGAAAGCGTTCGCGTGGGGAGTGCGTTTAACACGGCCGACGTCACGCTGACACAGATTGGCTACTACAACGGTACGACGTCAAAGAACCGCAGCGTCTTCGTGGAGGGAGCCGACTACTTCAACACCGATCCGACGATTGATTGGACAAAAGTCTATGACCCGCTGACCGGTAACGTGAGAACGCTCAGCGTGAGTACCGTGCCATCAGCCGGGACGGAATGGGGAGCCCTGACCGACAATCAGCGCGACTCCGTGCTGATCCGCTTGGGTTATCGCAAACTCTACAACGTCAGCTTTGCCAACCTGGTGACGCACAACACGATCAATGGCATCCCGACCGACATCCCGTGGCATCCGACTTGGGAGCACGACTTTACCGCGACGACGGTGGATACGACGTTTGAATTCAGTGGCGGCACAGGCTCACCCACGCCAATCCCAATCCAACAATATGCCCATGCCGACATTGCCCGCTTGCCCGTGGATGGCTGGCGCGACAAGTTCGTCCGACTCCCCGCCGGGGCGGAGTCTGATATTTTGCGAGTCGTCTCGCAGGGAGAGCCACACACTTTCCAAGCGGACGCGGGGATCTATTGGAACGAGGTGGATGTTTTGTATTTTCAAAACGGCCTATTTCGCCCAGTTCAAGAGTGGACGGTGCTTCCCATCAGTGCGGGCTTACGCTTTTATTCGCTCCAAGATGGTCTGTCGTTCAACAAGGCATTTCTAGACCCAATCTGGTCAAATCCGTCCACACAACAGACTGATCCCATCAATGGAACTCAAGTCATTGCGCCAGTGGGCTACGCGCAAATCACACGAAACCTCATGTTTCGTATTAACAGTATCAGAACGGGCAATATACCGGAATCCGAAGGAGGCGGTATATTGCAATGGATTGATACGACATTCACTTGGCAGTCCAAATATCGAAATATCGCCGACACGCGATTGCAGCTTTCGTATCAATTAGTGACGAAGCCGGTTGATGTGTACGACCTGCGGCCGAAGTTTGAGACTGCGGAATCGATGGTCAAAGTCGTGGCGCAGAAGTCGGTCACGCAGTGGCAGACTCAGAACATCACCGAAGCGCAAACGGTCCTGACCACTCAACGGCAGTTTGAAGAGGGGAGCGCTTTGCAGAGTGGCTTCGGAGCACCGTCGCTGGCGGCGCTCAACACCGTGACCATCGCCGCCGGACAGGATGTGAGCGTGCAAGGTGTCGTGCAATCGACCGGCACCGACCAAACGCTGAGCGTCACGGCCGGTCGCGATGTGTTCGTGGATGGCATCGTGCCTGAGGGGGCTCCGGCGGGGACGCTGGCCGCAACAGCGGAGTTACTCGGCAACGGCCAAATCACGATCACCGCCGGCCGCGACCTCACGCTCGGCGCGGACAGCCGAATTGCCGTCGATGACGGTGTCGCAATGGGGACGGTCAGCGAAGTGATTCTCAGCTCGGCCGGAGACACCACGCTCAACGGACAGGTCAGCGCGATTCATCTGATCCAAGTCAGCGCTGGCACGGACGGCAGCGGCTCGATCAGCGGCGGCCTCAATACTGATCTGACCACAACCGGCAGCGAGATCGTTCTGACCGCCGGTGCCACCGGCGGCGATATCACACTGACCGACTCGGCGATCAACAGCTCGACGAGCACCGGCTTGATCAGTCTGAACGCACCGGGCGGGCACGTCGCTCAAACCGGCGGCATGCTCACGGGCAAGCAGTTGGTCGTACGGGCCAAGACCGGAATCGAGGCGAATACCGCCGTCAGCGAATACGACGTGCAGAACTCCGGCACAGGCGATGTCACGCTGGTCAACGTCGGCAACGTCACGTTCGTTGGCCCGCTCACCAATTCCAACGGCGAGATCTCGGTCCAGGTCTACGGAGATGCGACGGCCGGTACAGTCACAGGCAGTGGTGCGATCACGTTTGAAGTCAGTGGTCAGTTCGCTCAAACCTCGAACACGGTCATCACCGGCGGACGGCTGACGCTAGACGCAACGAATTCCAGCGGCGTCCTGCACACGGCTGTCACCGGCATCGTCTTCACGACGCATGGAAGCGGCGATGTGTCCGTGCAGAACACCGGCACGCAACCGCTGGACCTGAGCGTGACCGTCACCGATGGCAGCCTGACGGTGACGACGCCCGGTGATTTGCTGGTCACTAAGGCTGTCAGCCTGACGGACTCTGACGACAACGACATCACGCTCTCCGCCGGCGGCAACATCGATGTCGGACTGTTGCAAGCGGGCGTCTTCGCGGCCACGGACGCGGATGCTCGCAAGATTCGGTTGGGATACTTGAGCGGTGCGCTCCGGGCCTCTGGGTTCTTAGCCGGTGATGCGGTGGGTTTGACCGATGCGACGTATGCGTCGTTGGATCAAGCCTCTGCGCGGACGTCACTGGTCGATTGGCTGACGACGATCATTTATGCCGGTGACGCAGACGCAGCGACGAAAGCAGCGGCCGAAGCGGATCGACAGCTCAATCTGCAACAGCCGATTCGGAGCTACGGCGACGTGATCCTGACCGCCGGCGGTGCGGTGGGTGAAACGAGTCCGGCTGATGCGGACGTGGACCTGATCGCCGACTCGCTGACCATCACCAGTGGCGCGGGAGTCAGCGGGATTGAAACGTCGCTCAATACGATCGCGTCGATCACGAATTCCACGAGCGGCGACGTGACACTGGGCGACGTCGATGGGGTTGGCAATCCGCAGTCAGGTCTCGATGTGCTGTTCGTGTCCAACGCAAACGGTTCCGTGTTGATCAACGTGCCGGGCGACCTGGATGTGACACAAGTGAGCGGATCAGGCGCGAGTTCCGATGTCTCGCTGATTTCCGGCGGCGTGATGCGACTGCTCAAGAAGGTCGGCACGGTGAACACGGTCGTCGCGGGACACGATCTGACTCTGCAATCGGCCGGCGATCTGGTCATCTTTAGCGGCTTCACCGCTCCGCATGCAGTCCACTTCTCGTCGCAAACCGGTCTGAAGCTCGACGGCGCAACACTGAACCTCAGCACGACCGACGCGATTGTCATTGAATCGAATAGCTCGCTGGTCATGAGCGGCCTGTTGGAATCGGCCACGGGGATTACGCTGATCTCCAACCACGGCGACGTGACGTTCAACGGCACGATTCAAGGCAAGAACAACAACCCGCTGCCGTCGCTGACGATCATCGCTCGCGGCAACCGTGTGTTCGGCGGCGACTTCGACGGCCTGTATCGCTTCCGTTCGCTGATCAACGACGGAACATATTACGGCAGCACTCCGGAACTGTCTCCTGGCAGCATCGTGGTCGATGCCGCGAATCAACCGGTCGCAAACTTTGACGAGCTGGACTTGGTGCCCTTCACCACGACAGCACCTACCGTCGTTAAGGATCCTGTTACGGGCTTGGACCTGTTCCGCGATCCCACCGACGATCAGCGTTACCTGCGGTTTGCCGGTGCCAACGGCTACGAGTTCAATCGGCAAACCGATCCAGTCACGGGCTACTACCCGTTCTCAGCGATCACTATCGAGTTTGATATCCTACTAGGTTATGACGTCGCGAAGCTCGTAACACTGTACTCAACGACGGCCGATCCGACGGTGGGAATTCTGTATGCCGCCGACCAGACAACGCTTATCGATCCGACCACGGTTTCCGACTTCGAGCCGTTGCTGATTCCGGTGACGGACCCGGCGATCATCGCACGACTGGTTCCGGTGACCGCCCAGGACATCAACGGCGGCCGCGCGGCTGGAGCGTCCATCACGCTCGATCAAGCCACAATCGGCACTATCAGCAACTCGGTAACGTTCATTGCTCAAGGTCAAGTTCGGACTTCAACGCTAAGCCTCGCGGGGACTGACAGTTCGATCACAGTCATCTCCGGCGAAGATTTGGTCACGGGAACCTGGAAGGCTCAACACATCACCGCGCAAGCGATGGGCTTTTTCGATGCGTCTGGGCGTTTCTCGACCGGCACGCTGACCGTTCCAACCAGCTTCAAGACGACGACCGGCGGTAATCCGAAGACCATCTCATTGACGGCGCTGGGCAACATCACCCTTGAGACGGGCGTCACGGTCACTCCAAGCAACGGCTTGCTGCTGCACACCGGCGGATCAATTCTGGATCTGCCGACGAACATCACCGTCAGCGGTCCGGGCAACTTTATCTCCATCGTAACCGGCACGGACTTGGACATTTCGGGCAACCTGAGCGCGATCGATGGTCGAATCTTCTTGAGTGCTCGGGGCATCTCGCACAATCAAGCTCTGCGTGCAGGCGGCACGCTGAAGATCAGCGGCACCATTGCGATTGGCAACGGCACGCTCACGCTGGACACTACCGACACCGATAGCAAGATCACCGGCACGGTCACCGGAAATGGAGACGTTGAATTGTTCGGGCAACTGGGCTTCGACAACACGTTGAATGCTCACACCGTCTTCATCTACGACGGAGGAGTTCTGAACGGTACGGGGACGATCGTCGCGCCGGTTCATGTGGAAAACGGAGGCGTGGTCGCCCCTGGCCATTCACCAGGAATCCTGAACGTCACTGGCCCCTTCATCTTTGAGGATGGCTCGACGTTTGAAGTGGAAATCGGCGGCACGACAGCCGGCAACAACAGCGACAACTATGACCAGTTGAATGTCACGGGCAAGGTGACGATCGGCTCGAACGTGACGCTGAATCTGATCCGGTTCAACGACTTTGAATCACTCGATGGCAACACGTTTGTCATCATCAATAACGATGGCACAGACGCGATCGACGGCACGTTTGCGGGACTCCCCGAAGGGGCGCCGATCATCAACTTCCTGGGGAGCGGGGTGAATGCCACGATCACCTATGTCGGCGGCACGGATCACAACGATGTGGTCATCTTCGTCGATGATACTCCGCCCACCGTCAATTCGATTTCTCGATCGATAGGCAGCACCGATCCGACCAATGCCACCAGCATCACCTTCACAGTGACGTTCAGCGAAGCAGTGACCAGCGTGGATGCTGACGATTTTGTGCTTGATCAAGTCGGACTGCCGAATGCGTCGATCACCGGAGTCTCAGGCAGCGGCGACACCTACAGTGTCACCGTCGTGACGGGCATTGGCGACGGAACTCTCTCAATTGACTTCGACGCGAATGCCTCGGGCGGGGTATTCGACCTGGCCAATAATCTGACGTTGAATGACTTCACCGCCGGACAGAAATTTACGGTTGATACGCGCCCGCCGACGGTCAGCTCGATTGTTCGTTCGAGTTCAGATCCGACGAATGCCAGCAGTGTTAATTTCACTGTGACCTTCAGTGAAGCGGTCACCAACGTCGATAAGAATGATTTCTTCGTGGATCAAATCGGCTTGACCGGGGCGTCGGTGACGAGCGTCAGCGGTAGCGGCAATACCTACACGGTGACGGTTAGCACCGGCACGGGCGATGGTTCGCTTTCCATCGACTTCAACGCCACTGCGAGTGGCGGCGCGAAGGACGGGCTGCTCAACACGTCCGTTGCCAACTTCACAGATGGCGAGAGCTACACCATCGACAAGACCAAACCGTTTGTTGTTTCCATCACCCCAGCCGACAGCGATCCTACCAACGCGAACATCGTTCTCTTCACGGTGACCTTCAACGAGTCCGTCACCGGATTTGATGCCTCGGATATCTCGGTGACGAACGGCACCGTGGGCAAACTCACGGCGGTGGATGGGAGCACCTTCACGCTCGCAGTGACGCCGACGGCGGACGGCACAGTGACGGTGAGTGTCGCGGCCAACGCAGTTCAAGACGTCGCCAATAACGAGAACGACAAGTCAGCCAGTGCATCGATTCAGTCGGATCGCAGCGGGCCGGTGTTCACGTCATCGGACAGTCCGTCCACGGCGGAGAACTCGACTGCTGTTGTCACGCTCGCGGCTACGGATGCGAATGGTCCAGTAACCTTCGAGATCACTGGTGGCGCGGACGCGGGCAAATTCAGTCTCAACGACAAGAACGAGCTGACGTTTAAGGCGGCGTCGGACTTCGAAGCGGCCACGGATGCCGGAGCCAACAATGTCTATGACCTCGTGATTACGGCCACCGATAAGCTCGGCAATACGCGGACGCAGAACGTGGCGGTCAGTGTTACCGCCGTGAATGACAACACGCCCATGATCACGTCGGAAAAACGTCTCATCGTTGATGAGAAGATCAGTAGCGTCTTCACGGTCACGGCGGCCGATGCGGATTTGAACGAGAACGTGACGTTCTCCATCGTGGGCACTGACGCGGATCAAGCACGTTTCACAATCACCAGCGATGGCAAGCTCAGCTTCTTGACGGCTCCGAATTTCAATTCGCCGACAGATATTGGGGCGGACAACGTCTTTCACCTGACCATTATGGCCAGCGACGGCGCGGGCGGATCGGTCACGCAGGATATTGAGATTACTGTCGCGGGTATCAATGTGATGCTTGTGGGTGGCAACCTGGTCATCAGTGATACGACCGACCAAGGGCTGGCCGATACACTCACCGTGGACGCCGATCTGTCTCGACAAGTGCTGGTGATTACGGAAACCACGCACACGATCGCGATCAACGTACCAGGTGCGACTCGCGTCAATAATACGACCGTGGAAGTGCCCTTCTCGGCCATCAGCGGTTCGAAGGTCATCGTCAATGCCGGCTTTGCGAATGACTCCATCACCGTGATGAAGACGGAATCGGGCGCGGCCTTCACGAAGACCATCGAGGTCCACGGTGATGTTGGCAACGACGTACTACTGGGCAGTTCACTCAACGAATTGCTGGATGGTGGCGTCGGCAACGACACGCTGACGGCGGGTCTGGGTAACGACACCATCACCGGCGGCACGGGCAATGATCGGCTGATCGAGTCCGGCGACGTCAACTTCGTGCTGACAAATTCGTCGCTGGCAGGTCTGGGAGCGGACGTACTGAGCGGCCTTGAGTTTGCCGAGCTCACTGGCGGTACCGGTGCCAATATCTTTGACGCGTCGGGTGCCAGCTTCTCGGTGGTACTCAACGGCGGCGATGGCAACGACGTCCTGACCGGCTCGTCGGCCAACGACACCGTGAATGGCGGCTCCGGCAACGACCTGCTTTACGGTGCGGGTGGTCGTGACTCGCTGGATGGCGGTGACGGCGATGACACATTGGACGGCGGTGCGAGCAACGACACGCTCAACGGCGGTGCCGGTGTCGATCGCGCTCGCCGCAAGAATAACCTCAATTTCGAAGTTACCAGTAACGAGCTGCGAGAAATCATCGCCACGGCAGTGATCTCGTTCGATTCGCTGGTCGGTATCGAAACGGTCACGCTGATCGGTGGTCTCGGGAATAATCGGTTCGATCTCTCGGCGTTCAATAATACTAGCCGGGCGGTGATCGAGGGTGGTGGCGGGAATGATACCGTGCTCGGTTCCGAAGGTGTGGACAGTATCACGACCGGCTCGGGTATCGACGTGATCGATGGTCGCGGCGGTAATGATTCGATCATCTCCGGCGACGGCGATGACGTCGTGCAAGGCGGCCTCGGCAACGACTACCTCGACGGCCAAGCCGGCAATGATTCGCTGGTTGGCGGCGCCGGCAACGACATGGTGCTCGGCAACAGCGGCAAAGACTCGCTCACGGGCAACGATGGTAATGACACCATCATCGGCGGTGCGGGTGTGGATCTGCTCGTGGAAGCGGCCGACGTCAACTTCGTGTTGACGAACTCGTCCCTCACCGGTGTGGGCAACGATTTCCTGAGTGCTCTGGAATCAGCATTACTCAACGGCGGCAACTCGGCCAACAGCATCGACGCGTCGGCTGCCACGTTCAGTGTTTCGATGAATGGTGGTCTGGGAGCCGACACGCTCACGGGCTCATCGGCGAACGACGTTATCAACGGTGGGGCGGGAAACGACACACTGTACGGGCTCGGTGGCCAAGACGTGCTGTTCGGTGGGATTGGTGATGATTACCTCGACGGCGGATCGAGCAACGACACGCTCATTGGAGCTGGCGGCACTGACACTGCACGTCGCAAAAATACCACTGACTTCCTCGTCGATAATGCGGGGATGAAAGAACTTGTCGGCGATGTCGTCATTGCCACCGACCTATTCACCAGTATCGAAACGGTTTCGATCGCCGGTGGTGTGGGTGGCAACCGCATCGACCTGAGTGGCTTTACTGGTTCCGGCGTTGCGACCATTCAAGGTGGTGGCGGCGACGACACGATCATCGGATCGAACGGTCAGGATCTGATCACAACCACTTCCGGCGCGGATGTCATCGACGGTCGTGGCGGCTCCGACACAATCTCCTCCGGTGATGGAGCGGACTCGATTCGTGGCGGCGACGGCAATGACAGCCTGAATGGCCAAAGCGGCGATGATACCGTGCTGGGTGAAGCCGGTGACGATAGTCTCGGAGGCGGCGCCGGCTCCGATCAAATTGACGGCGGAGCTGGTGCCAATCGCGTCGTCGAAACTGCGGACGGCAATGTAGTGATCGTCGGCACGCAATTCACATCGGACGTCCTCGGCAACAGCGATGTGATTCAGAATGTCTCCGCGATCACACTACGCGGCGGAATTGGCAACAACCTCTTCGACGCTCGCCGGTCCAGTGTTCCCGTCCAACTGCTGGGTGGCGATGGTAATGATACCCTCTTGGGCTCGAATGGCCGCGACCTGCTGCAGGGCGGCGCCGGTAACGATGTCATTCTGGGTGGAAATAATGTTGATACCATTGATGGTGGACTCGGCACCGACATCTTGTATGAGACCGGTAACACCGACTTTATTGTCAGCAAACTGCAAGTCACGGTTGGCGGGTCCGCGTTGGTAGATTCCGTCAACGCCATCGAAGGAATCGTGTTGATCGGTGGAGTCGGCAACAACGCGCTCGATGCCCGCCTCTCATCCGTGCCGGTCACCCTTCTGGGTGGTGGCGGCAACGACGTACTCAACGGCAGCCCATTTGCCGATGTGCTGATCGGCGGCAACCGAGCCTCCTCAGCCAACGGCCGCGACACATTGAACGGCCAAGCCGGTAATGACCTGTTCGACACTGACCCCGCTGACACCCGCACCACCGACGCCGGAGACCAACTCATCGCCGACCTCTTCGCGCAACTCCCCGCGTGGATCGACGCCCTCTAACCCAAGTCCCGTGAGAGCAATCGAGCTGACAGGTTGGATGAAGCCTTCGAGCTTCATCCAACCTACGGCAGTACGACTGCCCGTCTTAGCCTTCTGATCACAGTCAATGCTTCGTGCTCCCCGTGCAAAACCCTTTTCCGAACCATTCTCTGTTTTGCCGCCGCCAAAAGTTGTTGAAGCGCAGCGACTTGGCGATTTCCGTTTGATTCGGGGGGAAGCGCGATTCAACGCTCTACGGAAAGATTGAGGCTGGTCCGCCCGCCTTCAACGAGAGCGCAACGCGGCAAAGAGAGCGCGTCATCCGTTCGGGCACCGCGTGCCAGCCCGATACGATCTGCATGACCGGGGCGTCTTGACCGCAGACCGGAGCCGGGGGCGAAACCCGGCTTTACCACGGCCCATTGCGGGGTGCAAAAAGGAAGCCATCTCCCGTGCTGACAACGCCTTCCAAGTTATACCGCGATGAAGAACCTCTACCAACGTTTGCTGCTGTTGATCGCCGGCGCGACGCAGTTGGAGCTGCCCCGGCACGTCCGTTACCTGAAGATCGAGAACGAAATCCTCCGCAGCAAACTTCCCAAGCGGGTGCCGGTGACGCCGAAGGAACAGAACCGGTTGGTGAAGTTCGGAGCGAAGCTGGGAAAGGCGCTGAGCGAGCTGGTGACGATTGTGCATCCCGACACCCTGCGGCGCTGGATTCGTGACTCGCAACAAACGGGCAGGAAGAAGCCCGTGAAGAAGGGCCGCCCGCGGACGCAGGAGCAGATCCGCGAGTTGATCCTCAAACTGGCCCGTGAGAATGACTGGGGCTACACATAGCCTCACTCATAGTCCGCTCCTTTGCAATTTTCTGAACAACGATCAGACGGTGATTGGGGTGTAGTGAGATCCTGGGGATAGGGACTGTCGGACCAGCGGCGACGGGTATCGCGGAGTTGCTTCAGCCGGTTCACTTCCGCTTCGTTGGCCCAGATAATCAATCGGCCGCGCAGTCCGGGGAGCTTGCGACCGCGGACCCAGCCCCGATTGTACCAGTGCGTCAGGCTGGTGCGCGGCATATGGAGTTCATCGGCCATGTCGGGGAGCCACCATTCATGTTCGGCGAGCGCGACGGAATCGGGACGTTTGCGACCGTAAGGCAGATACAGACCTCGTCGGACCAGTAACCGACTGAGGATGGTGGTCGTAAAAGGACTGCCGCGAAGAGACACGATGCCCTGCTCGTTGAATTGCGCGGCGACCTGTTTCAGACTGAGGCCGCTCTGTCTGAGCTGGACGACGCGGGTGATGAGTGGTTCGAGGTCGGAACGCTGCGAATAGCTGCATACCACGCGGCGTAGCCGGTCCTGACTGGTGAATCCTCCGGCCCAGGTGATCGTGACCTCGGTTCGCTCACTGTCGCCCTCAATGTTGAGTTCGATGCGTTCGATCAGCATGCGCACGATCTGCTGGCGATCTTGCGGCGTGGTCGTTGGTGCCGCCCACAGTGCCGGGATGTCCTGAGCGAGGTGCCGAATCCATTCACGTTGCGCTTCCGTCAGCGTGAGCGGCTGTGTGCGGCGGAAGTCTTCATACTCCCGGGTGAGTTGCTGTTGTTCGCGCAGGGCAGCTTCCCAGTTCTGTTCCAGCGTGCGAGCGACGAGTCGATTCTTCGGCTCGACCGCTTGATACTGTCGCGCTGCACGATCCGCTTGATAAACAGCGCGTTCCACGCACTGTCGCCATTGCAGTTCGAGGCGTGCCCGCTCCTGCTCTAACTCCTCAGCGGCGGTTACCCGCGCAGCAAACGCTCCAAGCACGCTCGCTATCGCCCCTTCAACAAAGACAAACCCTCCGCTGGCAAACCCGACCTGATTACCGCCACTAAACAAGACAAACTCCAACTCCAGCAATACCTGGCACTCACCTGCTAAAATCCTTAACGGCGTTGCCCAGCGGGGCTTTTTTGACGTACTCGCCCCGCTTTGCGGGGCAAGCCAAAGCCACGGCCTATGGCCGTGGTTGATTACTCGCCCTTCGCTCCGAATGAACATTGCAGGCGATCCATAGCAGGGCCGGAACGAGCATTACTTCTCTGGTTGAGTGGCAGACAGTCCTGTTGTCCAAAGTTTTTCCGGAGTATCAGTCGGCACGAGTCTTCACATCACTGGATCAGGTTTTCAATGGCAGGCCAGAACGACTTTGCGCACTTCTCGACTCGAAAATCGCGGGCAGACTGCGGCAGAGGATGTGTGCACAATCGTTTATATTCGGCCAAGGTCGCACCATGTTGGACTGGTATAGTCGGTCACCACCTTCTCGAAAATCATCCGCTCATAGGCTGACAAAGACGCGCCCAAGTATGGTCCTTTGCCGGTATTAAGCCGAGGCCGGGACCTCTTGGCACCCACTCTAGTCTCTCGTAGTCCGCGATTGCAGAGGTCAACGACTGTGGTCACAGAGCGTCAATCCAGCTGGGCAGTTGGGCGAAGACGTCCGCCAGAGTGCTGTCACCTACGCCCAGCGTGAGACTGTCCAAGGCATCGCTTTCCAGCAGATCCGCGCCGTTGCCGCCATTCAGAGAATCTGCCCCATCGCCCCCCGCAACCGTTGCATCGTTGCGATTGCCACCACTCAAAGTATCAGCCCCGCTGCCACCGAGCAGAGTATCGTTGCCGCGGCCACCGATCAGCACCACAGGCAGGTTGGCCAGAGAAGCGTCGAGAATATTCGCTCCAGCCCCACCGATCAGAGCAATGCGTTCCACGTTGACTGGAGTCTCGGTGCCAGTCGCTACGGAGCTAATGGTCGACCCGCTCACCGCGAAATTCGTGTCAGCCTTTTCGAACACGTAGTCGATGCCGTCACCGCCATCGAACATGTCATTACCGGCGCCGCCAGACAGGACGTCGTTCCCCGTGTTACCAATCAGCACGTCGTTGCGGCTGCCGCCCAGCAGCGTGTCTGCTCCTTCAGCACCTGTCAGATAGAGCTGGATGGTTGCCTGACGACCATCAAACAGGTTGCTGGCTGAGCCACCTTGCAAGTTGAGACGCTCGACGTTGGCGAACGTGTCCGTGCCGAGCGCCCCGGCCATCAGGGTATTCGCGAGGATGATCACGTTCGTATCGAACATCTCAATCATCTGATCGGCGTCAGCACCGCCATCCATGATGTCACTGCCAAGTTCACCAGACAGCGAGTCGATACCAGCGTCACCATTCAGGGTGTCGTTACCGATACCACCCAGCAGCCAATCGTTGTCGTCTCCACCCGTGATGAAGTCATTACCCTGCAGGCCATACAAGCGATCGTTACCGCTATCGCCTTGCAGTGTGTCGTTGCCCGCGTGACCCAGCAGAGTGTCATCACCACTGCCGCCAATCAGCAGACCGGCGTCCTGCTGACCGGACAGGAAGTCGCTGTCCGCTCCACCATTCAGAGTATCAACACCCGCACCACCAATCAGGATGTCATTACCGGCTTCGCCGTTGACGACGTCGTCGCCGTTTTGTCCGCCGAGGATGTCACCACCATCGCCACCGTGAATCGTGTCGTTGCCGGACCCGGTATAGATGATATCGGCACCACCGTTACCGTAGACGAGATCGTGGCCAGTGCCGGTGATAACACTGTCTGGCGCTGGCGAACCGTAGACCACATCGTGGCCGTTGTTGCCGATGATGGTTGTGCCCAGGCCCTCGGTGAACCCCTGCAGATCGAAGAGGTTTCGCGACGTTCCACCACTGAGTTCCGCGAGTTCAATCGAGTTGAGCGTGTCGCGGGAAACAATCACCTTCTGATTCGTGTACATCGTCAAAAGCATGTTCGTGAGCGCGAAGTTGAAGTCGCCGGCTTCGCGGATGCGGTCGATGCCCGCACCACCAACCAGCGAATCATCGCCTTCGCCGCCCTGCAATTCGTCGTTGCCAACCTGGCCATCCAGGCTGTCAGCACCGGCTCCGCCAATGAGTATGTCGTTACCGGCCTCGCCAAGCAGCACGTCGCCCAGCTTGGAACCGATCAGAACGTCATCGCCACTGGCACCGGATAACGTGACGGGGATCGTCGACTGGCTGGCGTCGATCGTGTTATTGCCGCCGCCGCCCGCCAGACGTCCGGCTTCGATTCCGACCAGTGTGTCGGTCCCCATGCCGGTCAACTTCGAATCCTGCATCAACACGAAGTTGATGTTACCCAATTCGAAGAGCAGGTCGGTCCCGTTGCCGCCGTTGAACAGGTCATCCCCCAGACCGCCGGTGATCACATCGTTGCCGTTGAGCCCGTAGAGTGAGTCGTCACCATCGTTGCCTGACAGCGAGTCGTCGTTCTCCTGGCCCTGCAAGACGTCGTTGCCCGTGCCACCATCAATGGTGTCGTTGCCGTTACCGCCGTAGACGTAGTCGTTGCCGGCGCCGGCCTCGATGCGATCCGCTCCCGTGAGCCCCATGATCACATCATCGCCGTCACCGCCGAAGATGCGGTCATTGCCGGAGCCGCCATCAAGGGAATCGTTACCATCGCCACCCGTCACAGTATCAACGCCGTCTCCAGCCAAGACGCTATCGTTGCCACTGCCGCCATCAATCAGGTCGTCACCAATCCCACCCAGGATGCGGTCGCCGTTGATGCTACCCGTGAGCGTGTCGTTGCCTTCACCGCCATCAAGAATGATCAGTCCAGCGTAGGTGGTGTCGATGCTTTGGACCGTGATGCGATCGTGGCCACCGAGGCCGTTGATCACGATGCTGGTGGCGTTGCCCACCGAGAAGTCAGTGCTTTCAAACGTACTGCCGGACAGCCGCATGACTCCATCGGCGCCGCCGATATCAGACAGCGTTACGTCGCCGTCGTTAGTGCTCGGCAGATTGAAGATGATCTCAGCAGGTGTGCCATCGATGCTGATCGGCTCCAGGCCCGTATAGGTGATGAAACCGCGAACCGTGGTTCCCTGTCGCAGATCGATCTGGCCGTCGTGCAGCCCCGAGTATGTAGACGTGATCGCGTCGAGGTTTCCGGCGGCATTGAAACCCACAACCTTCAGCGCATCCTTCCCACCTACGCCACCGTGGAACGTCACGTTGAACGGCAGCACTCCGCCCGACAGATCAACGGTCAGTTCGTCGTCGCCAGCACCCGTATCAAACACGAATGACGTGCGACCGCGGAGAGAAACTCGACGCTGCACGTTGCCGAACGTCAGCAGCAGACTGCCATCGTCCAACTTCATGTGAATGACGTTGTTGGCCGAGGGATCACTGTCACGAACCGTCGTTGTGCCATCGGCAGTTTCAATGCTGATCGTGCCTTCGTGCAGCACCGCCGGATCGGTATCGGTCACGGTGATGTTGAAGTCTTGAGTCGACGATAGGCTGCCATCGCTGGCCTGCACGGTGATCGTATGGCTCGCCGCGTTGGCCGCGTTGAGGAACCGAGCATCCTTCACGGTGACTACACCAGTTGTGGAGTCGATCTGGAAACGCCCGCCAGCGTCGTTCGTCAGCAAGTACGTGACCGTGTCGCCGAGGATGTCGCTGGAGTTCGCGGTGATGCCGACAAGATCGCCATTCGACGCGCGATCAGAAATGGTATTATCTGCCGTGTCACTATCAGCTGGATCGCTCGGGGCCGCGTTGACTACTAAAACCGTGAACGTCGTGGTCGACGAAGCATTGTCCGGATCTGTGGCAGTGATTGTGACATCGAACGAGTACGGACCGTTCGATGTCGGAGCAGATCCGACCCACGTCCAGGTGCCGTCGTCGTTCTTCGTGACGTTGCCAACGGAAGCCGTCAGCGTGACTTCGTCGTCGTTCGCATCCAGGAAGCTACCGATCTGCGAGGCCTTATTACCTTCAGGAATGACAACTTCACTGCTCGACGCATCTACCTGTGGAGCAACATTCGCCCGGACCCCGATCAGGAAACCTGCCGTCTTTGCGCCCTGTGCATCGTCTGTGACCTCAGCACTCAACGCATCAATCACGCTCTCGCCCGCCTGCGGGATGAACAGCATGTTGTCGAGCGTTGCATTGATCTGCTCGGCCGAGCCAGTGAGGACAAACTTCGCAGCCTGCGAGTTGCCTTGCTGCAACATTCCGGTGCTGGCGGAGACCGTGACCGTCAGATTGGTGGAGTCGATGTCCGCGACGGTCACATCAGCCAGCGACAACGTCTGCGTGTCCTTCAACGTAGGATTCACGGTCGGCACTGTGACCGTTGGCGCGTCATTCACGGATGCGACGTTGATCGAGACCGACTGGTTGCTGAAGGTGGTCGTTCCATCCGTGACGTTGAACGAGAAGCCCGCCGGACCAAAGTAATTCGCGGGGAAGGTCAATCGCGCGGTGTGACCGTCCGGTTGCAACGACACTTGAGCATTGGAGGTCGCGCCGAGCGTGAAGGTCAAGCCGGTGAGCGGTGAGTCAACGTCGCGCACGAAGTTCCGGAGATCAACATCCAGCGTCTCGTCTTCAACGCCATTGCCCGGAGTAACATTGACTTCAAACGGATCATCAACCGCCCCGACAGTGATGTTGATGGTGGCGCGCGCTATGGCGACGGTATTCGTCGGCAAATCCGTCTCTGCCAAACCCAGGGGATCCTGCAGGTAGAATGGACGCAGCGGTGTGGCCACGGCATCTCCGGCGACGGAGTACTGGAACGATGCAGCACCGTTGTAGTTCGCGTCAGGACGGAACCGGGCAGTGAAGCCGTCGCTCAGAAGTTCCACTGTGCCACCAACCGCGTTCAGCACACCGGCAATTGTGCCAGCCGAGTCGCCGTTATTCAGTTTCGCGTAGTCTCGCAGGTCGATGTCTACAAACGTGTCTTCAGTCGTCGTGACCGAACCCGCGGCAATCGTCGCTGGAGCCCAGCCATTGATCTGTGCGTTGTCGAGCACCAGTGAGTTCGGAGCCTCAAGGTTCGGATTTCCATTGCTGTCTCTAAACCGAATGTAACTCGACGGGAAACCAAGCAAATTTCCGAGGCGGACTCCGTTGAAATCATGATACGCAACTGACGCGCGATAGTCCGAGTCTCGTACCGTCAGAGCGACGTTGTTGAGGAACGATTGCAGACCGTTGAAGTCTACAGATGTTCCCGGAGATTGATTGTTGGCGAGATAGTCGAAGTCTTCCTCGTTGATGTGCAATTGATCGAGTGTCAGCGTGACGTCTGACGCATACAAGCCGACGCGGGCGTTGATCGTGACCCCCTTAAACTCCGTAGATGAGTTTTCGATGCCGGTCCCGGTGGCGAAAATGGTCAACGTGCGATTGATGTCAGCATTGGTCAGCGTCAAATGGCCCGAAGACACCACGTATTCGGACCCGAAGCTCCCGCTGTCACTTGGAAATTCTACATTATCGAGAATCAGATTCTCGCTGTTCAGAATGCTGTTCGGCAGAGTTACTCCACTGATGCGTACCGTAATTTCCGAACTGCGGCCGTCGTCAAATGTGAGAGCATTGAGAGTTCTGAATCCGAAGCCATACGGCAATGCCGCGCCGGTGAGATTGTTGGTCGTAAACTTAATACTGCGATCGGCTCGGCCCTCAATATTGACAGAATCGGTAATCGCCAATTGCGTATAGAATTGTTGAGTCTGTGAGTTATAACTCTGTAGACCGCTCGGTGCGACCAATTTGACCGGAATCGTAGTGAGATCAGCGGCGAAACGGATGGTATCAGTTCCGGGATTGATGTTCGACAAGAGGACGGCCTCGCGGAAGCTGAGATCGCTAGGGCTGTAGTCTCCGTCGTCTTCTTCGTCCGTCACGGTGACAGTGAAAATTGCGGGCTGCAGTTCGGTAGAGCCCATATCCGCCGCAGCGCCGGTGACTCGCGCGAAACCAGCGCCGCGAGTATCGGTCGTCAGGTTCAGAGGATTCGAACCGGCATCGATCGCCGGGCTGGTGGGCCGCAGGGACATCGAAGGAATGCGACCGCCCAGTACGTTCAGCAATCCGAATTGCGGATCGACGACACCATTCTGCTCAGCCGAGCCGATGATATTACCATTCGCGTCGATCGAGAGGACCGAGATGCTGGCGGTGGCGCCGTCAGCGATCGCTTTGACATCAGGCACCGTGATACTCCAACTGCCATCAGCAGCAATTGTCGTACTGAGCGTGAAATTGTTATCGGTCGCGGCGTTGTCATCAGGGTCAATCGTGACACGCACGGTCATGCCTGGCGTGCCGGTTCCACTGATGGTGGGTGTGGTGTCATTTCCGGCCTGACGCACGTAGACATAAGGCTTGTCGGCCCCGTTGGTCGCGATGCGCACCAAGCCACTGGTCGCAGCACTGACATTCCCCGCCCCATCTGTGGCAGTCGCCGAAACGGAGATAAACGTACGATTGCTGAAGGCGTTCTCGTCGGGAACAGCCACGGTCCAGTTGCCCTTGCCGTCGGCAGTGGTGGTGAACACGAGGTTGTTGTTCGTCGAGCTATTGGCATCAGGATCAATGCTGAGCGTGACTGTAGCTCCAGCCTGAGCGGTGCCGCTGAAGGTGGGAGTTCCCGTCGTGCTGACACTGGGAATGGTAAGGTTCGGAGCAGTTGGTGCCGTCAGATCGACCTGGAACGTCTTTGCAGCAGAGACGGCCGAAACATTACCGGCCTGATCCGTCGCAGTTGCGGTGACTTTGGCAAGGGTTCCATCAGCCATTTCAGGTGTCAGCACAATACTGAAATAACCCGTCGCCGAGGCGGTCGTGGTGAACGTTACGCTGTTATCAGTGCCGGAATCATTGTCCGGGTCAATTGTGAGCGTCACGAGCGAGTTGGGTTCAGCCACGCCTGCCAAAGTCGGAGTCCCCGAAGTCACCACCGTGCCGATGTAAACCGTAGGTACGCCGGGTGCCGACTGGTCAATCAGGAACTCACCGGTGATTGTAGAGCTCTCGTTACCAGCGGCATCAACAGAGTGGATCGAGTAGCTCGGACGACTGCCGTTCAGCAGACCGACCGAAGCTGGCACGTCGATGGACCAGGAGCCGTCAGCCAGAGCTGTCGTCTCGAAAGTCACGCTGTAATTGAGGAACGTGCCGTTGTACGGATCAATTGTCAGACGAACGGTGTTGAGCGGCTCAGCCGTTCCGGTCAAAGTCGGAGTCGTCGTGGTGAATAGAGTCGAAATCGCCGAGCCCGGGGCGTTCGGCGCCGTTGAATCAACCGTGATAGACCCCGTCCGCGTGGTAACGCCACCCGCAACGATCGTGATACCGATGGTCGCTCCATCCGCGATCGCGTTCTCATCAGGGACGGTGATGCTCCAGATGCCATCATCATCGGCTTCGGTTTCAAACTTGACACTGTTCTTGGTGTCCGGGTCATTATCAAAATCGACGAATACATCGATATTAGAACCGGAGTAGGCAACGCCAAAGATTCTCGGCGTTGAATCATTCGTCAGAGTCGGTGCCGTGATGGCTGGATCCTGGTCGTTGTAGGCTGGCTCAATGCGGCGCGTGGTTTCGACAACCTCACTGTTAACTCCACGATTATCCTTCGTCACCAAAGAGATCTTGATCGTGTTGCCAAAGATCAGCTTGTGCTCGGCCGGAACGCTGACAACCCAGCTACCATTCCCGTCGCTCGTCGTGGTCAGGACAAAACTATTGCTCGTGGCAGAGATGTTGTCCGGGTCGATCGTGAGAGTGACCTTCACGCCCGGCGCCGCGCTCCCCCGGAACTCGGGCGTGGTAGACTGCAACGGGACGGTTTGCAGCGTCGGAGTGGAAGGCCCTGTGAGGTACACTTGGAAGATGCCCGTCGCTTCGCTGCTGACGTTTCCGGCCTCATCGCGAGCTGAAACGCTGTACTGGTAGACGTAGCCGGATTGATCACCGAGTGCTCGCTCTTGAGGAACGGTCGTGTTCCATGATCCGTCTGCTGCGGCAATCGCGGTTAGAGCAAAGTCTCCTCCAAACGGAGGCCGAATGCTGACCGTCACAGTGCTGCCTGGCTCGGCAAATCCTCGGAAGGTCGGCGTTGAGTTATTGATGATGGGCACCGCGTGGCCGAGCGTCGGCAAAACAAACAGCGGCAGCGTGGGTGAGACATTATCAACTCTCACAGAACCGTTGGCTGCCGCACTGGTGTTGCCCGTGGCATCGATAACCGTCACCGAGTAGCTGGCCGTGGCACCGTTGAGCAGCGCCTTATCGGCCGGAACATCGACGCTCCAGTTGCCCTTGTCATTGCTGATGGTGGTCAGCGCGAAACTGTTCGGCGTTGTCGCATCGCTGTCGGGATCAATGACGACAACAACCTTGTTGTTGAACTCAGCGGTTCCGCTAAAGGCGGGTGTCGAGTCCGTGGTGAACTGGGAGTCCGGCATCACCAGTACCGGAGCATCTGGAGCGGTGGCATCGATACCAATCTTCGTCGAGATCGACGGGCCACTGGCCAACCCCGAAGCATCACCGTTCATGATCAAACTGTTGCTCACGATTGAACCAACACCCACAGAGGGAACGATGCTGCTGATGACCGTGGCCGGACCGACGATTCCGCCCGAAGTCAGTGTGCTGTTACGAACGATCAAGTTGCCGGCGTGCGCATTACTGCTGGCGTTGGAGACGATCCCCGTTGTGAGCGTCGAATTGTCAATTGTTACTTGACCAGCACCGCTGATCGCGATCGGCGTACTCCCGAGGAACGAATTCTCGATCTGCAGCTTGGCACCCGCGTCGAGCGGCGCGTTGATGATATTTCCGCCACCGGAGTATGAGGTGCTAAACGCGACGCTGCTCAGCTTCGTGTTCTCGCGCGTCGTGAATCCCTGCAGCGTGTTCTGGAAACCCAAGCCCGAAATCTCCACGTTGATCTGGGTGTCAGGATTGCCATCGTCGATGTCAAAGGAAGGCAGCAGCAACTTGAGTTGGTCCGCACCCGGGCCGATGATCTTCAGATCCTCAAGAATTCGGTATGTGTAGCCTTGGAACAGATACAGTAACGAACTGCTGCGCAGGTCGATGGAGCCAGTCAGGCCCGGCGCGAACGTGATTGTGTCTGGTCCAGGACGCGCATTAGAGAGGCGGACGGCTTCAGCCAGGCTCAATTGACCTTCGCTCGTGTCACCATCCACTCCGTCGATCAACGTCGAAACGACGATCGGCTGCGGATTCCCAGCTTGCCGCTCGAACGCCCCGATATCCGGTCGACCGACAGCGCGGGTAAAGCCTGAACCGCGCTGATCGAACTGCGGCAACAGAGCAGGATCAGAGCCCCGGTCGATCACCGGGCTATCGGGCGCGAGTCCGTGCGTCGGAACAAGTCCGCCTTGAGTAACGGACAGCGGCAGCAAGCCAGCGTTGTTGCCGATCCAGTTCGAATCGAGCGTCTGATTGCTGCCGGAGACGACGAATGCGGTAGCACCGCTCGCAAGAACATTGTCGGTGACCAGATTGTTCGCGGCGAGGAACTGCGCGGGTTCCTCGAAGGCCACGATCGACACGGTTCCGGAACCGGAGCTGATCTTTGAATCGTTGTAGGCAAACGTGTTCGCAATCACGTTCGTGGCTGTATTCGGGAACGCCAGCACACTGAGAGCAGAGCCACCCTGCCAGTTACCAGAGGTGATCGAGTTACCTGAGAACGTATTCTCGATCACGTTGAATTCGCTGCTGCCGTGCACGAACCCAAAAACGGCACCGCGACTGCTTGCAACATTGTTGACGAATGTATTTCCGACAATGTTTGTCCGCGCTGTGCCATCGCCCGCATAGTAGATGGCACCACCAAAGTTAGGGGTTTGATTTCCACGAACCAGACTCTGCGTCACATTGAGGGTGCCGCTATAAGCCTGCAAATCGAACGCCCCTCCGTTTCCCTGCAGCGACTTGTTGTTCTCGACATACATCGCGTCGAGAGTCGTCGTACCGCCGGCGTGAAACAACGACAATGCACCACCGCTGGAGTCAGACGTATTGTTTTCCAGGGACAGGTTTCTGGTAATGAGCGTTCCGTCAACGTTAGTCGCGTAGAGGCCACCGCCAAGCACGGCCCGATCGAAGTTGTGACGTCCGCCTATGGTCGCGGTCGCACTCGCACCGTAGTTGAACACCGCCATACCGCCGCCGACTTCAGCTTTGCTTTCCAGGGTGTTGATGCCGGACAGATCCGCCAGGCCGTAGTTGGCCAGATAGACACCACCACCAGACTTCGTGCCGAAACCGGAACTGACACCGGCCTGTGAGTAGCTGATGGAGTAAGAGCTGGTCTCAATTCGCCCGGTCGCTGCATTGGTGATGTAGAATGTTCCGCCGCTGAATCCCGCTGAGTTGCCGATCTTGGTGTGGCTCACACCAGAGGTGATACTCCCGCCGCCGATGAAGAGGCTGCCAGCGTTGTTGATCCACATCAAGCCACCATTATCGGTCGCCTGATTGACTCCACTGGTGACGCCGTTGAACGACCCACGCCCGTCGGCTGGAATATCAACCCACACCGCGCCGCCGCTCTTGGTCGCGATATTGTCGTCGAACGTGATACCGTTGAGCGTGAGGCTTTCCGTAGAACGAATCGCGCCGCCAAAGTCGGCTCGTCCGCCCTTCAGAGTCAGCCCGTCGATGCGCACATCGAGAGCGTTGGAACTGTTGCCATCGTCGATATTGAAGAGTCGGCCGCTGCCACTGCCAATGATTTGCTGCGAACCGTCTCCATAAATGAACATCGACTTCGTAATCGTCAGCGGACTTTGCAATTGCCCCGGCGATGCCTGCAGTTGAATGCGGAACTGTCCTTGCTCCGAGTTCGCGAAGTTGATGGCTTCCCGCAGCGTCGTCTGATTATTCGACGGGTTTCCATCGTCCGTGTCACCCGACTGATTGACGAACAGGAAATTCGTACTGACGAAGCCTGTAGGATTGCTCCATGCCGAACGTCGTCCAGCCGCATCAACGGTCTGTACGCTGATGATGTACGACTCACCCACAACCAGATCGCTCAACTTGAAGCTGTTGCCGGAAATCGCACCGCGCCCCGACGGAGTCCCGATTGTGAACACGTCTGAGCCGTGCTGCACGCGCAGGTTGTAGGTATAGGGCGACGATGCTGCGGCGGTGCCTGCCGGACTGCTCCAGTCGATGGTTGCCAGTGAACCGACCGCGGTCGCACCAAGCCGCGGCACGGTTGGCGGAGAGGTCGTCGCAATCGGCTGGAAATTCTCATAGACCTTATAGAAGGGCTGACCGTTCTGCTGGCCGGTGTAGAGCAGATCAACTCCTCTGCCACCAACCAGATTCGCCACAGACCAGCCTTGCAAGGTGATGCCGTTTGGCAGATCGCGTGTGGATGCCTGCACAAACAACGGGTCGTTCGGATTCGCCGCCGCACCAACATTAATCAGGAAGACATTGCGGTCGGGATTCGTGTAATGCACGAGCACATCCAGATCGCCGTCCGCGTCATGATCCTGCCACAAAACGTTGCTGATCGCCCCGGTGGTTTCCGAGCGAAGCCGGTAGGCGCCGCCGTTATTCTCGTAGATCAAAAGCGTACGTTGGCCATCGTTGGAATTTCCGAGCACCAGCACATCCAGATCACCATCGCCATCGCTGTCTCCGAACTGCAGCGGTCCGTTGGTCGTACCTGGGAAGGCGATGCTGGTGTCCGTGAAACTGGCTTTGCCATCGTTGCTGTAAATTTTTGATCCGCCCGAGTTGCCGAGCAGGATGTCGATGTCGCCGTCACGGTCGTAGTCTCCCGAATCAATGTGCGTATAGCCGCTGCCGAATGTGAATCGCGTGTCCCTGATGTTTCCTGTCTCATCCAGCAAATGCACGGCCACGCTGAACTCGCCAGCGTCGATGATGTCCAGGAAGCCGTTACCGTCCACGTCCGCGAGAGTGATATCGCCATTGAAGAACACGCCCGAATAGCCGGGATTCACCAGCGGAATCGTGTCACCGCTGGAGAATATACCGTTGACGTTCTTGTAGACCTTCACCATCGCACGGTGTTGGAACACGAGATCGACGTCTCCGTCCTGATCCATATCACCGAGCGCGAACGACTGAATCAACGCCTCATCGTCGATTGTCTGAACGACCCGGAAGGTATTATTCGTCGTCAGTTCGTTGGAAAGCACCGTGAGTTTGGAACCGTTGAGCGTGACGAGATCCAGCGCCCCGTCGCCATTCAGGTCCGCCCACTGTTGCCGTCTGCCCGGCGTGAAGCCGCTCGGCAGCGACGCGGACTGCTGATAGTGAAGATAGTCAACAGCCACATTGGGTTTAACGGTAACTCCCGCAGTCCCCGAAGTACCTGCTTCGATGCGACCTCTGACGACGTAAGTCGCACCGCTCTGGCTACCATTGGACTGGCCAAAGACATCGGTGCTGTAGAGCTCAGGATCAAACTCGAAACCGAAGCTCGACACAAAGAGCTGTGAATTTACATACTTTGAGAACGGCGGAATCGGGAAGATTCCAGTTGCGGGTTTGGTCTTCTGCACCAGCACCGGGCCCAGCTTGCCGCCGCCGAATTGCTGCTTCGCTGGATTGAGTTCGACGTTCAATTGTCGGGCGGTAATGTCAGTGATGTTGGCAACGAAGGGCGTATTGACTCGCTGCAACCCCGTGATTGAGGCCGTGATCACTCCGGTAGCGTGCAAATTGAGCGACGGACTACCGGCGCTGGTTTGAGTCAGCTCGATGCCCGTCAGTCGCGAGACCGGCTGGCCATTTGGAAACTCGGTGATAATAGCCCCCACGTCGCCCGTGGAATTGATTACCAGGTCGTGCGTCCGAATGGTGTCGAAGCCGACATTCGCCGCAGTAATCTTTGTCGAGCCGACAGGGTTGTTAACGGATGTATTTCCATTGAAATACATGTTGCCGTTGGTCTGAATGTTAATCGCTGTCGGCTCGAACGCGCGTTGGATGTTGAAGACGACGCCTTGCGTGTCGATGTTACTGATATCAATAACAACAGTGGGCATTGCCGAGCTGACAACGTCAATCGGAGCAAACGCCAGCGTTCGCGTTCCACGATTAATAATCTCAATCGATCGCATCGTCCCATTGAAAGTCAGCGTCGGGCGACTATTGCCGAAGAAGCCGCTGGTGGAGAAGGTCGAGCCCGGTGCCGTCTGGCCGTCGTAGACTCCTATGGAGTTCGCTGAGAACCGAACAGAGCCAACGTCCGACGGACTAATGCCAAGACCGCTGATGCCATTAACAAGCCCATCGTTCTCGTGAACGGTCACGTTGCTGTTGAGTTCGACTCGACCGGCTTCGTTGATCACCAGTTTGCGATCCGGTGCTGTCGCATTGATGACGATATCCCCCCGCCAGTCGGTAACTCGCAGCGGCAGGAAGTTGCCACGCTCACGACTGCTGCCGAAGTCGATACCGCCGGAACGCTCGGCCTTCCGGTCGTAGATCTGGACGCTGTTCTTCGTTTCAGAGTTGAGGTCTCGTGCAATGACCTTGGATCCAACAGCCGTGGAGATGACAGAGTAGCTCTGCAGGTTCGTGATACTCGTGGAGTCCGAGTCACCGAAAGCCGATCTGCCTTCGGCAGTCGCCAGCGAATTCGCTTGTGTCAGTTCATGGTCCGCTAGCAGATCAAGACGTCCCGCCGATTCCACTACGGCGCCCGGGTAAATGGTGACGCCTGCGGTATCAAAGATATCAACATTCGCCACGGCATCCGAATTCGATCCGAGTCCCTTACCGGTACTTCTGGAGTTCATGTCCGCGTGCAGGCCGGTCACTCTGCCGGCCAGTCGCATTGTGCCGGCTTTCAGCTTGGCGTTGTCATAAATATCAACGGCTGTTTTACCGCTGACAAATACGCCTTTGTTGGCTGAGCTTCCGACGTCGCCGTTTGAGTTGCTGGATGCCGTACGAACTCCCAGTCCCCCACCGTCAGCAATCGAGATACCATCGGCCCCGATGGCACTGATGGAGTCGATGGTCAGGGTGCCGAGCGCCGTTAATTGTGCGGCGCCACCAACGATGTTCGCAACTTCGAATTTGTCGTTGATCTTGGTGTCCGCAGACACGACGGCAATCAAACCTCCGGTGTTGGCGGATGTCTTACCCATCGTGTCCGTGAAGCCCCAGGAAGTCATAGCGATGTTGTTGGACGCGTTCAGCTTCGCGCGGTCGCCGATGATGTTCTGGGACACGTTGTTAGAGTCAATGATGGCATCCACACCGCCCACCGCGACCACGCCCCCGCCGACCCCGGTGGTCGCTGCGACAGTCGCCGACAAGCTGTTCGTTTCCAGCACAATGTCGCGTGCGGTCAGTTGCGCATCGCCGCCGATGGACGTGCGGGTTGTCGGTGAGTTAATGGCATGGGAGTTCGCATCGGCGACACTGACAAAGCCTCCGGATGAACCGGCACTCATCGCCATGGTGTAGCCATCACCCGAGACCGGGATGAACCCCGACCCTTCCGCCTGGAACCGATTGTTGAAGATACGGGTGTCCGGGATATGGCTGGTAAGTCTAATCGCACCGGCATTGATGATCGCGCCATTACCAACTTCGGAATACGTGTTGGGCGTCGAAACCGCGTCGCTGTTGAGCACGCTCACAGTGACGAAACCACCAGCCGAACCAATGGCTGACGAATCTGCTTCGGAGTTGACCGTACTGCGGAGTGCCACATCTCCGCTGGCTTTCACCGTGCGATTGCTGCCGATGCGTGCGATCGTGGTCGGACTCGATAGAGCGTTCACCTCGCCGACCGACACATTGATCGCGCCACCGTTATTGCTGTGCAACGCCGTTTCTGCACGATCATTTGAGACAGCAGTGATACTGACATGACCAGCGCTCGTTTGCGGTGTCGTGCCGAGGATATCACCGAACACTTCTGCTGTTGTCGTCGGTCGAACCGTTGAGCTGGGACTGCTGACATTGACATTCAGCACCACGCCCACACCGACCGACCTCATCTGCGTGTGCGCGTCGCTCGCGTCATTCGCGAGTAACTCGACATTGCCACCACTGGCTAGGATGACCGAACCTGATTCCATCGCCGAGCGCGTAGTACCAATGATATTCGTGTCGATGTCCATGGCGCCGATGGAGAACAACGACCCGGTGATGCTCTTACCTGCGGAATCGGCAGAAGACGTCGAGGTCGAATTCAACTTCAGCGTTGTCGAACCAATATTTACGGTTGAGCCTTCAGCCACATGAGCGGTGGTCGTCCGAGTAATATCGATGTCGGAACTCGCCGAAGTGATTGCGATCAGGCCCACGCCCGCCACGACCGCGTTGGTGGTGGCTTTGTTGGTGCTGTTGGCACTCATCGTCATCGTTTTGGCATTGATCGTGCTCGATCCCGAGATGGTCGACGTTGTCTCACCCGCGATGACCACATCTGACTGCAACGCGCCGAGGCTGATAAAACTGGATCCCGAGAACGCCGTGGCGTCGGGGGAAACATCGCTGCTGGAACTGGCCACGAACCTGATGTCGTCGCCCACCGCATTGACAACCGCGCTGGAGAGTGTTGTCTCGACCTTGCTCGTCACTCGATCATGCGAGCCACCGCCAGCGACGGCGGCGGCCACACCGATAGCTACTGCACCCACTGTGTTCTCGGAGTTGATCTCCGGCTGGGATGTGGCCGTAACGTTGATGTCTCCCGTACCATTCGTCGTCAGCGTTCCGTTAGCCACCGAAGCGGAGACCGAGCCGCCGATGTTGTTGTTGGCGTTGCTCGCCCCGACTCCAATCGAGCCGACTCCGACGGAGATTGCGGCGGCTTCGATGTGCGAGTTGACCCTGGAGGCATCGTAGGCAGACAACGTGATGTCGCCCGCGGACGTGATATTGCTACCGGTGGTATCAACATGCACGCTGTTGGCCAGAGTGTTGTCCGCCGTGGTGATGGCGTTGCCCAAAGCGAGTCCAATGGAAACACTCACTGCGGCCGCGGCAGAGAATGTATGGCTCTGCACAATGGCTGATTCACCAGCCGACATAAAGACGCCGCCGGACGTCGTATTGGTCTGGTCCGCGTTCAGAATCTGTGCGGCGACGTCGTTGTTAATCAAGTTCTTGGCGACCGAGGCGCCAATGCTGATGGACGCACCGATCAACGCGAGGTTCGCGGCGGTCGCCACGCTGCCGATGTCGGAGGTGATGGACGACGTATCGGTCGCTTCGAGAGAGATGCTGCGAGCTTCGATACCCGAACTGTCGCCATCGATCAGGGCTCGGGTGTCGTAGGCGATCTTGTTGGTCGTTGCGGTACCAGCACCAGAGACCGCGACGCTGGCACTGTAAAGGCTCGTCACGGCCGCAATCGCCAGCGTTCCGGCACCGACTTTCGCGTCAATGGTCGCATTCGACCACGCTCTCTGATTGAGTGCGCCATTCGCGTCGATGCTGGAGTTCTCAACGATGGCTTGCACGTCGGAGCCAACGCGGTCGCCACTGATCTTGTAACCCACGTAGTTATCAGCGGTAGCAGCACCGATCGAGACTCCCACGCCAGCGACTTTGCCAACTCCTGCCGCGACCGACGTCAGCACGACGGTCGAATCGAGATCGCTGTCATTGACTGCCGACACTGACACATCGTCGGCACTGATCACCGTGCTATTGCGAATCGCAGCGTTGGTCTGAGTGAGATCCACATTGAAGGACGTCGCTCCGCCGCCCGAGACAGCCACGCCGGCGACACCCTTTCCGAAGGCGGGAGCAACAGTCACCGCCACCGACAGGCTGTCAATGTCATTATGCGACTGAGCCCCGACATCAACATCGCCGCTCGTCGTCGTCAGCGAATCAGCGTTGGCGATGCTCGCTTCCACATTGTTGGCGATCTCGTTGCTGGCGATGGCGAGTCCAAACGCGACCGATACCGCTGCCCCCTGCCCGAAGGCACCACTCAAGACGCCAGCAGCCGTATCTGCGGTGATGCTCGAAAAATCGCGTGCCGAGATGATGACGTTCCCTGCGGACATTTTGGTGTCAGCGGCGCCGTCAATCGTAGCTCGCACATCCTGTTTGATTTTATTGACAGCAAACGCACCACCAACTCCGACACCTACGGCTGCCTGTCCACCGCCAGAGATGCCAATTGCGACCGAGACGACTGTCGAATCAATATCCGCATGGCTCTGAGCATTGACGGTCAACGTACCTGTCGCATTGATGTCCGAATCGCTGACGCGCGCCACATTGCCAGTGGCTGGCAATGACAGGTTGACCTGTTCCCACAAGCGTGAGTCAGCATAGTTCTGAGTCGACAGATCAATGCCGCTGCTTTCATTTACATTGGAACCCACGTACCGGAAGACATCGTTCTGGAGTGGCCCATCCGCGACCTTTACCGTCGTGCCGAACGTCAGAGATGTTGGACGTTGTTCCGACGTGAAGTCAGCCGACACGCCCTGGGTCTTGTCATAGCCGATGAAGTTGCGAGCGGCCCCGACGCCGATCGCGATTCCGACACCCGCTTCGCCTCCGATCACTCCCGCGGCCGACACTGAAGTAATCACCGAGTCGATCGACGAGTCGGAATTCGTCGTCACCAGAATGGACGGGACGGAAGCGATATCGCTGCGATCGATCGCGGCTGTCGTCTGCGTGAGGATGATGTTCTCGGCACCGGCACCGCCGCCGCTGACGCTCACGTTGGCTTGCGACCCACCAGTAATGGAGAGCGTTGCCGCCACTGCGACCGAGTTGATCTCCGCTGAATCGACGGCAGAAATGGTGAGTGGTCCCGTCAGGCTGATGACCTTGGAATCAGCGAACGTCGCATTGATCGAGTTGTCGATGTGATTGACTGCGACCGCCGCACCGATCGGTACAGCCACTGCTACTTGTCCCGACGCGATCGCCAGAGCCGCTCCGACAGAAACGGCTGTAATATCGGCGTCATCCTTCGCAGTAATCGAAAGTCCGCCTTGAGACGACGTAATCTCACTGTTGCCTCTAACCCCGGCGTCGATCGTGTTGTGAATACGATTGCCTGAACCTGCTCCGCCCAGTGCCACGCCGACACCAACGTAGGAGCCGGCGCCAACCGAAATCGCCCCGCCAATCGTCACGCACACAATGTTGGAATCTGAAAAAGCATCCAGAGCGATTCCCTGGATGGCACTGATCTTCGAACCATCGACGACAGCGCGGACGTGATTGCCGATATCGTTGTCGGCAACCGACAGGCCGATGGAACCCGCGACCGAGATCCCGCTGGAGACTGCGCCTCCACCAGCAATGGCTCCCGCCACCGCACGGACGTCTGATTTGTCAGTGGCTGTTGCACTGACCACTCCACTGGCAGTCACTGTGCTGGGGCCGACGATCGCTTCAATCGTGCTATTGATCCGGTTGCCCGAGCCTGAGCCCGCTCCCGCAACCTGAATCGCAGTACGTGCCGCGTAACTGCCGCCGCCAGCAAAACCAAAGGAGAGAGCGAGAATGTCCGCATCCTGCTTGGCCGACAGAGCAACATTCCCCGCAGCGGACACGATCGCTCCGCTGGTGATCTGGGCCCGGATCGTGTCGTCGATACTGTTGACCGCGAATGAAGCTCCCAGTTGAGCCGCAACCGCCGCACCCTTATCGCCACCGGCTCCCGATCCGGCAGCAGCTCCGGCCACGGCGACGATATTGGCATCGTCAAATGCCATCAGCACTAGGTCGCCGCTGGTGGTGGTGACGTTGCCGCCCCGGACTTCGGCGATGGTTGAATTGGAGATGTCATTGATGACGCCCGCTCCAGCGGCCGCAATCGCAGTGGCCTTGGTGGAACTGACGGCACCGCTACCCGAGAAGCCCAAAGCGATGGCCTTAATCGTGGGAGATGACGTCGCTTCCAAATCAACTGCGGTACCGCGAACCGTGGAGTTGATGCTCAACGCTTCGGTCGTGTTATCGATTTCATTGAGGACCAGTGACGCGCCAACGGCGACAACCGTTGCACCGGTGGCACCATTGGCTCCCGCGCCGGTCACGCCGCCAGCAAACGCGAAGATTGTGGCATCGTCGTTGGCCGAGACTTTCACGGACTTGCTCGATGTGACATGAGCAGAATCGAAACTGGCTGTGATCGTATTCTCGATCTGGTTGATCGCCGCCGATCCTGCCCCCGTAATCGCCCGGGTCGAACCGAGCGAGCTGCCGACAGAGGCCGCGACACCGAGAGCAAACGCCGAAACATTCGCCTGATTGGCTGTTGTCAGCGTGATCTCATCATCCGCCACGACCGTTGAGCCGTGGATGGACGCAATGATTTCGTTGGACGAGTAGTTGGCGGCAACTCCGACACCGATCGCGACTGCAGTCGTGGTTCCCGTTGGATTCTGCGTTGAGGCGAATGCCACCGCGACGCCAAAAGCATCGGCGTTCATCAACCGTGTCTCGTCCTTGGCCGCCAGCGAGACACCGCCATTTAACTGGCTCGTGACTTTGCTGCCATCGAGAATGACAGCCTGCATTGAAGTGTACACGACGTTCGCGGCGAACGAGCCAGCCACTGCTGCGGCCAGCGAGGTGTTGCTCAGCAACTCTGGCAGGTCCCCTATTCCTACGTTCGGACCTCCCAGTCCCACGCCTCCGACGACAGAAACCGCGCCGCCCACACCCAAAGCCTGGAATCTTCCGTCGTTCGTCGAACTCACCTGAACCGCGTCCCGCGCCGTTACAGTTGAGCCTTCAATAAAGGCGTGCGTTGTGTTGCGGTCGTCACTGTCACCAACCAGGTTGAGTGCCACCGACACTCCGACGGAAACGCTCTTGCCTTCGTGGAGGGCACCTTCGGGGTTGAACCACGCCAGTGAGACCGCCCCCGCATGCGCAAATGCTTGCGTCGAATTGATGGCCGCGAGGTTGATACCACCAGCAGTGGACGTGACCCCTCGCAGATCCGCCACAATCGTATCGCTGCTGTCCTTGATGAAGGCCTGAACGTCATTTTCGACGTCATTCACCGAGGCTGCTCCGGCAACCCCAACATTGTTCGTGTTGCCGCGAGCGACTGCACCTCCGATGGTGAATGCTTCGAGGATGGGACTCGCGGTCGCGTCCAGGCTGATGTCTCCGCCAGCCTCAACCTTGCCATGGTAGATGTAGGTCCGGACGGTATCGTCGATCGTATTCGTCGCGACACCGCCTGCTATAGCCGCTCCTGTCTGGGAAGTTCCCACTGAGCCATTCGATGTCGATGCGCCCGCGACTCCAAAGGCTCCGATGAAGCCCTTGGCCAATGCAGCCAGTGACAGAGTACCACCCGTCTTGAATGAACCGCCGGCGAGCAGATGCGGATCTCCAAGCGAGTTTCCGATGTAAGCCTCGGTTTGCCGGTCGACCAGATTCAGAGCCAAAGAAGCGCCGATCCCCACCTTCTCCGAGCGAGCCAGCGAGCCGGCGACTGTGACGATGTTCGTCGTATCGGTAGCACTGATGACCGTATTGCCGGTCACATCCACAATGGCCCGTCCACCGATGTTGGCGATGGTCGTGTTGTCCACCTTATTGACGACCGCCGTGCCGATGACTGCGACATTTTCCGCCTTGCCGCCCGATATTCCGACCGCCACAGCCAGCACTTTGTTGTCGGCAAGGACGTCGAGCTTGTTCGCAAAGAGACTGACGCCATCTTCAATCGAGGCCGCCACGTTATTGCGATAGAAGAAAGAGTTCACCGCAATGCCGACGGCTCCCGTGCTATCGCCATCGCCCGAGCCATCGAAGCCCTTGAAGCCCGACGAAGGCTTCCCGAGATTCAGCCTTCTCTGGTACTCAGGATTCTTCTTCTTCCTGATGGCCGCATACGGGTCCTTCGACCAGGTGCGGAAGTCAGCGCCCGTCGTGAAGACATTGCCGACGCCTGGGGTTTCGAAGTTGCCTCCCAGGTCGATCGTGTCGTTCTGGCTGCTGGCCGTCACAGTGACGTTCTGATTTCCCGTGCGGGGATGGTTGCCGTCCTGTTTCTGATTGACCTGCGCGCCGCTGAGGATTTTCGCATCGGCCTTCTGCTTCAAGAAGATCAGTGCGAACGATCCTCCAATCGACGCATCCGCGCCCCCATGAGCCGATGACTGCGTCCAGACATTCGCCAGGTTCTTGTCCAAGCCGAAGTTGCGATCGAAGAAGGTGACCAGCGTACGCACGAAGCCGAGACCGACTTCCGAGCCGAGCGAGAAAGGCTGCCAGCGACTCTTGTCTGTGTAGTCTTCCGTTCCCAAGTCGGTCTGACTGCCATCCGGGCCGATGTACTGAAAGATCTTACCGGCGACGTCATTAACAGATCGACTGCCCTTGATCTGGACCGTGTCGCCACTCTTCAGCAACTGCGTGCCGCTCGACGTGTCGTAAGTCGGCACCGCCTTGCGGAATGGAGTGGCCAGATTGGCCACGAAGGCTTTGGTCGGATCGAACCGGTTCAGCGTCTCAGCGTTCACCGTGACGGCCTTGCCCGCGTCGACTTTGGCATTACCAGAGACGTAAGCACTCGCCTTGTTGTCATGTAAGGCCAGTGCGAACGACACCGAAAAGACCTTCGGCGGGATTCCGATGATGATCTGTCCGCCGTCGGCTTTCACCGCCTGAGTCTTGCCGTCATCGGTAAGATTGGGCGTGCCGTCTTCGAGAAGTGCCGGCCTGTAGTCCACCAATGACGAGGCGGAGATATCGGGGCGAATCTCCACAGTCGAGTTGACGTTGACGAACCCGCCCGCATCCACAGTCGCCACATGGGCTGGGTCATTCAGTTTTCCGTCACCAATGCGGGAGACGGCATCCGTCGAATAGACGTCGATCGCCAGGCTGACCGCTGTCTGAGCCTTGCCCATTGGCTTGGTTGGTGCTGCGGCCTCCAGAATCTTGGAACTAATCAAGCCGCCGAGCCCGCCTTTGGTCGCCCCGTTCTTGATCGAATCTTTCGATGCGATCGCTCGGATGCCCTTCTTGCTGAGTGGGGCCACGACGATGGCAATGAGACTCCCCGCGAAATCATTGAACGGGTCACCAGTCGACGCGTTGGGGTCGATCGAAGCCGCCGCCGAGACTCCGTTGTAATACGTGGGGAAGAACAGGCCCTGAATTCCCTCGACCGGCGCCTTCAGCACATCTGTAGTCACATTGACGTTGCGTGCGACGTTCGCGGTACCGTCAATGCTGGCCAGCAGACGAAGATCCGCAACATGAACCGAGACTCCCAGAGCCAGCGCCGTGGAAAGATCCCCGAAGGCGGTCGCGTTCGTGTAATTGCGATCGACCGTATCAGCTTGAACAAAGAGATCACGCCCCACGTTGACGACCGACTTCGGCCCTAGCGTCGCAGTGACGTCAGAGTCGGTGACGGCGACAGACACACCAATCGCGCCACCAATGGATTTGACGGCCGCAATATTGCTGAGTTGCATGTCCGTCTTGGAACGGACCGTCAGATCGCCCGTCGCGGTGATGTTGGCATTGTCGATGTAGATCTTCGAAACCGTCTCCATGACCGAGACCGCCACAGCGATGGCGATGCCAATCGGTTTGGTGGCGACCTTTGCCGCCGTGTCCGAAATGACGGTGACCGTTTCACCCACGATCACCGTCGGAGATGTTGCGGTTCCGATGTCGATTTTGGCAGTCGAGCGTGCATGGGCGACCTGTGTGAAAAGCGCCAGGGCTTCCGTGATACCCTGGATAATCGGCGATCCGATCTTCGAACCGAGGCTTTGGGCGATGTCTCCGCCCTCGGTCCGATTACCAAACACGAAGCGGCTGTCGGCCACCGCCTTGATGTTGACGTCACCGCCATAGATGCTGGCCGCACCGATATTGATGCTCGTATCCAGCCGATCTACGTTGGCGTTAGCCGCCAAAGGTCCGCCGGTAATTCTCGCGCGGTCGTCAACAGCCGCGATGGTCACCGTGCCGCTGGTCTTGCCCACGGCTGTCGAGCGCGCGTCAATAATCGTGCCTTCGCCGATATTGATGCGCTTGGCCAGAATGGAGATGTTCTTGGCGTTGTCGGTGCTGGACGCAGTGCTGATCGTGCGGCCGTTAATGGTCAGCCGATCGGCCGAGATCCTGATGTTCTTCCCATTCCCGACAAGGTTCTCTCCGACGGAGACAACTCCGCCACGCAACTGGTATTCCGCCTTGTCCGTCGCGCCCACGCTGTTGACCCACCACAGATCCGACTGTCCGATCGCGCTGCCGGATTTCAGGATTTCGTAGGTACTGCTGCCGCCGGCGGAATGGATCGTGATCTGGTGGGCGGTGTCAGTAGCCGAGGTCGGAGCGGTGAGCCCGTCTATGGTGACCTGGAACGTCGCGTCGCCGAGCGGTCCCTTAAGCGTATCGAGCCCGCCGCCGGTGCTGATGATGGCCGATCCCTTGAAGGCCGACGCGTCGATTGTGTTGGCGCTCGCGCCACCGGTCAGTTCCGCCTTCTGAATCGAAGAGAACGTGTCGGTCTCTGCGCCGATGACCAACGTCGAGACGCCGAGCGTCATGTTGGCATCACGCTGCTGGACCAACGTGTTCGTGCCACCGCCGCCGGAGATCGTATCGTTGCCTAGACCACCAGTGAGCGTGTCATCGCCGCCCGTACCAGTAATCAGGTCGTTTCCTGCACCACCATCGATGGCCGACTTCGCGATGCCGATGAGGAGGCCAGTGAGCGACGCAGTGCTGGCCGTCACTCCTGCTCCGATCAAGCCGAGGCTCATTCCTGCGATCGAGCCATTCGCAGCCGTGACAGTGATCGGCAGAGCACCGCCAGCAGTGTCAGAGAGAACGACGCGAGTCCGCGCTGCATCCAGTGCCGCGAAGAGTTTTGAGTTCGTCAGGTTGAACGCCGCCAGCGCTTCGTCGAGTGTGAAAATAGTGCTCAGATCAACGCCCACTCGCGTCCCGTCGCTGAGAGTCACGAAGACGTCGCTCGCCCCGTCGCTGATCGGCAGACCGGTGAGCACTCCCCCCACTCCGGTGGTGACCAAGCCCAGGTCCGTCGAGGTATCCGTAACGGATTGAACCCTCAGATTGCCTCCGCCTGCCGTCGTGTCGGTCAGAACAATTGCAGTTCCACCCACATCGAGCGTCGCCGTCACAGTTGGAGCAGCGGCACGAATGGCGTCAAAGGCGTCCTTGAGCGTGACCGCCGATCCAAGATCCACAGCGCGCGTCGTACCATCACGCAAGACGAGGACGAAATCGGTCCCGGCTGAGGTCCGCACACCGGCGCCGTTGTTGACCGTGGACAGCGGGGTCGTGGCCTCGAGTCCCGTCATCACGACTTCGGTACCACTTGTCGCACCGAATCCGTTCCCACCGTTGAGCAAGTCCAAAACCGTGCCGTCCGTGAGGCCGGTAAATGCGCTGACATCAATCGTGTTAGCGGAATTGCCGCCGGTAATCTTGGCCCATTCAAATCCACCAATCGCATCCACCTCGGTCGTTCCGCCAAGTACCCCGCCAGTCTGAGTGAGCGTGACATTGGCGAGCGTGAAGTTGACGTCCCGCGACTCAATGAGGGTGTCAGTTCCCTCTCCACCTTCGATCGAGTCCACTCCTGCTCCGCCGGTAATCCGGTCGTCGTCCGCGCCGCCGTCGATGGTGTCCGCCCCGTTGCTGCCGACAATTGTGTCATTGCCGTACAGGCCTTCGATCAACGTCGTGCCAGTAAAAAGCGACGCATCGATCAGGTCGTCGCCGAGCGTGCCGTACAGCGTGGCGGACTCAATACCCGTCAGCGGATTCAGCAACTGAAAACCTTGCGTGGTGACGCTCGTGGTGACGCCACCTCCGACAAGATCCACATTGGCTGCCGTGATATCGGCAACATTCAGGCCACCCTTCGCTCCCACAAACGTAATCGTGAACGGCCCTGTGCCATCCGGGCGGGTAACGATCACGTCTTCCTGGTCAACCCCGTCCAGTTCCCAGAGCGCGCTTCTCAAGTCGAACGAACTCGCGTCGTACGAAATATCGTCCGTCGTCTCACCATTAAAAGTCACTCGGAAGCTGCCGCTCGTGACACCGCTGTCCAAGGTGATCCTGACGACTTCGTTAGTTCCTTCGGCGAGGTCCAATGTGGCCGCTCCACCCAGGCCGTTACCCTGGCTGTTGAGCACCATGCGGGGCCCAGTCTCCATAACGCTGTCCGTGCCACCCTTACCATCCAGCACGTCCGTTCCCGAGCCACCAGACAACACGTCGTTGCCAGAGCCGCCAGTGAGAGTGTCGTTGCCAGCATTTCCCATCAGTGTTACGGAGCCCAGGCTGAAGGCGCTGGCGTTGATGACGTTCGCGCTGCTACCGCCCTTCAAGCGAGCCTGCTCCACACCACCTAGCGAGGCCGCATCGCCCGTCCCAAGCGACAGGGTCGAGTTGGTCAACGTCATGTTCGTGTCGCGCACGGCTACCACGGTGTCCGCGCCGGCACCGCCCGCCAATGAGTCACCGCCACCGCCGGTGATGAGGATGTCATCGCCAGAACTGCCAATCAATGTGTCGGCGTCGCTGCGTCCATCCAGACGCAGACCACCACTGACAATACTCGATCCATTCAGGACAGTGCCCGCGCCGGTTTTGAGGATCCCGAGGTCTGCCGCCGCAAACGATCCGTTCAAAGATTCAATCTTGAGGTTGCCCGGTCCCCGGTCCGCATCGGTGATCAACAATCCGGTGCCGTCGGAGTTCACCATCACGGTCAGCGTTTCACCGTACGTATTCAGCGCGTCGATGACTTCATCGAGCGTGCTCAATCCGCTCAGGTCGATATCGATCGTTCCACCATCGGTGAACGTCACTCGAATATCAGCCGACAGTTGGCCGATGTGATTCCCTTCGCGCGTCTGGCCAATGCCGTCGCCGCTGATCCCCAAGTCCTGTGCGGCAAACGACCCATTGAGAGCAGTGACCTTCAAGTCACCGCCGCCGTCTTTTGAGTCGCTCAGCAGCAGAGCCAGTTCGTCGTTCGGATCGACTTCAATCGTGATTCGCCCTGGCGCGACAGCATTGGCAGCACTGGTGATGGCATCGAACGCCTGCTGCAGGGTCATGCCGGAATTCAAGTCCACGTTCACCGTCAGACCATCGGTCAGCGTGATCTGGAAATCGTTGCCGCCAACCGTACGCACGCCGGCGCCTTGATTGAGCACGGAGAGCGGAGTGGTGCTTTCATTTCCCCGGAGTTGCAGACGCTCCAGGTTTGTCGTGCGAACTCCGGCTCCATTGTTCAACGCGGTGAGCGGAACTGTTGAGCCGCCATCCAGGAGCACACCAGTGGCGATCGTCCGCAGGCTGGTGAGCGTCGCGCCGGACCCGGTCACGTTCAGTCCCAGATCCTTGGCCAGCGTGGACGCGGACCAGAACGTCAGGTTGCCAGCTCCGTTACCGGTGGTCTGCGTAACGACGATCGCATTCGAATCCACATTCAATGCCGCCGCGAGTTTGTTCGAGGCCGCGGCAATGCGATTCAACAGATCTTGGATCGTCACAGCGCCGGAGAGGTTCACGTTCACCGACGTGCCATCCGTCAGGCGGACTGTGAGGTCATTAGCCGCGAGATTGACTCCCGCGCCGAAGTTAAGACCCGCCAGGTCCGTCGTGGCCAGCAGCGGCTTGAAGGCACTGGCATTGAGAATATTGGAACTCAGACCGCCGCCCAGCGTTGCTGAATCGATCCCGCTGAGTAAGTCGGTTTCTGATGTGCCGCCGCTCACAATCAGGGTCGTATTGCTCAGCGAGAAACTGACATCACGAACTTCAGTCAGCGTGTCATAGCCTGTGCCACCGCTGATGGTGTCCGATCCGCCGAGACCCGTGAGCTGATCGTTTCCCTGTCCGCCGGACAGCGAATTGGACAATTCGTTGCCGACTAGTGTGTCATTGAAGTTCGACCCAATGACATGGCGGAATCCAGCGATGTCAGTGAACTCGTCCGCGTAGCGAGTTGAGAGATTGACGAAGACTCCGCCTGTCGAGGCTGAATAGTCCAGCGTGTTGATTCCAGCTCCGACCGCCAGCTTATCAACATTACCGAAGACGATGCTGCCGCCGTCGGTTGTCAGGGAATAGGTGCCGTCCGCCAGCTTCCGAACCGTCGTGTTCGTCGAGAGAGCGCTCGTGTCGATCTTGTCAGCACTGCCATCGTCAGACCCGTCTTCCTCAATAACTGAGTCAGTTCCAAAGTTCGTACCGAAGATGTAGGTGTCGTCACCGCCGCCGCCAGTCAACGTGTCGTTACCCGAACCACCACGAATCGTGTTATCCAGTCCGTTACCGGTAATTCGATCCGCGCCGCTACCACCCAGAGCGTTCTCAAAGGCCTCACCACTGGTCAACACGAGCGTCAGGTTGCTGTTAACAGTCTGCGAAGACGTGTTCGACAGATCGATCGTCGCACCGTTCGAGGTCGCGCTGAAGTCCAGCGTGTCGTTGCCACCGGCCGTATCATCGATCGTGAGGCTGCCGAGCTTGTTGTTCGTGAAGAGTTGATAGGTGTCGTTCCCTGATCCGCCAAAGATGGAATCCACACCCGAAAACTGAATGTTGCCATTCAGAATTCCCGCGCCGGTTCCGATCACGGTCCAGACGTTGTTGAAGTCGGGTGCCAGCAATGCGGTCTTTCCGGTGCCAGCCTGAAACGAAATCGGACCGCCGAAGCCTGACAAGCTCTCATCCAGAGAGAGCTGTACGTCGTTGCCATTGCCCTGAACGATGACCTGCGTGGTCCCGGCCAGAGCCTGCGAGAGCAACACGGACTGAGACGCGTCTTTGTTGACGATCTGCAACTGCCCGCTGGATACCTGCAGTTGCAACGGCGTTGCATCGGTCGCCTGGAACACGAAGTCCGATGTCAGCATGCGACGGTCTTCGAGCGACTCAACGCGGCTCACCACAGCCGGTCGCAGCAGTCGTTGCCGATACCAGCGGCTCCAGTCCTTGCTCTTGCGACGTGTCAAGAAACCGAAGAGGTTGAAGAAGCCGCCTGACAACTGTCGCTTGGACATGAGTAAGCCCCACCCAGATATCTCGAAGCACGAAAGGCCATGAGCCGTTGTGAGTACATGCGACAGATAAGGCGGGAACGCGCAAAAAGAATCTTCGGAATGCGCGGCGCGGCGTGAACGTTCAACCTTGAAGCAACGACCGTGTTTCCTGTCTGGCACAACGATCAGTCAGCTCAGAACCACCGAGCTACTTCAGAATTTCGCTCACAGGATTCCCATTAATCTTCTCAAGCGACGTCAGCGTGCGCAACACAGCATCGTCGCGCTCCGCGTCGTAATTGACGGTCAAGTCAAGTACGGTCGTCATGTTTTTGATGGGGTCGTAGTCCACCACCAGAGAACCTTGGGTCCATAAACGTTCCAGAGGCGCCTTCGCAATGGGCTTGAGATTCCACACCCGGTTGTGCTGAGTCTCCAGGTGAGTCAACGGCATACCTTCCAAGGGGGACAGGTCTTCTACCTTGCTGTGATTCAGGCACAACCCTGTCAGTGGCATGCCACGCAAGGGCGAGATGTCGCTGACATTGCTGCCTCCCACATTGGCGTACGTGAGCTTCATACCACGCAAGGGTGAGATGTCATCGCCAGGCCACAGCCAAAGCGCGATCTCAGTGAGTGGCAGCTTTGCCAGCGGCGTCAGGTCACGAATCGGATGGCTGTTGATGACCAGCCGCCTGAGCTTCATCGAGGTGCTCAAGGGACGTAAGTCTTCCACAAGTCCGCCTCCATCCAGTCGCAGAATCTCCAAATCACGCAGAGCTCTTAACGGCGAAATATCGAGGAGATACCGCGATGGATTAATCACGCAACTGGTGATCTTTCCGTCAGTCAAGGTCAGCCCAACGGCAGAATCGGGAAGCTCGGGATTCAGCTCCACGAGTTTCTTTCGAAACTCGATCTGCTGCTGCTCCACAGGCATCGCGATCAACGTGCGATCCCACTCAGTCAGTTCCGGATTGGCTAGCTCCGATGGACTCAGTTCAGGTTGTTGAGTCGCAGCGACTGCAACCTGTTCGACAGCAGGACTTGAAGCGGCGACTTCTGAAGAAACTTCTGGCGAATCCAGCTGCGGTTCTGCAGTTTGCAGCTCAGGTTGTGAAACAACCAATGAGTCTGACTGCGCCACAACCTGCGGCTTATTGAAGGGAGACATGCCCGCCAGAACGCCGACAGTGGCGACCATGAACAGCACAATCGCAACTGCTGCCGCGCGTTTGGCAACAGACCAGGCAGCCCATCCCGTTGGCTTTTCAATCAGGCAGGTGGCGAGCGCATCAGCAACTTCCTGAGCCGACGCATACCGGCGTTCTTTCGACTTTTCATGCAGCCTGGCAATGACGTCGCAGAGTCCGCGCGGCGCTTCGGGAATCATCTGCCGAATTGGACGCGGGGTGTCTTCGGCGACTCGCTTCAAAATTGCCAAGGTGCTCGGAGCGCGGAACGGCGGATGACCGACCGTCATCCCATAGAGCACACTGCCCAGACTGAAGAGGTCTGCCCGCAGATCCAGATCGTGGCCAGAGACCTGCTCGGGCGACATGTACAGCGGGGTTCCGGCAATCACACCGCTTTGAGTCATACTGGCATCGTCTGCAGTCTGTGCGAGGCCGAAGTCGGTCAGCTTGGCCTGCTCTTCAACGCCTTCCTGCAACAGGATGTTCGCAGGCTTGATGTCGCGATGAACGAGACCCTGCTGGTGAGCTGCCGCGAGCCCCAAAGCAATCTGACGTCCAATACGAACCACTTCAGATGCGTCGAATGGCCCCAGACGATCGAGCCGTTGCTGCAGCGTCTCGCCGGCGATGAACTCAGTAACGAGATGCGGCAGCGGTCCGTCTTCAACGGCATAGGTCTGCACAACGTGTTCATGTCGGACGGCTGCAGCGCTGCGGGCTTCTCTCAAGAAACGCTTTCGTGGAGGTGACGTAATCGCCAGATGCGGGGCCAGCACCTTAATGGCGACTCGACGCTCCAGCTTGGTATCAACAGCCTTCGCCACGATGCCATAACCGCCCTGCCCGAGAATCTGCAGCAGCTCATAATGGCCAAGCCGTCCGAGAGAGCCCGGGTAGTTGGACAGCTCCAGATAGGGCTGCAACTGCTGCAAGGCGGTGGTTTCAGCCGGCTCTGCGAAGCTCTCCGTAATGTCTTCCTGAAACTCCAGAGACACCACGAGTTCCACCGGCCGCCGATCCAGCACGGAATCACTGCTTTGATGACATTCCAGCAACTCATCAATTCGCTGACGGAGGCTGGCATCAGCTTGGCACACCCCATCCAGATACCGACTCCGTTCAGCCGGATCGGCATAGCTCAGGGCGTTGATGAAGATGTCCTGTTCCTGCATTTTCAAACAAATCAGATGCGGGCGTCGATGGTGTGTGGAGAAGTGCGACAACTGGTTGAGAAACGCGCAACAGTTTCTGAGAAATTCCCAAACTAGTCAGATTCCCCGGCGCCGCGTTTGATCTCCGCCAGCAGCCAGGCACGTGCGTACGCCCAGTAAGCATCACCCGTTCGCGGGGAAATTCCCAGCGATTCTGAGGCTTCCTTGATCGTCAGACCTCCGAAATAGCGGAGCGTGACGAGCTGTCCAACCTGAGGATTCGTCGCCGTGAGGGCATCCAAGGCATCATTGAGCGACAGCACTTCGTCAGCAAACTCGGGAGCCGCCAGAGCGTCCGGGTCAAGAAGTTCGCGAACGGCACCTCCGCCGCGTTTCTTCCGCTGCTTGCTGCGTGCGGACTCAACCAGAATGCGGCGCATGGCCTCGGCGGCCGCCGCGAAGAAGTGGCCCCGGTTCTTCCAGTCTGTCGTTTCCGGCTCCGAGTCCCGCCTGATCCCAAACAGACGCAGATAAACCTCGTTGATCAACGCCGTCGGCTGCAGGGTGTGATCAGACTTTTCCAACGCCATACGTGACGAGGCCATGCGATGCAAATCCGCATACACTCGATCGAACAGGGCCGCTGCTGCCCGCTCGTCGCCCTCGGCGGCTGCATTCACCAGTTCTGTGATTTCCGACATCGCCTGTTCGCTTTGTGCCCGCAAACCGTAGATTCATGTCAGCCTATGTCGGCCTGAGGCCCAGCGTCGAGGGTTCACTTGCCCAAGACAATCAGCCTCCCTTTGATGTATCTGGGAATCGACCAGCACGCCCGCCGAGCTACTCCGCTCGCCGGATGGCGTCATGTCGTCGAGCGGCGTCGCGGAGCTCTTGCAGCGTGGCACGCTCGGCGGGCGAGCGTCGGCGTGGTGGGACGTATTGTGCCAAGGAGATGCCCTCGATTGAAGCGGCGACGGCAGCACCGACGAGGTTATCCCACCAGTGGCTGTCTGCGCGGCCGGGACGCATCATCCACTCGTCCACCTTGCGGCCTCGACCTTGGGTCGGCACGCGGTACACGCTGGTCAGCATGTGCGCCAGCAGTTGATGGGACGGGTCCGTAGTGCCGAACAGGCTCAGAGCTTCTGGAGCTCCCAAGCCCGTCTTGAGGCGGCTCAGGCAGAAGGTCTTCCACCAGTTCGCATCGAAGAGGCAATACGGAATCGCCCGCTTGCGCGGATTGCGGATGATCTTCCATTCTCCCCGTGCAAAACCCTTTTCCGAACCATTCTCTGTTTTGCCGCCGCCAAAAGTTGTTGAAGCGCAGCGACTTAGCGATTTCCGTCTGATTCGGGGGGAAGCGCGATTCAACGCTCTACGGAAAGATTGAGGCCGGTCCGCCTGCCTTCAACGAGAACACGACGCGGGAAAGAGAGCGCGTCATCCGTTCGGGCACCGCGTGCCAGCCCGATACGATCTGCATGACCGGGGCGTCTTGACCGCGGTCCGGAACCGGGGGCGAAACCCGGCTTTACCACGGCCCATTCCGGGGTGCAAAAAGGAAGCCATCTCCCGTGCTGACAACGCCTTCCAAGTTATACCGCGATGAAGAACCTCTACCAACGTTCGCTGCTGTTGATCGCCGGCGCGGCGCAGTTGGAGTTGGCCCGGCACGTCCGATACCTGAAGATCGAGAACGAAATCCTCCGCAGCAAACTTCCCAAGCGAGTGCCGGTGACGCCGAAGGAACAGAACCGGTTGGTGAAGTTCGGAGCGAAGCTGGGAAAGGCGCTGAGCGAGCTGGTCACGATTGTGCATCCCGACACCCTGCGGCGGTGGATTCGTGACTCGCAGCAGAAGGCCAAGAAGAAACCCGTGAAGAAAGGTCGCCCACGGACGCAGGAGCAGATCCGCGAGTTGATCCTCAAGCTGGCCCGTGAGAACGACTGGGGCTACACCCGCATCCTGGGCGAACTCCGCAAGGTCGGGATCAAGGCGGTGTCGCGGAACACCGTAAAGAACATCCTGAAGGAGAACGGACTGGATCCCGGACCGAAGCGCGGGGCAGGCACTTGGGACGAGTTCCTGAAGATTCATGCGGCCACGCTGTGGCAATGCGACTTCTACTCGAAGAAGGTGATGACGCTCAAAGGGCTGCGCGATCTGTATCTGCTGATCTTTCTGCATGTGGAGACGCGGCGGGTGTTCATCGCGCCGGCCGCGTATCACCCGAACGAGCGGCGTCGCATCGGCAGAGTTCATGCCGCCAAGCGTGACAGTAGGATGTGACTCGGCACTCTCTCCACTCACTTGTTGATGATCTCTGCCCCGTCTGGACTAATCCCGGGAATGTCTGCGGGCGAGTTCGAAGCGGTGTAGGGCGACGTTAAGGCATAGTTCACGGGCGCTCCTTCCCATACGGTTTTCCCTTCGATCGTCAGATCAATGCGGGACGCTCCTGCTAGCCGACCCGCCGCGAAGGTCCAACTCTGGCCATCAGATTCGATGAAGAGTGCAATCTCGGGATTCGTCCCGTACGTCTGAAGGAACATGGCTCCATCGGCGCGGTCAGCCGTTGAGGGTGTGTATCGATCGATGGGTTGTGGAAGCAGCCTCAGTTCGCACCTTTCGTTTCCGACGGTTTCTTTGCCCGCGAATTGCTTCGCCAGCGCCCGCATTTGCAGCAGCCGCCGCTGGGGAGTTGCCTCCGGCGTTGGTGCTCCGGGGATTGGCTGGAATTCCACCGCGGAGGCCGTTGGCCGCCACGCGACGTCCCCGCCCACGGCTGCGAATTTCAGTGGGGTCAGCGACAAATACTCGTAGACAATGCGCGGCTGCCCGCGATACGAGCGATGGAGCTCGGTCGTCATAAATGCTTTCGGCCGTCCTTCCGCTCCCAGCTTCCAAATGGCAGCTGCCACATACTGTCGCGCCGGGTCCGTATACCGAAAAATTGGCTTCGATTCGAACGCCATCGGAAACCCTTCCTCGCTGGAAGTCACGCGGACCGCACTCATTCGCTTCTCCATGAGTTGATAACGCTTCATGGTGAGTTCATCTGAGACCGTCTTGCCCGGCTCTTCTGCACAGACGACCGCTCCCGTCATCAGTAATATTCCAACAAAGCGAGTGTATGTAGATACCATCATCAAAGAGCTCCAGTGAGCGGCGGGCACCACCTAAACTCGCGCCCGATAAGTTCAGAAGTCTAGGGACGCTTCGTCCCACTCCGTCCACAATGGCAACGTTTCGCGCAGGAAGAAACGCCGCGATACTGAGAGACACTAACCTGTGCTGGCTGCAGATTTTTATGGGGTCAAATCTGATGCCAGTTGAGATGTATTGAGCTGTCAGCGATTCATGGCTTCGATTCCGAGAGCGCGTCCTGGGCCAACTTCTCTTTCAAGGTCACGACCATTTTCGAGATCACACGATGTTGGTCAGCGGGCCCGGTGAGCGTGAGCAATCGGGTTTCCGCGTCCATACGAGCGTCTGGGGTCCGGCCGGTTTCTGCATCGACCTTCTGGACAAATTGTTCGATCGCCAGACGGACCTCGTCACGCAGACGCGCTTCTCTGCCGACGCCGACAAATGCGAAACTGAAATCGTAAGTCTTCATCGCGAGGTCAGAAATGGCATCCACGGGGTCGGCTGGCGTCGCAGGTTCGTCCTTGTCATCTGACACCGAAGGCGCCGTTAAAATTTCGATGGGGTTGTTGAATTCGTCTAGCCTCAAAGCTCTTATGAATAAGTGGCATTCCCATCCATCCGGATGTGCGATCACCGCCAACTGGTTCAGCTCGCCCTCACCGAATGTCTGGCACCAGACTCCGAGGCGATCGCCCGAGCTATTCTCATAGCGACGTCGTATGGTTGCCGCGGCCTCCTGGAGTCGCGCGATTGGGATTTCATCCGGCAGTGCGAAAGTGACCGTAAACTGTCCGTCGACGGGAACGAGCCTCTTCTGCTGAGTGGTCCACAGCCCATTCTTGGGCATCCGCTTCGTCGGATCGGGAGATACTGAGGCGACTATGCGCAGACTGCTCTCAATCCCAAGACGCGGCGCTTTCTGCCACTGACGTTGGAAATGGAGTGATAATTCATGCGTGCCATCGGGCACCTTTACTTGAGGAATGCTACAGCCGATTACGCCGTTCTTACGACCTTCCTCTTCAGCAACAAATCGACCAACTGCTTCCGGATCGCGAGCGAAACTCAAGCTTGGGAAGGAACGGACCTGTTCGCTATGGCCGTCCAGGTGAAGCACCAGAACACGCCCCTGACGCAAATCAAAATTCTCGCCGTTGATCTGAAGTTCGTCCGGAGAAATTGCTTTTCGTGAGTACGCAAATTTGCGTCCGCTTCTGAGTTTGACAACTCCTTCATCAATCCACGTCTTGTCAGCGAGATTTCTGCTGCCGGAGGATGACGTGGAAATGTCTCCGGGGAAATACAGGACATAGTCAACAGTCGAAGCGGAGTCGTCCTGCACAACCAGCACGGAGTGATGATTCCGACTGAGATGGCTGCTGACCGGAAACCCTCTGTTGGTCACCTTCATCGAAGGTGCCGGCGTCGCAGTCCGAAGCGATTCTTGAGACAGTTTGAAATACAGAACGAGAACAAGCAGAGAGGCTGCGACTAAAACCGTCGTTGAGATCAATCGAGAGCTATGCGGAATTCCCAGTTGCTCTTGGGGGGTGGTGGTCGGCTTTCGCCCGGTCGCGGCGACAACGGCCTTTCGGATGGCCTCGTACCAGACCGAGACAGCCTCTTGGGAGTATTCAAGCCACCCCTCGATTGGTGATATGAGCACTTGCCGAGTCTGCCCATCGTCTTCATATCCGATGCTCAGAACACGCAGGCCCGCAAGATTCATCAACCGCGGAAGCTGCCCAATGCTGACGTCGCAAATGGCATGCAACGGGATAGTCTTTGTGCCGCCGGGATAGGAATGCGTCAGGCCCTTTTCGTCCAGAGTCAGCGATCCACGAGTGCGGTAACAGAAACACTGATTCCAAATGCTCGCGAGTTCATTCGGTGTCACCAACGTCGCGGTGCCGGTCTTGGGTAAACCTATGTCTCGATCCGCGATCGAGCGGTCGTTACGGCGTGCGTCCCACAGAGATACCAGCAACCCTGTCACGATCAGACCGCTGCCGACCAGGTAGAATAGAGCCTGCCGTTCTCTTTCACTGGATTCCTTCTGCAAGGCAACTTGATTGACGGCAGACTCCGCTTGTGCAACTTCGTCACGAAGTAACTGAGACGCATTTGTGAGACGATCAATTTCGGTCACACTCGCGGTTGTCTTAGCGGCTTCAAGAGCGATGAGGGCTTCGGTCGCGGAAGCCTTAAGATCGGACCAACGCTGTGTTGCACGCTTGTGTGCATGGTGATGATTGCGAGCCGTTGTCGTCAGTCTTGAGTCATCGACGAATTCGTTAACGACGGGCGCCCCGAGCACGACGGCACCGCCGCCGAGTACAAGCAGGGCACCCATGACCGAGCGCCAACTTCGGGGCCGCGCCGGCATTTCCACGTTCTTGCAGGACCTGTTGAGATATTTCCATACAGCGCGCACCAAGATGAAATCGACCAGGACGACGAGCAGGAATGTCAGCAGGCCAAGCCCGATGACAATTAGCGGCCAGTCGGAGCTGGCAATTGCCAGCGATCGTTGATTTTCAAGTGGGAAGGTGAACTTCGCACAGGCGGCGACCATAACGGAATTCACGATCAGCAGCGGAAATAGGACCCCATCAAACACGGCCAGTCCTAGTCCACGCACTTGGCCCTCAGAGCGCCGAATCTCCGAGACCGCCAGCCAGCCCAGCACTGTGCTCCCTAACCCGCCGATCCATGCCATGTCCAGAAACGGGAGGCTGATCAGGCACAGGGCCGACCATGCCGCACCCCACAGCGCGAGTGCCGAGAAGGAGCCAGACATCCTCTCTTGTGCCGAAGGCGCCGCCCTTCGTCGCGTCACTGCCTCAATGCTACTGCGGAACTCCGCCGCAGTCCCGAAGCGCATTTCAGGCGATGCTTCCAGCGCGCGAAGTACGATTTCGTCGATGTGCACGTCGACCTGAATTCGACGCGATGGCGGCTGCAGCGGGCCAGTCGGCAATTCGCCGGTCAGCATTTCGTACAGCACGACGCCCAGGCTGTAGATATCGGCCCGGTGATCGGTCAGACCAGGCCGCCTTTGCTCAGGCGCCATGTACTGCGGCGTTCCGGCGGGCTGAGATTCGGTTACGTCAACATTTGCGTCCTGCCCCAGCATCTTGGCGATCCCGAAGTCCACGATTTTGACCTGCCCGCGCTTGTCGAGCAGTAGGTTCTCGGGCTTGATGTCCCGGTGGACGACGCCGTGCTCGTGCGCAAACTGCAGTGCTTCGCAGACCGGCGGAACGATGGCGAGGGCCTGGTCTGGAGTGAATCGGCCGGCGTTCATTGCCTGCCTCAGGTTGACTCCGTCGACGAACTCCATGAGTAGATAGAACAGTCCGTTCGCCTGACCGAAGTCATAAATCGCGACGATGTTGGAATGCGCCAAGGACGCGAGCGCCTGTGCCTCGCGGCGAAACCGGTCTGCGAACTGCGGGTCCAGGACGCGATCGGGAGGTAGCAGTTTGAGCGCAACGAGTCGCCCCAGTTCTTTTTGGCGAGCCTTGTAGACGATCCCCATCCCGCCGCGGCCCAGCAGCTCCAGGATCTCCAGTTGAGGGAAACTCGCTTCCAAATCCTCCCGCGAAAACTCCATCCACCCGACCGCAGCACCTTCCGATGCCGATGTGTCACTGGTGAAGTTGAGCGCCCCGAGACAACGGGGGCATAGACCAAATACCTGGCCGCTTATCCTTGAAGCCCCGCACCGAGGGCACATGGTGGTTGGTCGATTGTCCATACAGTTCTCATACGGAAAAGTCGTCCTCTGTGGCGAGGAACTTGATCAACGAGAGCAGATTCCGAGCATCGCTGCCCCAAACCTGAATGATTCGCCGCAGAAGCAAGCCACTCCGAGAGACGAGAGCTCCGTCTAATCCGCACTCAGAGCGGCAAACAAGGCCCGCATTTCGTCGTCCACATCCCGCGGATTGGCGACAGTCCCTGCAACTTCCTCGCGGAACAGCTCTCGAAACCTGGCCCGCATCCTATGGACGCTACTGCGCGCGGAGACGGGGCTAACCTCCAGTTGTGAAGCCAGCGTCACATAGTCGATCGTGCCTCGTTCCGCCGTTAGGCAGTCCTTGAGATGCTCGAAGTCCGCACACCGATTCGCATCGACATATTCGTTCTGCAAGCGCGTCATCGAAATCTGCAGCACCGTCAGAGCCCATTGCCGGTCGAACAGAGCCTCCGGCGATGCTGCCTTCTGATCGGCCAGAAGACCGGCGAAGTTCTCGTCGAGGGGAATCATCCGCAGTCCCCCGCCACGTTTCTGTGCATTCGTATGCTCGTAGTCTTTCGAAAGGAACCGCTTGAGTGCCATCAGCAAAAACGCGCGAAACTTCCCCCGGGCCGGATCCACAGCGCTCAACCAATCCTTCTCGATTAACTGGGCGAAGAACGCTTGGGTTAAATCCTGAGCATCGTGTTCGCGATGCCCCCGATGTCGGACGAATGCGTAGAGCGGCGGCCAATACTGCTGGCACAGCGACTCCAGCGAACGAGCGACTTGTTCAGAGCCTGCGCTGCGGGCGGCCAACACGACGGACCATCTCGTCGTGTGGAACAACGAGTCGTTCATCGGGCTGGAATTGGGGCGGTGGTCGCGGGCCTTCATAACTTCCTTATACGGAAAAACCTCGCGGTGTGGCAGAATCGAGTTCGCTCTCGCAGAACCTCCACACTGTCCGCCGTTCGAGAAATGTCAAGCTGCCCCGCCTCGACCTTAACTTCCATTGCGTAGCAGAATGACTTTCCCGTTGATCGCAGCGCGCGTCAGCGTCGGATGATCCAAGATGCCAGGCCCGGCCTCGATCTTAGAACACGTTGTCGTGAACACCGTGCGGAGGTTTGGTGCGATCCGCGGCAGTGCCGAGAGGTCAATGAGATTGCGGCACCGGTGGAACCCTAACACCTCTAGCTCTGGGATCACCGGCAGACCCTCTAGCGTGACTGGATTTGCCCAGAACAGCTCCATGCTCTTCGCGTGAAGTGGAAGCTCCAGTCCGCTGAATGTCTTCGAGCGCGGTTTGTAGTGCCACAAGTGGTAGTTCGCGATCGGCGACTTGGCCAATCCCCGGTCATCCTTGATCCACCAGTTAATTACTGTTTGCAGGGCCGGAAAGCGGCCAAAGTCGATTCCGGGCCGCTTCGGATTGATTCCGAAATACCTGAGCCTCGTGAGGCTATAGATGCCCAGAATGTCACGCAGCGTCACGTCCCAGAACCAGATGTGAGTTGCCGTTGGGAACCGCGCGAGACAATCAAGATCCTTTTGCGCAAACCCAAATGATCCCGTGCCAAACAAGCCTTGAAATCCTCCTTCGTCGAATCGTTCGACGCACTGGTCGACCCGCCCTGATGCCAGCCCCAGCAGCGGCACACGATCCTGACGATCATGCCACTCAAAGAATCCGCTGGCCTCTCGCTGGATCGGCATTGGGAAACTCCTGCTTGTCCGCCTTCTTTCCATCCCATAATGAACTCCGATTGTCCACCGCCTCGATGCTTCCGGCAACCAGCCCGGACGGCTAGGTGACTTTTTGGAGGCATGAGCACGTGGTCTGCCTTTGAAAACCTGAGCCGGGCGTTACGAAGGTCTCAACAGCTCGAAGTGGGCGAGGAGTCCAGGAGATGACGACTCAACGACGCAAGCGGCATACGCCGGAGCAGATTGTGCGAAAGCTGCGGGATGCGGACGCGATGCTGAACGCGGGGCAGGATGAAGCGGCTGTGTTGCAGGCCTTGGAAGTCAGCGAAGCGACGTACCTGCGATGGAAGAATCAGTACGGAGGGATGAAGTCTGCGGAGGCCAGGCGTCTGAAGGAGTTGGAAGACGAGGACAGAAGGCTAAACGGCGTGGCCTGGGAATCAGCGAGAACGGTTGCCAGCACCGTCCCGCGGAGCACAAGGATCACAACATGGTGTTGGGACTTCGTATTCGATCGAACGGTTAATGGCAGCCCGTTGAAATGGTTGAGCATTGTGGATGAATACACTCGGGAATGCCTGGCACTGAAAGTCGACAGACACATCACGAGTGAGGATGTCATTGATACGCTGGCATAGCTGTTCGCAGAGCGAGGTGTGCCGCAGTGCATTCGCAGCGACAACGGTCCTGAGTTCGTATCAGGTGCAGTGCAACGCGGGTTGCAGTTGGTGAGCGTTGAAACTTTATACGTTCAACCTGGCAGCCCTTTGGAGAATGGCTACGCCGAGAGTTTTCATTCGCGCCTGCGCGACGAGTTCCTGAAGATTCATGCGGCGACGCTGTGGCAATGCGACTTCTACTCGAAGAAGGTGATGACGCTCAAAGGGCTGCGCGATCTGTATCTGCTGATCTTTCTGCATGTGGAGACGCGGCGGGTGTTCATCGCGCCGGCCTCGTATCACCCCAATGAGGCGTGGGTCAAGCAACAGGCCGAAGCATTTCTGGAGCATACGAAAGAGACCGGCCTCGACACGGCGCTGGTGATGCACGACCGCGACACGAAATTCACGGCGTCGTTCGATGACGTGCTGAAGGCCGGGCAAGTGAAGGTCCAGAAGGCAGCCCACTGTTCACCGAACACGGTTGCGTTCGTGGAGCGATTCATCCAGAAGCTGCAGCAGGAGTGCCTCGATTACTTCGTGGTGTTCGGCGAAAAGCACATGAACCACTTGGTTTCGGAGATGGTCGCCCACTACCACGAAGAGCGGCCGCATCAGGCCAAGGAGAACGCCCCGCTCATTCGGGCCTCTTCGGAACCGCCGAAGAAGAAGCCGAAGGGGCTGAAGGCGGCCGCGCCGCCACCGGACGTTGTGCCGATCGGCGACATCACATGCCAGCAGCGGCTGGGCGGTCTGCTGAAGCACTACGAGCGGAAGGCGGCTTGACGTACGGCACCTAAATCCCGGCTAGTCATCGTCGGATTCCTAGCCGTCCTCAGCCCCGATGAACAGCAAGCCGTCACGCGATTGATCATTGGCAAAGCGAACGCTCCATCGCTTCTCCATGAACTTCAGCAACCAGATGCCGCGTTCCCGAAGCTGGTCCGGCCCCCACTCGTCCGCGAAACAAATGCTCCCGCGTAGTTCGCCGGTTTCCGACGTTAATGCTGGTGCTCCGTGGCTGATCCAGCGCGCTGCAGGCTCGGCGCTGGCTCCTCAAAGGCTTCTGCGAGATGCTCGACCGCCGCACGCTTCCGCGAAGGGCTCACCAGTTTCCCGAGGCGACCTCCTTTAACTTCGCCTTGTCCAGTTCCGCCTTGGCCAGCAGCTTCTTGAGCCGTGCGTTCTCGATCTCCAGTTCCTTGAGCCGCTTCGCCTCTTCGGACTTCATTCCACCATACTGGTTCTTCTACCGGTAGTAAGTCTGCTCGCTCACGCCAAGGTGCTGCACGACTTCCGCGACTGACTTACCGGCATTCAACAACGCATCCCCATCCCGCAGATTCTGAACGATCTGCTCCGGGGTGTGATGCTTACCACCTCGCTTCGCCATCGGTTCGTCTCCTCACCGGATTCTTTCGGCTCGAAGACTCTCATTATTCCAGTTCAATTCCAACATGGCAGACCACGGAAGACCTGACGCTCGAACCAATACCAAACTCCATGAACAGTTCTGTGCTCGCAGGTTCTGGGCGATGAGGCGAAGTGCCTGGAGGTTCGAGGTGCCTGACATCAGGGAAACTGAATCCAATAAGTCAAATGGCCTTGAATTTACGGCGCAAATTGTATGACTGACTAAGTATCCTCTCGTGCGAGGATTATCGCTGCACAACCACGCGAGACACCTCCGTCTCAACGCTTGCCACTTACCGTTTGAGTAACCCATGTTGATCACCTGGCTCAGTGACTTCTTTCGCTCTCAAAGGTTAGTGCGTCGATCGAATCCCACAGCAGCCTTTGTCCAACGGCTGGAAACGCGGTGCTTACTGACGGTTACGGCGCCTGTGGTGCTTTCCATTGTGAAGCCTGAGTCAGTTTCACCGAAGTTGGACGGCACTGTGCCAGACGTTGAGTTGACCGTCTTTGGACTGAACTTTGTAGACGATTCAAACGCGGGCCTGAAATCGCTGGTCTTCGTCAATGGAACGGAATGGGACACGGTTCAGCTTGGCCGCAACATACTCTCGGCGAAACCACGTTCTGGGTTCCCGAACGGTCTCATCTGGGGCAGCAATTCCATTGCGGTACGCAACGAAGACGCCGACTCGGTGGTCTTCTCGGACTCGTTTGCCTGGGCTCTGCCGTTTCCAAAACTGAAGGTCACTAGCTTCGAAACGACGCCTTCGCGGATTCTGCGTGGTCAACCATTTGTGATTGCAGTCGAAGGAGACAATTTCACAGATAAGACCCTGGCAGCGATTCAGACAAATGTTTGGGCAACTACCATCTTTCCAGAAACTCTAGCTCTGACTCGTACTCGCATCCTGATTCAAGGAACAACAAATCTGACCGCTGGTCTCCACGAAGTCTCCCTTTTCGACGACTTCAATCGTGAGGGCGTGAGTTTTGAAATCGAAATCCACAATCCCACCCCTGCCATTACTTCGGTGACACCCACCTCGCTGGTATTGAAAAGCGACCAGGTCGCTCATCTCACAATCAACGGATCCAACTTTTCAAAGCGAGATAACTTCGGACGCGGATCATTCGTAGTCATCACTCCCGATGAAATGGAATCGGAGTTTCTCCGCATCTATCCACAACAAGTGACCGATACGAAGATTGAGCTGTTCATTGAGAATTATCGGATTGAGCGTTGGACGGGATTCACAGTGACCGTCATCAACCAAGATACCGGTCAGGAGCCGAATGAAGGTGAGCCATCAAATGATGTACATGTCACACTACCTCGACCGGAACCGTTCATCACAACATTGAGTGATCTATTCGCTCTTACGGGTGGTGCGGACAAGCCCATCCAGGTTGAGGGACGGAACTTTTCGAACCCAATCGTGCGCGTCGGATCAACCACGCTTGTGCCTGAAAATCAGTCGGCACAGGTATTGAACGTCACAATCCCAGCGGCGCTGCAAGCTACGGTCGGTATCAAAACAGTGACCGTGGAGAATCAAGATCCCGATGGCAACATCGTTTCGAATGCGAAGCCATTTGGCGTGGTTGATTCATCGAATGCGATCAAGCTGAGTGAGAACTCGAAGGTCCTCAACGGGCTTGGCACAAGCCTCGTTGTGGATCTGGTGAATTCGCGTCCGACGCCAACGTTCCAACCCGGCGCAGTCGTCAAATGGAATGGAGTGATTGTCGGTAGTGTCGGAGGCACCGAAGCAAAGAGCTTTATAGCGGCGACCATTCCCGCCAACTTAATGGCCAATCCCGAGGTCGCTTCTATAACGATCGAAAACGCCAATGGCGCGGTGTTCGGCCCAGTGGCTTACTTCTTGAAGAGTCCTCGACCGACTCGAACGGGCGTCCAGAATATCGGAACGGTGACTGTTGGTCCGGATGCGGTGCTCACTCTGCGCGGCACCAACTTCTTTCCTGGATCACGCGTCATCCTCAACGGTGGCGGCCCAGAGTTACCAACGACCTTCACAGATTCGCAAACTCTGGTAGTCACCATCCCCGCGAATCGCATCCCACTGGTGCCAGCAACCGACAACAGAATCTTTTCTTTGACGGTTGAAAACCCAGCGCCTCGTGAGGGTGGCACACCCGACGTATGGGATTTCAGAGCGGTATTCCCGACTCCCACGCTAACGGGAGGTTCGGCACCGGTGATTACGGCTGGAGCGCCGTTGCAGACAATCATGGTTTCAGGAACCGGCTTCCTGGACGGTTTGACGAAAGCTTATTGGGATGATTCCAACGTCCCATTAACAACCCGCTTCTTGAGCGACTCACAACTCGAAGTCGACTTGCCCGCGTCGCTGCTGGCAGTCGGTGGCAGTCACCTGATTCGAGTCGCCACGAACAAGGGAAATGGAATTGGCCTCGCTTCTAACCAACTTGGATTGGACGTGCTGCACCCCAAGCCGACTCTTTCCGCGATCGAGTCGAGTTGGGCGCCGACGCGGAGCAGCCAACCGCTCCTCAATGATCCAACAAATGCCAGTGTCACGCTTCGTGGCACCGGCTTCACGGCAGCATCGAGCCTGCGATTGGAGGGGCCAAGCGGCGTTCAATTGATTCCATTAACTTCGTTTCCTGGATTCAGCGACAGGCATGTCACGATCTCACTGCCGCTTGAGCAAACGGCAGGCAACGTCGGGCTGTCCATCGTGAATCCAGAACCGGGCGGAGGCACATCGAACCCGATGACCTTTGTCTTAGCTCGGCCGCAGCCCCGAGTCACGTCGGTTGTCGAGAAGACATTTGGTGGTGGTATTTCCGCTGGTGCACCCAACACGCAGATCACGGTCACGGGACATGATTTTGTCGATGGTGCCAACGTCATCTGGGATGGCGTGAGACTGGCGACGACGTTTGTCTCAGCGAGTCGGTTAGATGCCAATGTACCCGCCGAGCTACTCCGGACTGCCAGCACGGCACAGGTCACAATTTCTGGTGGTGGTGCGCCGGCTTCTGCGGGATCGCGCGGCGTCCAGCTCAATTCGTTCTTTGCGAGCATTTCCGGCATCAGCCCTGACAGCGCGCCGCCAGGCAGTGGTAGTCAGCTCGTGACGATAACTGGCAACTATTTCCTGAATGGTGCTGTGGCCCAATGGAATGGACAGCCTCGTGCAACGACTTATGTCAGCGGCCAGCAGGTCACCATGACTCTAACCGCAGCCGATGTGGCTCAAGCAGGGTCCGGCACCATTCGAGTTGTCAATCCCGACGGTTCGACATTTGGTACGCGCAACTTCAGCGTTCGAAATCCGTTGCCGGTTATCGTGAGCACCACTCCAGCGATCATCAGGGCCGGTAGTGTTGTGGCTCCCAATTTCCTTTCTCTGACAATTACCGGCACTGGCTTTGGCACGGATCCGTTTGGGATGGCTGTCGACCTCAACACTCCCGACAACCCAAATAACTTCCGCAACCAAGTAGCAGTCGTCGACAGTCCGACTCAACTGCGAGTGAGCATTCCCGCAGACCAGATTGCAACGGCGCGCACGGCTCAAATTCAGATTCGACCAACGGGAGGTGGTGTTTCCAATAGGTTCGATTTAGTGATCGACAACGGCGGCTTCTCGATCGTCCCAACCAGCGCCAATAAGAATGAGGGCACCAGCGGTTCGACTCAGTTCAGCTTCACAGTCACGCGAGGCGGAGTCACCACGAGTGCTGGCAGCGTGAACTATGCCGTCACCGGCAGCGGTGCGAGCCCAGCCACAGCCGATGATTTCACTGGCAATGCATTCCCGACTGGGACGGTCAATTTCGCCCCCAATCAAAGCTCGCAAGTTGTCACAATCAACGTTGCTGGTGACACGACGATAGAGCCAACCGAGACTTTCACGGTCACCCTGTCGAAGGCATCGGGAGGCACTCTTGGCTCCACGACCGCCACTGGGACAATCATCAATGATGATGCCTCGTTCTCAATCGCCACCGCTGTGAGCAACAAGGCTGAAGGCAGCGCGGCAACAAGTCCCTTCACGTTTACGGTGACTCGCACCGGTGCGACCAGTGGTGTAGGCAGTGTGAAGTTTGCCGTCGCCGGTAGCGGCAGTAACCCAGCCAACGTCGCAGATTTTGGAACTGCGTTTCCGACGGGCACCGTCAACTTTGCGGCAGGAGCCACAACGGCGACCGTTTCGGTCAATGTGATCGGTGATACGACTCAGGAAGCCGATGAAGGCTTCACTGTGACGCTCAATACACCAGTCGGCGGAGTCATCGGAGCGACCGCCAGTGCTTCAGGATCGATCCTGAATGACGATTCAATGCTCACGATTGCAGCCGTCGATGCCAACAATTCCGAACGCAACACGGGCACGACGCCGTTCAGTTTCCGAGTGATTCGAGGAGGCGTCTTCACGACTCCAGCAACGGTCATGTTTGCGGTTACTGCTTCCGGCAATGGAGCGAACGCAGCGGACTTCGTGGGCTCAACACTTCCCAATGGCACGCTCAACTTCGCGGCGGGCGAGATCTCAAAAACAATTACGTTTGAGGCATCCAGTGACACAATCGCCGAGAATGACGAAGGCTTTATCGTCACGTTGTCGAATCCCTCGGCAGGCGTTGTGCTGGGGACTTCGACGGCTACGGGATCGATTCTGAATGACGATCCGATCGCAGTGGATGTGAGAGTCGACAACCTTGGCAAACTGACAGTGACCGATTTGATTGGTCTTTCGAACTCCATCGTGGTTACGCGAGATTCCGGGCGTAATGTTCTGATTGTGACTTCCACTCGCAGTGAACTCTTTCGCGACGGAGTCGGCACACCCCAAACTGTGCTTGAGTTTCCCGCGACTGGCGTGACAGGCATTGTCGCCAAGCTCGGCAATGGTGATGACCTCTTCAACCTCTCAACGATTTCACTACCCAGCCTGCTGGAAGGAGGAATCGGAAATGATTCGCTGACCGGAGGTCTCGGCAACGACACACTGACAGGCGGTGATGGCCTTGACGTGTTGGTTGGCGGAGCCGGAACGGGGGATGTGTTGAGTGAATCCACCACAACGAACTTGATGTTGTCGGCGACGCAGTTGTCGATTGGTCTAGGTGGCGCCGCAGTGGTGGAGTCCTTGAGTGGCTTTGAACGAGCGATTCTCTTCGGTGGTGGGGCGGCGAATGTTTTGGATGCTTCAGTGGCGGGGATTCCGGTGACATTGTTTGGCGGTGGCGGCAACGATGTTCTGCTTGGTGGTTCTAGAACAGACAACATTGATGGTCAGGCAGGTAACGACACGCTCACGGGCGGTGGAGGAAATGATACTCTCAACGGCGGAGCGGGTGTGGACGGCTTCCGCGATGTGGCGTATACCGATGTGGTTGCCGGACAGATCCGAACCATCACGCTGTCGAGTACTTCGTTGCTCGTGAAGCAAGGGACGACCACGCTTTCAACTGACTCGCTGCTCGGCTTTGAGTTTGCAGATCTGACCGGCGGTATCATGCGTGATATCATCAATGCCTCAGGTTTTACCAACTCCAGTATCACAACGCTCAGCGGTGGCGGTGGTAACGATGTCATCACGGGTACGCCCGGGGCCGACATGATCTTCACGGTCACGGGAGCAGATTCAATCAACGGTGGTGCTGGCGGCGATACCATCTTCGCGGGCACGGGAAACGACACCATCAACGGCGGTGCGGGTGCGGATAATCTGAACGGGCAGAACGGCAATGACTTGATCGCAGGGGATGCGGACAACGATGTGCTGATTGGTGGAGCAGGCATTGACACACTCACTGGCGGCTTGGGCAATGACTTCTTGAGCGGCCAGACTGACGCGGGTTTGCTAAGCGGCGGCGATGGCAACGATACGCTGCAAGGTGCTACCGCGGGCGACACGCTCAATGGCGAAGCTGGTGATGATCGGCTTTATGGTCTGCAAGGTGATGATGTCATCAATGCGGGCGATGGCGCGGACTCGCTGCTGGGTGCGAGCGGAAACGATTCCCTGAGCGGTGGCGCCGGCGCGGACACTCTTCAGGGCGATGTTGGTAACGACACGCTGGATGGTGGTGCCGATTCCGATCGTATCAACGAAGTGTTGGACACCAATTTTACAGTGGTTGGTATCAACCTGAGCAGCAACGGACTCGGTGTGGATTCCGTCCTCGCGATCGAACGCATCCAACTAAACGGGGGCGCTGGCAACAATCTGTTCGACGGACGCCAAGCCACCGTGCCGGTCTTTTTGTCTGGTGGAGCTGGCAACGATACGTTGTTGGGCGGCTCGAAGGCAGATGGCGTTTCCGGCGGTGACGGGGACGACGTGTTGTTCGGCGGCGCGGGAACTGACGTTCTGGATGGCGGTGCCGGCACGGACTACGTCTATGAGCAAGCTGATACCAACTTCACGATAAATGGCGTCACAATCACATCTTCAATAACGGGCTCGGACACACCTACCACCGTGGAACGCATCGTGCTGATTGGTGGAATCGGGGCAAACAAGCTCGACGCAACGCTGGCGTCAGCGCCCGTAGTCCTCATCGGAGGTCGCGGCAACGACACGCTGCTGGGAGGATCCGCTGCTGACACCTTGAGCGGCGGCAGCCGCAACGACGCCACCGTGTCCGGCGGTGACGGCACCGACTCTCTCGATGGTGGCGTCGGTTCCGACGTCCTCGAAAACGATCCCGTCGATGCAAGAGTCATCGGCGCTGGTGACATAACTGTTGCCGATGTCTTCGCGCTGCTGCCGAGTTGGATCGATTCACTGTAGAGGGCAGCACGGTCGTAGTGGCGTACTAAAACGCGCGACGGTCGCACATGGAACGCGAGCAGTTACTGCCTGTTCGCGAAGAGCCGGATGAGGCTGTGACGTTCAAGAGGGGGTCGGTGAAGATCAAGTCGTATGTGGGTGGACTGGTGCCGTTGTTTGAGCGGAAGGTTGCATAGCCACCGGAGTGACAGGGCGGACCACATCGCTTCAGTCGACGTGACGGCTACCGCCCCGGTACGGCCTGGGACAGCGAAACAGGTCGTGCAAACGCATCGCAAGTTCTAATCTCAGCGAGAATTCTGTTACGGCTGAGGTTATGAATGCGCGGCCTGTAGCTTTGCTTGGTGATCACTCGGATGGGACGATCTATCCGTTCGACGGAAGCCGCAGGCAATGCTAGTCCTTAGCCGATTGTGGTGAAGCGTGGGCTGCCGCCGGTTTCTTGGCGCGGCGAATCATCCACAGGTCGCTGCCGCCGTGGCCGCCCGGGCGTTGCGAGGCGTAGTAAAGCGTTAGACCGTCGGCGGAGAGGGAAGGGCCAGAGACGACAGAGTCGTTGATCGTCGAGCCAAGATTTGTCGGCGCGCCGAACTCTTCGTCCACGGAGCGGCGGGTCGCGAGCCACAGTCCCAACGGTGCCAGGCGATCTGGGGAATGAACGAAAACTAGAACCAAGCCGTCTTCGGTCACCCGCGGAAGCGACGAGCACTCACCATTGTTGACGTGAGTCAGAATCCGCGCGTCGCCGAATGGTTCGGTCTCGTTCGTTCGCGTTGCTTGAAGAATCTGAAATTGATCGGAGACATTGCGACTGAAGAACAACGTCCGGCCATCGTTGGTCACGAACGGAGATTGCTCAAAGCCGGTCGTGTTGACGTTCGGTCCCAGATTGATCGGCGGTTCCCATGCGGCCGTGAGCGACTGCCGGCGGCTCATCCACAGGTCTCGCTGACCGTACCCCACTGGCCGGCTCGACGAGAACCACAAGGTCAGTCCATCGCGAGACAAGAATGGCGTGTCGTTGTCGGATCTCGGCCCGTTGACTTCATCCGGAAGAAGGGTTGCCGAACCGAACGTTTCGGAGATGTTCGCGCGGCGGCTTTCCCAGAGTCGCAGCTTGCCCTTCACAAGCCGATTGAAGATCAGGGTCAGACCATCAGACGAGATGCACGCCGAGTCGTCATTGATCGATGAATTCACACCAGGCCCCAGATTGACCGGCTCCGACCATGTGTAGTCTGCCGAGACAATCGGATTCGACAGCGCCTTTTCGTTGGACGTGGTGTCGAAGGCGATCGTGTTCTTGTCCTGTGAGGCCAATCGGGCCGGGGTCGCACCCGGACTGTGTTTGCGCCATTCGTCATACTCTTTGGTCTCTCTCCATTTCTCGTAAGGCTGACCGGGGCCGACGAACTCGACGTCAGCGCCGAGGTCCTTGCCGGTGGGGTCGCCCCCTTTGCCGGGGCTGCCGGGAGCGAGGCGGAAGTCGGCGGCGGTGAGGTCGGACAGTTTCTTGGTGCGCCAGTCGCCAACCTGGAAACGCACGTTCCCTTCCAGGCGATTGGCATCGTCGTCTCCCCACCAGGCCTGCCAGTCGGCGAGCTGCTTCACCACACGTCGGTCCAGGTCGGGCCCTTTGAGGAGGCAGGTCGTGTCGGCATCATACAGGTTTCGGTCACCTTCCCACCGCATCAAGGATTGAGCCATGGTCTCGGTATCCGCCACAGAGAGAGGCCCATGTTCCTTCAGCCAGCCCTCGAATATCCGCATGTGAAACATGATGGGCGAGGCCAGAACATTCGACCTGGCTTGCACCCGTATTGTTCCGCCGCGCTCGCCCTGATCCTGCGAGGGCCTGGTCGGATTGATGAACAGCGTTCCGCCGTCAACGAAGGTGTTTCTTGTGAGCTCGACGAGAGTTTCCGTGCTGTGTCGCCCGGGGAGCTGCACCCAGCACGCTGCCGTGCGGACGACTTGGATGCAATTGTCAAAGTGGACGGGACCGCGCGTGGGATAGATCGTGGCCGCGACCCCAATGTCGCCGATGAAGAGGCAATTTTGGAGTTTGAGTGCGCCGCCATGCTTGGCGTAGATCATGTTGTTGAGATTCAAACCTACAAATCGACAGTTGGCCGCGCGCAAATCCCCGCCTTCGGAAACGATGATATCGCGGCTGGGCATTCCCTCTCGCCACGCGGTATCGTGAAGTTGCTGAATGTCCAACCCCTCGAGCGTCAAAGCGCTTTGGGTTTTCAAGAGCCAGTCGTTGGCGAGCGCGCCCGCACTGGCCTGTAGCAGGGGATGAAATCCCGCGCCGGCACGTATCACCAGCGACTTGTTCGCGAGATCGATAGAGTCCGTGACCAGCGGGCCGTTGCCGCGAATTTCGATCGTGTCCCCGGACGACGCGACCTCGACGGCAGCGGCCAAGCTCGCGTGCCGCGACTTGGCGCGATTGTCCTTGGCAACGATGACAAATGGTGGAGCGTCCGCAGTTGGCAGCTCCTTCATTTCGGACGTCTGGCTGTTCGACAGTGCCGCCGACGAGGCAATGTCCTGCTCGGGCGTGCGGACTCGATTGATGTAACCCGTCAACTGCGCCGCCACAAAACCACCGGCAAGAAGCACTAAGATCGCCGTAGCCACAGAAATCGCGCGACGTCTTGGTTTGGCGAGGCCGGGATCCCGAGCCCCTGGCTGCAAACATTGACCGAGCAGTTCGGCGACTTCGGTCGCGGTTTGAAAGCGGTTGTCCGGGTTCTTGGCTAACAGCTTGTGAATGATTCGCCACAGCCCTTCGGGAGGTTGCTGACGCTCTTCAGCAATCGGTGCTGGTTCCGCGTTGACGATGCGTCGCAGCGTGGCGACCGTGTTGTGAGCCTCGAAGGGAGGGCGTCCGACACACATCGTGTAGAGCACAGAGCCCAGGCTAAACAGGTCGGTACGATGATCAACGTCCAGGCCGTCCGCCTGTTCGGGCGACATGAATTGCGGCGTCCCCGCGATCGTGCCGGTGTGGCTCAGGCCGATGTCATCGACCGCTCGCGCCAGCCCGAAGTCGGTGAGTTTCACTCGGTAGGGGTTAGTGGTTGGGGATTGGGCGTCAGGGAGGCCCGAGTTCTGAACACCAGCACCTAACCCCTGACCCCTAATCCCTTCTTCCAGCAACACATTCCCCGGCTTGATGTCGCGATGCATCAGACCTTGCGCGTGTGCCGCGGCGAGACCGAGGGCGATCTGGCGGCCGATCTCAGCCACATCGTGCGGGGGCAGCGGTCCCTCACGGGCGATGCGTTCTTGGAGTGATTCGCCAGCGATGTACTCCATCACAATGAACGGCGATTGAGGGTTATCATCGACCGAATAAATCGTGACGACGTTTTCATGTCGCACGGCGGCGGCGGACTGAGCTTCGCGCAAGAAGCGCTGCACCGATTCCGGATGAGCGGCCATCTGCGGCGCCAAGACCTTGATCGCGACGTCCCGCTTCAGCTTCTTATCGCGAGCCTTCAGCACCACGCCCATGCCGCCCTGGCCGATCGTGCGTTCGACGTCGTAATTCGCCAAAGCGTCCGTTGATTGAAACGGCAGTTGCGAACTCGGTGGCAGGAAATGCCGAGTGACGGGCAGGCTCGGGCTGGCTGCGGTTCGCGGCGTGGGCTGAGTGTCTGAGGCGAACAACTAGAACTCAGTGGTT
>JAKFWA010000132.1 GCA_021732995.1 Planctomycetaceae bacterium | reverse complement strand
GGGGCAATCGTTTTCTTTCGCCTCCGATTTCGGCTAATTCGAACTGCGGCTTAGACTAGCCTGACGCGCAGTTGATTTCGGTGATCCGAATAAAATTCCTTAATGGCGTTGCCCTGCCATTCACACCGCAACTTCTCCGCTCGCTGACGTCGCTATGAACTAACGTCAGGCGTGCGATATCATCGCACTCCCGTAACGAATTGGGAGCCACCGATGAAAACAGCGATGCTGACTGTTCTGTTACTAGCCGTGGGTCTGGCAACCGCAAGTGCCCAGGACAAGCCCAAAGCCCGCGCGGCGCGAACGTACCCGCCGCAAATGCTGGGTTGCCGAGAGCAGGTCTATAAGACCGTCGGCGAGACGCAGCTCAAGCTCTATATCTTCAGTCCGACCGCTCCGAAGAACGCTCCGGCAATCGTGTTCTTCTTTGGTGGTGGATGGAAGAATGGCACGCCTCAACAGTTTGAAACGCAGTGCCGACACCTTGCTGAGCGCGGCATGATCGCCATCACTGCGGACTATCGCGTGGAAAGTCGGCACGGTGTCAAACCGACGCAGTGCGTGGCCGACGCTCGTTCGGCGCTGCGCTGGGTGCGAGGTCACGCGGACCAGTTGGGCGTCGATCCCAAACGCATCGCCGCCGGTGGCGGTTCCGCTGGCGGACATCTGGCGGCCTGCACGGCGTTCATCACCGAATTCGACGAACCCGCCGAGGACCAGACGGTGAGTGCCGCACCGAACGCGCTGGTGCTGTTCAACCCCGCCCTCGTGCTAGCGCCGATGGAAGGCTTCGACGCCGCTGGCTTTGGCACGCGAGTCCCCGAAGAACGCATGGGAACGAAGCCGGAAAAGATCTCACCCGCCCATCACATCACGCGCAACGGCCCGCCCACGGTCATCTTCCACGGCCGAGCCGACACCACCGTGCCCTACGCCTCAGCGGAAGCCTTCACCGCGCGGATGAAATCCCTCGACAACCGCTGCGACCTGCACGGCTACGAAGGCCAACCCCACGGCTTCTTCAACGGCGACGATTTCAAACCCAAAACCCTAGCCGCAGCCGACCATTTTTTAGTTTCTCTCGGTTGGCTCCCGGCACGCCGGCAAATTCCATGACACGGCGATCAGAACCGTCCACCATGTGAGATCTCGCGACAGCATATTTCGCATGCTGCAGTGGACGATCACTCTGTAGCTGGAAATGACAGCCACTCACACATCAGAGTGACGGAGCGTTACTGGCCTGCGTTCTCTCGAAAGGTGCGAGCACATGATGAATCCAACTCCTGCTTACGGGGCGAAGCCGTCGAAGCCTGCTCGGATGCTGAAGGAGAAGATGCAGCAGGGGCACACGGTGTATGGCACGCTGATTCAGCATGCGGTCGTGCCGGCGATCGTGGACTTTATTCCGGATGGGTCGATCGATTTTGTGATCGTCACGGCTGAGCATAATGCTCTCGACATCGCGGACTTTCTGCCGTTGCGGTATGCGTTGGCTGCCAAGGGGATTGCCTGCCTGGCTCGCACTCACAGCCGGGATGCGGATGACGTGGCGAAGGTGTGCGACTCGTTTGATGGTGTCGTCATTCCTTATGCGGAAGACGTGGAACAGCTTAAGCGACTCGCGGCCGCGGCGGTGTATCGACCGCTGAAAGGTGAAGCTCTCGAACGGGTCATCAAGGAAGGTCGATGGCCCAGTGAGAAGACTCGGCGTTACGTCACGGAAGAAAAGTGTGCGGACACGCTGTTCGTCCCCATGATCGAATCGGTCCGCGCCGTCGAGAACCTGGACGCCATCTGCGCCATCCCCGGCGTCAGCGCCCTGTTCATCGGCCCCAATGACATGACGACCAACATGGGCATCCCCAACGAATACGATCATCCCGACTTCATCGCGATGGTCCGTCGCATCATCGACGCGGGCGAGAAACGCCACATCCCGGCGGGCTCGTGGTTCGGCAAGGTTGAGCAGCAGTTGCGGACGATTCAGCACGGTTCGCGATTCGTCGTGCATTCCAACGACAGTAGCCTGCTCAAAGATATTATGACGACTACCTTCGGAGCCCTGCGGAAGGGATAGAGGTTGACCAGGCGATGCCACAGGTTGCACTCCACCGGACTGTTCGCAGTTGGATCGGGGTTGTTCTGATTGCCGGAGCTTGTTGGCTCACTCTGAGCCTGCAGTGCTCGGTGGCTGATGACACTCGTCCCAAGACGCTGATTGGCTATACCGAACACCGTACGAATCTGCCGGGCGGCAGGCTGGCGAATGTCAGCACCAGCCGCGCGATGCTGATCAACGCGGATGGAACTCAGCGCCGGGAATTAGCGGCTGATGTTATCAACCAGCAAGGCGCCTGGACGCAGTTTGCTGGTTGGTCGCCGAACGGCCAGACAGTCATCATTGGTCGCGGATGGGAGAGTGTTGAGAACGCTCAGTGGGAAGAGGAGCACAAGACGTTTCGGTTCACGCCTGAGGGGTGGTTGCTCGATTCGTTGCTCGTTGATGTGGGGGCTGCCAAGGCGGAGAATGTCACGGGGGTGGACCGAGTCAGCTTCTATAATTCGGGGCTGTTCTTCTGGCCGAATGATCCGACGAAGCTGGGCTTTACTGCACTCGTCGGCGGAGTCTCCAAGCCGTTTCGCATGGACCGCGATGGTCGTAACAAGACCGATCTCACGAAGGGCATCAACGGGTTCGCGTATGGCTTCAGCAGTTCGCCAGACGGATCGCGTATTTCTTATCACGAGAACTATCAGGTCTATCTCGCCGATGCCGATGGCTCACATCGGAGGCCCGTGCGGACGGGGCATTCGTTCGAGTTCGCACCGTCCTGGTCACCTGATGGGAAGTGGATCCTGTTCGTGGCCGGTGAGCACTACAACTGCCACCCTCACATTGTCCGTGCCGACGGAACGGGACTGAAGAAGATCGCGGATCGCGGCGGATACAGGGGCGTCATGGAGTTCCTGGACGTTCCCGACTTTCACGGTGGCAGCAGCGATCTTCCCGTCTGGTCCAGCGACGGTGGCTCAATCTTCTTCACCGCCAAAGTCGGTGATCGCGTCGAGGTGTTTCGCGCTACGCTCGATGGCCGCTCTGAGCAACTCACGCAGTCCGCTGCCGACACGCTGCACTATCACCCGAAGCCATCTCCGGACGGCAACTGGCTAGTCTACGGTTCCCATCGCCACGGAGCGCGGAACCTGCATCTGATGCGTCTATCCGACCGCTCCGAGTTCGCTCTGACCCAACTACGCCCCGGCCAAGCCGCCATGCACGCCCACTGGCAACCCCGCATTGAGTCATCTTCGACAACGCAGTAGATTCTGTAACCGTGGTTACATTGAATCCCTGGCTGTTGGCGATTCGTGCTCATGAGTGACATCAACCAGACCCCACCTCAGGCTGCGCAGGGCGCGGCCTATTCGCTGTGGCAGTTGATCGCGTACTTCCTCAAGCTGGGAACCGCGGGGTTCGGTGGACCAGTGGCGCTGGTCGGATACATGCACCGTGATCTCGTCGAGCAGCGGAAGTGGATCTCGGAGGCTGAATACAAGGAAGGTCTGACGCTCGCGCAACTGATGCCGGGTCCGCTGGCGGCCCAACTGGCGATGTATCTGGGCTACGTTCACTACGGCGTCCTCGGGGCAACCTGGATTGGCTTGGCCTTCGTTGTGCCATCGTTCTTGATGGTCGTGGTCTTGGGCTGGGCTTACTTGACCTACGGAGGTCTGCCGTGGATGCAGGCGGTCTTTTACGGCGTAGGTGCCAGCGTCATCGCCATCATCTCCATCAGCGCGTACAAGCTGACGAAGAAGTCCCTGGGAACTGACCGCCTGCTGTGGATCATCTTCGGACTGAGCGCTGCAGCCACGATCATCACCGAGAATGAGAATGTGCTGTTGTTTCTCGGCGCTGGAGTGATTGCCTGGTTGATGAAATCGTGGCAGGCGAAGCGTGCGACTCCCTTATCATCAGCAAGCCCGCTCCTGCTGCCGCTGAGTGCCCAGTTTGGCAGTGATCTTTCGCCGCAGACGGAAGTCTTGGTGAAGATCGGCCTGTTCTTCACGAAAGCCGGAGCGTTCGTCTTCGGTAGCGGTCTTGCGATTGTGCCGTTCCTCTACGGCGGTGTGGTCAAAGAGTATGGCTGGCTGAATGACCAGGAGTTTCTGGATGCGGTTGCCGTGGCCATGATCACGCCCGGTCCTGTTGTCATCACTGTGGGCTTCATTGGGTACCTGGTGACGGGGCGTGGCGGCACGCCGCTGGATGGTCTCGCCGGGGCATCTGTAGCCGCTCTGGCGACGTTTCTACCGTGCTATCTCTTCACGGTCATACCCGCCCCTTATTTCAAGAAGCATGGCAAGCGGCCCGGCATTGTGGCTTTCGTCGATGGCGTAACTGCTGCGGCGGTGGGTGCCATCGCGGGTGCCTGTGTGGTGCTGGGCAGACGGACGATCTTTCATGACGGCTGGACTCCGGACTTCCCGAAAGTTGTGCTCTTTGCGGTGACACTCGGACTGCTCCTGCGATTCAAAAAACTGTCCGAGCCTGTTGTCGTGCTGGGAGCCGCCGTCGTCGGCCTGGTGCTCTATCCGTTGGTGCGTGGTTGATCCGGAGTCTGCCGTGAAACCCTGGCTGCTACTGGTTTACCGGGTTCCTCGTGAGCCGACGTCGAGTCGCGTCTACGTCTGGCGCAAGCTGAAGCAGCTTGGAGCGGTTTCGATTCAAGACGCCGTCTGGGTTCTGCCTCGGACCGCACGCACTCAGGAACTGCTTCAGTGGCTGGCCGCAGAGATCACTGAGCTGAAGGGTGAGGCACTTCTGTGGGAAGCCGAGCAAGTCTATTCGACGAATGAGGACGGGCTCCATCGGCAGTTCATCGAACCTGTCGAGAATGAGTATCAGGAGATCCTCAAGGCTCTGCGGCGTAAGAAGTGCGACCTGGCCGAGTTGTCCAAGCGATATCAACAGGCACTCTTGAGGGACTACTTCCAATCAGAGTTGGGAGCGACTGTCCGTGACCAACTGCTGTCGCACGCACGAAAGGGATCGTCATGAAATGGGTCACATGGGAGAACGTCGGCGTCGATCGCATGGCGTGTGCGTGGTTGATCCGCAAGCACATTGACCCTCAGGCCACGTTCGTCTTCATCCCCAAGGGTGGAGCAATTCCGGCCGGGACTGAGCCCTTCGACATCCCCGGCGTGCGTCTATCCCATCACAACGGCCACTGCTCGTTTCACACTCTGCTGTTGGAGTACGAGATCAAAGATCCTGCGCTGAAACGAATCGCGCGCATCGTTGATGAAGCCGACACCGTTCAGGAAGTTCTGGTTGAACCCACTGCTCCGGGGCTGGATCTCATTTGCGAAGGCATCCGCCTGACGAGCCGGGACGACAACACCGCACTGGAGCGTGGCGACATGGTGTACGACGCACTCTTCGCCAGGTTGAAGACGGAGATGCAACCGTGACGCAGCCCGTAGAAACGAACGCTGCCAGCCCTTACAAGACCAAGATCAGATCACATTGGCAGGGTTTTGTGCCATTGACGGCCCAATGGACCATGCGGAAATGACGCACATACAAACAAAAAGACCACTTGCGACAATTTCGCAAGCGGTCTGATAGTGGAGGCGAGGGGAATTCAGAGAACGTCCATGTCGCCATCACCATCAACGTCCGCCGCAGATGCACTGGTAGCCCCGTCGGCGTTGGTCGTGACCGTATGCTTGGAACTAAAGGTGCCACTGCCGACGGCCGGTTTGGTGATCGTTACAGCGTAGTCTTCGACCTCACCGTCCGACGCTGAGCCTTCAGGACCGAGGCTGCCTGCAGTGCTGAGCCGGAATCCCGCGTAAGTGGTCCCATCCAGAGTGAAGCTCGGCACATTGAAGGTGATGGTGTTGTTGCCATTCACCACTGCGACGCTGGCTGCAATCTGCTCGCTCTAGCCACCCCAGTTGCCGTCGCCGTTGAAGTCGATCCACGCATCCAACTTCGCGCCGCTGGTAGCGTTCGAAATACTAATCGTCGCCGTCGCCCCGAGTGCCCCGACCTGAATGGTTCCGAACGTCACGCCATCCTCATCATCTGGCGAGCCCGTCGTGTCATCCGCCGTCGTATTGGCCGAGTGAACTCCATTTACTTCCCCATCGCGATTAGCTCCGAGTGTCGCACCAGACTCCGTGTGCTGAGCGCCATTCTCGGCGGTTGTCGTCGGATACGGTGCGGGAGCGCCTCCAAAATCGGTCAACACGACGCGCGTCTCTAACGCCTCGACAATCCGCGCCGCGTACAATGCTCGGCGAGCCTGTCCTCGCGACTTCCAGGACCGCAAACCATTGACTTGCCAACGATTTCCAGAGAACAACGGCGACAACCAATTCAGCAACTTCATGACGCAACCTCTGGGTTTGTTAGGACGAGCAAGATCCCCAAACACAAGATCGCAAGAGCGCAACACGATTCTTGTAGGTTGCGACTCTGTCGCGACCTGTCTGTAGCGATTGCATCGTGACGGCTGCGCAACTCCGCCCGCGTCGTCAGAAACTTCTCCCTGAGCCCGCTTCACTTGCGGCGGCTCTGAACTGGATTTATTTCTTCTGGACAGTCTTCACCTAGATCCGATCGGCGTCACCAGTGTCCGTCGCGACTGAGTCGCTACGGACGGGTCGCGATTGGAATCGCAACCTACGAGGGTTTGATGCCTTCGTTTCAAGCGTTCGATCCGCATCGCGAGGTGCGGTGCTACATGCGGCACTTGCCGCATTGGCGTCAGCGGGGTGCGACTTACTTCGTCACGTTTCGGCAAGCTGATTCAATCCCGGCGAAGGTGCTCGAAGAGTGGCTCGACCTCCGCGACCGTTGGTTCCGAGCACACCGCATTGACCTCGGTTGGCTCAAACATGACGACCCTCGTTTTGCCGAAGCTTATTCGCGAATCCCTGAGGGCGTGCGGCGCGCGTTTGAGAAACAGCAGGCTCGACTGTTGCATGAAAAGCTCGATCAATGTTGCGGCAGTTGCGTACTCAAACACGCGGCTCCGAGGGAAGAGACGAGCAAGTCACTCGCTTACTTTCACGGCGAGCGATTGTGGCTCGGGGACTTCGTTGTGATGCCCAATCATGTGCATGCCATCATTCAGCCGATCGACGATTGGGAGCTCGAAGACTTGCTCGGTTCGATCAAACGCTTCTCTTCGCGAGTGATCGGCGAGTGGTTCAACACGCAACCGGAATCAAACCGCACCGGAATGTTGTCCGAGTCTCGCTATCACTTCTGGCAGCCGGAGTCTTACGACCGCATCATCCGTGACTCCGACGAGTTGACTCGCTTCCGCACCTACATCGCCGAAAACGCAACGAAGGCGAAGATCCCGGTAGGGCAATTTACATATCACAAGTGTGACTGGCTGTAGGTTGCGACTCTGTCGCGACCCATTTGCAATTTGCGTCTTTGTCGCAATGGAATCGCAGTTTGCAGGCCGGTCGCGATGGAATCGCAACCTACGACTTGAACCGGACGCTCGCGCGTTCCGGCTGATGACCGGAAATGCCTCGTCGATCACTTACTTCGGCTCTTAACCTATTTAGCTCGGTAGGCCAGTAGCCGGAGCGCATTGAGTACCACCAGGAGCGTCGAACCCTCGTGAAGCACGACGGCGAGCCCCAGGCGTAGTCCGAGCGTGCTGGCGGGAACGAGGAATGCGACCATGCCGAGGCTAAACCAGACATTCTGCCGAATGATGCGGCTTGTTTGTCGGCCTAAGCCGATGGCAAAAGGGAGTTGGCTTAAGTCATCGGCCATCAACGCCACATCTGCGGTTTCGAGTGCCACGTTGGAACCAGCCGCACCCATCGCGATCCCTACTGTCGCATTGGCCATCGCTGGAGCGTCGTTTACGCCATCACCCATCATCGCCACGCACATTTGCGTGCTAAGCGTCTTTATCGCCGCGACTTTGTCGTTGGGCATGAGATCACCCAAGGCTTCGTCGAGACCAACTTCTTTGGCGACTGCACTGGCGACTTGCTGATTGTCACCTGAGAGCATGATCATGCGGCGGATGCCGAGGTCTCGTAAGCGGGCAATCACCGTCTTGGCCTCGTCGCGCGGTGTATCCATCAAGCCCAACACGCCCAGGTATTTTTCGCCACGCCGGACGATCATGGTTGTGCGTCCGTCGGCTTTCAGCTTCTCAATGCATTCGTGCAACGCCTGTGGTATCGGTGGGCCCTCGACTTCCGTGAACAGGGTTTCCTTGCCGATGTAGATGGGTTGGTGCTCGACAGTAGCTTTGACGCCGCGTCCAGTGATGGACTGCACATCGTATGCTTGTGGAACCGCATCGTTCTTCAGCCGCTCCTTCCCACCATACACTACAGCGGCAGCGAGCGGATGGTCACTAAGGCTCTCAACGGCGATCGCTAGACGCAGCAATTCTTCTTCAGTCGCGCCCGCGGATGTTACCACGTCAGTGAGACGCGGCTTACCTTCCGTCAATGTTCCAGTCTTATCGAAAGCGATCGCGCCGATAGCTGCCAAGTTCTCCAGCGGACCACCACCCTTGATAAGCACTCCACCGCGAGCTGCCCGAGCCACTCCACTCAACACGGCGCTCGGTGTCGAGATGGCTAAGGCGCACGGACTCGCTCCCACAAGTACGGCCATCGCGCGATAAAATGAAGCGCTGAAGGGTTCATTGATGACAACCCATGCAAACAACAGCAGGACGACTACCGTCAGCACAACTGGAACATAGTAATGTTCAAACTTCTCAGCGAACCGTTGCGTGGGAGACTTCTGAGTCTCGGCCTCGTTTACCATCTGGACCACACGGGCAAGCGTAGATTCACTAGCAAGTTTCGTAACCTGAATCTCCAACGCACCGCTTCCATTGATGGTGCCCGCGAAAACACGGTGTTGCGGGTCAAGTCGATCCGGATTCGCCGCCGCATTCTGCCGATCACTGACGGGCCGCTTATCGACGGGCACGCTTTCACCCGTAATTGGAGCCTGATTGATACTGCCTTCTCCCTGAATCACAAACCCGTCCGCTGGCAGCCGCTCGTCTGGCTTCACGATCACCACGTCCCCAGGTACGAGCTGTTCGACCGGCACTTCCTTGATGCTGTTCCCACTGCGAACCAACGCGGTTTCGGGCGCCAGTTCAGCTAGAGCTTCAATCGCTCGTCTGGCGCGACCCATTGCAAAATGTTCGAGCCCGCGCCCCAGACTGAAGAGAAAGATGAGTAGAGCGCCTTCAGCCCATTCGCCGATGGCACCAGCGCCAACAGCCGCCACTAGCATCAGAAAATCGATATCAAACCGACCAACTCGGATATCTTTGAACGTGTCGCGAAGCAGGAAAATGCCGCCGCAGAAGTATGCGGCTAAATAGAAGCTCAACGTCACCCACGGCGTGACGTTCGCAAAGGCTGGTAGTAACCACCCAATGAGCAGGAAGCCTCCGCACAAGGCGGCGAGAACCAACTCCCCCTGCTCACTAAACACTCCTCCATGCGGATGTTCGCCATCTTTACCCAGAGGCTTACGCGCGGAGCTAGGTACTTCCGATGGCGTGCTCGGCTTCGGCTTTTCGAGGATTCGCACACCTAGCTTCTTTACCGAAGCTCGGACGGCGTCTTCATCGATGACTTCGCGATCAAATTCGATACGCAGCAGGCCAACCGGAGATGCTACCGCTTCTAATACACCGTTCAGTCGTCTCGCTCGCGACTCAACCTTGCGGGACTGCCGAGCATGCATCGGTTTCAAGTTAAGAAACATGTGCCCGAATCGATTGTCGAGTTGCACCCCTACACGGCGTGCCAGATCCCGGACTTCGCCGACGGACACTCGATCTGGATCATAATGGATGCAGATTTGACCGGGCTCCTTGCCATTGATACTCGTAGGGTGTGCTGACTCGATTCCTTCATGGCCCTTCAGCAATTCGCAAAGTCTCGTCACACACGCATTGCGCGCATCCGGTACGGAGGGCAGCAACAGAGCCAATTCAATCCGGGTCTTTTCTCTCATTAAGTCCGCCTAACACATTCTGTTGTATCTGCCACAAGTTCGCTCAGGACTGCGCCGTCTTGTGCGGAAACGCTCGCCACTTCAGCCAGTTCCTTTCGTTCCGCAATCTGTTGCAACGGCGATATCCCTGCAGGAACAGGCTCGCGGATCAAGATGTCGAGTTGAACACGAACGCATTCCAAGGTGAGGTCGCGAACTCCGTGCCGGTTGAACGTCGCGGGATAGCAGCAATGGCGGCAAGGAAGCTTGGGGTTCGCTCACGCTTGGATCTCTCGTGGACGCTGCCGAGAAGCCAGTCGCGCTGGTTCAGTTGTTTGTCGAACATCGCACCATAAAACGACTGCGCGAGCGGCGATGGCTCTAGTTTGGTTTGAAGCTCCTTGTGTCACACGTCTGCGAGCCAGACGACGTCTGAGCTGCGACCTCGGTATCAACATGCTCGGAATAACCGCAGTGCTCGATCTGCTAGACCGAGTTCAGGAGCTGCAGCGGCAATTCGACGCCGCACGCGTTGGACAGATCAATGAGCCATTCGCACCCCCATTTCCAAGCTATGCGGCGATGGCTCATTTGGGCAGTCGGACGCCCAACCTTTCATCGGAAAGTATAGCAAAATGACGTGCTGCGTGCGTTCTCGACACACTCCATTCACGGTTCCGCACGAACTGCGGAGGTTGCCGACCGAGGGGCGACCATGCGCACCTCTCATTAATGTCCAGGTCGGCCGAGGATTCTGCGATTTCGCTACGAATCAAGGGATTTGGCAATTATACAATTTGCGTTTTCTCACGCGCAGGCATTCTGCGACTGGCACACGATCTGCGTTGACGAATCCCAGATGGCGTCTCTCTGCTTACACATTCGAGCATGAGAGCAATTTGAACTCTTCTTCAACGACATTATGGAGGATCGTCATGAGAGTAACATTCCTGCATCGTGCGATACTGGCGTTGGTCGCCACCACTGCCGCAGTGGCCAGCCTTGAAGGGGCGGATGAACCTGCACCAGCACCCAAAGTGATCGAGGCCCAAACACGGAACGAGGGACATCTCGGGTTGAGCGTTGCGCCGTTGCACGCATCTTTGGGCGCTCACCTACCCGGAGTTCTTGATAAGGAACAGGGGGTGCTAGTCGTCGCGGTAGCACCGAATAGCCCGGCCGCTAGAGCGGGGATCCAGTCTCATGACATTCTCGTGAGTTACGGAGACCAGAAGTTGTTCGCGGTTGAGCAACTCATCAAGCTCGTACGCTCGGATCGTCCGGGACACGAAGTCGTTATTAGCTTCGTGCATCACGGCAAGATCGCTGAAACCAAAGTGACTCTCGACGATCGTCAAGTTCTGACCGGAAAGCCGCGGACGCTCGCTCCCTGGCCTCAATGGAACTTGCTGCAGCCCCTGAAGCCAAACGAGGCAAATCTCGAAGGCTTTGAATTCATCTCTATTCGCCGGCTGGGTCAGGAACGCCTGCAATTGGTGGTTGAATTCAGAGGCAACGACGGACAGTCTCGTCGCTTTGAGTTTGAAGGCACTCGAGCCGAGATCCACAAGCAGGTTGGGGCCACAAAGGACTTGCCCAGCCATGACCGTCACGATCTTCTGCACCATCTCGACGGCGCGCATCCGAAGCCTCCAGTGCTTGAACTGCCGGATGGCAGTCCGCTATGGATCACACCGACTGGTGAGTGGTGGTCTCCGCGTCGCATTGATGAATTCTAGTAATCGGCAAAAGTGGCGGTGGTGGAGCGTCAACGATTGCGCCACCTCCGCCGCTGCCGTGAAGAGTTCACAAATCAGGGGCCAGCGACACTCGCCAAACGAGTGACTCAGTTTGGGTTGGCCAGTGCTTCGTCGATCAATAGACGATGAACCTGAGCCAACACTTCATCGGGAGAACCGTTCGAGTCGATTGCTCGGAGCGCTTGTTGCGTTTGTGGCTGTGGCACTTCCCAATGCTCAGCGGCCTGTTGATAAATGGACCAGTTTGCGTCAGAAGCATCGCCACGGCGCGCATCCAGGCGTTGATGAACTGACTCTTCACTGGCTTCACAGACCAGCCACAGCATCGGAACAAACAACCGATCGGCCAGGTTGAGAAAATCTCTCCGGCGACTGTCGTTTGAGAAGGTGGCATCAACAATCACTCGCTTGCCGCTGCGTAACAGCAACTCCACGCGGCGTAGACATTCCGAGTAAGTACGGTCATTCCATTCCGACGAATACAGGCCGTCACCATAGTTCGCGGCGGCAGGGCAGCTCACTGCCGCGAGTTCTTTTCGCACGACGTCAGAGCGAATCACTTCGAAGTTGGCCCGCTCGCCAAGACGACGAGCGAGCACCGACTTACCAGTCCCCGGCAGGCCTGATACCAACAGCAACGCAGGGCGTAAGTTGGGCTCTGCGAGCAGTCCCCATGCCAATAACCAAAATGCGGAAGAGCGATCGAAGGCTGCTTTCCGATCGGCATCGCTGACCTCGCCCTCACTCGCCAGCATTCCGTTGACCTTCGCGCGAACTGCTGCGCGATACGACGCGAAGAGTGGCAACAAGACTCGCCCCTCAGCATCGCCGGTGGCTGCGAAGTAAGTCTCAGCAAAGTGACGTCCCAAGTCTCGACGACCATGCGCTTCGAAGTCCATTACACAGAAGGCCATATCGGCAACTACATCAATGCAGCGAAACGCTTCATTGAACTCGATGGCATCAATCATCAGCAGATCGCGCGGCGGTTCACGATCCTCGAAGAGATACACATGGTCGAGATGCAGATCTCCGTGTAATTCGCGGACAAAACCCGCAGACGCCCGCTGATCGATCAGATCACCCAGAGAAGCAAGCGAGCGCTCTGTGACCTGATGAAGTTGATCCAGAACACAAGGAGCGATTGCCGATTCGTGTTGCGTCCTCGCATAGTCAAGATTCTCCCGAACCGACTTGGCGATGACAGAGAATCGCCCCCACCGTGCTGTTTGCGTGTCTCGGCGTGCAGCTTGATGAAACTGAGCCGCTCGACGAGCGAAAAGCGTGACTTGGTCCTTCGTTAAGACGCCACTTCGCAGCCTGACGTCTAATGTGAGGTCGTTCGGAAGTCGCTCCATCTGCACCGCCCATTCGACAATGGTGCCTTCGCCTCCAAAGTGGACGCCGTTGGCATCCTTTCGAATGGGCACGACTCCTTGATAGACGTCGGGCGCCAACGGCCCGTTGATGCGGACTTCCTCTTGGCAGAAGAAGTGGCGCCGCTCCAACGAATTGAAATCCAGAAAGGGCAGACGCACCGGCTTCTTGATCTTGAAGACCCAAGGCCCGGCCAGAAACACAAGCGAGATATGCGTCTGCCGAACTTCCACATGATCCACGCTATAAGGATACGCGTCAGGCTGCGCGAACGCCGCGATCAAGTCAGGCAGAGGCACCGTCGACTCACCACTCATTGTCACCTCGAACTCACGAGTTCCTTCAAGGGCTGCATCATACATCAGCAGGCTGACGAGGTCCCGCAGTGCGCTCTGGCGAGACGTTCGCTGATGAGCCGCACGCTAGGCAGTCAGGAGGTTACCAACACAGCGGCGCCGCGCACTTGCCCGTTACGCAGCGCGGACAGGGCTTCATTCGCTTGAGCCAACGGGAACAATTGCACTTCGGGCCGAATCGGGATTTGCGGAGCAATCTTGAGGAACTCTTCTCCGTCGCGGCGCGTGAGGTTCGCCACCGACCGAACCACTCGTTCGCCCCATAGCAACCTGTAAGGGAAGCTGGGAATATCGCTCATGTGGATTCCGCCACAGACGACGGTCCCACCTTTATCAAGAGATCGCAGCGCCGCCGGAACCAGTTCGCCAGCAGGAGCAAACAAGATCGCCGCATCCAGCAACTCAGGCGAAGCAGTGGTCGCGTCACCCGCCCAGATCGCTCCGTGATCGCGCGCGAACTGCTGGGCTTCCTGATCATCGGGGCGAGTGAAGGCATAAACTTCACGGCCTTGAAACCGAGCTATCTGAGCCACGATGTGAGCCGCCGCTCCGAAACCATAGATCCCCAGACGTTGAGCGTCGCCAGCCATGACCAGCGACCGATATCCAATCAAACCTGCACACAACAAAGGCGCCGCTTCGGCATCGGAGTACATCTCGGGAATATGAAAACAGAAATGTTGATCTGCCACGGTGTATTCCGCATAACCTCCGTCCAATTGATACCCCGTGAAGCGCGCGGACTCGCAGAGGTTCTCTCGCCCGCTACGGCAGAACCGACAAGTTCCACAAGTATGCCCCAGCCATGGAATGCCGATGCGATCCCCGATTTGAAACCGTCCGACCGCCTCACCCTTCTGCTCAACAACGCCTACGATTTCATGACCGGGAGCGACTGGTCTCTTGGGATTAGCCAATTCGCCATCCACCACATGCAGATCGGTACGACAAACCCCGCAAGCAGAGATTCTCACCAAGAGTTGATGAGGCTCAGGACTGGGAATCGGGCACTCGGCCAAACGCAGCGGCTGACCAGGGCTTTCGAGGAGCATCGCACGCATCACGAACCTCAGGCAATAGTCTCGGAAGGTGGGAATCCCGTTGATGGGCGATAGTCAGGCCGTGGAACTCGAAGTGATACTCTGCCAGAACCATGAGCGCGGTCTTCAAACTACGTCCCTAATCTGGGACGCCGGTTTCTTCGTCACATACTCGTTGGAGTAAATCGATCTCTGCTTGTTCGTGCTGTGTCAACCGCTCGCTGAATCGGTCGAAGTCTTGGTGGGCCAGAGCCCAGTCAGCAAGAGAGCCCGTTGAACGCGGCGTTTCCTGCATTACCAAGTTGAGTTGTTCCAGCAAGCTCTGATGCTCTCCCAGCAATTGCACCGCAATGCCCACATCGTCCGGTTCCAGCCGCACATCCTGGGGCAGGAGCCCTTCACATTCTTCAGCGGCAAAATGTTCCATCAAAGATTCTCGCAGGGCTTTCAGGCGAGCCTGAATTTCACGCGAATGAATACCAGCAATGACCTTCTGATGTGAATCGGGCCACCACTGATTGATGACCTCAAGTTGTGACAACAGTCCGGCATGGTCGTGAATGATGGGAGGCGCTTGGGTGCTCATGTTTGTTCCCCGTTACTGAGACTTGGCCCGTTTGTAATGCGGGCGTCATTCAGCGAACGGAATGCCGAAAACTCAGTAACTCTGACAAACGTCGTAAGCGCAAGGTCGAGATTCCCTGGTAGCCGCACGCATCTGCAATGTGGCGGAGTTCCGGCACCGAAACCCTAACAGGGACGGCGGGGTGAGCGTATTCGGGCAGTCCGCACACTCCTGCGGGCGAATCACGCCGTCCTTCAGATGATGAAATAGCTCACGGAACATCCTTGATGTGTCTCAGGAAGTGCGCTCTGATGCGCGCAGCGTGATGACGATCTCTGTTCCCTCGGTGCAGGACTCATTGACCGATATAAGTCCCTCGTGCTCGTCGATGATGCGTTTGCTGATTGCCATGCCAAGCCCAGTGCCATTCGGCTTTGTAGTGAAGAAGGGCTCGAAGATTTTCTGACGCTGTTCGGTGGTCATGCCGGGACCGTTGTCGCTGATGGAAAACTGCCATGCGGGACGTCCCTGAAGAACAGACGCTTTCCACGTAACTTCAATTCGTACCGAATCGGTACAAGCCGCGAGCGAGTTCTCAAAGATATTGCGAAAGACCTGCTCGACGCGGCCTGCGTCAATGACACACAGCGGCACGGGAAGATCACGGCGCATGGTGAATGCAACGGTTCGCCCCTGCCTGATCCAAAACAGATTCTCCCAGGTTTCTTCCAACACGTCTCGGACGTCGCAGACAGTAAGTCTCAATTTGATCGGGGCAGCATAGTCACGGACTTGCTCAAACAATTCGTGCAACTGCTTTTGAGCTTTCTGTACTTTCGCCAGCAAGTCGAGTGATTCAGATTGCCCCTCCAGATTCAAGCTCAGCATCTCCAGGCACGCCCCGCTTCGCTGCAGCGCGTTGCGACTCTCATGCACGAGTCCCGTCATCATCTGCCCGATGGCTGCCAGTCGCTCGGCCTGCAACATGCGACGATTCGCCGCGATCAAGGCCAACTCAGCTTGACGCTTTTCGGCCAGTTGTCGGAGTCGAGCACGCAGGATATCTGGGTCAACAGGCTTGATGAGATAGTCGGAAGCGCCATTGCGCAGCGCAGCGATCGCGCCTATCAGATCCTCGTGGCCCGTCACGATGACGACTGCGGCGTGAGGCGCCAGTTGTTTGAGTTCAGGCAAGAACTCTTCCGAATTGCCGTCCGGCAGTTTGCGGTCCAGCACAACGGCGAAATAGTCATTCCAGTGGGCTTCACGCCGCGCTTGGCTGAATGAATCGGCGGCCTGAACGCGGTAGCCGTCCATGTCCAGAATGTCGATCAGGTTGCCACGGGTGTCAGCGTCGTCTTCCACAATGAGGAGCGACATCGGCACCATGGCGTCATGATCCACTGTGTCAACGGGCAGTTGAGACATTGGCAGCTCCACTGCGAGAAACTAGTTGGCCACCCAATTTTGGAGCGTGCCCACGAAGTTATGCATATCCAGGGGCTTGTAGAAAAACACGTCGGCGCTCTTGCGCGACGTCAACTGCAACAATTCGCTGAGTTCGTGACGATGTCCGGTACACAGCATCGCACGCATCTGAGGATGTTGACCGCGAAACTGTTCCAATAATGCCAGGCCGTCAGCGTCGGGCAGTTGCCAATCCACCACGACGATCTGGTAATTCTTGCGGCTCAATTGCTGCACGGCATCCTGTGCCGAACCAGCGATTCCTACGCGAAAAGATCGATCCCGCAAGATGTCATAGAGGTTCGCACAAAAATCACGGTCGTCATCAACGATCAACAGCAGGGGCTGTTCTGCGGCCTCAGAGATCAGCGGCAGCAGGGCTGGAACATCCACGGGTTTGGAGAGAATCTTCCACACTCCCAGTTGTCCCGCGCGCCGACGCGTCTCGATGTCAGCGAAGCCCGTGATGAGAATGGCAACCGTCGCTGGCGAGCGTCGCTTTAACTCACTGTAAAGTTGCAATCCATCGATCCCAGGCATCTTCAAGTCGAGCAGAACTACATCGAAGTCGCGATCATCGAGTAATTGCAGAGCACTGGTCGCGTCGGCAGCCGTTTGGACCTCGTAGCCGTAGACGGACAAGATATCGGCCAAATTGGCTCGCGTGTCGAAGTCGTCATCGACTACCAGGATGTGGGCTGGCGGCTTGGGTGTCATGATGAAAACGCAATGGGATGAGAGCCGTGGTCCAAGTGTGCGGCAACCCTCCGACTGTTCTCGACGCTGTGCGACACCGCGCACACCGAGACTGAGGATGGCCCTTTTGATCCGGGCATTTTGCAGAACACTAGCGAGTCCTCAACAAGTCCAGAGGTGAATTCGCCAAAAAAACGCAGCATTTCTCAGGCATGGCGATCCTTCGACCTTTGCTCGGCCCCGGCGGAGCTCTGCGTTTTTGCCTCCCCCGAGTGTTTGGCGCAGTCTTCGCTCTTAGTCGAGTGCCACCTGTGAACCGGGTGGGAAGGTTGGACGCACATCGCGCAGACGTTCAATGCCCAATTCAAACCTGGTGAGGTCTGAGTCATGAAAAGCATTCTACTGAGTTCACTCTTCGTCGTTGCGTTCTTTATGCTCGCCGGCTGCATCATCAACGACGAACTGACGACCCTTACGATTCGGTCCGATGGATCCGCCGATTGGGTCCGTTTTCAGTCCAACGTGCGTTCGACGGAGAAAGGTGAGAAGGGGATACTGCAACTCAAGAGCTTTGTCGCGGCATTTGATGCGCGGGAAGACTCCGACTGCCGGCGAATCACTGCAGCTGGTGGCAAGGTGCTGGACGCAACCTGGGTGCGACGCGAGGAGCCCTATGCGACCCTCACCACCGCGAAGTTTCCCTCGGCTGCTGCACTGGAAAAGTTCTGCACGTTCAAAGATGAAAACGGCCAGATCATCGCGCAGGCACGGTTCATCCAAACCGGCAATCGCAGGAAGCTGTCGCTCAATCTCCCGGCCAATCAGAAGGCTTCATTGAAACCGACACTGTCGTTGAAGGAATTCCGGGAACAGCAGGCCAACGTCATTTCTGAGACTCGAGTGGTTGTCGCGGGTGGCACGATCATCGCTTCACAAGGTTTCGTGATCGCAGCGGACAAGCGCTCGGCCTTGCTGGACCCATGCCAGATCGACGAATTGCTTGCCGCTGAGGCAGAAAGCTTTGAGCTCTTCCTGGAGTGGGAGCTTGAAGACAGTTAGTCAACGTGTGGTGGCCGTCTCGGCGTGTTTACTGCATGAATCTTCGAAGGAATTTAGACAGAATTATCCATCGGAATGCTTAGGTGGGAAAGCTACAGTGATCCTACTTGATCGGTCCTAAGTTGCTTCCCAAAGAGGTCGGCTGTGGCGCTTGATGTACGTGTCGATGAGCTCTTCCAGCGGTATCAAGACATTCAAAAATACGTTGGATGGACACCGCGCGACGCCGACTTGGTGATGCGAGCTGGTAAACTCGTCGAGCCCTCCTTCGCAGAGCTGGTCGACGACTTCTATCGCGAGTTGGGCGAACACGAGGAGACCCGTCGGGTCATTACAGGTGGAGAGGCACAAGTCCAAAGACTGAAGTTGACGCTGATTGCCTGGCTGAAGGAACTCGTCACCGGACCTTATGATTTAGCTTACGTCGAGCGGCGGTTTCGCGTCGGCTATCGCCATGTGGAGATCGGCTTGAAGCAGGTGTATGTTGAAGCTGCAGTCTCTCGCTTACGGAAAGGACTCGTGCAAGCTCTTCGGCTGAACTGGCCTGCGGAAGCCGATCCCGAAGAACTGGCGGTGACAATACAGGCAGTAAATTCTTTGATGGACCTCGATCTTGCCATCATACAAGATGCCTATGAAACAGCCTTAAATGATCGCTTGATGCGAGTCGAACGCTTGGCCGCCATTGGCCGCGTCGCAGGCGGAGTTGCTCATGAATTACGAAACCCGCTCAACGTCATGCGAACGTCGGTGTATTATCTACAAAATGCGAAGAACGCGACTCCCGAAAAAGTTGCCGAACACCTTGAGCGCATCGAACGACAAGTGACGGCTTCAGACTCCGTGATCTCAGCGTTGTCAGAATTCGCAAAACTGCCCACTGCGAACCTGCAGGCCACTTCAGTTCTGGAGTGCCTTCGAAAATCAGTGCCGACGGACTCATGGCCAGAGAACGTCCAATTGGTCTGGGATATTCCGGACCACCTCCCTTGTGCATTGGCCGATGAGAAGCAACTCGCGATTGCATTCAGCAACTTGATCCGCAACGGCTGCGAATCCATGAGCAATGGTGGTACGCTGACGCTCTCTGCTCGGCTTGTACGAGATCGCATCGAAGTGGCGGTTACTGACACCGGATGCGGAATCAAAGCGGAAGACTTGCCGCGCATCCGCGAACCCTTTCGCTCGACGAAAGCACGTGGCATCGGTTTAGGTTTGGCGTTGACCCATGCCATTCTTGAAAAGAACTGCGGCACGCTCGAAGTCACCAGCGAAGTTGACCGCGGCAGTACGTTCACCGTGGTCCTTATTGCCGATGCAAGCTGAGCCAGGCAAACCAGAGAACCAGGAGCGGGCTTCCTCGGCCGACAAACCATCGTTCGGTAAGGTCAAGTGTCCTGGATGCTTCTTTCATTCGCCGGCCGAGCAGAGGGGTCTAGTTCATACTTCTCAAGCAGTCGATAGAGAGAGCGCCGCGTAATACCCAGCATTCGAGCGGCGCGACTCTTGTTGCCTTGTTGCAATTGCATAACCTCAACGATGCGAGCCTTTTCAATCGAAGACAAAGTCCCGTCATCGGCCAAGGCTAAGGGAGCAACTGTCGATGCAACGCCACTCCCAGGAACTGCTGTCGGTTGCAGCAGTACAGGCGGAAGTTCGTCAGTGGTGATGAATTGATCTTCTGCCAGGATTTTCGCACGCTCAATGACATTAATCAGTTGGCGGATGTTGCCCGGCCACTTGTACGTTTCGAGCACTCGCAGCGCGTCTGGAGCAATCTGCCATTCGGCACCAAGAAAATGATTAACCAGCAACGGAATGTCACCCACCCGTGTTCTTAGTGGAGGCAGATCGAGCGACATCACGTTGATTCGATAAAACAAATCTTCGCGAAAGCGATGCGCCGCGACTTCGACGGCGAGGTCCCGATTCGTAGCGGTGATAATTCGCACATTAACTCGGCGTTCCTGAAGTGATCCGACGCGGCGCATGGAGCCATCCTGCAACACTCGTAGCAGCTTAGCCTGCATGACGCCGGGCATTTCACCAATCTCATCTATGAACAGCGTGCCGCCGTTGGCAATCTCGAAAAGACCGGGCTTGGCCGCTGCGGCTCCCGTAAACGCGCCCTTTTCATGGCCAAATAATTCGCTTTCGAGCAACGTCTCAGTGAGCGCAGTGCAGTTGATGGAAATCAGGGGCTTGGAAGCTCTTGGACTGTGTTCATGTAACCCTCGCGCTACGAGTTCCTTGCCGGTACCGCTTTCCCCCTGAATCAGAATTGCCTTCTCGCTCGGACCGGCCTTTCTAATGAGCTTATATACCTCTTGCATCGCGGGTGATTCACCGACCATTTGCAACTTGGGCTGGTTGCGTTCGATGACCGCCTTCAGTTGCACGTTCTCTTGGCTCAGCCGTCCCCGTTCATATGCTCTTTGAACTAACGTTTCTAAGTCCGCTAGCGAGAATGGCTTCGACAGAAAGTCATACGCGCCGAGCTTCATCGCTTGGACGGCCGTTTCGATCGTGCCTTCGCCGGTCAGCAGAATCACCTCGCATTCCGGCGAGACCTCTTTGACGCGTTGCAGAAGATCAATGCCGGTCAGCCCCGGCATCGCCATGTCGGACACGACGACATCAAATTGACGGTCTTGTAATAATCGAAGCGCGTCGTTGACCCCGGGGGCCTCGTGCACACGAAACCCGCGACGAGCGAAACGCTGTGATGCAGTATTCCGGAACTCATCATTATCGTCGACGAACAAGAGCTCGACTTGGCTGGGATCAAATGGGCTATTCAAGAAACTATCACCTACGGAGTCATCTCACGGGCTGTGCGGCTCAATCCTACACGCCAACAAGAGCAAGAGAGCAACAATGGGAAGTCGACAAAGGCTACGCGCTTAATCGGCGCGTCGCAAAACAAGCACTTCACAGGGCGCATGCCGCAGAACAGATTCGGTCACAGAGCCCAATAGAAACCTCTTGACGCCGTGATAGCCGTGTGAAGGCATGACAATCAAGTCCGCATGGCATTTAGTCGCGTACTCCGCGATGCGGACGACAGCGTCCCCATCCAGAACGGTCGAACTCACACCCTGGAATTGAGGTCGCGCCTGCAAGTAGTCGGCGAGATGCGTAATCGCGAGCTGCTTCCAGCGTTCTGGATCTACGGCGGCAATGACCTCTCCACCATAGGGAACGACCGCAGGTAGTTGAGCTACATGGATGACGTGGACATGTGCCGGTCGTTCAGTGATTTCCAACGCAGTCTGAATTGCATCCTCAGACGCCGATGAAAAGTCAATCGGGACAACCACCTGTTTCTTCGGAGCCCAAGCCATCAGACGCGCCTCTAGCTGGAGAATGTTGGGAAAATACCAATCGCATCTCGGTGTTAGGCAAAGGGTGTGCCGCAGCATGCTATGACAGCGGCGAAGCGAAGCAAATCAGTTGAGCATTGCTCGTTTTGCTTATTCTTGAAAGCCGATCCCTCTAGCAGCGTTGAACCTAGCGAGTGGGCGTTCGCGACTAGAGTGACAACCGATAGTGTCCAAAAATCAGTTCGGGACATGAGGCGCGCGAGTTCGCACATTGTGCGCCCAGTCCGCGCGAATGTATCCCACCAATGGCTTCGTCACATGAAGCGGCATCAAGAAGTCGGAACCCAAGACTCGCTGATACGCGAGTCTTGGGTTGGATGCGCCCGGTGCGCATGCACTTACCATCGAAGTGCGGAGCCAGCCTGAGACGAGTCGTAGGACATATCAGGACGCGAATCACTGGTTGAGTTTGGCCCTCATGCGGCGAACGTGCTTGTGGCAATCTAAGCAGCCTTTGGTAGCGTCCATCCATTCCAAAGCTGCTGCGTCAAAGTTCTCCTTGGCTGCAGCCTCCTTCAGCCGGCGCATGGAGCCACGAAACTCGACGGTGAACTCGCGATAGTCGGGATCTGTGAAGACCTGCCAGAATTCAGCTTGGCTTTGCTCGGCCATTGCCGTGGCCCCCTCACGAATGAGATCGGCATCCTCGGTGGTTAGTCCTTCCAGAACTTTGGACGAAGCACTCAGCTTCAGTCGCATCTTTTCACTCAATGCGTCGTGCTTCGGCTTCTCGCGAGCCTCCGCCGACCAATTCGTCCAACCTGCACCTACGAGAGCAACGGCCGCGAAGCACACCGCTCCGATGAACAGCGTTCTTGCTCTACTCTCATTTAGAATGCTCATAAGAATTCCTTCCTGAACCAAGGGCACATGATCTCTTTGAAGTGATGACTTCCATGCCGGAGATCGCTGCTCACCTCACAACAATTCCTGTGCCGAGGAAGCAAGCTGGCCACATTGCGGGAGATTTGGAGCACCGTTGCGGAACAAGTTGACTCAGCTTTCTAAATTGTTCGGCCCAAGACCGTCTCGGCTGAACATCGAATGAAGCACAGTCTCGGCCCTGCGCTGTCGTCGATGGATCGGACCTGTTCTTACAGGTCCCATAGGACGCGCGATTGGGCATCGACTATGAGTTCGGCTTGCTGGTGAGCCAGCATGGCGGAACTGATACAGGTGATTCGCGAAACTCAATCACCATCATGCTTTGGGTCAGTTCTCTAAAGACGATCCTCTCAATGAGGGCGGGCAGAACGCACAATCATTGGTGCCGCGGTGCAAACCACTAACGGTGTCACCGCAGCTTTGCTTTTTGCGATCCTATACATGAAGTACCTCACCGCAATTCCTATGTATCACAAGCTTCGATCATGCGTAGTAAAGCCCTTCCAGACAATCACGAACGCGCCGGCAATATCGTCCGGCATTCCTATTGCGACTGGCCATCGCTTCACATCAAGAGGGGGGACGCTTCGCACACCTGAGCGTAAGGGCACACTGCGCGAAACCGGAGGAGACGCTAAGGCGCGCCAAAAAGCACGGCAGCACAAACTCCGCGTGATTGAAACAATATGAGCACCAGGACATCGTGCATCCTGTTTACTGCTGACTTGCCCGCAATTTTAGTACCGGGGGTTATGAGAGTTCGGGGTTGACCGCAGGGCTGATGGAGCGGAGGGGCGGGGGCGGGCGCAGGCGAAGCCGGAGACCGACCCGAAGCGGAAGCAGCACTGCGGGCCGCGAACTCGGACGGGGTCAGATAACCCAGCGAGCCGTGCGGCCGGTGATGGTTGTAGTCCTCTTTCCAGGCCAAAGTCGGTCATCATCGACGTCATCGATCATGGACCTGGCGTGGCACCGGGCTCTGAGAAGCTAGTCTTCGAGAAGTTTCATCGCGGCGCGAATGTCGTGTCTGATGGCCATCGAGGAACCGGACTAGGCTTGACGATCTGTCGAGCGATCGTCCAGGCACATGGAGGCGAGATCGGAGTCGAGAACCTGCCCGTTGGCGGCGCACGATTCTGGTTTACGATTCCGCTCAGAGAATCAACGCCGGCTACGCTTCCGGAAACTGCGGTATCCAACGCTGAGTAGTACCCTGAGCCATCGCAATACGTCAGTCACCCTAAGCCGCCCGCCGTGTCTTTCTGGGCGACAAAGAAGTCCACCTGACTCCCGTCGAATACCGTCTGCTGACGACCCTCGCAAAACATCGCGGCAAAGTGCTGACTCACCGCTTCATCCTGAAAGAAGTCTGGGGCCCGCACGATGTCTATGAGGCCCACTACCCTTGAGTCTTCATGGCCGCCCTGCGTCGCAAGATCGGAGCAGAACCCGCCCAACCCCGCTATCTGCTCACCGAGCAGGGTGTCGGCTATCGGCTGGCTGACGAGTAGCTGCCAAGCCGTCCTTGCTAGCGGAGCACTTCCCAAGTGAGTGAATCAGGCCTACTGACATAGTATGTGATAATCAGGAACTTACGACACTGAGCATTGCGGAAAGTAAGACAATGCCAACGACGTGTAAGAGTGCGACCAAGAAGACAACGCCGACGATGGTTTGCACTCCGTTGTCCGTGCGAAGGGACGATTCAGATTTGCCGCGCGTCAGCATCCCGCAAACCCATGTCCAGTGCAGCATCACGTGTATCACAATGCCTCCACCCAGCACGCACAGGATCGCAAATTGCGCGCGTGCCCATTGGTCATATCCATAACCCCAGAGGCTCCAGCCTGCCGCTGCTGTAGGGCTAGGAAACACGAAACGAAGCAGTACCGACACTGTGACGAGGGCAACGAATATCACTGCTAAAGCCGCGTCCAACCAAAAGTTGACTGTGGCTTTCGACCATGATGACCTGCGTGGCCCCCGAAGTGTGGGTGACGTGAGCTCGCTCAGGTTCTCCACTTCAGCTGCCTTCATCTCATGATCGTCTACATCGGACACGAGCGATTCCCGAGCCAACATGAGGCTATTTCTCTGAGAGTTTGGGATGACAGAAGGGACAACTCGGACTGCTGGATTGGCCCGCGGCAATCAGGTTCGCAGTACCCCGAGCCACCGTTAGGCCGCCCATGAGCACGACACAGCAGGCTGCCAGTCGAAGCAGCCGAGTTCTAGCTGACACGCTGATCAGCGAGCTTCCCAGGCCCGTCGCCAGCATGAGCGGCATGGTTCCCAACGCGAATGCCACCATGACACCGGCTCCCCCGAGCACGCTTCCTGTGCCTGCCGCTAACGCGACAAGAGCATAGACCAGTCCGCAGGGAAGGAAGCCGGTCATGATACCAGCAATTAATACATTCCATCGACTGGACGAACCTAAGAGGGCGCGGAACTGCAAGGCAGCAGGGCAACTGGTGACTCGATTCAGCCACGAGAGTCGAAGTGGCAGCCATCCGGTTGCTGCCAGCCCTGCTACGATCAGCAGAATCCCGGCAACGACTGACAATGATCCTTGCGCCGCATTGAGCCAGCCGAGTTTGATCTGTATCTGCTGTGCGGCAAACGCCGCAGTGACTCCAAGAAATACATACGTCACCGCGCGACCGAGGCTGAAGCACAGTTGTCTGATCAGGTTGTCGAATGGTCTTCGACTGCCCCAGCCAATCGCCATGGCGAATGCGCCACACATGCCAACGCAATGCCCAGACCCGAGCAGACCACTCAGAAAAACAAGCGGTAGTTCAATCATGACTCCGCCCCGACTTTCGAGCGGGTCCCTCGGTCAGTTTCGGAGTGGGTCCTGGACTTCAATATCCCTGCAAGCGATCCTTGGGGAGACGGCACGGACCAATCTGTAGACTCATCATTGAAGGCAGATCCGATTGACTCAGTAGCCACCTGCAAAGCGTCCGAAGTAGCCGCTTCGTCGAGGATTTGATGGCCATGTTCATAATCAAAGAACTTCAATCGGCGCGAATTTGCTAATACCACCATGCTACTCACAAACATGACGATGGCGGCAATGACTGGATTTAGGAGCCCAAATGCTGCGAGCGTCATTCCAATCGTGTTGTAGCCAAATGCCCAGGCGAGGTTCTGCAAAATCACGCGCCTCGTCAGTCGCCCCAACTCACATACCCAGGGAATCGCCGACAGGTCATTCGAGAGCAAGCAGACGCCGGCGGCGTCACGAGAGACGTCCGTTCCGCAGCCCAGTGCTACACCGACATCTGCGGCCGCCAGCGAGGGCGCGTCGTTGATACCATCACCGACCATCATCACCGGACCGCACAATTCGCGAGCCTCGCGCAAAGCCGCCAGTTTCAGTTTGGGAAGCAGACCCGCTTTGCACGCTAAGCCAGATTCTTGGGCGAATTTTGCAGCACGTTCGGGGCGGTCTCCTGACAGAATTGCGAGATCAAGTCCTAGACGCCGACATTCTGCCAGCGCTGATGAGACTTCAGGCCTCAGAGCTTCGTCGAGCAACACCACGCCACATACGTCTCGGTTGCGACCAACAAAAACTGTGGCCGGCCCATAGGTCAGATGCAGATTGACGAAGCGCTCAAAGGTGGAATCGAACTTGCAACCGCGTTCCATCAAGAAGTCGCGACTTCCCAGCAACACCGAGTCGCCAGCCGTCATGAATCCCATCAGCCCTTTGCCAGCGACCGCGCGCAGATCGTTGATTTTGAAAAGATCAACGGGGCGGTAACGCTCTCTGGCATGAGTCACAATGGCACGGGAGAACGAATGTGACGATCGCTTTGCGAGCGACGCTGCAATTCGCAGCACCTCACTTCCATCTTCACCTATCGGACAGAGCACAGAAGTGACTCGAGCTTCGCCAGTGGTGAGCGTTCCGGTCTTATCAAAACGAATCGCCTTCAAGTGCGCCAGACGCTCGAGGACTTCCCCATTTCGGATCAAAATTCCGCGCTCGGCGGCGCGTCCCAGAGCGGTCCATACAGCTACTGATGTCGCTAGCCCCAGCGCACACGGACACGCGATGAGGACAACCGCAAAGCCAGCCAGAATCGCGTCGGGTATCGAATGAGATATCAAGTGCAAAGTAATTGTCGCACACATCACGATGCCCACGAACGGTACAAACCGTGTCGTTACTCGATCGGCGAGGCGCTGGTAATAACCGCGCGATTGTCGGGCCTCACGCACAGCTCGCACGAGCCTCGCGACTGTACTCTCGTTAATGGCCCTGCTGACTCGAACGACCAAATCCGCATCGATGTTGAGCGTTCCGGAGAAGACGGAATCGCCTGGCTGTTTCACCACGGGCCGACTCTCTCCCGTCAACATCTGTTCGTCGATACTCGCAGCCTGATTTTCCACAAGGCCGTCGGCCGGAATACGCTCGCCAGGTAAAATTCGAATCCGATCACCAGGCTTAAGCGTGCTGGTGGGCACTTCGCTCTCAGAATCAGCGGCTTGAGAAAACGAGTCGGGTGCATTGACTAGTCGGCGCGCAGTCTCGGGCAGTAGCCGCTCCAGCGATTCCAGCACCTCGTTCGTTTGCAGCTTTCCGTTCGCTTCGATCCACCGACCCAGAGTGATCAGGACAAGTACAAGACTGGCGACCTCAAAGTAGATATGGCTGGATCCCGTTAGCATTGACACGACCGAGTAGGCGAAAGCTGTCAGTACGCCCCCAAAGACAAGCAGGTCCGTCGTAACTCTTCCGCTCTGCAAAGCTCGACAAGCGGAGACCGCGATCGGTGCACCTAACAGAAATAGAACAGGGAGAGCGCAAAAGAAGCTCAACCAGACGAACAAGTCGGTTAGCGACGCGGCCAATGTATCTGAGGGATCAATCTCATAGACGTCATGGCTCCAGAGCGCCATCGTGAACATTGATACGTTCATGGCGAAGAAGATCGCGATACCCAGTCGCGTCAGCGTCCAACGAACCTGGCCGGCCTCGCCGCGATCGGCTGTCACATCGGCAGCAAATCGACAGCCGAAACAGCAGTAGTCGTCCGACTCCTGCGTCTTCTCCGATAGGGACCGCACGTCGTCTGTTTGAACCGTCCACCAGCGTTTGGGCAATGGCAAGCCGCACCAAACGCAGGTCTGTTCCGTGTGAGACATGATGACTTCCAGCCTACGGAGGCGAGACCATTTCTGTCTGCACGGCGGGGAACAGGTACTGAACCGTGTAGTAAATCGTGAAGCCCCAGAACAACAACCAGATCAAGCGCACGTACCACGGGATTACGTTGCCCGTGTAATGGTGATAGCGATGTTCTGCTTCGGCGGATGATGGGTCTAACTGAGTCATAGCAATTCACGCGCTCGGCAAGGTTATATAAGAAGGCAAAAGGCGCTGAGACCGACTGCGACTATTACTCGCGCCGATCAAGTTCCGCTTCGCGCGTCAGCAGTGCCCGCTTTGGTTCCTCGATGTCTCGAAACATTCCGTTGGTCGTAGCCCACATCAACAAGAAGAAAAAGCCCGTGCTGGCAAGGACATAATTCATCACGGGCGCGATCGCGAAAGCTCCATCGACTTCACCACGCACCAGCTTGAACAACTCAATGAGCTTGCTTCCGAACCCGAAAAGGCTTGGCACGAGAAATACGAATGCCATCAGCGCGGTGATCCGCTGTGCCATCCTTCGATCCTGACTGCTACTGGCCATCCCAAACCTCATTCTGCAATTCGCTGCTACGTAAACTCAGTGCTTCATACGCTGTGGAGTGACAACGTGGACGGACTACTCGGTCTTTGCTGCCGTCGCATCCGAAGTGACAGTGGGCTCAAGCGAGATCCCCTTGACTAGTGAGTCCTCGTAAGCTTCGTAGTGCGGATAACTCTCCAGCCAAGAGCCCAGCCATTGGACGTACGTCAGAAGCGCCAATCCCTTTTTTGTGGGCTTGTTGGGCTCGCCCTGAAACAGCCAGGGGTACTCCGGCATGGGGGACTTGTGCGATGTCAGCACCGGCTTGAAGAGATGCACTGCGTGCCAATCACTAGATCGACGACCGCCTTCACGGCAGAGGTCGGGGCCGACGCGGCGCGTACCGAACAGCACAGGCCGCTGAAGTTCGTTTTGATATTCCCACGAGCGCGACACCGGACCCCAACGCAAGTCCTCGTTGGAGACTGGTCGCACAAACTGGCTATGGCAATGCCAACAACCTTCACCGACATAGACGTTCCGACCGACTCTCAGAGCCTCGGCACACTGTTTGTTCCACCAGTCGGCTGCAGTCGTGGCATCCTCGGGCGGTTCGCCAAAGGCTTCCACGAAAGGTTCGGGGTAGCGTCGCGCCAGTTCCTCAAACTGATACCGCAAGTTCGCATTGACGAGTTGCTCAGCAGTCTGTTCCGGCTGGTTATACATCAACGCTGGAACAACTGCATTTGAGAGGAACGCAAAGCCGAAAAACACCAATCCGGCAATAAGCATAATACCCGATTTCGACTCAAACATTGCGGACACATCCCTCACGAATTGTAAAAAGAGAACCGGAGCGACTTCGCGTCACACAACACGAACTCCCCATCGCATTACCCGACTTCACAGGCGGGCAGCCGCCCCGGCCTCTAGCTCAATCCGGCGTTCACGTACAAAGTGCGAGACGCCGGGAGAACCTCACGCAGAGAAAAACACCACGACTACGTCGCTGGAGCCAGTGCTGGTGCGACAACGGCACCGCGCGATAGTTGCCAGGTTTTGTAGAGGTTGAAGAGAAACACCAGCAGGCTCGCAAACATCGCCAGGCCGGCGAAGATCCGAATTGACCAGAATGGGAAGGACACCTCAATAGAGGCTTCCCAAGGTTGCATCGCTGCCCACGACCAGCCTTGAAACAGGCCGCCCAGAATCAAGTCGAGCGACATCACAGCTACGCCCACGGCCGATAACCAATAGTGCCATTCCGAAAGTTTGCGGCTATACCAGTCCACGCCCAGCAACCTTGGATACAGGTACGTCATCATACCGAAGATCCACTGGCTGAAGACGCCGTACATCACCAGATGAGCATGACCAACGACCCAGTCCGTGAAGTGAATCAAAGCCTGGAAAGTTAGGGTTGTTTGCATCGCACACTGCAAACAAGTCAAGAAGTAGAAGACCATTCCCGTGTAGAACCAACGCAGAGGCAAGTTGGCAACGATCGCCTGGCCTTGTCCCCAAATCGTACCGAAGAAGTTGATGATCACTGTGAGCACCACAAATTCGACGGCAATCGTCGACATGATGGCTCCGTACTGGAGGAACATCGGAATCGGGGTATAGAGAAAGTGATGAATTCCATTGAGCGGATAAAAGAACGCGAGGCCCCAGAAGCCCACGAGTGACAAGCCATGCGACCAAATGGGCTTCTTCAGCACGATGGGCACGAAGTAGTACATCAAACCCCATCCCAGCGGCGTAACGAAAAGCCCGACTAGATCATGGATGAACAGACCGCCGACAGCGCCAGCACTGGTTCCCGACACGACGTACTGCGGCAGGAAGTTGCCCATCGCGTAGGTCAGGAAGGTCCAAACGAACGCAGCCATGAAGTACCACAGTGTGACATACATCGGCCCCTTCTGACGAATAATTGGAGTACCAAAGTTGATTGCGAGCAGCAGCAATCCAAGCTGCGCCACCGGATCAATCCAAACTGGTGTTTCGCCCCATTCCAGCCCCTGTGCTTGACCGCTTAAGATCCCAACGGCAGTTGAGAGAACCACGAACTGCCAAGCGCCAAAGATCAACCACGAAAGTCGCTGATCGAGCACCTTTTGCAGAGTCAGTCGCGGTACTGCCCAATGAAGTAGACCCAGGAAGGCATTGGCGAGAAATCCGTAAGCAATGGCATTCGTATGCAGCATTCGCCAACGGCCAGGCGAGAAGAACTCGATGCCGCTGAGCGGGTTGTGCCGGATGAGTTGGAAGCCCATCAGGAATCCGCCCAACATTGAAGCCATCATGAATGTCAACGCCATTACAAAGTAGGCTTTGACCATGAACTCATCCACGAGGTCTTTGTGCCGCAGGTGGCCTGATGATGTCGAAGTAGTTCCATCCGTCATTATCACTAATCCGAGAAGCGTTAGGTTTGAGTGGTGTTGCGAGGTGATCCGAGTGAGCTGCACTTAAGCTGACAATATTGGCGAACTCATGTGGTCGGCGGGGCGAGATCTTCCGCTGGGCTGTGGTAGGGCACGTACTGTCCCAGCGGAGACACCAGCACCATCGTGACTCCAAACACAACGTGCGTTGATGCGGCAACCCACCACGGCAGGTATTCGGGATTGGTGATCCAGTTGCCGCCACAAGTCATGGGCTGCAACCAAGACAGAATCCCGTAAAAGTTGAAGACCCACAGTAAGAGGCCCAATACCGCACCAAAGAGCAGTCGCGCTGGCAATTTCGCTGTCGCAGCAATCCGCATAGCCGTCACATGAAAAGGAACTCCCAAGAGCATGCCGGTCACTAAGTACAGGCAGCAACCAGCGGCCAGAATGACTCCATTGTTGATGGCATAGACCTTGTCAGCCTGATTACTGAGCGACAACGCCTTTTCACCTAGCGGAAACGTGAGGTACACGCGGATCAGCTCCAGCGAATCTTTACCCGCAATTGCGGCGCCAATAATATTAAATAGCAAACTCACTGTGGCGGCGATCAATCCCAGCATGAAGCCAGTCATTGCGTAGTAAGCTGTATAGAAGCCGGTCAGCGTCCAGGGTTGACCGGCCGCGGCGTCAAGAATTGTGCTTTCGAGCTCGTTGGCTCGTTGTCGCAATTCCAGCAATTCGCGCTGCTTGGCTTCGAGTTCCGAATAACCAGGCTGCATCGTGCAGTTCTCCGCAGAGATAAGAGCTGAAGGGGCAGCTCGTGAATAAATCAGGGTCAGTGATCCGCGAAAGGATCAAAGATCAGTTGGCAGAAGTGGGCTCAGTCACAGTCGTACTGCCACTTTCGGGAGTTGTTTTGTTAAACGCACCCGGAATTGGCGTGACGCCAGCGCGACGCTGGTTCGAGACATAGAGCACGTAGGAAACCAGGTTCCAGAGCGTCTCGGGCTCCTTCTCTAACAGGTTTCTAAAACCGGGCATCGGAGTTCCATTGATACCCGAGATGATCCGTCGATAGACGTCGAGCGGTTGATCGCCACCGTGCAAAAGTCCGGAAGTGAGGTCTGCCGCCTTGGTGACATTCCCCCAACCATCCTTACCGATGTTGTCCTTCGTCTGTCCTCGCCCATCTTCGCCATGACACTTCGAGCAACCTTTTGACAGGAAGGCTGCTTTTCCCGCTGCCACATGCTCTGCTGTGAACTCTGCAGGCTGAGGTGAGAGCGTGTGCACTTCCTCCTGCTCGGCGGCCTTCCAGCGAGCGAGTACGCCTTCCACAAATTCCGGAACGAGGTCGGTATCGAGCGCATCTTCGGCAGCCACTTCATAGGCCAGCCGTCCCTCTAACTCGCCTCGCAACGTCAGCACCAACACGTAGTCTACGAGCGCTTCGCGTTCAGCCTTCGGCAGCAAGCGAAATGTCGGCATGGACGTGCCGGGTATGCCTTTCTCCAGCGTGCGAAGGAGGTCAACGCGTCGAGGCTTTGACCCATAGGGAGTCGATGTGAATTTGAAGATGCCAGGGCGGTAGTCACGAGGTCGAGGATAGAGATACTTCCCCGCCGGCCCGTTGCCATCACCTGACTGGCCGTGACACTGCTGACAATGCTTGAGATAAAGATCACGACCGTTAGTCAGGTGCGCCTTTGATTTCTCTTGATTGCCCAGCAGCTTAGGTGCTGCAGGTGTCCCCGATTGATCAAGCACCACCTTGCGAATCGGGTCTTGCAGCTTGGTATCCAGCTTCGCAACGGCCTCAGACGTGACAAAATGCGCGTCAATCGCAGGTTTGCATCCCTGTGCAAAGACGACGACCGACAGACAGCTAATCCACAGAAATCGAGACAGCACGCGAAATTCTCCTCACGTGTTACAACGACCTAGACCACACTCAGATTGAGGGCTGGAAGGCACGACGCAGTGTGATAGCAAGGGGTGTGCCAGTCACTGGGCACCGATATCACCACGGGCGTCAGATGCAGTATTTTCTGAGGTAATCTCGACAGATTGAAACATAGCGATTCAAAGGCCAGCGGCATTGAGCGTGCCAATCCGCACGCCGAACAAGCCCGGCGTGCGGCTGGTGTTCCGGACTTGCCGACGTCCAGGACACAATGCTCCTGCGGCCAGATTTCCGTTCCAGAAGTTCTCAGTCTTACTGGCAGGTTGAGTGTTCACCGCAAGAGCTTGAGCGGCGTTGACGAGGGAAATGTTGGCTACAGCTTCTCGTCAGCCGCCACTCCCGCGTGGAACTCGCTGTAGACGATGATCGGAATGCCTGCGTCACCCAGATGTTTTTGAATGAGCGGTTTGACGTCTTCCCATTTCAATCCGCCAGCACCGGTGGCCAGGCGAGGTAGTGCGACACTCGTCAACTTCTCTTCGTCAATCAACTTTTTGAGTTCCCGGAGCGTATGATTGACATGCTCTGTCGTCGCTCGACCCGCCTTCGCACCATGATCATATGCCGCCTCTTGAGTCATCAGATTGATGATCCGCTTACCCGGACCGGACCAGATCCATGTACCGCCGCTTTTCGGATGTTGCGTCTGACAGAAATGTCGATAGTCCTTGTACATCGCGGGCCACTGCTCACGCAGACTGTGAGCCAGCCCGGTAGCGAAGGCGTCGTTGGGAGCTACGCCGTGAGCGATGGCTGCCGTCTTGGTTAAAAGAATGTCACCGCTGACTTCACGAATCATGATCAATCTTTCCTTTGATGAGCTGCATTCTGACCGATGCAGCCCGGAGCGAATTGCTCGGCATTAATGAACTGCCTGGTAATGTCGGCTGATAAAATCGTTCTGGATCCACAGGAGCTTTTGAAAAGCACGCATTGTTCTCAGCGATGTCTGCGCATCGAACGACTGCTGCGAGATGGCTTCCGTGAGAATGTCCGCGAGCAACCCCATCAGTGCGTTCATTTGCACGAGGGGTACGTCGATCTCTTTGCTGCCAGCCTTCGGTGTGTGCATCTTGCCCACCATGTCGAGGTACAGCACCATCTTGGTGTCGTACGACCGACCGAGCAGTTGCATGAAGTACCGGCTGAGATGTTCCTTACGAAACTGGACCTGCGGATGCGCCTGTGACAGACTCGCCACGCCGGTTGGCAACGGCCCTTCGTACCCCGCTTGTCGAGGAACGAAATGCCGCGAAGTAGCGTCGTAACTCAAGAGCTTCTCGTAGGTCTTCTCGACTAATTCAGGAATGATGGGCCCCAGGTAAGGGGCACTCGCTTGAATCAACGCGGCATCCTCTGCACTGAACCCGATGAAACCTGCGAGATACTCAAAGCGATATTGCGAGTCTGTATCCAGGCGCGCTTCATCAATGTGCTGCATAAAACGAAACCTTCTCTGTCACTAGCTCAAGAAGCTTTGCACGGGACGGAACGCTTTGAACTCCGGCCCACGTGAAGCACATACTCAGACTTGCATCCCCGGTGGCGTGGACAATCACACCGACAACTGCACCAGCTCGCGGGGAGGGACGGCTTCGATGAGCTTCAGGTCAAACTTTTCTTGCAAGACCTTAAATACATTGGGAGACACGAAGGCCGGAGGAATCGGGCCCAGCCGTATCCCCTTCACGTTGAGCGCAAACAGGCTCAGTAATACGGCAACCGCCTTCTGCTCGAACCAGGACAGCACGATCGAAAGAGGCAAGTCGTTGACACCGCAATTGAATGCCTTGGCCAGTCCGAGCGCGACTTGCACGGCACCATAGGCGTCGTTGCACTGGCCCATGTCGAGGAACCTTGGCAAGCCAGCAACGGTGCCATAGTCGTGATTACGAATGCGGTACTTGCCACATCCCAACGTCAGAATCACGGATTCCTGCGGAGCACCTTGAGCCAGCTTCGTGTAATAATTCCTGCCCAGTTCGGCTCCGTCGCAACCTCCGATCAAATAGAATCGCTTGATCTCACCAGACTTCACCGCCGCGACAATCTTGTCCGCCAGACTGAGGATCACACTGTGATGGAAACCAATCATCGATTCCTTCACTTTGCGATCCGGCAATGCCGGCGAACTCTTCGCCATCGCGATCACTTCTGAGAAGTCATTCGTCTTTAGACGCTTACCACCGGGCACGGCGGTGACCCGCGTCGTGAAAAGGCGATCCTTGTAACTATCTGGCGGTATCAACACGCAGTTAGTCGTTGCCAGAATCGGCCCGGTAAAAGCCGGGAACTCCCATTGCTGATTCTGCCAGGGCCCACCGTAATGGCCGGCGAGATGCGGATAGGCACGCAACCTCGGATAACTATGGGCAGGCAGCATTTCGCCGTGCGTGTAGACATTCACACCTTGTCCTGACGCCTGATAAAGCAAATCCGCCAGATCAGCCATGTCATGGCCGGTGACAAGAATTCCCGGACCAGCTTTGGTCCCTTCGTAGACAGTCGTCGGCCCCGGTGTGCCGAATCGCTCGGAGTGCCCTTCGTCGAGCATCTGCATGACACGAATATTCTGACGGCCACACTCAAGAACCAGTTCGAAGAGACTCTCCATATCAAAGTTCACGTTAGTCACCGTCGCAAACAAGGCCTCCTCGACGAATGCATCGACCGCTTCATCGACCTTGCCAAGTCGCCGCGCATGATGCGCATACGCCGCCATGCCTTTCACACCATACAACAAGATCTCTTGCAGCGATTGAATGTCGGGATCTTTGCCGCACACGCCAATTTCGGTGCAGCCGGTTCCATTCTGAGTTTGTTCGCATTGATTACAAAACACGCGGCATCCTTGAAATGATGGAGAGAACGCGGGGAATTCGTTAGTCGCAAAGAAGAGGAAACGCTGATTCGACTCGCTCGGCGTTGAAGCTTCTCAGCCAGAGCGCGCCACAATCCGCATACATTGGGCTCACTCCGCACACTGCCGTGCAGTTTCCTTGCTGCCCAACTTTGGGAGCCAGGAGCAATTTGAGGGCTGGCGCAGTTGGATTTCGAAGAGTCAGTTCCTCAATCGCCAACAATGCGAGAGCACTCGCTGAATGAGCTGATGAAATGCAATCACGATGCCAACCACAAAGGTCTGCGATATTTCGTTGTGGACGCCAAAGGGGGGGCATTACCTGTCATGGCGCTAGTTAACGCTCAAGAGAAGCTGCCGCTGAAAGTTCAAACGGGGCAGAAGCGTCATAGTGCAGTGTCATCGTGCACTGGCAATCAAGCCCTTTGTGGCGGGAGTCGCCTTGGTGAGGCGTAGTTAGATGAGGCGCATTCTCAGTGGGCTCTGAATGAGCATGAAAGCGTCGATTTTGGCGCGGCACGAATCATGCTTGATGGATCGTACGGCACGCGTCGATCTGCCTCGTACCATTTTCCAGATGGCTGCCGCCAGCACCAAGGTGATGGCTGGCCGCTTTTGCGCTGATCGGCTCACTGCTCCCCAGTTTGCAGGGGCGTCGACGCCAGTAGGTCACACGGAAGAAATTGCGAACGCTCACTACCGGCAAGTTCTGCCAGCACACTTTGAGCGGGCAATCACGACCGAAATAGTGATGCCAAAAGTGATGCCACATGATCCCGTTTTGAGCCGCACGGAGTCGCAATCACCAACTGACCAAATCTCACATTTCACGTCGGTGCAAGAAAAAACGGCTGCATGCGAGTGCATGCAACCGTGCACACTGGAGGCGGGGGGAATCGAACCCCCGTCCTGTCGTCCCTTGATAACCACTTCTACGCGCGTATTCCGTTGATTAATCTCATTCCGATTGGCTCAGCGAACAAAGCCTTTCGGAACCAGCTCGCAACTTGTCTCACGTCAACTGTAGTGAGCAGTGAACTGACGCCAGCCTGAATTTTGACCGGCTTTTGGACTCCTCAGGCAGGGATTCCGCAGTCGGTGTAACCTCAATTAGGCTACAAGAGCGTATTGCCGATTGGCAGTTGTTTTTTGATCAGCTTTTAACGTGGCTTACCGATCAACCACGGCGCGCCATAATTATCTCTGGTAACTCAGTCGATACCGGTCGCCCCCTTCTTGTTTGCGTCGTTGCGACGCACTTCGTGACGCTGACTCGATGAGTCAAACACGCTCACGAACGCAGCCGCATCAGACACAGAACGGCCTGTCAGGTTCGCGAACGCTCTCCGATCGCAAGCTGACAGACCGTGTGCAGTCATTATGGTACGAACGAAACCGGGGTCAACCGCAGGTAGATCGGGTTTGAGATCATTCCGATCCGGCAACTCCCGTTTGACCGAGCAGACCATCCAGCAGGCTGGATCAAACTGCCGGGCTCAATGGGTTTCGTTCGGCAGGCGGTCGTGGACGTTCTTAGCCAGACCAACCAGCTTCAGAACGCGGATGACCATGTAAGTCATGTCGAATTCCCACCACTTGTGGCCGTGACGGGCCAGACGCTGATGAGCGTGGTGGTTGTTGTGCCAACCTTCGCCGTAGCTGACGGCAGCCACCCACCAGTTGTTGCGGGAACGGTCGGTCGTTTCGTAGTTGCGGTAGCCCCAGATGTGGGTCGCCGAATTCACCAGCCATGTGCTGTGGTAGCAGGCGATAGTTCGCAGGCAGAGGCCCCAGAGGACCAGCGAGAGGCCGTTACCGATCGTCGCTTCACCGATGAAGTACAACGCCACGCCGAGGGCGATCGGAAACACCGGGAAGAACCGATCGAAGGCGCGATGCACGGGGTCGGCGTAGAAGTCTGGAGCCCAACGCTGATAAAGAGCAATCTCCTGAGCACGAGTCACCTTCGGCTTAAACCACAGCAGGTGTGACCACCAGAAGCCGTCATTTGGCGAATGCGGGTCGTCTTCCTGGTCGGAGTGCACGTGATGCTTACGGTGCGTGGCGACCCAGAACAGCGGAGAACCTTCCGCGGAAAGCATGCCGCACATCGAACAGAAGTATTCAAACCACTTCGGGGTGGTGAAGCTGCCGTGGGTCAGCAAACGGTGATAACCGAGCGTCACGCCGAAACAGGCGGTCACGAAGTGCAGAGCCAAAGCAGTCCAGAATCCCGCCCAGGTGAAGTTCCAGAACGCGGCAATCGCGCCGGCGTTCATGAGGGCCATCCAGCCGAAGTTCCACCAGTTCACACCATTCGGAAAGTGTGCTTTCAGGGGGGGCGCGACGGGATGAGGGATGGTCTTGAGGTACTTCGCGAACCGATTCGGGCGCTTTTCGACAGCGCGTTCCGGGCTTAGTTCAACGCGGGATTCCGCCTCGACCAAATCAACGACTGGACTCATTAGTGATTCCTGGAACTCGTGAGAGTGAGCCCCGCGAGAAACGCGGCGCTCTACCAATCTCTACGAGAAGTCTAGGGGAGTATCGAACTTAGGGGTGTCAGAGACCCGTCAAACTTGTGTCAAAGAACTGTCACAGGCTCAGGGGCCGACTTAGCAAGCTTGGTAAAGCTGCGCGACTCTGTGTGGCGGGTTTCGCAAACTGTCCCGCAGAGTCCCGGCTTGCATCACATCGCAGTTGCTCAAAACCCGAAGCACCAATATCTTGCTGCTGCGTTCACGCAGTAGTACGGGCTGAATTGTCGGGAATTTCCCATCGCCCTCGGCGAATCGGAGCCTCGACGAGCGCGAAAACGGACTGACGGGCCTCTCGTGAATTAACTTTCGTCCAGTGACCTTAAAGACCCTCATTCAGGCGGCCTATGTATCGACTGCTCGGAACCTGGGTGATGCGAGTCTGGCCAATCATCCTGATTGGATGGGTTGCCTGCCTCGTGGTCCTGGTGGCTAACAAGCCGCGCTGGGAAGACGTCATCGAAGAAGGCGAGTTCGCCTTTCTTCCGGCGGAAATGCCCAGTTTGCAGGCCGAGCGTCTGTATCAAGACACTTGGGGAGAGCCGCAGGCCAGCCGTGTCGTGATCGTGGCTCGCCGCGAAGGTCAGCAACTGACCGCCGAAGACCGCGATTTCATCGCGAACCGCCTGCGACCAAGTATCGAACAGGTCGTGACGGAAGTCGGGATCCCGAAGCCCACTGCAAAGGCCGGGCAGGCGGAAAGTAAAGCCGATGCCCCGGCGGATTCTGAACCGGAATCCGTTGGCAAGTTCATCAAAACATTCGCGTCGCCGTCCTACGAGAAGGTGTTGGATAGCACTGAGGGCACCGCGACGATGGTGCTCATCAATCTGCGCACCGAATTCTTCGACGCTCGCAACACGACGCTGATCGACCGGCTCGAAGCGCTGATCAACCCGAACGATCAAAACAGCCTCTATCGCCGCAAGGCCGACGATGGCAAGAGTCTTGTGCCCGCAGGACTGCACCTTGCTCTGAGCGGCGACGCGACTGTCGGTCGCGACATGATGCGAGCCGCGACGGAGAGCTCGAAAGCGACCGAAACCTGGACGGTCGTTCTAGTCGTCGCGCTGCTGCTGATTATCTACCGAGCGCCCATTCTGGCACTGATTCCGCTGATTACCGTGGGTGTCGCCACCGAGTTCTCGCTCGCAACGCTGTCGTTCCTGGGCAAATACGAGATCGTTGGCCTGTTTAATGGCATTGAGGTTTACGTCAAGATTCTGAGCTACGGCGCGGGTGTGGATTATTGCCTGTTCCTGATTGCCCGATTCAAGGAAGAACTGGACGAAGGACTGAGCTCATCTGAAGCCGTCGGCAACGCGATCGCCAAAGTCGGTCATGCGCTAGTCGCGAGTGCCGGAACCGTGATTTGCGGCATCGGCATGATGATCTTTGCGGACTTTCAGAAGTTCAGTCAGGCCGGTGTAGCGATCACTTTGGGCTTGGTTGTGGTGCTGGTCGCGTCGATGACGTTCACTCCGGCTCTGCTGCGTTGGGCTGGCCGCTGGGCCTTTTGGCCGCAGATGGCCACATCGGAAGTGCGCGGTTCTGGTGGCTGGGTTTCGGCTACGGGCATGTTTGCTTCCCTGCTGCGCCGCAATGTCTTTGAAACCATCTGGCAACGCATCGGCGAGCTGATCGTGCAGCGACCGATGTCCGTGCTGCTCAGCAGCACCATGATCATGGTGCCGTTTGCGATTATCGCGATTCTGTTTCGCAGCCATCTGAGTTACGGGTTGCTGTCCGAGCTGCCGCAGGACAAGGCGAGTGTGCTGGGCGCCAAAGCGATTCAGGACCACTACGCGGCTGGTATTGCGGGCCCCATCACGATCCTGCTGCGATGCCCGGACATCGACTTCACGTCAGAAGACGGCGCCGCACAGATCAAGGCCCTGACAGAGTCGCTCTACAACCGCAAGGACGATCTCAAGCTGGCCGATGTACGCAGCCTGATGCACCCGTTTGGTATCGCTCAATTCGATCCAAACGCTCCCGAAGAACCGCTGACGCTGGAACGTCGCATTCAGAAACGTGTGGAAGAGCACGAAGTGCGGAAAGTGTATCTCGGCCAAGTCGGTGACGGTGCGGAGCACGTGACACGGCTCGATCTGGTCTTCTCCGACGACCCGTTCTCACGCGGCAGCATCGCTCGCTTCCAGTACCTGGTGGACACAATCGAGACAACCGCCCGCAAGCTGGTTGATCGCGACAACGCCGAAGTCTTCGCCTTTGGGCCAACAGCCAGCCTCGCAGATTTGAAAACCACAACCGACCGCGACGCTGTGGTGGTTGACTCGTTGGTGCTGCTGGGCGTCTTCCTGATCCTGCTCGTCCTGCTGCGGCAGTTCATCGTTTCGGTGTACCTGATCGTCAGTGTGTTCTTCAGCTATCTGGTCACGCTCGGCGTCACTTTCGCTGTCTTCTGGATGATGGATCCCTCGGGCTTCTCCGGGCTGGACTGGAAGGTACCAACGTTCCTGTTCACGATCCTGATCGCTGTGGGTGAGGACTACAACATCTTCCTGATGACGCGCATTCAGGAAGAGCAACTGGCACACGGACCGATCGATGGCGTGCCTCTGGCTCTGACAAAGACCGGCAGCATCATTTCAAGCTGCGGGGTCATCATGGCCGGCACGTTCCTGTCACTCCTGGCAGGCACGCTGGTCGGCATGCATCAGTTGGGGTTCGCGCTGGCTTTCGGCGTGCTGTTAGACACGTTTGTCGTGCGGCCGATCCTGGTCCCGGCGTTCTTGGTGCTGCTGTATGACGGGCGCTTCAAGAGCGTTCGTGCTTTGATGGGTGCTTCTCCCAGCGGCGAACTGGTGATGCGTAACGCGCCTCCGGCCCCAGCACCGGAACCGGAGCGATGAGCGCATCAGGGCGAGAGACCATTCGCCTGACGTGCTTCGCCTTGTTGGTCGCTGTGTTCGGAAAGCTCGCCGGGTTCAATCAGCACGCCGACGCTCAAGAGCGAATCGTCGGTTGGAACACGACAATCAACGATGCTCAGGCCGTCGCGAAAGCCACTGGCAAGCCAATCATGCTTGTGTTCCGTTGCGTGCAGTGAATGGAATGTCGCGATTGGGACGAGCAGGTTGTTCGTCCAGAATCTCCGATCGCCAGTTTGCGAAGCCAGTTCGTCCTGGCGCGCGTTGGCCGCATGAACGGCGTGGATCTGTCGCGCTTTGAGTTCGACTACGACACGACCTGGGTCGCATTCTTTCTCGATTCCGACCTCAACATCTACACCCGCTTCGGTGGCCGCGACGAGCACGGCCCCGAGTCGCGGCTCAAGATCGACGCGTTGCAATCAACAATGCGAGCCGTGCTGAAGTCGCATCAAACCGGGGAGCAGTCTTTCCAACTTGTGAAGAAGGTGGCGACGACGCCTGAAGATATCCCGCTGCTCAAGCGCGAGCATCGGGGCTGCGTGCATTGCCATCAGGTGAAGGAGTATCGCCTGCGTCAGGCGGCTGCAGACGGGGTGTTCTCACAGCAGTTGCTGTTCGACTACCCGCTGGCTGAGTCACTTGGCCTGAAGCTGGATTTTTCGGACGGACTGAAAGTCGAGTCCGTCAAAGACGCGAGCACCGCGCAGAAAGCAGGTTTGCAAGTTGGCGATCAAATCACGGCGACAAACGGTATCATCGTACGTTCCGAGTTGGACCTGCGCTGGGCTCTGATGCAGCCTCATCCCGAATCAGGGAAGCTGACCGAAGTTCGCCTAAGCGTTCAGCGGGGAACCGCCCCGGCGGTACTGCGGCAGATTGATCTTCATCCCGATGCGAATTGGCGCCAGACGGAACTCGGCTGGCGAAAGTCTCTGCGCAGCGTGCCCGTCGAGTGGGGCTTTCGAGCGTACGACCTCAGCGACGATGAACGCGCGGATCGCGGCATGGAGAAGACCACACTCGCGATCCGCGTTATCTCTGAATCATTTTCCGGACTGGGCGAAGAACTCGGCCTTCGCCGGGATGACATCCTCATCTCCCGCGATAGTGATACTCGCCGCAGGTCGTTCGATGAGTGGAAGTCAGACATCCTTCGGCACCACACGCCGGGATCGGCGATCGAGCTGAAGGTGCTGCGAGAATCGCAGCCGCTGACGTTGAAAGTGCGACTCCCGGCCTGGACTTCGGGCACCAGATAGCACCGTTATCTGGTCGCGGCGGAGAGCTTCGCAGGTCCGGGCGCGTCGGCTTCCACAGGACCGATCGGGCCAACTGGTCCGGCAGGTTTGCGGCTGGGTTGAGGCGACGCGACATAGCGCTCGAAGTTCGTCGCACTGGCCTGCACCGAAGACGAATCGCCGATGGCCTTGTGCACAACGTTCGAGCCCGAGCTTTGGATCTCCAGCTGCACGCCGGCCTTCACATCGAACTTCACGTGTCCGGTCAGCCAGCGCTGCATGAGTTGCACCTGCACGGCAGGTTCGTGGACCACTTCCAGCGGATAGGTGCGAAACTCAATAGTCGCGACCCCATCATCCAGCTTGGTTAGCGTGTAGCGCCGACGGATGGGAACGCTCTTTTTGATGGCTCGCTTCTCGCTGAGCTGCATGCTGACAGGGACTGAAAAGTCGTCGGTCCAGCTGTCGCCAAGCTTGATGGCAGCTTCTGGCAATACCGTCAGGAACGTGGCCTGCGATGCATCGGCTTCAGCTTGCTGGCCGTTCGCAGATGACGACAGCACTTCGATGGCAGTGCCGTTCGACTTACAGCGCATACGGATGGCGCGGCCAATCTTGTTCTTCGCTGTCAGGAACGCCTTCGGCGGAGTGCCGGTATCCCGGCTGTCGAACCGCACTGGCTTACCGTCGTCGCCCTGTACTTCCATGATCGCTTCATCGATGACGGTTTCGAGCACCGCCGAACCATCATCTGATACCGACACGACACGATAGTGCTTTTTCGATTGCTCGGACGTACGCGTCGACTGCTTGTACTCTTTGACAGCGATGATCATCGACGAGGACGACTCGGTCTCGTAATGCATGAACTGACCGACTTGGAACTGATAGGCCAGTTGCACCATGACCGGCTGAGGCTGACGATCTTCCGGCAGTGGCGGAGCATCCTCACCAAGCAGTTGAGCGGACAGTGCGAGGCTCGCCGCAGTGGCGATCAGGAGTCGAGTCAACATCGGAGATTCCGTCGCGGAGATGAGAAGTGGATGGTCGGCGGCAAGTGTTCTGGCGGCGTGGCTTACTGTCGGCCGTCGTCGTCTGACGCGTCGGCAGGTTCAAAGCTGGGGCGACTGCGAGCAGCCTTCGGATCGGGACCAAAGACCCGCACGGGGACCTTCACCAGATTGAATTCCCGATCAGTCGTATGCAGGCGGATTTCACATTCGTGGCGACCGGCCGGGACTTCTCCGACCGAAACCTGGATGCGTCCGACAACGCCCGCTTCCCGATCCGCCAGTGACTGCGGGCCATCTTCGTCGATTTTCACCTTCACGAACGGCTCATCGCAGGTGGCGTTCAGAATGTGCAGCGGCTTCTCGCGCAGGTCGGTGATGGTCACCGCGTGAGTCGTCAGGTTGCCATTGGGCTGGTGGAACACGAGCACTCGGGGCCGCACGACGACGGTCAGGTCGGGCAGAGTGATCAGAAACCGCAACTCGGTTTCATACTTCACATCGGGTTCGCCGACCGGGCCGTAGATCGCCTTGCAGGTGTATTCCTTGGCTCCGGGCTCTTGATTTGCAGACTGAATCCGCAGGAAGAATTCGCCCTGCTCGTTCGCTGCAAATTCTTTCTTACTCTGATGTTGCGACAGGCAGCCGCAACTAGTCTCAAGCTTCCGCAGCTCCATCGGCTTCTGGCTGTTGTTCGTGAAACTGAACCGCGCGAAGTGATCGCGTTTCGGTTCGACGCGGCCTAGATTCACCTGATATTGGTGAAAGGCCAGCGGAGGACGTTCAGGACCGGGCTCAGCCTGCGACGGTCGCGGTCCCAGCAGGGAAAAGCCGAAACAGCACACGGCCGGCAGCAGAGCGACCAGCGCAGGAGCTGCCGAGAGCCAGAAGTTTCGAGGAGTATTTGCAGAACCCACGCGACATCCTTTTCGCGCCGAGGTACGAACCGTAATCACGCGCAGCGGCAGACTTCGCCCGCCGCGCAGCAGGGTCTTCTATCGCAACCCCGAAGACAGCAACAAGACGAGTCCTGCGTCTTGGAGTGCTCCGGCTCGACGGAGCACTCCATCTCTTGCGGCGCGGCGGCTGCACACGGCCAATGACCCGGGCCGTGAAGCCAGCGTTCTCGCAAAACCTTCATCCGCAGGCAGGTGAACGGCTACGTTCTTCTCTGCCGCCAGACTGACATCCGCAAACAATGGAGGGCTGAATCAAGCCTCAGCACTCCAGGGTTGCCACGCATCACTCCGTCTTCATCTCTTTGGCGAGCTTCGCCAACTGGGCGCGGAACCATTCGGGGTCGTAGTCGGCGACGGCGTTCAAGGCGTCAGGGAGCTGGTCGGCGATGACGTAATCCACACCGGCGGGCAGCTTCAGACGCAGCTTCTGGGAAAACTCAAGTCCACTGAGAACCTCGTCCGTCTTCCGCAGCGAATCCATCTTCGGTCCCTGTTCCCATTCGCGGAACAGCAGCAGGTTGGCCATTGAACGCTCTTGAGCTTCCTTGATGGTTTCCTTCTCGCCGCCGGTCTTGATGGGTTTGAACTTCGGATAGTCGACACTCAGTTCAGACCGAATGGTGCGGATCGCCCAGATGGTCTGCCGGGCCGAATGGAAGTCCGGGTAGTCGGTCGGTTCGAGCGACACCAGAGTTTGCAGGGCCAGTTTGGCTTCCGGAGCTTGAGTCTTGCTCTTGAAGATGTCGTCAGCCAGCTTGTCGAGCCACGGCACGATGCCGTTCTCCCCATGAGTGATGGTGTGGACCTGTTGACGATCACCAAACGGTTGCTTGTCGAGCACAGTTCGCAGCGCGTCGTACTTCGCGGCGAACTCGTCCCATTGCTTCTTGAATTCCGCGTCGTCAGCACCGGCTCGATGCCGGATCGCGACCTTCACCAGAGCCGTCGGCCAAGCGAAGAACTGCGGCCGGCCCGGAATCGCCTTGCCGTAACCACGCACGCGACGCCAGCTCTTGGCTCGCAGGTCGTGGTGGCACGCCGAGCAGTCAAAGACCGCCAGTTCCGGCCAGACGGAATCCTGATGCTTATCAACGGCTTGCTCACCGAACAGGTCGAGGGCTTCACGCAGCGCCATCACTCCACCGATCAGAGTGGACTTGGTGCGCGGCAGGTCTTCTTCCGGCTTTTCCTGGCCGGGGAAGTTGGCTTTCAGATATTCAGCGCGGTTGGTGAAGTCACCGCGCTCACGCAGCGTTCGCCAGTGGAAAGGCATCTGCGAGACGAAGGTCTCCATCTCGATGCCCGGCAACGGCGGATGGCCGGCTGCGTACATTTCGTGAGTGACGACCTTGCCTTCCTTCACGTCGCCGATATGGCACGAGAAGCACTGCCGAGCGCGACGGATCGGATTGCGAACGTCGACAAACCCGGCGTCCTTCTCTTTGTCACCCGGATTGGTCTTACGCCAGTCGAGCTTGACGTGCGGGTCTTTCCACTTGGAAGCCGGACCGTGGCAGGACTCGCAGGTCACACCGAACTCAAACAACTGCGGCTTCTCAAAACCTTCCTTCCAGTGCCAGTTGGCATGGCAGGCGAGGCAGCGTTTGTCCTCAGTAACCTTGTAGCCGAGGATCTTTTCCATCTTCTGGCCGAGTTCGCCCTTGAGCAGTTCGAAGGCCTTGATGTGTTTGTCCTTGCTTTCGAAGGTGCGGATCTCGTCGAGCGCACAGAGTTCGCGATTGAGGGCCAGAGCTGTCAAACCGCCGCCAGCGGGCTGTCCGGCTTTGACTTCCTGATTGTGGCAGGCCACGCACTCCTGCACGCCGATGTATTCGCCGATTGGCTTCGGAGCCGCTTCTTGAGCCGCCGCAGTCAGCGTGAACATGCTCAGCCCGGCCAGCGCGAGACCGCTCGTCACGAGAGATGAGAGTGCGCGAGTTTGAGTGGTCCAGATACTCAGCGACATGAATCAGTCCTCTTGTCTGTGGGCTCTTCGCGTGGTTCGTTGGCGTCGGCGGACGGCCAGTGGCGAGCCACCCGACACAAGTTTGGCTCAGCGTTTCTCAAACGAGACTTTGATCTGGTTCAACTTCTCTTCCAGGTTCACATCTGGCTTACTCAGGTATTTCAAAGGGCTGTCGTAGCCCGGTTCGAATTCCAGCACTCCGCGTATCTCGCAAAGTCCGGGGATGGTTTCATTGCACTCCGGCGATCCCTTCACGCTGACGGGCTGACCGGATGCATCACGATGACCGCGATTCAGAGCGACCAGCGCGAGATAGACCTGAGTGGCCTCGTCCCAGGACTGCTTTGACAGATCACCGCCGTTGCTGGCGACACTCACAAAGAGTTTACCGATCTCGTCAGCGGTCGGCGTCTTCTTGTTCAAGTCCTGACCGATGGCATTGAGACGTACTTGCAAGCCTGTGGCGTGATCGATGACGGCCTTTTGATCCGGCAGCGGCTTGGACATTTCACGGGTGAGTTCCGCGAGCGGTCCCATGTTCGGTGGCATATCGATGCCCGCGAGTTCTGCGGCTTGCGGCACCAGCGGGAACAGCCAGGTGCCCCACGGATAACCACCGGGCTTGCGGTTGGAGTAACGAGTTGCCGACTGTCGCCAACTGGGCGAAGACAGATTGTGGTGACACGCGAAGCAGGCCGTTTCCGCCAACTCAGGCCATGAACCCACAACCGCGCCCGCTGGATAGGTTTCCGCTGGCTGGTTCGCCACGTTCGCAGTTTTGGCGCGATGGATCAGCAGATCAATCGCGGCTTCAGCAGACGCGGCCTGACCGAGTGCCCACAGCTTGGCTTCAAACGGTGACTTATCGATTTTGCCCGCACGCTGAGCAGAGCTGATCCCGGCTCCCGTCGCGCGATCATGATCGCGGCTCCAGTGTGCTGGCATCAACGCATGGAAGGCGGATAGTTCGAACGACAGCCGCGGATGCCCGGCGGCGTAGAGATCATGATTCACGTCGCGACCTGGAGCGCCAACGTGGCAGTCTGCGCAGAGTTTGGCGCGAGTCCACAAGTCTTTGGTGTCGCGGAAACCGTACTCAGCCTTCTGTTCGACGTTTTTTGATTTCCAGTCCGCTCGGATGTGTGGGCCGAGCCACTTCGAGGCTTCACCGTGGCAGGCTTCGCAGCTCACGCCGTCCATCACCAGATTCTGGTGTGAAGGATTGAAGGCGGCGATGGCAGGCGGCTCAGCGGCCGGGCCGTGGCAGTTCAGGCAGAGCTGCGCCTGGTGAGCGGGAGTTTCCAGCTTCAGAGCCTTGGCCATGTTGACCGAGACTTCGTTGAACAGCACGTTGTAGGCGTCCGCGTGCTTGTCGTTCTGCAGCCATTGCGTGTGCTCGCTGCCAACCATCCCGTACTTGGGGCTGTTGCCGTGGCAACTGACCGCCGTGCAGGACGCCGTGCCCACGAAGAGCTTCGAGGAGATCTCAGCCGCCGCCGCTGAGCCCTTGCCAGCTTCAACCGGCTGAGCGGCGAGTCGCAGAGTGACGGGCTCAACACCCCGGCTGTGTGGCGCGAGTGTGCTGAGTCCAGCAACTGCAGCGATCGCAGCGACTGTTTGGATTGTGAGGTTCCGGCGACGCATGGAAGACTCCGCGATGGTCGGCCCATCCGAATGATGACGCACTGAGTTACAACGTGAAGAGCGCTCTCATCATTTGTCGTTTGGATTGGACTTCAGAATTGCGTCGACTTGGACCCGGCTGGTTCCAAGCATCGGATTCTGATGGCCGATAAACGCGTCCTTGCTGTGATCGTGGTAGATGTGGCATTCGACACAACCCGCGCGCGCCCCAATGTGACGCGGAGCGTTACCTTCCGGAGATTGTTCAGGCGTGGTGGAATGGCAGCGACGGCACAAAGCCACTCCCGGCAACAGCACGTCACCGGTATCACGACTGTGGAAAACACTGGTGTGCGGCAGGTAATCCTGCTTCGCGTTGGCGTCCTTGTCCGCCAGACCATGACATTCCGCGCAGTTCAACAGTTGGTGTCCCCGATGGCTGAAGACCGCATGCGGCTGCCAGCGGGTGGGAATGTTGGTCGGTTGCACCGTCCAGTTGGGTTCGAGCTTTCCGACGCCGCTTTCCGCAACACCGAGTTCATGGCACTTGGCACAGGTCGACTTCACGCCGTTCTCGCGTCGGGCGGCTGAGTTCTCCGCCTGAGACAACAGCTTCTGCAGTTCTTCAGCTCCCGGAGCGGGCTTCTTCTGCAGTTCGGCTTCGGACTTGGCAACTTCACCCGCGACGGCTTTAGCCTCGGCAGCCGACAGTCGCGGACGCTGTTGGCGTCCGGGCACGGCACGATCCTGAGGCTCAATCTGGAAGCGTTCCGGCGAGTTGATCACCTGCAACGTGAAGTGCTCGGTCAGGAAGCCGCGCACAACTTCCGGAGCTTCGTGAGGTGATTCCGTCTTGTCGTCGACCCACATCTTGTGGCACTGGTGGCAGTGCTTTTCAAAACTGATGGACTGCATGTAGCGACCGGCTGGGTCGACCTGATGGCACATCGTGCAGACCTGGCTGCCATCCATGAGGTTCTGCAGATCGACGTTCAGCTTGCCGCCATCGAGTCCGATTCGCTCGAGCAGCACTTTCTGATTTGGCCCCAGCAGGATGCCCAGATGGAGTTCATGATTGAACTTGATCTTGGCAGCGTCTCGATAACGCTGCCCGCTTTCTTTGCCATCCTTACCTTCAACGCTTTCCAGCAGCTTGAAGACCTTGTGGCCGGGCCCCAGCCGTTCATCGCTGGGTGATCCCGCCAACAGGCGCCGCACCGCGAACTCCGGGTGACCGTTGTCATTGCTGAAGGTGCTGACGGCGGCCACGAAACTCGACGAAGCACCATCGGCGGGCGCGGTGAAGTGTTTGTCGAGATTGCGATGGCAAGAGGTGCAGGCCGAGTCGGGCATCCGCTTCAGGCCCAAGTCCCCGATGTGTTCGTTGTGACAGAACGCACAGGAGATGTCGTCGTGCTTAGGCGACTGCGTGTCGTGATGGCTCGCGCCCGGATGGCATTCAACGCAGGCCTTATTCTCAACCGAATGCACCGAATGGTTGAAGTCGAGCGACACCAGCCGCTGCAGCGGTGCCCACTTGGTATGGCACCTCGCGCAATCGTTCTCGATGAAGCGGTGATGCGAGGCGAGTTGACCACCTTCAAAGATACGCTGTTCACCCACGGCGCCCTTGAAGAACAGCCAGCCCAAGCACCCGACGCACAGCCAGAGGCTCGCCCACCACGTGCGGCGGCGGAACCGGTTGGCATGCTTCTGAGCGTCTTTCTCGACTCGTTCGGAAAGCTCGCGGCTTGTGAAATAGATCGGCATGGTGTTGAAAGGTGCTGTCGAGGGAGTGCTGAAACGCAGTCAGAGTCAAACAAGAAGCAGTCAGCAAAGAGCTAAAAGTTCCACGGGACCACACGCAACGCAATCACGATGTGAGTGAAGACCAGAACGAACAACGCAATCGAAAACGGGATGTGCAGTGCCAGCCAGTAGTGCAGCCAGTGATGGATGCGTTCCAGTTCGGCGTACTGACGATGCTCATCGGTGCGATCCTGCAGCACTTGAATCACGTCATGCAGTTCAATCGGCAGGATCTCGCGCATCTGAGTGAATTCACGGTTGGCCGTCACCGCGTCGGACAGGCGGCCTTCACGCCCCGAACCATTCAGGAACGGTCGCACCATCGTGGAATAGAACTGATGTAACTCGCCCGTTCGCAGCACCTGAACCGGCGCGGTCACGCGTTTAACGATTTCCGGTGCAGGCGCGGTGGGCTTCGGTGGAGCGACTGGTTTTGGCGGCGCGGCGGGTTTGTCGGCTGCCGCTGCTGCCGCAGCGGGCTTCGCACCAGCGGCTTTCTCCTTCATCAGCTCCAGCGGCGACTTCGGCTTATCCCCAGCGGCTGCCGGTGCGGCAGCCGCCGGAGGATCTCCAGCAGCGGGAGCCCCCGCTTTCTTCGCCGCCGCTTGTTGTTTCATCAGCTCTAACGGCGAGACCTTCTTCTCGCCCTCTGCGGCAGGAGCGGCTGCTGGTGCCGCGGCACCTTCCGCGGCAGGAGCCGGACCAGCCGCAGCCGCTTTCTTGGCAGCGGATTGCTGCTTCATCAACTCCAGCGGAGACAGCTTCTTCTCCGGTTCCCCGGTGGGAGCTGCAGGCGCATCGGCCGGCGCGGGGGCGGGAGCACTTGCCGCAGGTTCTCCAGAAGCAGCAGCCTTCTTCGCAGCGGCCTGTTGCTTCATGAGTTCCAGCGGCGAAAGCTTTTTCTCTGGTTCGGCGGCTGGAACCTCTGCAGGAGCAGCCTGAGCAGCAGGCTGTTCAGCGGCAGCAGGTGCTTCTTCTCCAGCAGGCTTCTCGGCAGTGGCTGCCGTCGCCTTCTTGGCTGCCGCCTGCTGCTTCATGAGTTCCAACGGAGAAAGCTTCTTCTCGGGCTCGGCCGCCGGAGCACTGGGTGCCGCAGGTGCAGGTTCAACTTGTGTGACGATGGGCTTGTCGGCGGGAGCACCACCACTCAACGCGGCCTTCTTGGTGGCTTGCTGACGAGCCAACTCGAGCGGACTGAGTTTCTTCGGCGGTTCAGCAGGTGCTGCGGAACTTTCTGCTGCTGGAGCTGGCGCGGCCGCTTCGGCGGGCTTGTCGGCGCCTCCCGCCGCAGCCTTCTTGGCCTCCGCCTGTTTCTTCATCAGTTCCAACGGCGAAAGTTTCTTCTCTGGCTCGGCGGCAGGTGCCGCAGCGGCAGAATCTGCGGATGCGTTTGCTTCGGCTTTCTTTGCGGCCTGCGCGCGGGCTGCCTCTAATGGACTTGGTTTCTTTACGGGAGCTGCCGGTTTCGGTGGTGCCATCGTCACCACGGAGCTGCCCACTGACGAGCCGTCCGTTGACGCACCTTCGAGCGCCTTCTTCGCGGCAGCTCGCAGTTTCATCATGTCGAGGGCTGAAATCTTCTTATCACCGCTGTGACTGCTGGCCCCTTCCATACGCTTGGCGCGGCTGGCTTCCAGCGACAGTTGAGCTTTATTCGGCTTCTCGCCGAGCAAGCCTTCCAACCCGGCCGGACCTTCCGCAGCGGCACTGGAAGCTTTCTTCTTAGCGGTCGCCTGAGGCAGTGAAATGCCCGTGAACTCATAAACGTCGTGCAAGCTGCCGGTGAAATCGTCTTCGCGCGTGATCCACTTTTCGGACTTCGCGTAGAGAGCCATCTCCAGAAACAGAGTCCGGCTTTCGGGTTCCAGCCGCTCGGCCCAGTTTTCCTTGATCTCTTTGACCTTGTCCTTTTCTTCCTTGCCCTTCGCTGCTGCAGACTTCTCAGCCACTTCCACCGCGTGTTTGGCCAGAACTTCGAGCATGGGCTTCAACGAATCATCACCCAGCTTGATCCGGCCGCAGTCCATCGACACCAGCTTGTCGCACACCAATCGGGCGCGTTTGCGGACGTAGGGCAACTGGGCAACGAATGTCTCACGCGGGATCTGAGTTGTGATCAGACGCGGCAGAAAGTTCTGCATCAGCAGACCGAAGAAGCCGCTCGCGATGACCAGGCTGAAGAAGAACCACAGCACTTGTTCCAGCAATCCGCCGAGGCCAAAACCGCTGTGATAGATGATGAAGGGGAAGCTGAGCGCTCCCAGCCACAAGTGCCCGCGCAGCCAGAACTGAGCACTGCCCAGTCGCCAGTGTGGGACCTGTTTTCGTCCGGCCAGCAGCCCGGCAAAGATCATCATCGCGGTGCCGATGATGCCATACATCAAACCCACAAAGCTGCCGCCCGTTGCGCCTTTGGGAGTCGAGTTGACATAGATCACATAGACGACCGTCGCCACGGCAAAGATGGCCGTAGAGATCAACGCCCACTGGCGGTGTGTCCTATCGAGCAGCACTGCGGAACCTCATGTGACGCTGTATGTCGCGGTGAGTTGCTTCATCGCTGGGCTAAGAAAAGTCTCCGGATCCGTTCCAGGAAATAGAAGTCCTACGATTTGGTGAAGAAGAAATCGAGAGCGTTGACTCGCATGGCCGCGTCATGCGGACAGGCATAAACACACGAAGGCGACTTGCCCGGCCCGGAACTGCACAGATCGCAAACCGTCGCGCGATGAGTCACCGGCTTCACATCGGCGTCGCCCAGCAACGCCTTCTGCGCGTCCGTGAGTTCAATCGCGCCTTCTAACTCGCCCATCTGAATCGAACCGTACGGACATTGATCCGCGCAGACGCTGCAGCCAATGCACCAGTCACGAATCAGGATTTCGCCATTGTCACCGCGATTGATGGCGCCCACCGGGCAGCCAATCATGCAGACCGGGTCCATACAGGACCGGCAGGTCAGCGGGACCAGGTATTTCTCGAAACGCGGACCGTCCAGATACAGCCGCGTGCGACCATCGTCATGAGCGGCCACGCAGGCCTCGACGCACTGCCCGCAGCGCGTGCAACGATCGAGGTCAATCAGCATCAGCTTCTGACCTTGAATCAGGCCGAGATCTTCAAACTCGGGCGACTGAGACAGGCTTTCCAGGTGGCCCCCCGAGCTGCCTGTCGACGCCGGCCGCTGGAAGTTGGCGATCATCGCTTCGACTTTGGCCTTCACTCGCGGCGATTGATTCACAATCTGCAGGAAGTCAGCCTTCGACAGCTTGACCAGTTCCGTGCGCGAGACGACAGCACCCGTGCGCGAGTCCGGCAGACGCTGGCTGGCGCCACCGTCCGGATGGTCGTAGGCGAAGATCGTCGCGCTACGGTTGGCACCCGTGATCACGCCCAGTTCACCGAATGTCTCGCCACGCCCCATATATCTGAGAATGCGGCGTGCACCCGACGATGCGGCACGTCGCGGGATACCCGCCGGGCAGAGGAACTCCAGCAACGAGCGGGTGAAGGTGCGGCGTTCGAGTTCCGACCACTTCTCGGTTTCCTCGGGGAAGTGTTCGCAGTCGATCGCCACTTGCGGGCTGTCGATTTCGACGATGACGTCTTCCACCGCTTTGCCAAGCTGCGTGTGAATCGTACCGGTGCGCACGAGGTCGTTGAGACTGGCGATGACTTCGTCGCGCTTGTCAGCGGGAATGGGAGTCTTCGCGGACGCTTCAAGCGTGGCTCGCACATCGGCAGACAGCTTCTGCCAGATCATGCTGCCGACATGCTCACGCGCGGCGTAGAGCAGCTCCGGTCCCAGTGAGGCCCAGTGCGTGTCGTTGAATTCATTGGCGCGGAAGAACGTCCAGGCGTTCTTCACAACCTTCACCAGTCCGCTGCGAATGACGTAGAACGAGTCGGACTCCTCGCCCTCTTCGAAGATCACGTCCCCAGCCTGCTTCTCCACCAGTTCCAGCCGGCCGCGTAAGGCCGCGAACTCAGCGTCCGGGATGTCTTCAAAGATCGACAGCCGCCGCACGTGTCCGTCGAGCACGCGCTCGCGATACACCTCGTCCAGTTTCTTCTGATAAACCGGGTCTTTGTGGAGCATGTCCAGCACGTTGCGGAGCATCTCCAGCATGTAGCAGTCGCTGTCGGCCAGCACCGTTGCCGAACGCGGAGCGCGGTTCATGCAGCTCATTTCGCCGAACAGTTCGCTCTCGTGCAGAGGAATGCGGCGCGTGTTCGCGTCCATGTCGGCCGGGCCGTCAATCGGAATGAACGCGGGGTTCTTGCTCTTGCTACCACTGGAGAACATCCGCTGAAAGCGGTGCAGCAGTCCCTTGGGCTTGTTGTCCGCACCGCCCAGCAGCAAGTGTGCTGACGCGACAGGCCGCTTATTCGGCGGCGTGTGCGAGGCATCGAAATCCGCCTGCCGCTTCTTCAGCGACACCAGTTCGGTCTCAATGTCGCGCTGCTTCTGCTTGAGTTCCGCCAGCGACAGGTCGTGGAGATATTGGTGCGCTTCAGCAGGGCCGTTCGATTCCTTGGCAGCGATGAGCTTCTTGACCGAGCCCAGTTGGGACTCGCGAACTTTGATCACGTCTTGAGTCGTCAGGATCGTATAAGCCGTGGCACCGGCGGAACCCTGACGGACGAGGACTCGGCCTTTTTCACATCGCCGCAAGATGGTCGTGCCGGGAAAGCGATCGAAGCTCAAGCCCTTCTTGAGCCCATCAAAGATTGACAGCTGCTTCAGCTCGTCTGCCGTCAACATCTCATCGCCGGTCTGCAAAGGATCGGTGACCTCTGCAAGCGCAACGGGCAACATGGCGTCAGCCATAGCGTCCTCAGCTCCTCTTAGTACTCAGCGCAGTGCTGGACAGTCAGCGCGACCCGCCTCCGAACGATCCGTATCTTCGAGTGGCAAGCTATAACTCTCAACCCTTACCGACAAGCATGATCAGCACCAGCCTCGGGAAGTTCTAGCGGATGGGAAGTCGTTACCAATTGCCGAGTAGCTCGATCTTCTCCAAACGCCCACCGCCGCAACTGGCACCAACTCAGTTGGGGCGGTTCACGATGATGCAGCTCGCATACCATCGCTGGCTGGACGGCGACTGATACAGGTCGAGCCCGTACGCGGTCGCAGGCTGATTCAAAACAGCCAGGTCGTCCGCGTTCTGAATCCACTGGCGAACGGCCTGAATCGCAGCATCCTGAATGGTGGTCTGGCCGGCTGTGGCAAACACCATCTCCCGCATGCGCGCTGAGTTTCCGAACGTCTTGACGACTTCGGCGGCTCGAGCCCCTTGATCAAACGGACCAGGCTGCTCGTTCTGAGCCATCAACCGCACGCTGCGGCTGATCAGTTGCATCAACTGAGGATGGGGGTCTCCCACCGCGACGCTGCCATCCGGCAGACTGACGCGCACGGTCAGAATTAATGTTCTCTGACCGATCGAACCCGGTGGCAGCACCAGCACGCGGTTCAGGATGTCAGCGCCGAACTTGCCGCTTTCAGGCAGCGGCAGAGCGGTAACGACGCGGCCGTAGTACGGTCCTTTTGGATCTGTCAGGTCGATGATCGCAATGCCGGGGCGGCCATTGAGATGTCGGAAGGAACGGTGTTCCATCAGCCGCGTCGGAGCTTCCGCCGGAGTCAGTCCGGGCACGGTCGAGCCGATCGACATGGTAACCCGGACGTAGTTTTCCAGCGGAGATTCCAGTTCGGAAGCTGCGAAGCCCGACTTACTGGCATCCGTCGCGTCCTGTTCCAGAGAATCGCGGAAGACCATCAACAGCGGCCGCTCCTGGTCCATCGCCTGCTGGTAGGCGGCGAGATAGTCGTCATGCCACTTGAGGCCTCCCGCTCGCTTGCTGCCCGGTTGGGGGCTCGGTTCAGCGGCTGGCGGACTCGGTTCGTTCGGCTTGTTCAGATTCGGTTCGGGCAGCACCAGCGGCGGCTTGGTCTCAGTCGCAGGCTTCGGTTCCGGGGCGAGCGGCGCCGGCTCCTTCGGTTCGGGCTTCACGGATTCCGGTTTTGGTTCGTCATCAAACTCGGGCAACAGCGGCGACGTGTTGGCTTTGGGTTCTTCAACGGGCTTCAGTTGCGGTGGTTTGATCTCCGTCGGCTTGATCGAGTTCTCGATCGAAGCATCGGTGGGCTTTGGAATGGGCTTCACACCCGGTTCCGGCGCCTCATCCAATCGTGGCAGGTCGGGAGTTTTGCCGATCAGCGGCGCGCGCAGATCCGGCATGTCCGGCTCGAAGAGCGGACGAGGACGCACCGAAACCGGCTCTTCGTCCGCAGTCGGATCAGGGATGGGCAGCTTGGTGGTGTCGTTGCGCTTCAGCGGCGGAGTGCCGTCTTCAGAAGTCACCGGCGGCGCGGCTTCCGGAACGGTATCGGGAGTTGGTGGTATCAGCGGCCTCTGGCCGGGTTGCTTTTCATCGGCCTGCACCGCATCCGGTCCGAGTTGCCCGAGGAGAGACTCTTCGCCGTCCTCTTCGTCTTCCAGATTCGCGGCGTACCAGTAGGTTCCCAAACCGAGTGCAGTCAACGCGATTGTCGCGGCAATGGCTCCAAACGGCTTGCGGCGCTGCCGTTTCCTTGCCTTAGGCACAACCTTGGCGAATGAAGCGCCGCAGCGCGGGCAGACTTCATGATTACCGACCCGGTGGATGAACAGCGCCGAGCATTCAGGATTTAAGCAGACTTTGGCTTTGCCATCGGCCACGCGACGCTGGAACCCCCAGCACCACACCAGCCGGTCGACGCCTTGCTCGGTCTTCACCCGGTACAGCATCCCATCGTGATTGGCGATCGGCGGATTCAGCCGGTTGAAGATCAGCCGCTCGCTGGGGCTGACGGGGCGCACGTCGAACAGGGCCTTCTTCAGGCGATCAAAGTCCGCCGCCAACGGGCCGTCCAGATCCGCGTCCGTCGCAATCGTCCGTTCGACAATCTTGATGGGGCGGCCCGCGTGCTGAATGCGGAACAGCACGCCGTCATCATCCAGAAAGGGCTCGGCCAGTAGATTTCCGAACCAGCCCAGCAATACCTGATACGTGAGCTTCTTGCCGTCGAGCATCGGCAGGCCGGGGGCCAGCGCGAGCGGATGAAAGTCGGAAGTACCCGACAGGGAAACTCGAATCAGCGTGTCGGTCATGAGGGGACCTTGCGGCGCCGTCGTCACGGCGAATTGCTCAACCGCTCCATGACTTCGTTGATACTCTCGAAGGCGATGTCACAGAGCCGATCAATCAGTGCGACCGGCATGGCCGGCGCAGGCATCAGAACCACAACGTCGCCGAGTCCGCGGATGAAGGCCCCCCGCCGGCGCGCAGCTCGAGTGATCTGTTGACCGAGCCTGATATCGGCAGAAAACGGCTGTCGCGACTCACGGTCTTTGACCAACTCGATACCAATCATCGTTCCCCGCTGGCGAACTTCTCCGACAAAGCGGCAATGCTGAGAGAACTGATTGAGCCGCTCGTGCAGGCGCGCTCCGATTGTGCGGACGTTGCCGAGCACATCGTTGATGTCGAAGAGTCGCAGCGAAGCGAGTGCCGCCGCGCAACCCAACGGGTTACCGGTATAAGTATGACCGTGATAAAAAGTTTTCCCTTCCTTGGGCTCGGCCAGGAAGGCGTTATAGATCTCGTCCGTCGTCAGCGTCGCGGCCAGTGGCAGATAGCCGCCAGTAATACCCTTCGCCAGACAGAGAATGTCCGGGCAGACGTCCTCCTGCTCGCAAGCGAACAAGGTCCCCGTGCGGCCAAACCCGACGGCCACTTCATCGGCGATAAGCGGCACATCAAACGCATGCGTCAGTTCGCGCACTCGCTTCAGGTAGCCTTCGGGATGGACCAGCATCCCCGCCGCGCCTTGCACGAGCGGTTCGATCACAAACGCCACAATCTTTTGATGGTTCTCAGCGATGACCCGCTGCAATTGTGCGTAGCAATAGTCGAGATAGCTTTCCGGAGTGTGTCCGGCGGGAACTCGATACGTGACAGGAGTCGGGACGGTCAGCTTGCGGAACAGCAGGTCGCGATAGGTCGCGTGAAAGACATCCATCGCACCGAGGCTGACCGCTCCGATCGTGTCACCGTGATAGGCACCATCGAGCGTCACGAACAGATCGCGATGCTCCTGCTTCGGCGACTTCTGGCGGTGATATTGAAAGGCGATCTTCAGAGCCGCTTCAACGGCCGTTGCACCACTGTCTGAATAGAACACCTTCGTCAATCCACGCGGCGCGTGATCAACCAGTTCCTTCGCCAGCAGAATGGACGGTTCATTCGCGAGACCCAGCAGTGTTGAATGACTGACTCGATCCAACTGATCGCGAATTGCCTGATCGATCTCGGGAACGCGGTGCCCATGCACGTTGCACCACAGCGAACACACGCCGTCGAGCAGCCGATTGCCGTCGATATCAATCAGATCAAATCCGTCCGCCGCGACAATGATCGGCGTCTCGTCGGCCCGGTACTCCAGCATCGGAGTAAACGGGTGCCAGACATGCTCGTTGTCCCAACGACGGAGGTCATCAGCGTTCATTCAGTTTCGTTTTTCGAAAGTAAGGAATCGGCTTGCCGAACAAAAAGAAATGACCGTGAGACAAGGTTCAGCACTGCCGCCGAACGACGCCTCACGGTCAATGATATCGTTCCCGCCTCGAGAGGTTACGGGTCCAACTGGGCGCGTTTGTCCTGAGTGGGGAGGTAGAGGTCCAGCAGCGCGGTCGTTTGCAGGCCGGCTTCGGAGCCGAAGACTTGTTGAGCAACGGCGGTCAGTTCCGACTGGGCGCGGCGCATGCCGGCGATGCCACGCAGGTCGTTGAACGAACGCGAACTCAGTTTGGCCTTCATCTGAATCAGCAGTTGCTCACGGTTCTTTTCGACAGCATTCTTCAAACCCACTGCGGACGAACGCGGAGCGGACAGATAAACCAGCGTCTGAATCTGCTGGTTGGCCGACGCATCACCAACCGGCGCCTTGACCTCACCCACCGCTGCGAAGGCAACGTCTTGCGACGCAATCGGCGACGTGTAGAGTTGCTTGTTGCGCTGCTCCAGCATCCAGTCGAAGACGGCGTTGTTGTTATAGGTCTCGGTCCAACTGTCGTGACCGGCATCCGGATAGACCGTCAGCTTCGCGTTACCGCCCGCGTTCTTCACGACTTCGACCATGGTTTCGGAATAGCGCAGCGGCACTCCAAAATCCTTCGCACCATGAAAGACCCAGAACGGAATGCTCTTCAGTTTGGGTCCACTGCTCGGGTCACCTCGTCCACAGATCGGCACAGCGGCCGAAAAGACCTGCGGGTTGCGAGCGGTCATTTCCCATGTCCCGAATCCGCCCATGCTCAAGCCGGTGATGGTCACTCGCTGACGGTCCACCTTGAAGCGGCGCATGACATCGTCGAGCAGTTCAGCCAGCAGGTATTGTTGAACGTCGCCGGACCAGAAATGCTCTTTGGGGCACTGCGGCGAAATCAGAATGAACGGGAAGTCCGGACGTTGATCAACCAGCTTCGGCGGTCCGTGCACTTTCACGGCCTTCAGGTCCTCACCGCGTTCGCCAGCTCCGTGCAGGAACAACATCACGGGCCATTCGCGGTCCTTGTCGGCTCCGTAGTCTTTCGGCAGAAACAACCAGTATCCCAGCGAACTGCTGGAGTCCGCGGCGCTGATCAGCTTCTGCGCGACCTGTTTGCCAGGACTCGGTTCTTCCTGAGCCTGCAGGCTCGCAGTGACGGCGGCCAGACCGAGAATGGCCAGCCAGCCGGACAACATGATTCGTGGCAGTGTCATGACGACTCCTGATGAATGACCCGAGACGCAGGTCTCAAGCTCATGGGCAACATCGCACCGAATACTCAAGCTACAGCATCGTTCACGCAGGCTAAAGGACGCTGCGTCACACTGGACAACGCTGGCAAGGCATGGCGGCCTGAGTGCGGCATGCCGCAGCCAAGCTGCAACGTCATACGTTGAACCGCCTGTCCGGTGTTGAATTCTTAATTCAGCACGACGCAGTTACGCCAAGCGGCTACAAAATCTGAGTTGCGTAGATGGGGGGCGAGGCTCCTGCCGAGCCGCACTAGCCACTTGAAACGGCTCGGCAGGAGCCTCGCCCTCCCAAACTTTGTGTCAACTCTTTCAGCGTGTGTTCTTCAGCGGGAAACGGCCTTATGAGTGATGTGGGATCAGCAGCGTCAACTCCGTCCGAGCGCTCTGCGGCGCTGCTGGACGCGACTCTGATTCCGGGACTGACCGCCGCGCAACAGGAACGACTCACCATGATCCTCGAAGAGATCATGTTGCGACTGGAGCACGGTGAGTCCGCTCACGCTTCCGCCTTCGTGCGACAGGACCCTGAACTGTCCGAGCACATCACGCGATATGTCGGCAGCCTGAAGTTTCTGCAGAACGCCGCTGGTGGTTTCGATCGTCCGCAGACGCCGCCCGATATGCCGCGCGAACACAGTCAACTCGGCGACTACCTGCTGATCCGCACGATCGGTCGCGGCGGCATGGGTGTTGTGTACGAAGCCGAGCAGCAGTCACTGAAGCGTCGCGTCGCGCTGAAGGTCATTCAGTCGGACATCACGCGGTCGCCGCAACAGTTGCAACGCTTTCAACGCGAAGCCGAGTCCGCGGCCAACCTGCACCATACGAACATTGTGCCCGTGTTCGGCATCGGTCAGGAAGACGGCGTGCACTACTACGCGATGCAGTTCATCGACGGCCTGCCGCTGACCGACGTCATCACGCAACTGCGCGCAGATCGTCAGCCAGTGCCTAAACCGATTGCGGGCGATTCGACATTCGCGGGCAACATCAATGATTCGCACGCGGTCTTTCCGGCTGAAGGATCACAGCATTCACTGCCGAGTCACGAAGCCCGCGCGGTTACGCTCATCACCGCGGCTCAGGCAGAGGGGGCACAGTCCGCTGAGTCGAAGCTGTCGAACGAGCTCAACGAGCAGCAACGGAAGACACCGACAGCAGCGCCGCAAGTGACGGCTCATCCGACTGCCTTCGTCGAACCATTGCTGGGGCAACCGAACTCGCCGAGCTACTTCAGCAACGTGGCGCGGCTCGGAGTGCAGGTCGCGGAAGCTCTGAGTTACGCGCACGAGCACGGCATTCTGCATCGCGATATCAAGCCCTCGAACCTGATGCTGGATCGTTCGGGCACCGTGTGGATCGCCGACTTCGGACTGGTGAAGACCGCTGACGATGACGGGCTAACGAAGACCGGCGATGTGCTGGGCACCGTGCGTTACATGGCCCCCGAACAACTGGAAGGTCAGGCCGATGTCACCAGCGACCTCTACAGTTTCGGGCTCACGCTGTTTGAAATGCTGACGCTGCGACCAGCCTTTGAAGGCGATCAGCATGCAACCTTGCATCAACGCCTCAAGCAGCGCGATGTGCCTCGGTTGCGGTCCGTGAACCCGGCCATCCCGCGCGATCTCGAAACGATCGTGTTGAAGGCGACCGCTCGTGATCGCGAGGCTCGCTATCCGACGGCCGCCGCGCTGGCGGACGATCTGCAACGGTTCGTTGATGACCGTCCGATCCGCGCGCGGCGAGTGTTCCTCTGGGAACGAGCCTGGCGTTGGAGTCGTCACAACCCGGCGCTGGCCTCCGCGATGGGCACAGTGGCCGTGTTGCTGGTCGTGATCGCAACGGGCTCGCACCTGGCGCGGCTGGACCTGGCGGAAGCACTGGGCAAGGCTGAGACCGCTCAGCAGCGAGCTGAAACGAACCTCGACCTGGCCGTCGCCGCGTTCGATAGCATCTTGAATAACGTCACGTTGCGCGGCGTACCGCAGTCACTCGCGGTCGATGTGCCGTCGACGGAAGCCGCCGCGGTGCTGTCCACTCTGTCGGACGCCGATGCGCAGTTGCTCGACCAGATGCTGGACTTCTACCGCCGTTTCGCCACCAAAAATTCGGACAACGTGCACCTCGCGGAGAAGATCGCCGAAGCTCATCGCCGCGCTGGAGCGATTCAACTGCGGCTGGGACGACTGGCCGAAGCACAGGAAGCCTTCGAAAGTTCTTTAGCTTTGCTGAAGGGACTGATCGCCGATCACCCGCTGCGCACGGACCTGATTGCCCTGTCCGCATCGATGCACAACGACCTGGGTGAACTCGCCCTGCGGCGGGGTGAGTTCCGTAACGCGTTCAATGAACATCTCGAAGCCCGCGCGTCGCTGCTGGAACTGCCGGACTCGGATCGAGCGGATGAAGCCGTCCGCTTCGAATTGGCTCGAGCGACCGATCTGTTCGCGTCGATCGACGTCCGCTCGGGCACGCGCGATGTCAGCTTCGGACCCGCTAATCGCCGCAACCCGCGCGACACCACTGACCGCGACGCACGCCGCAGTCCGCCGCCTGATCGGCCCGAGTCATCACCGCCGCCCGTCGAAGAGAATCGTCCTCCCAATCGAGGGCTGATGTCGCAGTTGCCCGACCGTCTGCGGCAGGCCCTGCCGTCAACAATGCAGCCCGACAGCGAGGAACGCGATCCGATTCGAGGTCTCGACAACCTGCTGAGCGCCGCGGCAACTCAGTTCCGCTTGCTGGCCGAAGAGCATCCTGAAAATATTGAGTATAAATTCCGGTTGACTCAGTGCCTGCGGCATCGGCTGGTGCATACTTCGGTCACCGGGCAACCTGAGCAGGCACGTGAAGCGTTCGCAGAAGCGGTGAAGATTCTGGATGAACTGGTCGAGCGGTCTCCGTACGAACCGCACCGCGTCTTCGAACTTGCCGACACGCTGACGCACGCCAGTCGCGCCGGCCTGCCCGCACCGCAGACGACTCAGCATCTGGGCAAAGCCGTGCAACTCGCCCAGCAACTGACCAGCCGCTTTCCGCACATCTCCGAGTATCAATTACTACTCGGAGTCGCCCTCGCACGGCGAGCCGCCGTGTGGGAAACCTCACCCGACATCGACGCGGCCACGAAAGATCTGACACTGTCCATTGCGACTCTGGAGCAGTTGGCAGATCAGTATTCAGATCAGGGTATTATTCAGATTCCGCTCGCCCAGACGCGCCAGCAACTGGCCGACCTGCTCCGCCGCACATCCACCAGTGCGTCAGTGAATACTGAGAATCTGCAACGGTCCCGCGAATTGCTCGACACCGCGATTAACGATTTCGAGAGCTACCTCGCGCAGGCAAAAGCTCAAAGCGACTTCAACTACCGCACCCGCGCCAGCCTCTACCGCAGCAGCGTGCAGACTCTGATCGCCCTGCAACTGACCGAAGAAGCCGAAGCCGCCCGAATCAAATCCCGCGATCCCCGCCGAGGCACACGCCTCCGCGACCCAGTCGATTGAGCAGTAGCAAGCAGTCTCCGAGTGACGAGCGGAGTGCAATCACAGTCCGCAAGCGCCCAGCCGCCCTCGTTCGCGATTTGGTCGTGAGCGATTTAACAAAGACCATACCACGCAATGCCTCAACGGCCAGTCGATTGTTGCGTGCTGGTCGCGCGTTTTTTGACTTCGGCGATGAACTTCAAGTTGCCACGACCGAGGATATTACTCAATTCCTGCTGCAGTTCGTCGCCGCACGACACTTTCAATTCCGAAGGTGGCATGAGCGTATAACGCAACTTGCCCTTCGGGTTCTCATTGTCGATAGACTCCACCAGGAAGTAGACGTTGGTCTTGCCGGGGAAGCGATTCAGCACATCGCGAGTGCGTGAGACATCGGCTTCAGTATGCACGCCACGCTGGAACTTGATCGCCACATGGCTGGTAAACGCCTTCTCGGCCTCGTCCAGTGTCATCAACTGATTGACGATCACATTCGGTTCGCGGCCGCGCCGATCGACTCGGCCTTTGATGATGGCGATCGTGTCCTTCTTGACCTTCTCGCCTTCGCGCGCGAAGTCTTCCGGCCAGATGATGCAACGCACGATGGCGCTGGAATCTTCAAAGTCGAAGTTCGCGTATTTGGTGTGACCGTTGCGGCTGGGCTTCTTGGTTGACGCCGGTTTGATTGATGAAATCATGCCGCCGATCATCACTTCGGTGCCGTCGTCCAGGGTACCGAGTTCGCTGTTCTTGGTGTTGATCAAGCGATCAAGCCGATCGGCGACTTGAGTCAGCGGATGTGACGTCAGGTAGAAGCCAAAAACTTCCTTTTCGGAGGCCAGCTTCTGCGCGTACGACCAGTCGTCGGCGGGAGGAAATACGATCTCAGCATTGTCCTGCGACTTCTCCGCGGTTGTCTCGCCGAAGCCGCCAAACAGACTCTTCTGACCACGGGCTTTGTCCTTGGCCTTCTGAGTTGCCGACTGCACCGCACGGTCAATCGCGGCAACATGCTGAGCGCGATTGGGCCCTAATTTGTCGAGGCAACCGGCCTTGATGAGCGTTTCCAGATTCGCCTTGGTCATCCACTTGGGATCGACTCGCTCGGCGATGTCAAAGATGGATTTGAACTCGCCGTGCTGACGACGAGCTTCCACCAGAGCGCCCATCGCTTCTTCGCCCAGTCCCTTGATGGCGCCCAGGCCGAAGCGAACGCGGTCACCTTCGACAGTGAATTCGACGTCCGACTTGTTGACGTCCGGCGGTTCGACAGGCACGCCCAGACGCCGTGCATCGTCCGTATGTTCTGTGATGCGATCCGAGTCTTCCATCCCGCACGACAGCAGCGCAGCCATGAACTCGACTTTGTAGTGCGCCTTCAGATAAGCCGTCTGGTACGAGACCAATCCGTAAGCCGTCGAGTGCGACTTGTTGAAGCCGTAGCCTGCGAATTTTTCGATGAGTTCAAACAGCTTGGTGGCGAGTTCCACATCGATGCCGCGAGATTGCGCGCCAGCGATGTACTCGTCCTTGAACTTGGCGATCGTTTCGAGCTTCTTCTTCGAGATCGCCTTAATGCACTTGTACGCGTCGGCCAATCCGATGCCGCCCACGCGATTCAAGATCCGCATCACCTGCTCTTGGTAAACCATGACGCCGTGCGTCTCGGTCAACACCGCATCGACGGTGGGATGCACCTTCGTCGGTTCACGGCGGCCGTTCTTAACGTCGACGTACTCCATAACCATGCCGCCTTCGAGCGGACCGGGTCGATAGAGGGCACTCGTCGCGATGATGTCGGCAAAGCAGTCGGGCTTCATCTTCGTCAGCAGGTCGCGGATGCCGCCGCCTTCAAACTGGAAGATGCCTTTCGTTTCGCCACGTTGCAGCAGTGCAAATGTCTGCTTGTCGTCGAGCGGAAAATCGAGCGGGTCAATGTCGATGCCACGGTGCTTGCGGACGTTCTGCACGGCCTTGTGTAAAATCGTGAGGTTACGCAGGCCGAGAAAGTCCATCTTCAGCAGGCCGGCCTTCTCGACGTGCGGACCGTCCCACTGAGTAATGACGTCGCTCTTGCCGGAGATCGTCTGCAACGGCAGATAACGAATCAGCGGACCATCACCCACCACCACACCGGCCGCGTGAGTACCGGCCGAACGACACAAGCCTTCCAGTGACATCGCCAGATCGCAGAGTTCTTTGATCTTCGGATCGCCGTCGTACTTCTGCTGCAACTCGGGGTTCTGAGTAATCGCGTCCTTGATCTTGATGCCCAAATCATCCGAGATGAGCTTCGCGATCTCATTGGTTTCCGTCGGCGTATAGCCCAGCGCGCGAGCAACGTCGCGTATCGCGGCCTTGGCCTTCAACGTGCCGAACGTACCGATCTGCGACACGCTGTCCGTGCCGTATTTCTGCTTCGTGTAATCAATCACTTTCTGCCGGCCATCGCGACAGAAGTCGATGTCGATATCGGGCGGCTCGGTACGGCTCTCGTCCAGAAAGCGTTCAAAGAGCAAGTCGTACTTGAGCGGGCAGACGTTACTCATGCCCAGCAGGAACGCGACCATCGCACCACAGGCGGAACCGCGAGCACCGCAAGGAATATCGTTCTCCTTGGCGAACCGCACGAAGTCCCACACGATCAGGAAGTAGGACGAGTAGCCCATCTTCTCGATGACTTTGAGCTCCAGGTCGAGCCGCGCCTTGATGTCATCTGTGACGACGTCATACCGCTCGGGCAGCGCGTCTTCGCACAGCTTGCGGAGGTACTGCGTATCGGTGAGCTTGTCCGGCGGCGCGAAGACCGGGTAGTGCTTGGGGTTCTTCTCCAGTTGAATGTCGCAACGATCCGCGATGACTTGCGACATCGCCACGGCTTCTTCGAAACCGGGAAACGCCTCGTACATTTCGTCCGGCGTGCGGACATAGAACTGATCGGAACTCATCCGCATACGGTTCTGATCGGACCGCTGCGAAAGCGTGCTCACGCACAACAGAACGTCATGAGCGTTGGCATCTTCTCGATTGAGGTAGTGCGCATCGTTCGTCGCAACGAGGGGCAGGCCCTTCTTGTTGGCCAGGTTGACCGTCATCTCCAGGCACTGCCGCTGAATCTCCAGGCCCGCGTTCTGAATCTCCATATAGAAGCGATCGCCGAAGACTCGCGAGTACCACTCGACAAGCTTCTCGGCTTCGTCATGCCGATCCTGCAGCATGAGTTGCGACAGCTCACCCGCCACGCAACCGGACAAGCACACGAGTCCTTCGTTGCATTCTTCGAGGATCTGCTTGTCGATACGCGGCTTGTAGTAGAAGCCTTCGAGGTACGCCTTCGAGGTCAGCTTGATGAGATTGAAGTAGCCCGTGCGATTGATGGCCATCAACGTCAGGTGATAGGCCGCTTCCTTCTGCCGCGACGCGCCCGTGCGATCCAGTCGGCTGCCGGGAGCGATGTAAGCTTCATAGCCCACGATCGGATTGATGCCCGCGCCACGACAGGAGTTGTAGAACTCGAAAGCGCCATACAGATTGCCGTGATCGGTGATCGCGACGGCATTCATGTCGTTGGCTTTGACCTTCTTGATGAGGTCCCCCAACCGGGTCGCGCCATCAAGCATGCTGAACGTGGTATGACAATGCAGGTGAGCAAACGGTCGAGCCATCCGCGCATCCTTTCGGAAAGAGTGTCCATCGTTGCGACTCGGAAACGAGTTCTTTCACTCGCCAGAGAGTCAGACTGCTCAGTTTAGCCGCCCGGACTCGATTTCCAGAGCACCGCGACAAGGCATTCCAGACATCTGCAATCCCTATCTGATGTGAGCAGATGGACTACATCTGAGCCATTCACTGCGGCTCGGTGTGACTGGCGATCGCCTGAGAGTTTACAATCGTAAGTCATTTCAAATAAGCAGTTTGCAAAACACAAAAAGGCAGAATCCGCACTTGAAATTGACAATCAACAACGCAAAAGTTGTCAATAGCAATCGTTCGATTTGACAGTTCTCGAACTCCCATCTTGCTCAAGCATCAGCCATGACAACTCAGCGGACCGCCGACATTCACTTCTTCATTGTCGAGCATGTGGAGCAGCATCCGAGCGACATCGTTGCCCTAACATCCAGTCAATTTGGTTTGAGCCGGCAGGCCATCAACAAGCATGTTCGTGAACTGTGCGAGAAAGGAATCTTGCAGGCTTCGGGACAGACACGATCGAGGCGATACCAGTTAGTCACCCTGGATCGCGTCCAAACAACGGTGGTCCTTGAAGGACAGTCTGAAGACGTTGTCTGGACGAACCACCTCCGCAGTCACCTGGAAGGAGTGCCGAGCAATGTGATTGGAGTGTTGAACTATGGCTTCACTGAGATGTTGAACAATGCGATCGACCATTCGCAGAGTGAGGCTGCGGACATCAAGATGCTGCGGACAGCGATGACGATTCAGATCGAAGTTCGCGATTACGGTATCGGCATCTTTCGGAAGATTGCACAGGCGATTGGTCTGCATGACGAGCGGGAAGCGATTCTGGAACTGGCCAAGGGTAAGCTCACAACCGATCCCGAGCACCATTCTGGTGAAGGTATTTTCTTCACGTCCCGGATGGTGGACTCGTTTGCCATTCTGTCGAGAAATCTCTTCTTCTCGCACGATCGCGGAGACAACGACTGGTTGATCGAAGTCGAAGAACCCGAATTCTCCGGAACGCTGGTTCGGATGACGGTTGGCCTGTCATCCAAGATGCAGCTCAAGGATCTATTCAGCCACTATGCCACGGATTCCGATGAGTTTTCGTTTTCTCGAACACATGCACCGATCAAGTTAGCTCAATATGGATCAGACAACTTGATCTCGCGTTCTCAAGCGCGGCGAGTCCTCACGCGATTTGAGCGATTTGCGGAAGTAATCCTCGATTTTCAAGGAGTAGACTTCATCGGTCAGGCGTTCGCTGACGAGATCTTCCGTGTTTTTCAGAACGCGCATCCGGGAACGCGGCTGATTGCGATCAATACTCTTCCAATCGTTGCAGGCATGATCAAGCGAGCACAATTCGCAGCGGCTGAAAACAAGACCTGAAGCGATCAGATTTTTTCCCGGCCCCAAGCGAAGCTTGGGATCGAGTGAGGGAAGAAACCTGCTTTTGGCACAGCCGTCAGGTCCTACTCGTAAGCCATGAAGAAGCACATCCTTGTCACTGGTTTCTGCATCGCCTTGGTGATCGTGGTCGTCTGGCTTGCCGGGAGCATGCCGCGTCACGCGGTGCTAACCCAAGAACTCACGGTCGGCGAAGCCAAACGCACTTATCGGCTGGTTGTGCCTGAACGGTTGGCGCAACCTGCGGCGATCGTGTTCGCGTTCCATGGTGCTGGTGAAACGCCAACCTCAATGGCGTTCTACTCAGAACTTGATCGCTTTGCGGCAGCAGATGGACTTGTGGTGGTCTATCCCCCGTCTGCCGGTCAGACGTGGCTCATTGATGCCGATCCAGCGATGAATTCTGACCTTCAATTCTTTGACCTTCTGAAAGAGGAACTCGCGCGGCGCTTTGATGTGACTACGAACCGTGTGGCGCTCATCGGGATGTCCGACGGCGGCTCGTTCGCTCAACTCGTCGCGGCAGAACGATCCGCGCAGGAGGCAGCAGTCGTTTCCCATTCGGGCGTGAAGCGAACTACCAAGTCGCCCGATCGCCGCATCCCCATCATGCTGGTTGTCGGACAAGAGGATCGCCTGTTGGCCAATATGCAGTCTGACGCGGTCCAGTATCGAACCGAGGGCCATCCAACGGAACTTATCGAAGTCCCGAAGCTTGATCACACGTGGGCGACCGATCGCAACCCTCAGATCTGGGAGTTCCTGAAACGCTGCCTCAACAGCCCCGGCTCGTAGGCTGCGCCTTGGAGTGCTCCGGGTTGACGGAGCCCTCCAGAGGACTGAACCGCGTAGATCCAAGCGACTACAACAACTCTTTGATCGGCACGCCGCTGGGCAGGATCTGGATGGGGCGGCCGGAGGGGTCCATGAAGTGTTGAGCTGTTGAAATACCGAAACGGTGATAGATCGTCGCGAGCAGGCAGTTGGAATCCATGATGCGATCGATCGGTTCTTCCGCTTTGCGGTTGGTGGCTCCAATGACCTGACCCATCTTCAGACCGCCGCCGGAGAGCAGGACGCTCATAGCTCGCGGCCAGTGATCGCGGCCGGGGCGGCCGCTGGCGTCTTGAGCGGCGATGCGCGGCGTGCGACCGAACTCGCCGCAGAAGATGAACAGTACGTGACGGTCGAGTCCTCGCGCATAGAGGTCTTCGATGAACGCAGGCACGGCCTGATCGAAGCAGGGAACTTTCTCGCGATAGGCTCCGAAGATGTCGGAGTTCACCGAGTGGTCGTCCCACGTCGTCGTGCGGCCTGTTTCCGTCTTCAGGCGATACGTCGCGTGACATTGCACGAACCGCACTCCGGCTTCGACGAGACGGCGACAAGTCAGCAGGCTGCGACCCCAGTGAGTGTCGCCGTAGTGCTGCCGAGTTCGGTCGGTCTCTTGCGTGAGATCAAAGGCGTCGCGCGTGCGAGTGCTCGTCAAGATGTTCATCGCACGACGATTGAACGCGTCGATGGCGGACATCTCACCATTTGAGTCGATCGCACGCGGGTTGCGATCCAGTTCCTGCAACAGCGAACCGCGCTGCTGCAGACGAGCGTGTTCGACCGTGAGAGCCAGATTGTCGACGCCGCCTTCCGTGCGATACAGCGGCACCGGGTCGTAAGTGTTGGCACCGCTGGATGTGAGCGGGTTTGGACTCGGCATGAACGGCGCGTAGGCTGAACCGAGGTACGCCGGACCGCCGCCGTAGAACTTTGAGTCCGCCACGAACGTCGGCACGTCGCGCGTCGTGCGATCCAACTGCCGCGCGACGATGGAACCCAGTTCGGGAAACTCGGCATCGGGCAGGTTCGCGGCGCGCGAGGCATAGCCGGACAAGAAGCGATGCGTGCCGCCCGAATGTTCCGCTCGTTCATGACACAAGCTGCGAACCAGCGTGATCTTGTCACCCAGCCGCGCGAGGTTGGGCATCAGCTCGCTGATATCCATCCCCGGCACGTTCGTACGAATGGGACGGAACGGTCCGCGATACTCAGTCGGAGCTTGAGGCTTCAAGTCGAACAGGTCGAGATGACTCGGGCCGCCATTCGCCCAGAAAAGCACGACGGAAAAGTCTTTATCAAAGCTCTTCGCTGAGTCTTCAGCAGCGAACAGGCGAGACAAACTCGGCATCGCGCCAGTCGTCAACGCACCGAGGCTCAGGCCGCCTAGACGCAGCCATTCCCGTCGATTGATCGCATCGCATCGAGTTGTTCGCTGCTCAATCGCCATGGGAGCCTCGCCAGATCCAAAAACACCGATGCGAGATTATCGGCCTTGGCGTCGTCCGCCAACGAGTTTTCCGCCACGACGGCATTCGACAAGGCGGAACTGCACCAATCCACGTGTCGGTGCGTCAGCAAATTCACGGCGATCACAGGCACAGCTACTGAGGGCGGAGTTTCACGGTCGTACCATCGATCTCGAAGTCGATGCCAGTGTCCGCGAACATCGCGCGGAAGAGGTCTGCGGGCTTGGCTCGCTGCATCTTCAAGGTGATCTCGCGAGTGAGTTTGATCCCCGCCTGCTCCAGTTCATCCGCGTCGTAGTCGAAGCGGAAATCGGACTGCTTCTCGAAGTTCTGCATGAAATCAATCAGCCGCACGTTCTTGACTTCGAACGTGAAGAGCACCTGCGGCGGCGCGGCGTTTGGCTTGCGTGCCACCTGCCGGTTCGGATGCAGAATCGCGTCAATCTGGTCGTGCTCTTCAGACCGCCCTGACACGATCAATTTCGTCCCCTTCACGGTGATGCCGGCTTCGGGAACTTCCTGCGGCAAAGACTTCGCAAGCTGATCCGCCTTCGTCCCGACCTCGTACATGCGTTCGACGCGAGGAGCTTCGGGCAGCGGAACAACGCGGACACCTTTTCCGGTTTCACTCCATTCAAACGACAGATCGAACTGCCCGAGGATCAACTGCAGGGCTTCCGATGACGTCACGCTCGGCAGTATCCCCTTCGCCCACAGGTCGTGCGGCACCGCCTCAATGCCATCCACGGTCAGCTCAGACTTTTCCGCGATGAGCTTCACGATTTCAGTCGGTGTTGTGAGATCGTCCCACGCGATGCTGCGTCGATTCGTGCGCGCCGTGATTGCCGCCGGAGCCGGTTTGACCTTGCCGGAGTTAATCTGCGTGAGAATTTCGTCATGTCGCAGGTCGACCATCGTTCGCAGCCGCTGCGCGGTGAGTCGCGGGCCGACGTACAACACATTGCCGACCGCGCTGATGTCCGCATTCAGTGGCTTCGCGGCCTGTTTGATGATCTGCATCACCGCGATTTTCTGAGCCTCCAACGACACGGGGCTCGAAGGATCAAGTCGCCGGTCCAGCAGGATGGAGACGCGCTTCAGCTCACCGAGTTCGTTCATACCCGTCCGCAAGGGTCGTTCAGTCCAGGACAGCGACAGCGGGTTTAACAACGTGTCAGCGAACCTGGTCCCGGTGAGCAACGCAGCGGGCTTCGGGGGAGCCTGCTGGGCCGCCAGAGGCTGGATGGTGCCGGAAAAACTTAGCAGACAGACACACAGGAGGCCGCAGATCTTGGCGAACAGGCAGGGTGTAACACCTGACGCCCGCCAGATCGTGTGACTTCTGGTCCAAATCGGCTCGATCTGCCTAGTCAGCACGCCAGTCTCCTTCCGACAATCACACCCCGAATTCCACGACGATATTGACTCTCTTTAGCCCACAGAAATCGTTGCTGGAGAGCATATATCAACCGCGTTAGGATGGCCGCGCACTTCTTTTGCACGCCACGAGAACTCCCATGTTGAAGACCCAGGCTGTCGGCATCGATCTCGGAACGACGTATTCGTGCATCGCGCATCTCAATGAGCATGGCGAGCCGGTTACGCTGGCGAATCACGAAGGCGAATTGACGACGCCGTCGGTGGTTTTGATCGAAGATGGCGAGGCGGTCGTCGGTACGGAAGCCCTCCGCAACGCGATTGTGCGGCCCGAACGAGTTATTCAGAACGCCAAGCGTTACATCGGTGATCCGCACAAACGCTGGACGATCGACGGCAAGTCGTACACGCCGATCGATGTGTCCTCGATCATCGTCAGGAAACTGCTGTCGGCAGCGGAAGAGAAAATCGGCAAGCTCGAACAGGCGGTCATCACTGTCCCCGCCCAGTTCAGCGAACTGCAGCGGCAGGCCACTGTTGAAGCGGGCCTGAAAGCTGGACTCAAGCGTGTTGATATCATCAACGAACCGGTGGCCGCGGCGTTGTGCTATGTGCTGGGCACGGAAGGTTTGTGGTTTACGGAACTTGCCGAAGAACAGCGGATTCTGGTTTATGACCTCGGTGGCGGTACGTTCGACCTGTCGCTCGTGCGGTATCACAAGAACGAAGTCCGCGTCATCGCCAGCAGCGGCGACTTGAACCTCGGCGGTCTCGACTTCAACGAGACCTTGCAGAACGCCATCGCCGGTCAGTTCGTCAAGGAATTCAAGGTCGACCCGCGCGAAGATCCGCAGTCGCTGCAGTTCCTGGCGCTCGAAGTGGAAAATACGAAGCGAGCATTGTCTGTGCGCGCCAAGGCCGCTTTGACCGTGCAGCATGACGGGCATCGCAAGACCTATCAGGTGGAACAAACTCAGTTCGAACGGCTGACTCAGGGGCTGGTGGACCGCACCTGTGAGATCACGCAGAAGATGCTGAAGGACAACAAGCTGGGCTGGGCTCACGTCGATGTGATCCTCACCGCTGGCGGTTCGTCCCGCATGCCGATGGTGCGCAACGCGCTCAAGAAAATCGGCGGACGCACGCTGAATACGTCACTGTCGCCGGATCTGTCGATCGCTCATGGCGCGACCTACTACGCCGGCATGCTGCTGACGAACAACGACTTCGCAAAGTCGATCCTCAACGAGGCTGCGAGCGCCCGGTTGGCGAAGATCAAGCAGCAGAGCGTGACCGCTCGCGGGCTGGGCATTCTGGTCCGCAACGAAACCGGACAGCGCGAACCGCACTTCCTGATCCCGGCCAACACGCCGCTGCCAACGTCGTTCGAGCAGACGTTCGGCACGGTGATTCCGAACCAGAAGCGAGTGCACCTACACATCGTCGAGAGCGGCACCGACGCCGATCAGAAGTATGTTGAATTGGGCACGTGCATTATCGACAACCTGCCGCCCAAGCTGCCCGAGAACTCGCAGGTCAGCGTGACGATCCGCTACGACGAGCAGGCTCGCGTGCATGTCTCAGCGAAGGACGTGACCAGCGGCAAGATCGCCACGACCGAGATCGTGCGAGAAGAAAATCTCGTCACCAAAGACGTCGCGGGCATGACTTCCGGGGAAGCTGTTTCCTGGCAGTCGCAAGAGTTGAAGCTCAAGGCCAAGGACTCCGCGGTCAAGCCGCCGTCCACGATCATGGACAAGGCGTTGCCGTCGGCGAAGGCCAAGCCAGCCCCGGCTCCCGTGTTCGATGCTCTGGATACCTTGGAAAAGGCAGGGCTGTCAAAGAGGCGGCACGGTGATTCGGACATTGAAGAATCCGGCATGCCAGTGCCGCTGTGCAACGAGTGCGGAGAGGCCCTCGATTCCAAAGGCCGATGCAAAGTCTGCGATGTGAATCGCCCGGCAGCGAAGAAACCCACCGCCGGAGCTCCGGCGCCGAAGAGCATGGTCAAACCGGGCTCTCCGAAGCCGGCTCCCGCGCCTGTGAAGCCAGTGGCCGCCAAGCCGCCGGCTCCTCAGGCGCGACCTGCAGCGCCCGTGCGTCCCTCCGGCCCGTCCAGCGGCGTTCTCGCCTCGGGGCGAAAACCAGGCCCGGCCAACGCACCCAAGGTGCCTGTCGACCTCGACGACATCATTGAGCTGGAGATTGCCGAAGAACGCAAGAAGTCAGCTTCTCGCCCTGCCAGCAGCGCCTCGCTGCCGTCCACGGGTGCTCGCCCTCAACCCAAACCCATCGTGACCGCGAAACCCGGAGCCGAGAAGCCCCGCAGTCCGTCGGTCAAGGCCCCACCGTTGCCACCCGGCATGGGCAGTTCGGGAAAGAAGCCGACTCTTCGCAAAGGGAACCTGGGCGACGCCGGTGAGTCCGAGTTCTTTGATCTCGACAAGTAGTTTTGAGCCCCTGAGCACCACAGATCCGTGTCTTCGATGAACCCAGGAGTGATCGCTCGTGCGCGCCGCGCGAGCTATTGCCCATGAAGTTCGTTCGAGTTCAGTTGGACCGGGAACCGCTGGCGACTTTAATTGTGGTGAAACAGCAACCGTGTTGATCTTCTGCGGAGTTCTCTGTGTCTCAACCTTACGACGCGATCCTGATCGTTGGTTTCGGTGGCCCTGAATCTCGTGACGATGTCATGCCCTTTCTGCGGAATGTGACTCGCGGTCGCAACATCCCCGACGAGCGACTGCTGGAAGTGGCCGAGCACTACTATCACTTCGGCGGCGTCAGCCCGATCAACGCTCAGGTTCGTGAACTGATCGCCGCGCTGAAGCCGGAACTGGCGTTACGCGGCATCCATGTGCCGATCTACTGGGGCAATCGCAACTGGTATCCCCTGCTGCCGGATACGCTCCAGCAGATGACGGCGGATGGAGTTGGTCGCGCGCTGGCGGTGCTGCATGCCGCCTACAGTTCGTATTCGAGTTGCCGGCAGTATCAGGAGAACATTGAGGCGGCTCGACAGGCAGCGGGAGAGAACGCTCCACAGATTGATAAGGTGCGAGCCTACTTCAATCAGCCCGGCTTCATTTCCGCCAACGCGGCGCGGCTGCGCGAAGCCTTGGCCGAGCTTTCACCCGAACAGCGTGATCGCGTGCAGGTCGCCTACACCGCGCACAGCATTCCGCTGCGCATGGCCGACCAATGCGACTACGCCAAGCAGCTCAGCGAAGTTGGGCGGCTCGTCAGCGAAGCGGTCGGCATTCCGGAATCGCGCTGGAAGCTGGTCTATCAAAGCCGCAGCGGACGTCCGCAAGACCCGTGGCTGGAGCCTGATATCTGCGACCACCTGGAGACGTTGAAAGCGAGCGGCCAGGAAGTCGTCGCCATTGCTCCGATCGGTTTCCTGTCCGATCACATTGAAGTGCTCTTCGACCTTGATGACGAAGCCCGCCACAAGGCCGATGAACTCGGCATGACGCTGGTACGTGCGAAGACCGTCGGCACGCACCCCGACTTCGTAGGCGCTCTGGTCGAACTGATCGCGGCCCGCTTCAACGGCACGGCCGCCCCGATCTGCGGCCTGCTGGCAGCTCGTCCTGATACCTGCCCGGTTGGCTGTTGCCCGTCAGGAATGCCCGCAGGCGGTCGCCCCATGCCGACGTCGTCGCGCGAGTGACTTCCGATTCGGGATGCGGACAGTAGCAGGCACATTCCATGTACCGTCCGCTGAGGGCTACGGCACATGGAATGTGCCTGCTACTTTTGGGGTCTGATCAGTACTAGTTGTTGTCCTCGACGCTGTTCGCTTCGGCTTCGAATTGAGACAGCATTTCGGGCAGCGCCAAGCGACCGCGGGCGTACTTGGCTGATTCGCTGGATGGATAGTCCCAGCGGCAGCGGTTGTAGCGGCGGAACGCCTCGCGAGTGTCCTTCGCCATGCGGAAGCTCTCCCCCGACCAGAACAGGGCGTCGGAAGCGAGACCTTCATCCGGGAACTTCTTGGTGAAGTTGTCGAACGAATCACCGGCCTGACGGAACTCTTTGGCCTTGTAGTAACACTGGCCGATGCGGAAGGCCATCTTCGGTGCGTGCTGGTGACCTTCGAATCTCTCCAGGAACTTCTTGCCGACTTCAGCAGCGACGATGAAGTCTTCCTGCTTATAGAAGTGGTCGCTGATGCGGATCATGACGCTCGCGATCAGCGGGCTCTTCGGGTACGTCGCAGCCAACGTCACATAGGCTTCCAGCGCTTCATCAAAGTTGCCGGCGACTTCATACGCCTGAGCCAGCTTGTACTGAGCGTCCGGTGCCAGCGAGTGCTCGGGGTACTGCTTGACGATCGTTTCATAGGACTCGACAGCTTCATCCGTGCTGTTGAGTTCCTGAGCGAACTGGCCGAGCAGATACAGGATGCGCGGCTGATACTTCGGATCCGGATAGTCCTCCATCACCTCACGCAGCAGGCGTCGGCCGGCGGCGAGGTCTTCCTTCTCCTCAGCAGTTCGACCGAGACTCTTGTGGCTCTTGAAGAGTTCGAAGTAGCTCTCGGCGATATGGAACTTCGTTTCGACGGCGAGCTTCTCGTCGTTGAACGTCTTGCTGAAGGCCTGCACCAGACCGTCTGTGCCGATGACAACCGGCAATTGCTTCGACAACTCTAGCGTGCCCTCAGCGGTGCTGGCGGCCTTGTCGACGTAGGTGATGCTGACGTTGTCACCGAAGAAGACTTCGATCGCCGAATCCGCCGGATCATAGTTACCGGGCTTCGGCTTCTCGGCGGATTTCAGGATCACCGAACCGGTGAAGATGCCGCTGTGAGCCAGCGTCTCCGTCAGTGGTACTTTCTCGTTCTCACCGAGTTCCGACTTGATCTCCACATACACGGTATCCCGTTCATCGGATGCGTCCTGATCGGGGTCAGTCACCATGAGGAACAGCTTCTCGCCCACGTGCAGGCGTTCCATCGGACGTTCGTAATCACGATCGACCGAGGCGAGGATACCGTTCGAAATCAGACGGCCTTGAGCAGCCACCTTGATGCCCTTCGGCTCCTTGGGTCGCAGCTTGTCGGCGTAGCCCGCTTCGATGCGATCCTTGCCGGTCAGGTTCAGAATGCGTGCGACCAGACCCTGATCTCCGGACTTCTGTTCCTCGTCGGTCAGCTTGCCGCCGCCGATCAGGTCGCGCGGCATGTCGGATGTAATCGGCACCAGATTCGGGCTCGCCTTGCTGCCGAGCTGCATCACGATCTGGCCGACGAAGCGGCCTTCTTCCAAAGCCCAGTCTTCGGCATCACCTTGCGGCACGGCCGTAAAGGCTCCGCTGACAACGCAACGCACATCAGCGACCGCTCCGTCCGACGTCTTCAGCGAGACAGTCACTTCGCTGCGGCTGTCCTTTGCGGCATCCGGGTCGATGACTTCCACCGTCAACGGCGCTTCAAACGCCACATTGGTGAGTTCGCTGCCTTCCTTCGGATTCTGATAAATGAACTGCGGGCGAACCGTGGACTTCGGTGGCGGCGGAATCACGCGCGATTCCAGAATCCGCACTTTGGCCTCCGTGGGACGATTCACATAGACGATCGACTCACGCGGCACTGAGTGACCGGGGAACGTGTTCTGTTCGTCGACGTATCGCAGGAAGACGCGGTCGCCGCGTTTGACGACCAGCTTCTCGCCGTCCGCCTTGTCCGCAGTATCAACTTCCTTCGTGAAAATGCCGGAGTTGTCGAGCGTTTCAGTCGCGGTCAGCTTCATGGGCTTGCCGTCGTTGACCGACACTTCGATCTCCAGCGTGTCGCGATCCAGCGTGATGTCACGATCGTAGTCAGTGATCTCGACAATGATTCGCTCGCCCGGATCAATGCGCTTCACACGCTTGCGGACATTGCCCACCGCGCCATCGCGATAACGCACGAACTCATAGCCGATCGGGTAGACGCCACCGTTGAAGTAAGTGGCCTGCAGGTCGCTCGACAGCAAGCGGCTGCTGCCTTGATTCACTTGAGTCACGTCGTCGGTGTAGCTGGCTTTCACCGTATCGCCACCCGCGATTTCAAGCACCGAGTTCTGTGACAGCTTCAGCACGTCAGACTCGGTCGGAATAAACAGCTTCGACGCATCATCGCCGCTCACTTCCACGTGATTGATCGCGACGGCTTCACCCGTGAACTCATGAATGACGAACTTCGCATACCGCACGTCAGAAGCCGGGAAGCGGAACTCCCAGGCCTTGTCGCTCTGCACCACGCGTGAACCCGTCGCCGGCACCAGCGTGATATTGCGCAGGTCCATCAGACCGCCGTTGTGAATCTCAATCGCCTTCAGCGACAGCGTCACCTTGCCCGGCTGGTCGATGATGACCGTGCCGATGCGATCGGTGCGGAAGGTCGTAAACGCGCCGGTATTGGGCATCGTCCCCCGCACGCGCTGATCACCCACAGCGAACTCGAACTTCGAGTTGCCACCGGCGTGAGCGTACTCAAACACCACGTCATACATGCCCGCCGTAGCGGCATCGAATTCCCATGAGGCGACGTCTTCGAGGTTCTGCCAGTAGCCCAGCACCGTCGGGTTGTTGGGAACCTTGACGGGTCCGAACTGCTCGGTCTTCTTGCCGAGCTTCGCGGTATCCGGCGACAGCGTGATGCTGGTGCCCGCTTGAGCCGCTGGTTTCTCAGCGGCTTCAGCAGCCGAGAAGCCGGTCAGATCGAAGTCCGAAGTGAGGAACTGGGTGACGGCCACCTGCTGACGGTTGAGGTCCGCTCGGGCCCGCAGCGCCGAAACTTCCGGCATGTTGGGATTGGCAGTTGTGAAGAACACCACGTCGTGAGTGCCCTTATCGAACCACACATCGGTTGTGCGACCGCCCGCTCCGAATTCCAGTTCCAGCTTGCCGTTCACGGCAATCGCCGTGTTCTGTCCGTGAATCTGGAACCGCACCGCGCCAGCTCGAGGCTGCACGAACTTGCCAAACCACACGGCCACGAAGTTCTTCGGCAGGCCGTTGTCTTCTTCACCGGCTGTCGGGCGTTTGACGCTCAACAGGCCGTCGTTCACGTCACCCTTACGGACAGGCTGCCCATTCTTCACGAGGTTCGCGACCTGCTGCCAGGTCTTCCAGTCGTGAGCGGCCGCGTTGTAGACGCGATACTGCATGGCACCGAATTCACCAACGGGTTCAGCATCGAGCAGGCTGGGATAACCCGCCGCGCGGAACCAGAACTCACCGTCGTAGCTCAGTCGCAGTTCACCGCGCACCGGCTTCTTGCCAGCGAGGTCGCCCGTGAAGAACTTCGCGCGGCTGATGCGGCGCAGGTCCTTCATATCGACGGTGAGGAACTTCGGCGTGGCCCCATCGGGTTCGCTGAGCCAGAAGCTCTTCGGGTCTTTATCGATGGCCATCAGCGCGCTGTGATCAATCGACGTATCACTCGCAATCGCACCGGCAGGCAGTTCGCCGGTCTCAGCGGCACCTTCAAAGATACCGGTGTGCGGTCCCGTTTCCTTCAGAGTGACCTGCACCTGATCGCCGCTTTCGGCGACCAGCTTGGCCACAACCGTATCAACTTCATCGCCCAGGTCACGATCCGCGTCTTTGACGCGCATGTAAATCGGGTTGCCGGGCTTGATCTGGTTCTTCGGACGCAAGCTCGACTTCTGATTCTGTTGAGCATCCAGCCGCTCGCGGTTCTCACGTTCCAGCCGCTGACTGAAGGTCTCTTCCTCTTCATCGACGATCTTGCCGCTGGCGACTTCAAACATGGCGTCGCTGGCGATCTTGATCTCGACGTCCGACAGAGGAACGCTCTTGAATTCCTTCTTGAACGCTTCCGGATAGTCGGACTTGATGACGTCCTTACCCGTCAGCTGCAGAACCTTATCGCCCTTCTTGGCCGGCCCCAGAATGGTGTCCAGATCCGCGCGGAAGAGGCCCTTACCGGCACCGCCGCTGGTCAGGTAGACGAGTTCTTCATCTCCACCCGGTTCAGTGCGGACCAGCACGGGAATCTTGGTGTTGCCGCGGCTGATACCGAGGTCGCTGTCCTGCACGACGATGGATAACGCAGTGCCCGGAGCGTGCTGCCGCTTACTTTGACGACCGAGACGACCAACCGTCATCAGCATCGTCAACTGGTCCATGTAACGCTCTTCCGCGCCGTAAACTTCAGCGAGGTTGTAGAGCGCTTGATTGGCCAGCTCGATGTTGGGAACTCGATCCAGCACATTACGAAAGATCTTGCGAGCGTCGTCGTTGTCACCACGGCGATGAGCCAGCACGCCGCGCAGGAACTCCGCGCGAACAATGACTTCCGTCTCGCGGCTGTTGGCCAGTTTCTCAAAGACCTGCTCAGCCTGATCATAGACCTTCTGAGCCATGAAGGTCTCGCCGATACCGAACTCAGCTTCGATCGCGTACGGCGTGCCCTGATAGCGATTGATGACGGTCGTGTATTCCGACCGCGCCACGTCGAATCGCTGTGCCGCGAAGAAATTCTTGGCGAGCAGATACTGCACGTGAGCCTTGGTGGTCTCATCAAACTGCTTGGCTTCTGAGAACTTCAGCAACCAGCCGCGCAGCATTTCTTCGACACGGTCGTAGTTGTCGTTGCCACCAGCGGCCAGAGTGTTCTCAGCGACGAACAGCAGCAGGTCGACCGGCACTTCGTTGCGGTGCTGATCGAACAACGCCTTGTTCGCGAGGTAGGACTCCAGAGCCAGTCGGTCATCGCCCAACTTGAGATACAGCGCCGCTTGCAACAGCGGAGCGATGGGACTTTTCTCGTCGTACGTCAGACCGACAGTTCCGAGTCGTGCATAGCATTGACCGATCATCGACCGAGCCGCCTGCTTGCGCGGTTCATCGACATTCGGAATGTTGCCCAGCAGGCCGGTGATGAGCGTTGCACCGGCGTTGTAGTCTTCGCGAGCGACCATCGCCTGAGCCAGCACCATCAACTGATCCCAGCGATGTCCGTCCGGCCACAGCTTGCGAGTTACTCGTTGATAGGCCAGCAAGCGGTCGATGGGCTTACGGGCGTTCGCGGGTTCGGCATCGAGCAGTAGCACTTCCGCTTGAGCGGACGTCCAATCCGTCTGCATGTCGCGAATGATCGTCGTCAGCTTAGTCTTGTTCTCGGGCGTGTTCTTCTCATTCGCACGATACGCATTCCAGACGGCCTGCATCTGACTGGGTTCAAAGCCATACGGAGGCCACGGACGCAGGGTCTTGCGTTGGATCGAGGCGCGAATGATCTGCTCATAGCGCGCCAGATCGCCGAGCTTCAACACTTCGTCCGCCATCCACTGAGCGTAGACGGGGTGGAAGTCGGTGTTGGGTGTAAAGCGTTGTTCGGCGAATTGAATGCGTTGTTGAGGATCGGTCAGCCGAGCCAGCAGGCGCGCGGAACATTGCATCGCTTCGCTGTTATTCAGACCGGGAGCAGAGTGCTCAGTCCAGTAGGCAACAGCTTCATTCTCCAGCTTCATCCGCATGAGCGCGTCGCCGATGTTGGACGCATAGCCGTGCTCGACGCCGTACTTCTGTTGAGCCGCTCGCATGTAGGCCAAAGACCGGCGAGCCAGGTCATCGTCCTTGCTGCGTTCCGCAGCGGTGATCAGACGCCACCACGTGTCGGGCTGATTGTGCGGCGGTTCCATCTGCAGGAAGAAGTTGGCGGCTTCCTTAGACACATCGGGTTGACCGTAATCAACCGCCGTTTGCAGCCAGTAGGACCGGTAGTCCCAGACCTTCGGGAAACGCTGAGCCAGCCGACCATACGTCGGAGCTGCTTCAGCTCGCTCGGGGCCGGGCGAATAGTGTTGATTGTAGTAACCGAGTCCCCACAAGACGTCGCGGGCGAGTTCGTCATTGAGCTTTGGATAGTTCTCCGGCGCAGCCAGCTTGCGGCGAGCCTGAGCATCGCCTCGATCGTGAATACCTGTGTTGATCTGCAGGAACAACGCCATGATCGGGTCGTCGTTGGCCTTCTTCAGTTCTTCGGCTGCGACGTTCGCTCGGTCCTTGAGGTCTTTGTTCTGACGAGCCGCCTTGATCCATTCATTGAGGTAGACGCGATAGTTCACCCAGTGCGCATACTCCCGGCGTGACTGCAGGATCAGAGCGACATCGGCCTTGAACTCCGCATCATTCGGCGCGGTGGACAGCAACTGGCTGATGACATTGTGCGCGTGACCGTCGTTCGTCGGCGACTTCTGAATGAACTCGCGCAACATGGCCCGCATTTCGGGTTCGCTCTTCTTGCGATCGCGTAAGACATCGAACGCCAGCGAGTAACGCAGGTGCCAATCGTGCTCAGGCTTCTTGCCGAGAACAGATCGCAGCAGTTGTTCGGACTGCTGCCATTGAGCGGGTTCAACTCCGTTCTGCTGGACGAAGTTCGTCGCCGCGCTGTGCGTTGCGGGTGCGTTCTCCGTCACTTGCTTGAAGAGCGCCAGCGCACGGGCTCGATCGCCATCACGGTTGAAGGCATGAGCCAGATACATCAGCCGATCCCAACGATCATCGCGTGCGGGATACTTCGCCATGTATTCGTTGACGACGGGCTCCATCTCCGCCGCTTTGGCGCTGGCGTTCGACAGCCGCTCAATCTGGTTGTAGTGCGCGGACTGGTCGTCGCGGATCGCGCGAGTCTTCTTGTAGCTCTCGGCAGCGTTGGCGTACTGGCCGACATAGGCATACTGCTCGCCCATGCAACGATGCACTTCACGCAACTCTTCCGGCACCGGAAACGCAATGCCCGACGCCAGAATCTTCGCTCCAACCTGGTTCGCCTTGGCCCACTGACTGACTCGCCGCAGTTCATAGAAGGCTCGCACCGCCAAATGCCGGGCGTACTCATCCTTGGGGAGCTTGTCGAACATGTCTTCGAGCAGCTCTGCGCCTTCAATAATTGTCTGAACATTGACCTCAGAGAAGAGCTGAGCCCCACGCTCGCCAAAACGCTTGCCGTTGGCATTCGGCTGACGCTTCCAGCAATCACGATAGGCTTCGGCGGCGCGCTGCTTCTCGTTCAGCCGGTCAAGCGTATAAGCCAGACGTTCTTCAACGTCCGGGCACTGAGGTGCTTGCGGGTACCGCACCAGGAACTGCCGAGCGACAACCGTAAAATCCTTCTGACGAGTCAGCGCTTCCAGGCCGTCGAGCAGCTTGAGCATGACGTCGGCATGTCGCGGATCATTCGCCTGCGACGACGCAAACCGCTGACCGGCTCGCACCAGCCCGAAAAGTTGCCCGTTCGCGTGGTACAGGTTTGTCAGCTTGTAGAGCGCTTCGGCGGCTTCCGGCGCGGTGTCTTTGTACTTACCGACCTCCGCTTCCAGCGCCGCAGCTTCGCGACTGACCGCCTCATCCTGCGGACTCTTGGCTGCGGGCGGATTCTTCGGCGGCTCTTGAGCCACCGTCATCGAAACAGAACCCAACGCCGCCAGAAGGCCCGCAAACAGCTTAAGTCTTTGTTTCATTACCGTTACCAGTCAATGGAACCGGAAAGTGAAGAAAGCTCTGCAAATTCAGGAGTTACGTGCAGTGGCATGCCTGCCAAACCGCGCGCGTCTCGCAAGAAGTCATCACCCGCTGAAACTCAATTCCGTTCGACGGCGATCCGGCAGAAAACTCAAAACAGTCCCCGCAGTTTGCCTCGTCACAACTGACGATTAGGCAATGACCTGCGGTGAATTGCATGTGGTTTCTCTGCTGGATCTTTCAACCGGCGCAGCCGCGCGGTGGTGCGTTGTGCACAGCCAGCCCCATCGACGGCGATCGATCTGAAGTCACGCTAAGGTCGGCTCCTGCGAGCGTCAACTTAGGCGCGGCACTTTGCGGCGCCGCCGCTCCGTTTCGTCGTCCCGTCCCCGAACGACCTGACAGCAAGTGCCGCCGGGGAATCGGTTTGAACAGAAGCTCGCAAAGATCACGAAGGACTGAGACCGGCGTTGATGGAAGGAAGCTTTCAAACCAGCCACGGATCAAACACAGATGAAACACGGATAAGGGTCAGAGATGCCTTACTGACCGTTGAGGGGCGTGCCATGCCGTGTAACTCGGTCTTCAACCAGATCGTTTCAAGCACGATGGCACCCCGCTCGACGTCTTGTTCAATAGACTGCCAAGGAGCCTGTCTTTGATCCGTGTTTCATCTGTGTTCCATCCGTGGCCAAGACCTTCTCGTTGTCCCTCGCTGGCAGCCCGGTTGGCGTACCCGGGCTACCGGTGCCACCCAGCGACGAGTGATTGCTCATTTTCAAACGCCCCGCTTCGCGGCTCGGTGCATTGCATTGTTATCCGACAAGTCGGGTTTGTGTTGCGGCTGAGGTCTCAGCGAAGAGCATCGGTGATGGCGCGTACTGTCGTTGTAGCTCATCCGTATTCTGCGTCAGACACTCGTCAAATTCCAATGACGTTATGACCGGGCTTTGCCTACCCAATTTGTAGTGAGCCCACAACGAGCCCCAGAGTCCGGGGAGTAATACAGCCGAGCTGAGGAAAAGAAACACTTGAAGTTGCCAGCGTCCGTTGCCAATCAGATACGCCTGCATGCACAGTTCTTCTTCAGGATCCATACCATAGCCGAGAATCAAATGATCCAGATCGTGCTTGTAAAAGCCGGGAACTAACTTCAGTCCCTTGCTGTCCAGCATGTGTGCCAGGTCATGACCTACCGTATGAGCAGGCAAGGACCGCATGTAAGCCATCTTTTCGTTGCAACGGTTGCGAGCGACCAGAATCTGCAGCGGTTTGATGACGCAGCAGATCTTGATGTATTTGGAAACGCTTCCGAGAAACTTCCGCATGCAGGAGATGCTTGGATTGGTCGACCGTTTAGACATCGAGAATCTCCATGAATTCCGGAGTGAATGCGGGGCTGGAGTCAGGGTCGCAACCAGGTTAGCCGGATAACGCCTGAATTAAGCCGAGCCGCGAAGCGGCTTCGGCTTGAATGAATTGTTAGGCCGCAGGCGCTTGCCCGGCGAGCCCGATGAACAAGCCGAAGAACAGTAGTAAATAGACGGCGAAGAAAATGAGCATTGCGTCGGACAGCTTGGAAAGGTACCTATCATTGAGTGCCCTGTGCTCGCGGCCAACAAGGAACTTCAGCGTGGCCCAGCTACCCGCAATGTGATTGCGCAAGAAGAGAGACGGTCTGCCCATGGCCTCGTACTTCTGAGGGTGCGCCCGCTCAAGACGATTGAAGAGCAGCTTGATGAGCACAAACCACACAATGACCATGCCAAAGAACACAGGAAACAGTGCGACGGAAAGTGTTTGAGGATTCACGGAGGTCCTTATGTGCGGCCTAACTTCTATTCTACAGAATCATACTGCCCAACAAGCAGTGGCAGACATTACTGGCACTCTGCGTAACCAACTCTTCCATGTCAACGATTCTCGGCAATTTCGAACTGAGGAGAGTATTAGACAGCTCTCGACTGTTGGTGTTATGCAGATGTCCGCAGAAATGTACTACCCACGTTCCAGCAAGTTCGTCCTCGTCTTGGCGTCCTTCGCGAGCCTCTGTGCCCTCCTCACGACCTCTCGCCCACGCCCAGATCATTTCCGATTGTTCGATTCCGGAACCTTTGCGCGTGCGACTGAACTTGTCAGGCTGTTCGGGCGACGAGTGATACACGTTCTGTTTGGTCGCAGATGAATAAGTCAGCTCATTAACGAGGGCATGGTTATGGAGCAGGTTTACTTCGTTCCGGAAGAAGATCCCGAGATGCAGGCGGCAATGGAGCAAGCTCGCGCGACGTTTCGTTATTTCTGGCGTGAGCTGAGTTGGGAGTATCGCCGCATCGTTCCGGGTCTGGACATGTCCTGTGTCAAAGCTGCGTTTCAAGATCCTCCCGAAATGGCCGAACGCAGCGGGTCGGAGGGCGTCGAGCAGATGTGGCTTGGCGAGATTCGCTTCGATGGCAAGAACGTGACGGGCCGGTTGTTGAACGAGCCGAACTGGTTGAAGTCCATCAGCGCGGGTGATGAAACTCAGGTGCCTCTGCAGCGCATCGCGGATTGGATGTACGTCATCCAGGGAAAGGCTTACGGCGGCTACACGGTCAACTTGATGCGTTCGAGAATGAGCCGCAAAGAGCGAGCGGAACATGACTCAGCCTGGGGCCTGGACTTTGGAGATCCCACACAAATTCGACTCGTGCCAGACAAGTGGTCGGGGGAGAAGCCGAAAGGTTTGTTGAGTCGCCTCTTTGGCGGCAAGCCGGCTCCAGTCGATCCAGATCAGGAGCATCCCATGGCCGTCAACATGGGCAGTTCGCTGGAAGAGTTCGTGAAGAAAGACCCGTCCAACGCCACCACGACGGATGACAACGGCCTCACGATGCTGCATCAACTCGCTCTGGCCGGCACCGCGATCGGCGTACAAATCCTGCTGGAACATGGTGCCGATCCGAATGCCAAGACCAACAACGGCATGACCCCGCTAGCCCTCGCGAAGGTGTTGGGCTGGAAAGACGTGGCCGAAGTGCTGAAGAAGCACGGTGCTCGCTGAGCTACCAACTCACCAGAACCACCACCAGTTTTCACTGAGCCATTCGATGAACCGCTCACCTTGCCAATAGCCGAGCACTCCGCACACGAGCGCGCCGATGAGGACCGTATCACCCACAAAGAAAGGTGTCTGGTCAAAGATATAGATACAGACCCCGAGCCCCATGCCACCACCAACCAGCGCGCCAAGCAGAGTGCCGGTAACGACATTCGCGAGTTCTTGTTTCCGATCAGCCATGGAAGTGCGTCTCTTGCTTGGAGCCGTTGACATCGCTGGTTGGCGATTGAACGTCGCTCTCTCCGTTTCAGATCAAACGGCCACTCGGAGAATGCCAAAAGCTCGGCCCCCTCTTCAGACGCTCTTCTCTTCCTCGTCTTTGCACCCTTCGCGAGCTTCTGTTCAACCCCCGCGACTTACTGCATCCCGGCTTTCTTCAGTTTGCTGAAGAACGTGCTGCGAGGAATGCCCAGTTTGCGCGCGGCTTCAGCTTTGTTGCCACCGCAGTCCCGGAGGGCACGTTCGAGAATCATGCGCTCATTCAAATCGGCGTCCTGCCGAATGTTGCGGGACGTGGCACGCACCGTCGAAACAACATCGGGCGACGGCGTCTTTAACGGGGATTCGTGCGTCGAGTGCATCGCTCCCGGCATCGTTTTGGCCGACACCAACGACAGCTCTCCCGGAGCCAGAACATCCGGCGGCAGCTCCTTCAGCGAGATGTGATCGGCCTCGCACAGGACGACCGCACGCTCCAGAACATTCTCCAGTTCCCGAATGTTGCCCGGCCAGGTGTGCCGCATGAGCGCTTCCAGCGCGTCGGCGTCGATGTGAGTCACTCCCTTGTTGGCGCGATGAGCCGCCTGCCTCAGGAAGTGCAGTGCCAGTTCAAAAATGTCTTCCTTGCGTTCGTTCAATGTGGGCAGCGTGATCCGCACCACGTTGAGTCGATAGTACAGATCCTCGCGGAACCGCCCCTCGCTGATGAGCTTCTGCAGATTCTGATGCGTCGCGGTGATGAGCCGAACGTCGACGTTCACGGTGCGAGTTCCGCCCACCGGTTCAAAGGACCGCGTCTGTAGAACGCGCAGAAGTTTGATCTGGGTTTCGAGCGAGATGTCACCAATCTCGTCGAGAAACAGCGTACCGCCATTGGCCATTTCAAACCGGCCCACGCGATCGCGATGAGCACCAGTAAACGCGCCCTTTACGTGTCCGAACAGTTCACTTTCCAGCAGACTGGGAGAGAGAGCGGCGCAGTGCACTCGAATCAGCGGCCCGTTGCGGCGCGGGCTGTTCTCATGAATCGCCTGAGCGAGCAGTTCCTTGCCGGTGCCGCTTGCCCCCTGCACCAGCACCGTCGATTCCGAAACGGCCACCTTACGCACCGTGTCCAGCACCTCTTGAATCGCCGGGCTGTTGCCTTTGATCATGTCGCGACGCAGTTCGGCGTCTTCAAAGGAAACCTTGGGTGCTATCGAGCCATTCAATTCCGACTGCATCATCGCGATCTGACGTTTCTGCTCGTCGATCTTCGTTGCCTTCGACTGCAGCTCGTCATTGAGCCGGGAAAAGTCCTGATGCAGCTTCACGCTGCGGAGTGCCACGAGCGTGAACTGGCCGAGAGTATTGAGGAACGTGAGATCTTCAGCGGTGTATCCCGCGCCGCTGTTGCGTCGTCCCAGCACGATCAGCCCGTCGATGTCGCCCTCGGCCGTGACCGCATGCACGAGTTCGCACCGGAAACGCCGCAGGCTGCGACCCAGTTCCGTCAAATCATCAGCCGGGCGCATGCTGATTCCCGTGACTGCCGAATCGCGTCTGAGCAATTCAACGCTTTGATCATCCAGTTCAAACTGCTCGGGCAGACCGGAGACGCCTTCAATCGCCAGCAGTTGAAACGAGCGTCGACTGTGTTCGCGCAGATAGATCGCAGCAAACTTCGCCCCGAGAACTTCGCGGCAGGAGGTCAGCATACGCTGCCCCAGCGAGTGTCGATCGGCCAAGCTGTCGAGTGATCTGTTCACGCGCTGCAGAGCCTTATCGAGCTGATACTTCTCCCGATAAAAGCGCCGGTCGATCATCTGCTGCAGACGATCGCGACTCCAGGACATCACCACGACCGTGAAGGCCAGCAGCACGCCCACGGACAAGATCTGCTGGAACTTGCCCGGCAATGCGGCCGAGACATTCAGGTTGGTCGCCAGAAACGCAATCAAGGCCACGCCGAACGCATACAGCACGGTCAGGCCCTGCGTCGCGACCTGATACATCATGCCTTTGCTGACGAACTCGTCCACCAGCATCAGCTTGAAGCGCGCAATGCCGATGGAATACGCCAGCATGAACGACAGGCTGGCAAAGAACATTGGCAGCCGCGCGCTGCCCAGGGCGAAGTCCGTGCGATGAAAGATGGCCAAGTACAGCGTGTAGGTAATCGGAACGGCGGCCGCGACCCCCGCTCGAAACATCCACTTCACCTGATTCTTCTCGATCGCTCCGGACGCCCCGAAGTACTCGTTGCCCAACGCGACTAGCATCACGCAGAAACACATCGCGGCGAACACGAGATAGCCATAGATGCACCAGCGCAACACCTGCAGGCAGCCCACGATCCAGTAGGCGGACGCACTGGATGTCTCGGGTGATGTCAGTAGCCACGCCGTCAGCCACAACCCGAGCATCAGCGTCGCGGCCAGGGCAGGGACAGAGTAGAGCAGAGCCACCGTTTGGTTCGCGTACTGCTCCATGATCACCAGTCGGCGCGGGTAGGTCATGAAGAAATGCAACGACACCGCGGGCACCAGCACCGCACACACGATGAACGGGGTGTTGAGGAGAAAACTCGAGCCCAGCACCCACCAGTGAAATCCGCCGATGAAGGCGGCCATCGTCACGGCGCACATCACGAAGAACAGCCGCGCGCTGCGATCAAAAGGGCGATGCCACGCGGCCAGTGCGCTGACGGCGAAAATCCCCAGTTGCAGCGTCATCCAGACGAACGAAATCAGGACTTCACTCAGAGGCAGCGACTTCACCATCAGCCGCGTGCGGAACGATTCGCCCGTTGACAGTCGTTTAAACCGTACCGAAACGAAGCGGCTTCCATCTTCATCGACTTCAACCAGCGGCGGGTGCATCCAACGTTGATCGTCCGCCAGCGTGCGGCGCAGGGGAACTCGGCCACCCGATTCGATGGTGGCATTTCGGAGAGACTGGAGAGCTTCCGTAAAGTCGAGGAACGAATGAATTGGCCGGTCACGCACTTCCTGAAGAATGTCGCCGATTTGTATCTGCGGACCCGACTCGTACTCCGCGTCCACGATCTCCCGAACCATCATGCCGGGAGCTGCGCTCACTTGGTCCGCATCCGACAACAGTCCGCGCAGACGAATATCCGGAGCGGTGCCGACGAATCCCAAGACGGAAACGCAGTAGATAATGACAGCGATGCCGAGCGCCGCGATGAACGGCTTCGACCTACGGGAAAGATCGCGTTCCATGGAGAAATCCGTCGCTTGCAGCGCCGATCGGCGCTGCCCAGCGCCCAATGGCCGTCACTTGGTCCTACTTGAAAGCCCCTGAATTTGGTCATATACGGCGCCGAAATGCAATCAAATCAGCGAGATTCATCAAAGAAGCGCCGAAGTTTCTAAGCGGCACCTATTCGGCACACTACATGCACTACGAGAGTCAGACCCAGCCGGGCTCTTGAGAGTTAGAATGGCTTTGAAGCAGTCACCCTGCTTCCGGCGACAGACAGACGGTTTGACCCAACCAGTCTTGAAGTCGTGACCCAACCCAGCCGGAAGACAATTGCCACTCTCTCTCAAGAGCCCTTTTTTTGCGCCCATAGTAAGCCTCGATTGCCTGCTGTGACGGATTCCCACACGCCCCGTCACTTCGACTGGGAATCGCATCTGTCGTCATCGCAGTGACGCGACTGACCCTAACGCGGCGTTCCATTCCGCTCGTTCGAGGACTTGCTGTCGTCACGTCGGCGTAAAACTTCGCTCGTAACCTGAGCGAGGCATAAGCAGCCCGATCTGCGACTTCACTCCACCTCAACGCCAGCCTGCGCTGCGCAGTTGATTTCCGGGATCCGCGGCACTGAGGCGTTGCCACGTTGCTGCTCAAGATTCAGAAATCGTCTCGCGGACGTTGACGGCTACGAACATGGGCGGCGATTGAAGGCACCGTGCTTCAGGAAGTGTTCTATCTGGTGAGCAGAACTACGCCGGAACGGAAGGCTGAGGTGGCCGCCAGGCAGGACGATGTGGTCGCGCTGGCTGGCGAGGTGCGTGTTGTGTTGCCACACAACCCAATCACCTGACCCGGCGATGATTCCGATTTCGACATTTGAAGGTGCACCGAGGCAGTTCACCAGGCTCGATGTCCTGTCGGACAGTTCCTGCAACACCGGGCACATGCGGCGGAGAATCATTGAGCTGACACGCGCAACGTGCGATCCGCTGTTCGGTGGAGCCAGCATGACGATACGACCGACACCAATCATCGGAACATGACAAAGCATGTGGCGAACAACGATGCCGCCGAGACTATGCGTTACGAAATGAATGCATGAATAGGAACCTTCCGCCGAAGCCTGCGCGATCGCTTCGCGCAGCCGCTCAGCCTGATACGAGACACCTCGGCGCACCGTAGGGTAAGTCCAATTGCAAACAGCGAAACGGGCTCGAAGCAGATGGCGAGCAACTCGCGACATCAACACGGGGCGGCCTCCGAATCCGTGCAGCAGAAAGACAAGCTCGCGCGGACGCGAACCGTCGCTCTGCGTGCCATTACTCTGGGAGCCTGCGCACTCGACGCCTGGGACTCCGGTGGCGACGAGCGATTCTGGCAGAAGTTTCACGGTCATGATGAAGCCCTGTTGCGGCGGTCGAAGACGAGAAAATTCAGCAGGATGGGAAGCTCGTAAATCGCCAGCAACACGAAGAGTGCGAAGCCCTTGCGGTACTTTTCAGTGAACTCCGTCATGTCCAGCGACTTGTCGTAGATTCGATGCTGCCAGACTTGAAAACGATGCCAGGCAAACAGCAGCAAGATATGAACCCAGACGGGAACTTCAGGGAGTGCAAGAAACGCCGCCAGCAGCGCACAGATCAGCGCGAGATTCACCAGCAAAACTTTGAGCGGGATATTGAACGCGAGAATCAGGAAGTACGCGGCCAGCACGCCGCCGATGATCCACTCGCCACCGGGCAGCGCGAAGGCGATCCCGTACAACGCGAAGTACACCCCGATGACGGCAATCAAGTGCCACACATTCAGCGCGAACTGGGAGTGCCGACAGAGGTGCCGGCGGTAAAGCTCCTGAAAATTGACTCGCAGCAAATTCACGACTTAGTCTCCAGAGAATTGTTTGAGGTCAGCCGTCGCAGCCACTGGGGAACGATCATCTGCATCAAGCCGCCCAGCGCGACGCGACTCAGCGATTGACGCAGGACAGAGGAGAGAGTTTGGCACACGCACCTCACCTCAGCGTCAGTCACCGACAGTGGCGGAGTCAGCTTGAGGACGTTCGGTTCGTACTGGCAGAAGCCGACCAGTAGCGGGAAGCGCGGATCACGAAGCATCGCCAGCAGATAGAGTTGATAGACGAACTTCTTCAACCAGCGATGCGGTCGGCGATCAGCATCGAGTTCGATACCGATCAGCAGGCCGAAGCAGCGAACGTCGCGAACCAGTGGGCACGTCCGGAGTTCTTCGGCCAACAATCGCGCGAATAACTCTGAGCGGGATTGCACTTGTTCGACGAGAGCAACGTCGTCCGCTCGCCGCAAAGTGTTCAAGACCGCTCGGATGCCAGTCTCATACTCGTAGCGCGAGCGGATCGCGTCGGGAAGTCGGCAGTGCCGCTCGTCGAGTCGCTCCTGCACGGCATCGGAGAACAGCGTCATCGCGAAGGGAAACATCATGTCGGACGTCCCCTTGCCGATGGTGATCAGGTCGGGCTGCAGGCCCAGTTGCCGCGAACGGACGAACGGCCCGGTGCGGAACATCCCCGTCTGCACTTCGTCCACGAACAGCAGGCAGTCGGATTGGTGACGCTGTTCGGTGAGACATTGCAGGACGGCCGCCGGGATGGCCCGCACACCACCCACCCCTTGAACCAACTCCAATTGCACGACACCGATCGGATGCTCGCGGAAGGCTGATTCAATAGCGGCAACCGCATCGGTCGCGAACGGGTCGACGTATACGACGTTCGGGTACAACGGCATCAGACCGGACTTCAACGACGATTTCCATGTCCCCGTCAGAGCAAACAATGTCTTACCGCCGAAGCCGCCGCGCAAGGCAAGCACGTAGCTGCGTGGAGATTGGCTGGCGAGTCCAAGCTTGAGAGCGTGCTCGACCGCCGACGCGCCGCTGACGGCGGGAACCATGTGCGGCAGCCCTGTCAGTTCGGCGAGCCGCGCAGTCAATTCCGCGTGGCAGGACTCAATTTCGCCCGTCCGTCGAAGGTCCTCCACAAAGGTCCGAGGGTTGTGCCCGCGAATGCTGCAAGCGACACCGGCCACACCGTCAAAGATTGATCTGCCGCCGACCATCACGAAGTGCCCGTCGGCCCGAACTTGGTCCACGTCTGCGCCGACGACGGATGTCAGCTTCGCCAACGAACGGCTGTAGAGATCGCGAAACTGTGCGTATCGGAATCGTGGATCGCTTTCGATTCTCTGCAGCGCTGCTTGATGCCGCGAAATGAATCTCGGCGACGATTTGCGCAAGCAGTTCATCAGGTGCAGCGTCGAAATTGTATTCGGCTGGTACGTCGTGGAATGAAACGTCGTCATGCCGCGCCGAGTCCAATGTTGATACATCCGCTCCGTCGCCGCGAACGCGCCAAATGGGACGTCGTGATTCGTAAACGACTCGTCGAAAATCACGATGTCGGGAACAACGCCCGGTGTGTTAGCTCGGTCGGTGAACTCGCCTGAAGCCGAAAAGTCGGCGTGGGTCGAGAACACGATCAGTAACGGACGCCGTCCGTCGCTGGGAACGGTGCTCCACGCGACGCGGCCGGACCGGAGTGACTCCTGCGTCACGACTACGAATCTGACAGAGGACGTCAATTCGTTGACTCGATCCGAGAACTCGATTGGATCGCTGACAATGTCGATACCGGGAATGAACGACAACCGCCCGCGACCGGTGAGGGCGGTGAACGCGAAGTGCTCGAAGCGGCCCTCCTCGTCGAGGATCAGGCCATCACTGGAACCGCCTTGCGCGTGAGACACATACCGGGCTAACTTGATCGCGCCGCTGAGAGCCTCTTCGCCGCTGTTGGCCAGGAAGACTTGATACTCGTCGGCGTTGACCGACTTCGGCCACGCTTCAGCAACGAATCGCGTGAGGCAATAGCAAGCCTGTGCGACGTGCGGATTGACGTACAACCGCAGCAGATTCGGAATCTGCTCGTGAATCATTTGTTGGCAAGTGGCGAACAACATGGATTCGGCGGCCGAGTCACATGCTGTGCTTTCCGGGATTAAACTTGGCATGTGGCAGTTGGTCTTTCATGAACGAGACGAACGCGGCGCTATCTCGCCGCTTCATAAAAATGTCCGCCGAGATGCGGTGACAGTCTCCGAACGGCGAATGCGATAAGCCGTCGCACTTCACCAGCCGTAATTGAATCTTCGACAACGGCAGCGAACGGTGGGCCTGCCAGAAAATTTCGAACTCCCGTTCGTCGAGAAATAGCTCGACGTGGAAGCCGAACTTCCGGACGAACGTGTGAAACACCCACGACGTCACCGGGTTTTCCTCGAGCCGATCCCACAAGCGACCGATTGAGTCGCGCGGAATTTCGAGAGTCTGCTGATCGTCGCTCGGCGCCGTGTAGTACTTGCTGACCTCAACGGACGACTCGGCCGCGCGCGACTTACGGAGCTCGATATTTGAGGCGTCGGGATCGGCAAACGTTTGCCAGATGTCCGCGGCGGTCGGCGACATCAATTGCGTGCGCTGTACGAAGTAACGTGAGCTTTCGCGAATTCGAAGAGTCAGCCGCAGGACGAGCAGGCCGCTCGACGGATTGTACATCCAGCGGCCAAAACGCTCGTCACCCCGCTTCATTCGGACAAGACCATCGGTGGCAGGATCATATGCCAGCACCGATTCGATCGAATCGCCGAGCGTTGAGACCTCGCTCCCCGATCCATGCACCGGAACCATGAACGTCGTGCCGAGGCTGATATATGAGTAATTAGGGACGACGAAAAGCTCTTTACCCTTCGCTCGTAATTCGCCGATGACTCGCTTGAGCAATACACCAGCATCCACCGTGACGGTTCGCTCGCGAACGCGGACCAACTGACCGGTCGATGTCGTGCGAACGACCGTCTTTCCGGGATACTTCCAACCAAAATGCGTGACGCCTGTGTTGTAGCCAGCCAGGGCCACAAAACTTTGGTTGAGCGGGTTATAAAGGCTCAGCAATTCGTCGACCGATTTCGGTTCCATCGTCGCGAGTTGCCACCATCGCCATCGCGAGAACAAGTGACACGCGACGACGAACAAGATGCCCGCCAGCCGCCCAAGCTGCAGCCAGCTCAACAGAGAAGCGAGCGCCTTGAAACAGTTCGACAACGTGCCAGGCTGAACGAACTCGGGCAGCACATCACGTAACGAACGACGACGACCAAACAGCGTCAACCGGCGACACCCTCGATAGACGCGAATTGCCGCCACTTGATCGATTGCGGAGAAGAGTTCGTTCCGACTCAAGAAAACACTCGCGATCGACTGTGGCACGAGTGGATACCACGGGGCGAGCCAGCGATACCGCATCGGCAATCGACGCTCAGCATCGATCAAATGGCCGATTCGCAGGACAATCGTGCTCGCTGCGGCCTTCTGGAACCGGGTAACGATCGAGTCTTCGAACGCGGTAAGTTTGTCGTCAAAATGCGGGAGAAGCCGACTGACGATGCAGACCTGACAACCATCATTTTCGGCTGCGACGGACACACAACGATCGACGATCTGTTGCAGTTGCGCTGTTGGCATCCTCGGCAGGAACAGAATGATGCGTGATGCCAGTCCCCGAACGGATTCGTAATCCGAAGCCAACTCCGGCCCGCCCGCCAGCCGCGTTACAGAGTCAGCTCCTAAGCTGCCGCTGAGGTCCACAACCAACGTGCGTTGCCTCGCGGATTCGTCACGCGAAACGCTGCCGTAACTCAACGCCTCGTTGGCGGAATCCGATCGCCGATCTGTAACTGTGGGCGGGTAACTCGTCATATCGATCACGTTGTCTCCGGTTGAAGTCGTGCGCTGCGAGCTACGCAAACTCGGTGTGCTGGGGTGAGAACGCCGGTTGGCCGTAGCGGACGTGGTCATCGCGAGCGATCGCGGCGACGAGTTCGTCGTTCGGTTCCGCGAGGAGAATCACCGTCGAACCAAGTTCAAACGTTGCGATCCATTCGCCACGCTCAACAAGACGCGGCGAAACGAATTCATGGCGAGTGATACGGCGACGCTTCAGCCGCAGCGGTGTGTCATGTGCGAAGGTGATGTTGCCGACACCCCAACCGGCGACCAGCACCAGCACGCACTCACCAACGCTGGTTGTCATGCGAATGATCACTCGCTCGTTGAGCGTGAAGACGGGAAACTCTTTGCGTTGGAACGGCGGATGCACCAGCAATCTGCGACCGGGGATGTGCAGGATTTCGTGAATCGCACCAGCGGCCGGAGCGAAAACGCGGTGGCAATCCGCAGGTGACAGAAAAAAGATCGTGAACGCGCCGTTCAAAAACGGTCGCGTGTCGATCGTGGGCAGTAGCGAGTCCAGCGAGTACTCGATCCCCTTGACCGTCAGCAGCGTGCCCTCATGCAACTGTCCGACATCTTGAACAGTGCTGTCGCACGGACACAGAAGTTGTGAGTCGAAGTCCGGGATCGGTCGGCATTCGGGTCGCAAGCCGCGAGTGAACAGTGCGTTGAGCGAACGAAACTCGCTTAACGGACGGTCCAGCTCGGCTTCATTCAAGGCTTTATACTTCTGCCCGTAGATCTTGCGATACAGCCGCTCGCGCAACCGCATGGGGATCGGAACGCGTGACAGCCGCACCCCCAACGCCGCTGCGGCGAGATTGAGCGTACCGCCATGAATCCGGCGAGCTTGTCGAAATTGTTCGAGTCGGGCGTTGGTCGCGATGCTCATGATGGTCTAACACAATTTCTGATAGATAATTGCGTACATTCACTCATTTAATTACATGGAAGCCAACGCCACGCGAGCAACACGCAACGCGTTAGCGACAATCGTCAGCGAGGGGCCGACTCCCATCGAAGTCGGCAGGATGCTGCCATCCACAACGAACAGGTCCGGCCGTCCGAACAGGCGACACTCGGCATCGACGACTGCGTGGGCCGGGTCCTGTCCGAAGCGCAGCGTGCCGCATTGGTGAGCGACGTGCTCGCGTGATGGAAACGACCGCGAGCTGCAGGTGACAGCTCCGGCGCGGCGTAGAATCCGGGTCATTGCTCGGCCGAGCGCGGCTCCGCGATCCTGATCGAACTGGCCGAACTCGTGCTGCACGCCAATCGCGCCGTCGTTCCTGACGAACACGCGGTTCTGCGGATTAGGCAGGTCTTCCACGATTCCCGCCAGCGGCAATAATCGCCGTCTTAAAAATGACAGTATACTGGTTGGAATCCCCTTCAACCCTGCCTTCTTCAGCATCAGGGGTCCCGGCGCGGGAAGCGACTGCACGAGTCCCATCTTGTGCGGACAATCAGGTGTGCCGAAGTAGTAGTCCGTAAAGCCGACTTGTTTGATAAACGTATCACTGGCGCCGGTCGGCCGAGCGAACACACCAACCGCGATCGGCGAATAATGCATCATGTAGTATCGCCCCACATGCGGCCCGTCGATACCCGACTTCAGTAGAATCGCCGCCGACCCAATCGCTCCCGCCGCGAGCCCGTAGCTGTTCGCTCGGAATTGCCGCGTCTCGCCGGTCGCACGATCGAAGACGCTCACGCCGTCAATCTCACCCTTTGTAGTCGTGACCAGGCGAAGGACTTCAGTGTTCGTCATCACATGCAGCTTGTGCTGCAAGGCCGCTTCATCAATGACCTGCGCAGCGCTGCGCCGCGCTCCGTTCGGACAGAGGAACCCGGCGCACGAGTCACATCGTTCGCATCGGCTTGTGTCAATTGCCAGCGGCAAGCGAAACGGCCGCAGTCCACGCGCGCGGTTGGTCGCCATCAATCGTTCATTGATCGGAGCCATCGGCAGGACACGACTTGAGATCTGTCGGCAGGGAGCGTGCAGCGGACCGAAATCGTCGTCGATCGAACCAGATAGCCGATACAGCATTTCCGCCTGTTCGTAGTACGGCTGCAGGTCTTCGTAAGTGATCGGCCAGTCCCACAAACTGCGGTCGAGCCGCTCGCCATAATGCCGACCAGGATGGAAGTCGTCAGAACTGGGCCGCAGCATCGCACCACCGAATACCGAGGTTCCGCCGCCCAGCACGCCACCCATGTAAAGCCGCAGAGGAGTCTCGTTGATACAGACGCGGCGATCATCGTACGGAACCTTGTCGATCAGGTTCGTCCGTTCGTCGAGCGGCGGAGTTGTCCGCCCAGCCGGCTGGCCCCGTTCGATGAGCAGCACGGTCTTACCCGTCGACACACACGCATGAGCGAAGGCGGCTCCACCGGCTCCGCTTCCAATCACAATTACATCAAAATCCCGCTCCATCGCACTGCATCCTCTCAGCGCAGCGGCCCACTTTTCCGCCTCATCAAACCACCGCTCAGTTTCACCAAAGGTAGTCTGATATCTGTATATTAATAATTAGCAAGGAGTTTATTGAGATTGCATGCACGGAAATAAAGACCACGCCACATGATCCGCCACCTTGCTATAATTCGGCCGGTTTCCACAATCTGAATATGTATGAGCGATACGAAAAGAGACGTCTCCGATTAGTCTGGAGCATTCATCAACGATTCATCGGAACTTGGCAGAATCCATAACGACATCCTTCAGAGTCCCGCCGCAAGTGACGCATTGAAGTGCGATCGCGAAGAATGAGGACTGACCGCCACGGAAGGATGCGCAGATGAAGCAGGAGGAGATCCAGCGTCAGTACGATGAAGTCATTGCTCCTCATTATGACCTCGATCCCTTATCCGTCACGGGCCGGTCTCTGAGTCGAGCGATCGCGCAACTCAAGAGCGAGGGATGCCTGTCCGGCGTATTGCCGTCCATGGAAGTGTTGGATGTCGGCATCGGCACGGGGCGCTTTTGCGAACAGCTTCGGCACGAATCGGATCGAGATATACGTCCCTACGGTCTCGACATTTCGAGGCAAATGATCGAACTCGCGATGGCGCGAATTCCTGATCTCATCGCCGAAGTCGATGACGGGGCCAACATCGGGGTGCACTTTGAAACGACGTCGTTTGATCTCGTCTGTACGCACTTCGTGACAGGCTTCGTCCCGCTGGAGCAACTCGCTCCGGAGATATTCTCGAAGCTCAAGCCGGGCGGATGCTGGTCATTCATCGGCGGCACGAGCCAGGGTTTCTCAAAACTCCAACAGGTCTCGCGGTCGCCACTCATCAAGCTGCTGTTCGGTGGCCATTCGCCGAGGCTGAACGATTTGAGAACTCCGACCGATCAGGCTGAGGTCGAAAGATCGTTACGAAATCACTCTTTTGAGATCTGCGAGATCGAAACGTTTCTGCCGCAGTTGCAGTTTCGCAACTTTGACGAATTCATGGCCTTTGCCTGGAAAGGCGGCTGGCTGACTCCGTTCATTGAGGATGTGGGCCTGCAAAACGCCGGTCGCCTGACGCAACTCCTGCTGAATCAGTTTGTGTTCCCGGTCAAGGACTGTCACCAGATCGTGATCGCACTGGCGAGAAAGCCGCTCAGCGACTGCTGAGAATCTCGAACCTCCCACACGCGAGACCGAAATGAGAATCGCAATTATCGCCGAAGTGTTTCTTCCCAAGGTGGACGGCGTCGTTATCCGCACCATGAACTTGATCCGTCACTTGCTCGAACAGGGTGACGAGATTCTGGTCATCACCCCGCAGGCCGACGGTCGAGCGGATTGCCCGGTGCAGGTGTGTGAGTTCCGCAGCTTTCCGTTTCCGGCATATCCCGAGTATCGCATCGGACTGCCGGATCAACGACTGGTTGAAGCAGTCAAAGACTTCTCACCGGACATCCTGCATTATCTCAATCCGTTCGCGTTCGGATTCCGCTGCTGCGACATCCTGACGAAGTCGGACGTGCAACTGCCGACGGTGTTCTCCTTCCACACATTGTACGGCGAATTTGTGAAGCGTTATCCGCTGATGAAACCGCTGTCCCGCATGCTGTGGTGGCTGATGCGAGATTATCACAACACGGCCGACCTGAATCTGACGGTGTCGGCGATCATGCAGCACGAGTTGTCGGCTCGCGGGTTTGAGCGCGTCGAACTGTGGCCGCCTGCGGTGGATTGCGCGCTGTTCGATCCACATCGAGCCAATAGTGAAATGCGGCAGCGGCTTTCCAACGGCCGGTCGGAGCGTCCGCTCTTGCTGACGGTGTCGCGATTAGCTCCTGAAAAGAATGTTGCATTTCTTGCGGATGTCATTCGACAGATCCCCGACGCAACACTGGCCGTGATCGGAGACGGACCCGATCGACCCGAACTGGAACGTCGGTTTGCCGGGACGAATACCAATTTCTTTGGATACATGAAGGGCCAGCAACTTGCCACAGCGTATGCGTCGGCGGATGCGTTCGTGTACGCGTCCGAGACGGAAACGATGGGCAACGTCGTGCTGGAAGCGATGGCCTCCGGACTGGCAGTTGTCGCGCCACGTGCCGGCGGAATTCCAAGCCTGGTTGCTCATGAAAAGACCGGACTGCTGTATCGACCGGGCGATACTCAAGACGCTGTCTCCGCCATTCATCGATTGCTCTCCACCGATGAATTCAGAACTCAGATTGGTGAGACAGCTCGGGTCACAGTCGAGCAATGGGGCTGGAACCGAGCGGTTGAGCGAGTTCGTAAGCATTACCACGAAACGATCGAAGCGTTTCAACGTGGCCAGAGAGTTGCCGCGCGAAGTCGACTGCTGGGACCGTCGATCGTGCGAGCTCTTGTCCCGGCGTTCCGAGCGGTGTCGTTCGCCAGTCGCCAGCGCGGGAGTCAGCAAATGCGTCCGGCAACATCGCCGGTCAGCACAGGATTGCATCTCACTTCGCAGGGATGAACTTATGGACATCCAACTGAAGGCGCAGGAACGCAGCGTTCGGACTCTCATCGTCAGCGATGTGCATCTGGGCTGTCGCTTCGCCCAGGCGGAGCACTTCCTGACGTACCTTAATCAGGTCCGCCCGGAGCAACTTTTCATCCTGGGCGATTTCCTGGATGGGTGGGAGCTGAGTTTTCGCTGGCGTTGGCAGCCAGTCTATTCGCAAATTGTCAATCGCCTGTTCGATCTCGCGGAAGGGGGGACAGAACTATTCTACACGCCGGGCAATCACGACCAGTTCCTGCGGTGTCCCGAAGTGGCCCAGTTGCTGAAAAAGAGCGGCATCTGCGTGAATATCCGCGATGAATTCGTTTTCGAAACGCAAACCGGCCAGCGTTTTCTCACGCTGCACGGCGACCGCTTTGATACGATAGAAATGAACTATCAGTGGTTCTCGGTTTTGCTAACTCATGTCTATTCACCCATGCTGTGGCTCAATCGATGGCTCAGCAAATTGATGCGGTATGAAGGAAGTCCATACAGCGTCTGTGCGGTCATTAAGAAAAAGGTGAAATGCGCTGCTCGGTTTCTCAGTAACTTCGAAAGCAAGATGTATCAGTACGTCCGCGAACGAGGTTGTGACGGTATCATCTGCGGACATATCCATATGCCGGGCGTCATCTCGTCTTAGGGAATGAAGTACATCAATACCGGCGACTGGGTCGAAAACTGCACGGCACTCGTCGAGAATCATGATGGTGAACTGACACTGGAGTCGTTCTTCCCGGCGCGAAACACACAGACAGCCGCTGTCGTCGTTCACGAACGCATCGAGCAGGCTCTGGGATCCGTCGCGTGCGGTGAATGTGCGACTGAGTTTGCCGAGTCAGTCGCGTGATCGACGGTTGCCGCTCAATGAGCCTCCTGCGGAGTCAACCCGCCATGTTTCAGACGTTCCGCGACAATGTGCTGTTTTTCCGAGAGTTCAGCCGCCACTTCGAAACAACCGGTTCCATTGTCCCGAGCAGTCGCTTTCTGGCGGCAGCGATCACGCGACATCTCGCCCGGCGCAGCGACTCACCAATCCGAGTTCTCGAATGTGGACCGGGAACCGGTGTCTTTACGAATCAAATCTTGCAACACCTGCAAGCTCACGACACGTTCGACGTTGTGGAGCTCAACCCAGCATTCGCTGAAGTTTTGCGCAGCCGTTTGGCGACCGATCGCCGTTGGCAAGCTGCCGCCAATGTCACGACCGTCTATCAGATGCCGCTCCAGGAGTTTGCGTCTTCCGCCCCTTACGACTTCATCGTTTCTGGGCTGCCACACATTAACTTTCCCACTGCGATCGTTGAGCAAATTCTCGACTGTTACCTGCGACTACTGAAACCAGGCGGCACGTTGAGCTACTTCGAATACATGTATATTCGACCAATTCGTAAAGCGGCTACGTTAGGGATCGACCGTAACCGAATCCTGGAAGTCGATGCGCTGATGAATGCGCACCTCGGAAAGCATCGAGTTTGCCGCGACAGCATCTTACTCAACGCCCCTCCCGCTTGGGTGCAGCACCTGACGCACCAATGAACGGGACCGTTGGCATCACGTTCCTGCCCGTGCCAGTGTGATGTGCAATGCGAGCAACTTTGCCGAGGGCTGCGCCTCATCGGTTGTCGCTCCTTGAGTGAGGCCGAGGACATCTGGTCTGGCGAGCGCAGCCTTCAGAAGATCCACCAGCGCGTCTTCGAACGTCGCGAATTCGGCTGGCACTTCGCAAGCAGGGCCATGAACTCAGCGATTTCCTGCGATTCAGATCATTTCCTGTAAGGTTCCTTGCGGGCGGCGGTACTCCTTTCTGTCCAGAAACAAATCCGCTTCAACAAAGGAGTCCAATCATGAACGCCATCGCATTCCTTACCTACGTGCATCTCCTGCTGAGCCTGGTTGGGCTGGGGACCGGCTTCGCTGTGCTGTGGGGGTTGCTGAACAGGCAGCGGCTCGATCGTTGGACGGCGCTGTTTCTGGCGACAACGATTGCGACCAGCGCCAGCGGCTTTCTGTTTCCCGTTGATCATGTAACCCCCGCACATGTGCTGGGCGTGATCTCTCTCGTCGTGCTGCTCGTCGCGGTTGTCGCACGTTATCAACGAGGGCTGTCAGGCTGGTGGCGAGGGACTTATGTGGCCTCGGCTGTCACCGCTCAATACCTGAATTTCTTCGTCTTGATCGTGCAACTGTTCCTGAAGGTGCCCGCGCTGAAAGCGTTAGCTCCAACTCAATCGGAGCCCGTGTTCGCTGTCACGCAGTTGATCACATTGGGAGTGTTCGTCGGAGTCGGTGTGGTGGCAGTTCTGCGGTTCCGTCAGGGATCAGATACTGCTTTCTCACAGCAGACCGGTGCGGTCGCCCGCATGACGGCAGCCACTGCCAAGTGAGAGTCCCACGCGGAGTTGATTCGCACTTCGCAGACGCCAATGATGGATCCGAGATCGCTGCGCTCCGCGAGAATATACTCCATCCATCCAGCCAGAAGACAATGACGTGGGCTCTTGGTTTTCGTTGCAAGACCTGGCGGCCGTTTGGAAATGAAGCGTGTTGTTTGCCTCGATTTCAGGAGTGCTGTTATGTCCGTAACCGAAGCATGGGTGGCCCCCGCTGTGAAGCAGAAGCTGGTCCGCCAGCAGATCGATCTCGGGCCGCTCGGTGCTGAAGAGGTCGAGGTTCAGGTCGAACACTGCGGAATGTGTCACTCGGACCTCTCGGTGCTGAATGACGAATGGAACATCTCCCAATTCCCGGCCGTGCTGGGACACGAAGTGGTTGGCCGCGTCGTCGAGGTTGGATCAACAGCCAAGGGTCTGACAGTCGGACAGCGAGTGGGGATCGGCTGGAACTCTGGTAGCTGTATGCACTGCCGCTCCTGTAAGTCCGGGGAGCATCAATTGTGCGCCCAGGCTCTGCCTACAATTGTTGGTCATCGGGGTGGCTTCGCGAACCGCATCCGCGCGGATTGGGCTTGGACGCTTCCGCTACCTGAGACGCTCAATGTAGCCGAGGCCGGTCCACTGTTGTGCGGTGGGATTACCGTTTTCAATCCACTCGCGATGTATGCCAAGCCTACCAGTCATGTGGGGATCGTGGGTATCGGCGGCCTCGGCCACATGGGAGTCAAGTTTGCCGCCGCTTATGGCTGCGAGGTCACTGCCTTCACTTCGAGCGAGAGCAAGTTCGACGAAGCCCGGCAGTTTGGGGCACACCACGTAGTCTCCAGTCGGGACTCTCAAGCCATTCAGAAGCTGGCTGGCCAGCTTGATCTCCTCATTGTGACCGTGAACGTACCTGTCGACTGGGACGCCTTGATCGCATCGCTGGGTCCGAACGGTCGTATGCACGTCGTGGGCGCGGTGATGAATCCCATTCCGATTACGGCGATGTCGCTGATCTTCGGCCAGAAGTCAGTTTCGGGATCGCCAACAGGGTCACCCGTGGCGATGGAAAAGATGCTGGAGTTCGCCGCTCGGCACAACGTCTTGCCTCAGACCGAACATTTTCGGATGAGTCAGGTAAACGAAGCCTTCGCGCACCTGGAGGCAGGCAAGGCCAGATACCGCATCGTGCTTGATGCAGACTTTTAAGTCGCGTCAGTGATTGCAGACTCGCTGACGAACACATCAGGCAACACTCGGTTCAATGCTCCGCCCCACTATCACAGGCAGCCATGGTTGATGAGGTGAGGTGCTGGGCATCAATCGTGGGTGCGATCACAACGCCGTTCATCGCAATCGTTCGCTACGGCCTGCTACAGCGCATCAATCCAGGCGGGCAGGCCAGCGAAGACGTCCGATACAAGGGTGTCACCCTCACCGAGGGGTCTAGTGTCGGCCGCGTCGTTCTCCAGCACGTCGGCTCCGTTACGACCGTTGAGTGAATCAACGCCATCGCTGCCGGCGACAGTCGAGTCATCACGGTTACCACCGCTCAAGGTGTCTGCCCGCGATCCGCCAATCAACGTATCGTTGCCATGGCCTCCGATCAGTATCACCGGAACGGTGGATGCAGTGGCGTTCAACGTGTTCGCACTGCTGCCGCCGATCAGCACGATGCGTTCGACATCAGCGATAGTTTCGCTGCCCGTTGCTGCAGAGGTCACTGTGGTACTACTCACAGTGAAATCGGTGTTGCCTTCCTCCAGCCAATAATCAAAGCCGACGCCACCCGAGAGCAGATCGTCGCCGCCAGCGCCCGAAACTACGTCATCTCCCTCTTCACCCGAGATCCGATCCGCCAGTTGCCCACCGAGTAACGTGTCATTTCCGGCTCCACCCAGAAACTGCACGGCCAGAGTCGACGCCCGCGCGTCGAACAGATTGCTTCCTGCTCCGCCTCTCAGAACGACCTCGTCGACGTTACGCAGCGCTTCGCCACCGAGCACTTCCGAGACTACGGATCTTCCAATGATGACGACATTGCCATTCACGGTTTCGTCGAGGCGGTTGACTCCGGAACCACCATCAATGAGGTCTGCGCCAGTGTCGCCACTCAAGACATCATTGCCGGGACCGCCCGACAGAGTGTCCGCACCCGCATCGCCGGCCAGTGAGTCCACGCCCGGACCACCATCAAGGACGTCGTCACCCGAGAAGCCACGAAGTTGATCGTTTCCGCTTTCACCGAGCAGAGTTTGAGCCCCGTTACCCCCCGACAGGCTATCGTTGCCCTCACCGCCCCAGATCAAGTCAGCTCCTGATACTCCCTCGATCGTGTCGGCTCCTGCGCCGCCCGTCAGCGAGTCATCGCCCTCGCCGCCAATAATGAAGTCGTGGCCGGCATCGCCTGAGACTGTGTCCCGCCCCCACCCGCTATCGAGTTTGTCATTGCCCTCACCCGCGATGAGCGAGTCCGCACCTTTCCCGGAATCAATAGTGTCGTCCCCCTCGCGCGCGTTGATCACATCATGACCGTCCAGCGTGACGATGTCGTCCCGTCCGTTGGATCCGATAATAAGATCATTTCCGCCGCCTCCTCGAACGGTGTTGATACCGGAACCGCTCCAGGCGGACAGGTTGATACGATTGGCCGACAAGCCTCCCTCAATCGCAATTGAGTCGATGTTTATCAGCGTGTCGCTGCTGAGAACGGTGTCGCCAGCCAGTTCGATGAACGTCGTGCTCGTCACGGCGAAATTGACATCGTTCTTGCGGCGCGCACTGTCCATACCCGCGCCGCCGTCGAGCGTATCATTACTGCCACCGCCGTCGAGAACATCATCGCCGACTCCTCCCATCAACAGGTCGCGCCCTCCCAATCCGTACAGGGCATCACTGCCGGCTCCGGCATTCAGAGTATCGGTAGAGCTCGATCCCAACAGAGTGTCCGCCCCCGCGCCCCCGTTGATACCGACAGGGAACTCAAAGGCTGACGCATCAATCGTGTTATCACTGTTGCCGCCAGTGAGGTTTGCCGCTTCAAAACCAGCCAGCTTGTCTGTGCCTAATCCTGTCAGCGAGATTTGGGTAAGCGTCAGGTCTACATCGCCAACTTCCACCAAAAGATCCTGCGAGCCACCACCGTCCAGGAAGTCATCTCCCGAACTGCCTGATATCGTGTCGCGACCGTCGCCTCCCCAGATAGAGTCCGCACCCGCGTCGCCTTGCAGTAGATCCGCCCCGGCACCGCCGACAATCACATCGTTGCCGGCTCCACCGCTGACCGTCAGCGGCACTATGATGTTCGACGCGGCCAGGCGATCGTTATCCGGACCGAGATTAACGACGATTCCTCGTAGCCCCGCTATGGGCGTTCGAAACACGGATGCAATCGCGCCATCTGTCCGCGATTCGATCTGAACGCGAGATGCTGCGACGTCAACACCGATCCGAATATCCGTCGCAATTCCGGCTGTGTTGGCGATCGTCAGCAAACCATTGTTGCGTACTACGGAGATCGGGCTGGGATCATCATCCTCAACAGTGATGATGACTTCACCACTCTTAAACTCGAGTCCGTTAACTACCGAATCGATCTCCACGCGTATCTTCGCCGCGGCATCGTCTCGATCATCAGAGAGCGACTGGATGGCAACGCTACCTGATGTACTGCCTGCTGGTATGATGATTTGCGCTGTTGCGGGCGAATGCCAAGCGCCATTCTCCCTTCGCCGCGAAATGCGCAAGTTGACCGTCACAGCTTGTTCCCAGACATCGGTCAGCTTCGCGGTAACTGTCGCGGACTGTGACTCATTGATCACAGGATTGCTGGTGGCGAGCGTCACATAGGGAACGCCCTTCGTCCAACCCAGCCTTGCGATTGGCGAGAACGGATTGCCAAAGGCGTCTTGAATGCCGGAGCCGCGTGGCACAAGGCTGAGTACGTAGCCACCGTTGACGTTGGTAACCGACGATAAGTCGAGCGTGTAGGTAGTGCCGGAGCCGTTGACCGTGATGCCGGACAGGCTGACGGACTGATTGTCCCGACTCAGGGTGAAATCGCTGGTATTGACTCCCGTCACAGGTTCTGAGAACTGCACGGTAACCACACCTACGCGGGAGCCGCGCGGATTAGGCGACACGGAGGAGAAGGTAGCAGTCGGAGAGGTGCGATCGGATACTATGCTTGCACTGGCGGCAACACTCGGGTTCCCCTTGAGATCGATGGCTTTGGAAGCCGCGACTGCTACTGTTACCTTCCCGTCATTAGTCGGGGCGATACCAGCTACGAAGGTATCTCCGTCAACTCGACGGAAATTCACAACCACGCCGCTCGTTACGGCAATATCCGTGGCCGCAAACCCCAGAACTGTTTCGCTAAACTGGAATGTGAAATCAACCAGGCTGCGATTCGTCGCCTCGCCATCAGGACTGATGGAAAGAGTGGGCCTGGTCAGATCCACGACCGCCGATTCCGTAACGAGTGCGTTGCCCAGCCCAACTCGGTTCTGCACAGCGTTGGCGTTGACGCTGACCGTGACAGTACCCTCAGCCAATGGAGTCACTACTAGTGTAAAGACGTCTTTGCCGACGGCAGTGAACGCCCCTTTGATACCACTTGTGATGATGATATCGTCGGAACTGAAGCCGACAACGTTCTCATTGAATCCGAAAGTAAACGTGATCGGGTTAATCGTTATCAGACCGCCAGTTGAAGTGATAGACAAGACCGGCGGAGTCACATCAGGCATCAGTGACACGATCTGAACGACGCCGGGACGTGCTGCAACGTTACTGGTGCCGGCCCTGTCTGCCCCTATTGCCAACTCGAGCGATCCGTCGCCATCTAGGTCGCCGAGATTGACGATGCTGTTTGCTCCCAGTAGCCCGCTCGTGATCTTACGAGTGCTGCGTACGGTACCGTCGCTTTCCAAGTATATTATATATAATAATGTGCCAGCATAATACGGATCGGCGGTCACCGCCAAGTCGCCCACGCCATTTCCGTCCAGGTCGCCCAAGCTTGCCAGCACGCTTCCGAAAGCGGAGTGTGAGCCATGGTTCTCAGAGAATCCGGACATACCAGTGGCGATTTTGACTCGGCGTTTCGCACTGCCGTCGGCATTCATCAATACAATATGAACAGCGCCTTCGTTGCGTATCAGATTTTCGTCGTAATTAGCTCCGATCGCGAGATCGCTGACTCCGTCCTGGTCGATGTCCCCAAGATTCGCCACTGCAATTCCAAACTCATCCCAGGTGTCCCATCCGTCGGGATGGACGGTAGCTGACTCATTTGCAATCTTTGAATGACGCTTCACCGTGCCATCGGTGTTCAGCATGAGCAAATAAACGGCACCCTGCCTGCTGGGGTCGTTTCCATCTCCCGTTGCTCCCACCGCCAAGTCAGTAGTTCCGTCTCCATTAAAGTCGCCTACATTCGCCAATGAAAGCCCGAAGCGAGCATGTGCCTTAAGTGTCGCGTGCGGCAGACCAGCCAAACCATTGCCAATTCTGGAATAGCCCTTCACAGTTCCGTTCGAGTTCAAGAGCAGTATATAGACGGCTCCGTCATGTCCCTCGGTCACGCTTTCAAACTTGGCTGCCACCGCCAAATCACCAACGCCATCACCATCTAGATCGCCGATGCCAGCCAGGGAATGACCAAATCTGGACGGAGCACCATAAGTGCTTCCACCCAATCTGAAGCCCGCCGACCCATCTGCGATCCTGGCTTGATCTCTGACGGTGCCTTCTCGATTCATAAATAGAATATAGACTGCATCTTCGCCCGACGCTCCAACTGCCATATCCGTAACGCCGTCGCCGTCCAGGTCGCCCACTGTTGCAACAGCACTCCCGAGATACGCTCCTGTTGTGCCACCATTGTGTTGAAAAACAACTGGTCCCGTGCGTTTGAATCCGTTGAAGTTGTCCCGAATGACAAGCTGATCGCCGATAACTCCTTCGCTGCCATCGGTGACTGAGACCAGATAGTCTTCAACTTCTCCGTCTTGAGCCGGACCGGTCGCGCTCAATCCGGCAGAATCGGTACTCAAGCGGAAGCGTGCATATGTTGGTCCGCTCGAGTCCGGCGGCACGGTGGGGAAGGTGAGCGTCACGATTCCGTTTTCCAATCCGGCAGGAATGGCCGTAACAGAACGCTCGGTTGAATTATCAAATGTACCGTTGTGGTTGTAGTCGATCCACCCGGAGAGCATTGCCTCGGCTGCTGTCTTGTTGGTGACACGCAATCGCACTCGAGGTTGAGCCCCCTTGGTGATGAGAAGATCCGACTGCGGATCAAGTACGCCATCCTCATCAACACGATGCGCAACGGTATCATCACCGTTCGCGGCGCGATTGGGCTGCGCAGCAACTTCCCCATCAAGGAAGCTGCCCAGATACAGGGAACTGACGTACGCGTGACTCGGTCCGCCATTCTCAGAAAGTGTGTCGTAGTCCCCGCGACCTTTGCCTGGGCTGATGTCCGGAGCGTCTCCGAAATCTCGCAATAGCGCTCCCGTGCCTTGAACTGCAAATGTATAAATTCTCTCATCGCTGTCGTTTGTAGCGATGCTTACGATTGCCTTGCGCAGGCCATATTCGGTCGGCTTGAAGGTGATCTGAAAGTGCGTCTTTGGATCAGGTTCAGCCAATGGGGACGGTAATGTCGCAGCCGTCAACGAGGTAACAGAAAAGTCTTGTGGATGCTCGCCGCTAATACTGATGGCAGAGATTCCGTCCAATTGCAATTGGATGTTTCCAGTGACGCTAATGGTGAATTTTCGAAGCTGCGTCCCGCCGGAGATATTCGCGGATCCAAAGTCTGTTAAGTCGGTTGGTGATGGCGTGACATCACCGTTCGCAATCAGCAGTCCGTTGCCTTTGATGTCGACGTCAAGAGTCGGAGCAGCCAGATTCACGATGTAGATGCCGCCCGCTGATCGGACGTCAGGCTCATTGCCCGGGGCACCAATGGCGAGGTCACCAATACCATCACCATTCAGATCTCCGAGAGCTGCCACCGAGGCGCCGAGGCTATCGCCCTGTCCGAGCCTTTCGGAGGCAAAACCGTTGACGTTCTGACCGATGCGGGAATGAGTTCGGACTGAGCCATCGCTTCGCAGGTAGAGAACGAAAATCGAACCTCCAAAATGTCCCCAACGGTTGCCGACAGCAATTTCATCAATGCCGTCGCCGTCCAGGTCTCCGAGATTCGCAAGCGACTGACCAAACCCCGCAGTCGGCGAAGGAACTGGTCCCGGGAGAGGGCCACTGATCTCAGCGTGACGTTTGACCGTCCCGTCACGATTCAGGAACAGAACGAATACGGCGTCTTGGCCTTGAGCGGCAACCACCATGTCGGTGGTTCCATCTCCGTCCAGGTCACCTGCGCTGGCAACTGCGTTGCCCAGATCGTCAAAGCTATCCATGACGGCAGGCTCAAATCCTGAGAAGCCTTTGGCGATCGTGGTGTATGCTTTGGCACTGCCGTCCCGTTTCAGGAAAAGCACGTGGACGGCGCCTACGTGAAAGCCGGAAACGTCATCGCCGCGGGCACCGACGGCGAGATCAACGACACCATCACCGTCCAGGTCGCCAAGAGTCCCAAGGGAACTGCCGAAATGAGCAGATCCCGGCAGAAAGTTTCTGGGAAGGCCTCCCGCGCCGTCGCCAATTCGTACCTGCGTTTTTACCGAGCCATTGCGATTCATCATCAATACATACACGGCGCCTTCGTTGAATTCTGTGCCCCGGTCGTCTTGCGCGCCGACGGCGATATCACCTATTCCATCGCCGTCCAAGTCTCCCAGTGCGGCAATCGCGCTGCCGAACTGGCCGTCTCCATCCGATGAATTGATGTTGCCGCCGAGCAGTGATTTATTAGTGATCTTTGCCTGACTTCGGACACTGCCATCCGAGCGCATAAACAGGATTGATACCGTACCTGAGTTGGATGGTCCTCCACTCACTTCGCCGTTACCAGCTCCAACTGCGAGATCAGTAATTCCATCGTTGTCCAGGTCTCCGATGTTGGCGATCGAGGTTCCGAACAGGTCGCCGGTCTCAAGCGGCCCCAGGGACGTGCCCCCATAACCGAGTCTTTTGTTGTTCGTGACCGAGCCTGAACTCGGCAGCAGAATCGTGGCGGCGTAGTCCTCAACCTCGCCGTTCGCAGCCACCCCAGTGGGATTGGCTCCTGCAGTGTCCGTGCTGAGGCGGAAGCGCGCATACGTCGGCCCGGCCGACGTGGTGGTTGGCATGACCGGAAACGTGAGCGTCAGTGTTCCGAGGTTTGTCCCGCTGGGGACCGATATCGAGGTTCGCTCAGTCGCGTTGTCGAACACGCCGTCGCGATTGAAGTCGATCCAGCCATAGAGCGTGGCTGCTGTGCCCGTCGTGTTGGTCGCGCGGACTCGAACAGTCGGAGCGGTGCCGGCCGTCAAAAACAAATCCCGCGCGGATTCAACAACGCCGTCTTCGTCATTCGGTGCCGAACCGATGCCATCACCATTCGCAGCGGCGTTGGGAGCAGCGTTCGCCTCGCCGTCGACCCGCGCGCCGAGAAAGAGTTTGGTTTGAGCCGAGTCGATGATGTGGCTGGGACCACCGTTGTCCAGCAACGTCTGATAGTTCCCCGTGCCCGTGCTCGAACTGGTGTCCGGCGCATCTCCAAAGTCGGAAACCAGAACCGCTCTAGGTTCTAACCGTTCCACTCTCCGCTGGCCCCGGCATCGGGCACGTTCACGAGTGTGAACTGCTGCGCGGCTGAGTCGAAATTTGACGGAAACGGACGGGGAACAGAACGGCCGAAGCCAACTGGTCAGGTGCATCAGGAAATCCATTTCGAGATGGGCAGGCGAGTCTCATGCAGGACGGCCCGTTTCTGGCCGATTCCTTTCGGACCAGTGCAGCGTAAAGCACTCGTGTTTCCATTTGAACATTAGTTTCAAAATACGGCGAAACTGCGTTATTTAGACAAACCACGGCGCGGCGAGAGTTATGCCCAGTTCACTTCCGGTTTCCGAGCGCCGCAACTGAGGCGGTTGCCCTGCCTGGTGCACGCGCGATGATGGTCCATTACTTGCAAGGGACGCTGGGCAGTATTGAAGAAGCTGTCGCCTCTTGTTACGTCAAAGGGCGGAGGCAAGTCCAACCAACTAAGCGGGGACAAGCCACAGAGCGAAAGCGAAATGCTGCAAATCAGGGGCACGCAGCAAGGCTTATTGCAGAAGAGTTGCCCCGTATGGATTCGAACCATAACTAACTGATCCAGAGTCAGTCGTGCTACCGTTACACCACGGGGCATCCGCTGACGCGTGAGTCACGCGTCGCGGCGGGAAGATAGCAGGGGAACGGCAGTCGGCCAAGAGTGGATGGGGCGGGAGAAGTTTAGTGACTCGGAAACGGGTCACTTTTTGACCAAACGGGAACCAAATCCAGCTGTTCGCGGCTGGGCCGGACTGAATCGCAAAGGGCGTCGCAATGCATACCGTGACTGTGAATGGCATCAGCCTCGGCTACGAAGAGGCTGGCTCGGGTACCGTGGTGGTTTGCCTCCACGGGTTTCCACTGAACCATCACATGTGGCGGGATCAGCTCAGCGGATTGAGCTCTCAGGCCCGGATCGTCGCACCCGATCTGCGCGGGTTTGGAATGAGTGAAGTCACGCCGGGCGTTGTCACGATGGAGCAGTTTGCGGACGACACCAACGGGCTGCTGGACGCTTTGGACATCAACCAGCCGATCGTGCTGTGCGGGCTGTCGATGGGTGGTTACGTCGCGTGGCAGTTCATTCGGAAGTATCGCGAGCGGCTGAAGGGCTTGATCCTTTGCGACACTCGAGCGGTCGCCGACACGACCGAGGGTATCGAGAACCGGCAGCGGTTGGCGAAGCTGGTGCATGAGAAAGGCCCCGATGCGGCTGCGGCGGCGATGCTGCCGAATCTCTTTGCGCGAACGACCATCGAAGAACGTGATGAGATCGTGCAGTTCACTCGACAGATGATGCTCAACAACCAAGCCGAAGGAATCGCGGCTGCGTTGCTGGGAATGGCTCAGCGACCTGACGTGCGCGGCTGGCTGCCGGGAATTGATATCCCCAGCCTGCTGATCGGCGGGGCTGAGGACAAGATTTCGTCGCCCACTGAAATGCGGGAGATTGCCGCCGCGATGCCGAACGCCCGCTTCGTGGAGATTCCGTCGTCAGGGCACATGTCGGTGCTCGAGAATCCCGCAGCAGCGAACGAGGCCATTCGCGATTTTTTAGACCGCCTGTGATGTCAGCGCCGGGCGTTCCGCTTGGGGCAACCAGCCTCGGCGTTGAGCCCAACTGAAACCAAAATGGGACGGGATGTAGATCAGAACGGGATAGGCCGCGCACAAGAAGCCCAGCCACAGCACTGAGGGCCAGGCGGCTGCCCATTCGACCGGCTTGAGGACTTTATTCACGTTCTCAGCGGGACCGTCTGGCCCAGGTACCAGCAGGTAGGTGGCGATCAACACAGCCCAGCTCAATGCGACCTGATACTTCAGCGCCCGGCGGTCGTAACCCAATCGAACGACCAGGTAGAGCAGCAGAAACGGCAGCCAGCCGTGAAACAGCGAGAGTCCGCGTGCGAAGAGCGTGATTTTCGGGTCGAACATATAGTCCGCGAGACCCGCGATCGACGATCCGGTCACGCCGAACAGCACGAAGTCCGCACACCACAGCATCTGCGGAGCAACGATGGCCACCGCCTGAGTGCTGATCAGCAGCGGCGATTCGGTCCAGATGCCGATCAGCGTGAGGATCAGGGCCACATCGCAGAACCACAGGAAGTTCGTCGGCCCGTAGCTGATCAGGTACGTTGGCACCAGAATCAGCATGAACAGTGAATACACCACTTTCACAGCCAAGGGGATGCGTGGCTGAGCCGGTAGAGCCTGCAAGGTCGCGTCGGACATGGTTCGATCCATCGAATGCAAGGTGAAGATTGATGAGACGATAAGGTCCAAGCGGAATCTCAGCGGGGATGTAACGCCGCTGAATGTTCATTTTTCGAGACAACGTCATCAACCGCTGGTCCGTAACCGCCGACCGCTTGTTGAGCCGGCACATCGTGACTCGAATTCGCTGTGTTTTCCGTCATCACTCACTCGCACGCACGGCGGTTTCGTTGTCAGACTTACCGCTAGAGACCTCTGCCGCCAGTTCCCTGGGCTTCGGATACATGTCAACTCAAGCGACGATTGAACTAATTCGCACGCGCATCAACTCGCGGTTCCCGCTGCTGTTTCTGGCGACGTGGGAGGAAGACCGGTGGGAGACTGAGTTGGCGAGTCTGGCGATGTCGCTGGAACGTGGACTCGTGATCTGGACTGCCACGCAAGGGGCTTGCCCGCCGCTGGATGATGCGCAGGACGAGCATCGTGATCCGGCCAATTTTCTGGATCACGTGCGTCGCTACCCGCGCGACCATGTGTTCCTGCTGAAGGACTTTCATCCGTTCCTGAAGGACCCCATCGTGGTCCGGCGCTTGCGGGATCTGGTGCCGAGTCTCGCTGACGAGAACAAGACCCTGCTGCTGATGAGTCCCGAGCCCGTCATCCCGCTGGAGCTCCGCAAGGATGCGATCGAGATCGGTCTGCCGCTGCCGGGGATTGATGATCTGAAGCAGGAGCTGCGTGAGCTGATGATCGAAAGACAGCACAGCGGCGAGCCGGCTATCAAGCTGTCCTCAAGTCAAAAAGAGAAGCTGCTGAAAGCGGTGGCCGGCCTCACGGCGCGGCAAGCTCGACAGTCTCTCTCGCGGGCGCTGACCGGTCGTAAAGTCGTCGATGACGAAGTCTATGCCTTGCTGGTGTCCGAGAAGCGGCACATGGTGCAGGGCTCGGAGTTTCTGGAGTTCTATGATCTGGCGGAAGGCGTCAGTGACATCGGCGGCCTGGATGCGCTGAAGGAATGGCTGGCTAAGCGGTCGCACGCTTTCAGTCTGGACGCGCAACGCAAGGGTGTACCGGCACCGAAGGGTCTGCTGCTGCTCGGCGTGCAGGGCTGCGGCAAGAGCCTGACGTCACGCGCCATCGCGCGACTGCTCAGTCTGCCGCTCGTGAGATTGGATGTGTCGGCATTGCTAAGTTCCGATCGCGGCCAGTCAGAGAAAAACCTGCGCGACGTGCTGGCTCTGACCGAGATGATTTCGCCGGTCGTGTTATGGCTCGACGAAATTGAGAAGGGGTTTGCGGGTGTTGATACTGAGGGCGGTGGCGGCGACTCAACGATGATCCGCCTGATGGGCCGCTTTCTGACCTGGATGCAGGAGAAGCCTGCAACGGTCTTCATCGTCGCGACCGCGAACTCGGTGAATGGCTTGCCGCCGGAAATGCTCCGCCGTGGACGTTTCGACGAACTGTTCTTTGTCGACCTGCCCAATTTTCACGAACGCAAGCAGATCTTCACGATTCATCTGCGGAAGCGCGCGCTCGATCCCGAGCAGTTCAATCTCACAGAACTGGCTGAGGGAACGGAAGGCTATAGCGGTGCCGAGATCGAACAGACAGTGCTGACAGCGATGGTCGAGTCGTTTCATCGCGAGTCGCAACCCACGCACGAAGACTTGCAGCGCGCCGTCGAAGACACCGTGCCGCTCTCTGTCACAATGGAAGAAAAGATCTTTCAGTTGCGCGAGTGGGCTCGGCCGCGCTGCCGCGCCGCGACTCCCGATAGTCGCGTGCTGCAGATGCTCGAAGCCGAGCAACGCGAAAAAACCGGCGCCGAGACTGGAGCCTTCAACCTGCTTGAAGAAGAGGAAGAAGACGACTCCGGATGGCGCGCGGCGGCGGCGGAAGGCGAACTGCAGGCCGCGATCTATGAGTATGTCGTCGAACGTGGCGGCGTGTTCTTCGACCGCTTGCAGCGTGACTTCTCGTCGATCGTTGATACTACCGGGGAGTTCGGCATCGCGCTGCGTTCGGATCCAAATGTCGTGCTGTGGATCGGTCTGAATGCGGATGCATCAACTGCTATCGCTCGGCTGCTGACTGACCGCAAGCTGTATGTCACGCCCGCCAACGGCAGCGTTCAGGAAGAGAACGCTCCACCGAAATTGCAGCGTCTGCCCGTGCTACCCGACACACGTATCTCGCGCCCATGCTGGTTCCCCGTGAAGCTGACCGCCGAGACACCGGACGAAGTCGATGAGCGCCTGACTCGAGTCGCCCGCATGAAGCTCAAGCGATAAGCAGAAACCGCTGCAGACCCGGCTGGCTTACGCTACTGTGATGACGGATGGCCTCAGCGCCCGAGTCTGTCACGTGGTCGCTGACCTCCGAATTGGATGCAGGAGAATCCTCATGCTCGAACGGTCCCACCGCAAGCTCTGGCTGCAGTTGTGCTTCAATCTGCTCATCGCCCTGGGAGCAATGGTTCTGCTGGGATGGGCTCAAGAGCGACAGCCAGCCGCGCCCGCTCAAGAGAAGACCGGCACCATCACAAATCAGAATGGCATCGAGGTCTTCGTGCCAAACGTGGTGCGCCGCCCCAAGTCGAAGTCCAAGCCGGACGCTGGCTGGCAACGCATCGCCACTCGCATGAACGAAGCCGCGGTGAATCTTTCCGAACAAAGTTTCGGTGCGTTTCAGAAGGGGCTGATGCCGCTGGAGGATCACCTTGAGCAACTCGACGCGATACTGACTTCCGAACTGTCGACGCTGACCGATCAGAAGCAATTGCCGGCCGCCTACCAGAATCATGAGCGTCGTTTGAATCGCGTTCTGACTGCGCTGCGTCAATTTAACCAACCCAATGCCATCGGCTGGAAGTCGGACATCCTGCTGACAGAGACGATGATCTCGCAGTCGCAAGCCTGGCAGGCCGAGGCGCGCGGTCAGCGCAGCGCGAGTGAAGCCGCGCGGCAACGCAGCGTCGAATTTGCCAGTCAGCATCTGGCCCAGCGCAAGCAGGATTTTGAGATCGGTCACGCCACAGTGCCGATGATCGTCAACGGACAACTGGTGCTGGTTGAGCTTGCGCCCGAGAACAAGTTCCTGCCACCCGACGCGCGATCGTTCCTGGAAGACACGTTGGTCTATACTCGGATCTGGTCTGACCGCAAAGCCGGCATCGGCCGCGAGGACCGGCTGGCCCTCGCCGAGTTCCAGCAGGCTCAGTTTGAACTGCTCAGTTCACTCGATGATCCTCGCCGGAAACGAGAAGCTGGCGTGCACGCCCAGCGTGCCGAAGAAGCTGCGACGCGAATGTACGATTCGCTGTGGGAGTTCGCTCAGAAGGGCACGTCGTCGCTGTTTGATGTAACCGCCGCGTGGCGGCTGCGTCGCCGCCTGCACGACATTCTCAGTTCCGCCGACCAGAAGATTGCAACGTCACTCGCCAATCGTCGCGACAGTGACCTCAATCGGCTGGCGGATGAGGCCAATCTGGTCAAAGACCTCACGGGGCGAATGTCAGCGGACGTGAATTTCGTCGGTCTGATGAAGCTCGACGCCGAGTACCGTAAGGCAGTCGCCGACGCGACCAAGTAGCGCGGACCGGGCCTACAACGGTCCGGTCGCAATCAACTGCGAAAACCGCGTGCGTTGCTCCGGAGTGAGAACCGTCAGTGCCTGCGCGCGGCGCTCTTTAGCGGACTCCAGCGACGGCACGGCTGCGTCCGGTTGATCGACAGCCAACTGCAACAACCGGTCAACCTGTCCTCCGGAAAGTCCCAGTTGTTTGACGAGCGTCTCCCACGTGAGACGTCGCGAACCCGTCATTAGGTTGGCCGCTCGATTCTGCTTCTCCGCCAGAGAGATCACGTACCGTCTGGCGTTCGCAACGGTATCGGTGACCTGCTGAATGCCCTCCGCAGGAAACTGAAGCTCCGACTGCGCGAGATCTGCCTTCAGGCCATCCAGTTTGCGTGTTTGAGTCAACTGCGCCGCTCGCGGTCGCTGGTTCCCGCCGACGCCCACGAATGACAGGGTGCCGACCATCAAACCCGTGAAGCCGACCACCACGGCCACGAAGATCAGCGGATTCGAGCCAACGGGTGACTCCTTATAGAAGGTCGAAGGCGCGTTCATCTGTGGCAATGACAGCACAGACAGGTCGCGCAGTCGCTCAACACCGATAAACTGAAACGCCTGATCGGGCCGGGCGTAGGCCACCCGGCATTCAAAGAGCGTGTCATCCATCAGCAACGAGACTTCACTGTCGGCGTTCAACTGCAATCCGCGCAGCATCAGAAAGCCGAAACCGCCCGCGGACATGTCAGCCAGTACAGCGGAATGCGGCACTCGATCCACCAGCACCGTGATGTGAGCACGGTCCTCGCGTATCGGAAATCGGAAGCTGCCGCGGTTATTCGGGGACATACAAAGTTCACCAGGACGGCTCGCGGGACAAGTTTCACAACCCCTGCGAAGCTGCCATCAATGATCCACGCGGTCGTTCGAGAACAATCTCAATCGACGGCGCGGGAAGTCCCTCAAACTTAACCGCCACGCGGGGGACAAGCGGATTCAAGCCGGGCAGTTCGCGTCAAATCCGCTTTCGAAAAATCCCGGAGACATCGTTGTTCCAATCGCACCGTCGCGCGGACGTGCGGGGAAGTTCCGACATGATGCCGCAGGGCATCATCGTGAGCACAATGCGTCACGCAGAGTGAGACAGTTCGGAGCTTTCCAGTCAGTTCGTCTTCAGTTCGACGTTCTGCACGCCTTCGATCTGCGACAGCTCGCGGATGAATGGCAGCACCGCATCGGATTCGATCAGCTCCACGCAGTACTGCAGATCCATCGCCGCGCCCTGCCGGGCCGTCACAATCGCCTTCAACCGCCGGCTCTTGGCATATCGCGCGAAAATGTCCGACAGCAGCGTTTCGGGATCGTGACCAATACCGATCCGCACTTCGAGCAGTGTTTCGCGAATGTCAGTATGCCAGCGCTTGCCGACGGCGTGCATCGACAACGCCAGCACGGCGACAACGGGCACTCCAACGCCAACCACGGACAGATAGCCCGCTCCCACCGCCATGCCCACCACGACCGCAAAGATGACGAAGGCGGTGTCGCGAGTATCATCCACCACCGTCCGAAACCGGACGATCGACAGTGCCCCGACGAGGCCAAACGCGCGGGCGACGCTGTTGCCAATGACCAGCGTCGTCATGCAGACCAGCACGGTCAGCAGCACCATCGTCATCAGAAACGGAAAGACTTCGCCGGCGGAGCGTCGTTGCGAGCAGTAGTAGACCGCGGCCACCACCGCCCCCATGATCGCCGCGATCACCAGACGGGCGATGATGACGTTCATGGACAGCTCGGAACCGGAAGCGGCTACGTCTTGCATCCATTCGGGCATGAACGAGTTTCCTCAGACGGTGAGTCTGCATAAGCAGCAGAAGCGATCGCGCTCAGACCATCGTCGCCAGGCAATCGACGATGATGAGGTCCTCGTATTAGTGCGACGGAACCAAAAATCCCAGTGCCTTCATCATGCCACGATACTTGGAGACGGAGCCCGGCGTAAGCTGCATCTCGCCGACCAGTTGCTTGAAGAGACCCGGCATCGCATCGCGAAACTTGAGTTCGCAGATGACCTGTCCCGCGAGGATCTGAGCCCCCTCCACCACCGGAGACGGCACCCAGTGACTGATCGCCTCTCCGCGAATGTTGCGGTCCAGCGTCAGTCGCAGCGTGCCTTCATCGGTCGGTTTGATAAAGGCCGTACGGTCGTAAGTGATACAACACACCGGACGAAATTTTTTCCGCACCACGCGCGTATGAAACCACTCACCGGGCCAATCGGGAGCAGCTTCGTCATTCCCAAGCCGCTCCAGATCTGCGACGGGAACGCGCGTGCGACGCTTGCGGACTCGATCCTTGTGCCGCACCTTGCGTTCGACCGAGATCATCTCTTCCGAGCCATAACGGCGGACTCGCAGCTTGCGACCTCGAAAGCCCGGCGCCTGGTGCATGATGTCGAACTGCTCTGTGTCCAGATACACGGTCGTCGTCTGGTACGAGTTCGCACGCTCGGGATCCGCGTAAGGGTCAATATCCAGATGCCGCTGCCCCCAGGCTTCAATCGACACTGCGACTGCTTCCGGAACCAGAAACTTAACCTCGAACGCCTCGTGCCCCGAACCTCGGGCAAGCTGCAGAGAGGGCGACAGCAGACTGGCGTCTGGCTGGGTTTCATTCAGCGGTAGGGCATTAACGGCAGGTGTTATCATCAGTGCGTTGTCCGGACCTTACTGCGTGCTGTGAGCGATCAAGTCGACGATTCAACGGTGTGATTCGGTGCGAACGAATCACACATCAAAGACGGCCGCGCGGCGCTGGATCTCTTCGAGCTGCACCAGTTGGCCGCGACCACAACCGGGACATCCCGGTTGCAGCGACTTCCAGGCCGCTTCGTTTTCCAGATTCGAGTTCCAGAACGGCCACGTGCGGCATTGCTTAGGGCGAACCGGGTAAATCGTGCAGTTGCGTTTCTGCGGATCGAGGAACACACAGTCTCCATTCGCGAACTCGCGGAGTGAGATGCGTCCCAGAGCGCGGCGAGTGTGCATGACACGCATTTCGCCCAGCGGGATCTGCAGATGGTCCGCGATGGCCTGAATCTGTTCTTCGTCCACCCAGACGTATCCAGGTGCTCCGGAACAGCAGTTGCCGCATTGAGTGCACTCAAATCGCAGCCCATCCTTGTACCACGGTTCGGCGGCAGTGTCTGACATGAAGAACTCACCACAAGTCACAGAAAACAGGCGTTACTGAAAACTCGATCAACCAGGCGACCCACAGAATAGCCTCGCGGCCCCGCAGATTAAGGCTCCGCGCACGACGATTCACCCGAATCTGATTCGGCCAGAGTCTTAAACCGCAGAACTCACCCGAACTCCACAGGGATAATTCGTCCAACTCTTAACAATTCGCGGCGGGTTATGGAACTTTGGCGCCGTATCGACCGCTGCGAACAGCCAACTCCGACTGATCTGCCGGCGTGCTGGTTTGAAAGTCTCGCGGCTACGACCTGTCAGCCGCCGACGGCGCTGAAACGACGAACTCCGCGCCGGAAGGCAACCTGGCAGGCAAGATAGAGAACCAGTGCCCAACCGGCTTCCATCGCGATTTCGCGAATCAAGACATCTTCCGGATACTTCCCCAGCAACACCGCCGCCGGAAAGTAGGCCAGATACTTGAATGGCAGGTACTGCACGAAGTGGCCGAAGTCGCCGAGCCAGTCCAGCGGAATCATGTGCCCGGACAGGAAGTAGTTCAGCATCATGTAGATAAACAACAGCGAGCTGACTTCCAGAAACCAGAACGCCACCAGTCCCAGCAAAGCTTCCAGGTAAAAGCCGACGAGGAAACTCAGCAGCAGCGAGACCACGAAACCGACCCATAGCGTCGGTGACGTCACGGCGGGGAAGTAGTCCCGACATAAGTAGAACACGAGCGCGAACGGCAACACGGCGACGAAGTAATACACCAGTTTGTGAGCAACGCGATACCAGAACAGGTAGCTGAGCATGTCGACCGGCTGCGTCAGGTACTTCTTGATAGTGCCGTCACGCACGTCACGCGCAATGCCGCTCGACAATCCCGGCATGCTGGAAAACGCCCGCCCCACCATCACCAGCAGGTAGTACGCCACCATGTCGGCATAGGTGTAGCCATTCATCGACCCCACCGGGTTGCTGCCCGTGTTGTAGATCGCACTCCACAGAAACATCTGCGTGACGATGGGCAGAAACCGCACCAGCGTCGCGAACGCAAAGTCACCACGAAAGACAAACCGCTCCTCAATGCTCGTCTTCAGAATGACCCAGTTGACTCGGAGGGTATGTCCCATCGGGATGGCTTCGTTTCCAGAGCTCTGGTGGGTCTCGTACCTCGACCCACCCTACATTCAATCGCTCCCCTCGCCCCTTTGGGGAGAGGGGCTGGGGGTGAGGGGTGATGATACCTTCGCGTTGCCTCCGAACTGGGGTTCCCAAGTAAGCCGGGCATCGTGTCCGGCTGGCGGACAGGATTGTCCGCCCTACAAGACGGTCATCTCCCTGATGAAGTCTAAACGGCGGCCACTTGGTCCTGGATGCGTTTAGCTTCGTCGGAGTCGACGTAGTCGCTGTGGCAACTGGCCTTCGAAGTGTCCGTCGGGGCGACGGCTTTCTTGGTCTTGCTGGCGAGTTTGTGGATCTCGTCAGGGCTCAACACGCCGCGAGCTTCCAGCACCACGAGTTGATCGGGGTTCAACGCCGCGCTGACCTTGGCTTTATCCCATTGGTACTCGGCTTCTTTGCCCGAAACGAACATCTCAATCTCTTTAGAAATCCGGACGCTGCACCAGTCGTGGCCGCACATCGCACAGAAATCGGTATCAACGTCGAGGTCTTCATCGTGCAGGGCGCGGGCGAGATCGGGATCGAAGCTCAATTCAAAATGCTTCTCCCAGTTGAGTGCCGCACGAGCTTTCGTCAGTTCATCGTCGCGGTCGCGGACACCGGGAATGCCGAGCGCCACGTCAGCCGCGTGAGCGGCGATCTTGTAAGCCACGCAGCCTTGCTTGACGTCGTCCTTCTTCGGCAAACCAAGATGTTCCTTCGGCGTGACGTAGCACAGCATGCTGGCACCGTGATAACCGGCGGCGGTCGCTCCGATGCAGCTAGTAATATGGTCGTAGCCGGGGAACATGTCCGTCACCAGCGGGCCCAGCACGTAGAACGGAGCTCCGTGACAGAGCTGCCGCTGCAGCTTCATGTTGAACTCAATCTGATCGAACGGCACATGGCCGGGGCCTTCGATCATGACTTGCACGCCCTTGCGCCAGGCGCGTTCGGTGAGTTCGCCCAGCGTTTCGAGTTCCGCCAATTGCGCACGATCCGTCGCGTCGGCCAGTCCGCCCGGACGCAGACCATCGCCGATGGAAAAGCTGACATCGTACTCGCGCATGATGTCGCAGATTTGTTCCCACAACTCGTACGTCGGGTTCTCCTGGTTGTGGGTGATCATCCACTTGGCGAGCAGCGAACCGCCGCGGCTGACAATGCCGATCAAGCGATTCTGCACGAACGGCAGATGAGCGAACCGCACGCCGGCGTGAATGGTGAAATAGTCCACGCCTTGCTTGGCCTGATGCTTCAGCATCCGCAGGATGTCTTCGTGTGTGAGGTCTTCAATCTTACGACCGATGATCATCGAATAGATCGGCACGGTGCCGATCGGGACCGTCGAGTTCTTGATGATCGCATCACGGCATTCGTTGATGTTGCCGCCCGTCGAGAGGTCCATGACGGTGTCGGAACCCCACTTCTCCGCCCACTTCAGTTTGTCGACTTCTTCATCGGTGCTCGACGACACCGGCGACGCGCCCATGTTGGCGTTGATCTTCGTCTTGCCCGCGCGACCGATGCACATCGGGTCGAGCTGATAGCCCAGATGCACTCGGTTCGCCGGAATGATCATGCGACCCGAGGCCACTTCGTCGCGCACTTGTTCGGGCGTGAGATGCGGCTCGCGCTCAGACACGCGCTTCATTTCCGGAGTCACAATGCCGCAGCGGGCGGATTCCAACTGCGTGATCGGCGTGAAGCCAGCAGGGCGTTCCCAGGCTTCAGCGCACTCGTAGTTCGACTCGAAGCCAGCCTTCAGCTTCCAGTCCAGCGGCATGAAGTCCCAGGCGGTCTTCTCCGATGGGCCAGGCATGCCGGGCGTGTCGGGCGAAGAGAACGTCATGCAGCCGGCTCGGCCGGGCGCGAGGCTAGGCTTGTTGGCGAAGCAGCCGGGGTTGGTGCCTGCCGCCGTCGACGACGGATTATTTCCGAGCACGGGAAGTTCGTATCGAGGGGCGTTGTCGGAAACCGCAATCATGTTGGCCATCCTATTGTTGAAGCGACGCGAACTGGCGAGATCGCGGCGACGTGAAGAGTAGATGTTCTCCGACCATCCACCCAGCGACTTCGTGTGGAGCGGATGCTAGTTGCCGGGGTACTCGGATTTCAAAAGCGAACGACCTCGATCAAGGAACTCGGAGGAAAGAAGCCATCGGTGATCTCGATTGCGTTCGCGAAGACTCGGCCTTCTGGAGCCCGTTTCGAGCCCAAGAACTTCCCGCAGAGCTCGCAGAGGTTCAGAGAACTGGTGAGGTACCGCGACCGTGACGGAGTGTTGCACCCATTCTCCCCTCGCCCCGGTCTTGCCGGGGAGAGAGGGGTCGGAGGTGAGGGGCAACGCCAACCTTCAGCAGCGACTCCAAACGGCTCCCACAGATCATCAGCTTGGATTTCCAGCCACGGATCAAACACAGATGAAACACGGACAAGATCCCGCAAGACGTCAACTCTTGTGGCCGACCTCGCTCAATCAACAGACCTGCATCTTCTTCGCGTCCATTGCGAGCTTCTGTTCAATTTATTGAGACGCAAACTCGGCTGTGCTGGCCCCTCTCCCCGCACGCGGGGCGAGGGGAGCGATGATTTTGTGATTTGGTTCTTCACTCGGGACTGGGTTGTCTTCCCCTGCTGTCCTCCTTCGCGGCTCCGCGCCTTCGCGTGAGGCCCAGTAGCCGTCACACTCGTCGGCAACATGCAACCACGTTCTGTCTACATTCACGTTCCGTTTTGTGCCCATCGTTGCGGGTACTGCGACTTCACGGTCATCGCGGGGAAGGACCATCTGGCGAGCCGCTACCTGGATGCGCTCGAACGTGAGATGTCGTCGATCGGTGACCGGCCGGAACTGGAGACCCTCTTTCTCGGTGGAGGCACACCCACGCACCTGGCTCCGGCGGAACTCGCCCGGTTGATGGAACTCATTCAGCAGCGGTTCCGACTTAGTCCCGATTGCGAGTTCAGTGTCGAAGCCAACCCGTGGGGGCTGACAGACGAGAAACTCGACATCCTGGCTGATGCGGGTGTGAATCGATTGAGCCTCGGCTTGCAGTCGTTCGACGCCGCGATTCTGGAGACACTGGAACGCGATCATCGAAGAGACGACATTCTGGATTGCGTCGCGCGGTTGCGGCGACGCTTTGCGAACTTTGCTTTCGATCTGATCTTCGCCGTGCCGGGCCTGACGCTCGACCTGTGGCGGCAAACGCTGCGCACTGCGATCGAACTGCAACCGCAACACATCTCGACCTACGGCCTGACGTTCGAGAAAGGGACCGCGTTCTGGACGCGTCGCCTCAAAGGCCAACTCGAACAAGCGGACGATGAACTCGAACGCGACATGTATGCGACCGCGATGGACGACCTCGCTGCCGCAGGCTTTGAGCAGTACGAGATCTCCAACTTCGCGAAGCCCGGCTACCGCTGCCGACACAACCAAGTTTATTGGACGGGCAAGCCATTCTGGGCCTTCGGTCCCGGCGCTGCGAGATACCTGGACCATACTCGCAGCTTGAACCATCGCAGCGTGACCGCTTGGATGCAGAAGGTGCTGGCCGGTGAATCGGCTCTCTACGAAAGCGAAACGCTGTCTCCGGAAGATCAGGCGCGCGAAGCATTGGTCCTCGGACTACGCCGCAACGAAGGCGTTGATCGCTCCGAGTTCGCGACCCGCACCGGCTTCACGGTCGATGGACTGATCTCGGACGAGTTGCCACGCATGCTGCGTCGCGGTCTGGTTTGGGACGACTCGGCTCGCATCGGCCTCACGCGTGAAGGTCGCTTCATCGCCGACTACGTTGTCGGGCAAATGCTGTAACTACGGAGTTTCACGGTACGGCTGACAGAGGTTCGCGAAGGGCGAGAAGAACGCAGACGACATCTCGCACGACTACTTGCCTGCAGCTCGAATCTCGATCGCCTGGACAACGGGTTGCTTGAGTTGATGAATCTCGCCGTCGAGTTTGGTGACGATCGATTCAAACTCGTCGACTTCCTTCGCGTTGTTGCCTTGCTCGTGTTTCCGGAACAGAAACAGGTAAGTGACGTTCTGCGGGCGCCAGCGATGAAAGTACATCGTGTCCTTCTCAATGACCTTCTGTCGTAAGGCCTCGACAGCCGCGGCGTATTTGGGACCACTCAACAACACGGTCTTACCATTCGCGAGGTCTGACGCTGTGGCCCTGGCGACCTCCTTACCATCCGCGAGCACGGCATAGGTGCCGTCCTTCAAGCCGGCAATCTGCAAAGTCGTCCCAGCAGAAGTTGCTGGCGCCGATGTCCAGTTGAACTTCGCTGAGTCCGCAGTCGCCTGCAGATCCGCGATTGTTCCGCCTGTTGCTTCACCCTTGTTGCTGTCGGTTACTTTCACGCCGCGAGCTTCCGCAGGGCCGAACCACAACGCAGGAAGTTGAGCCGCCACGACGCGATTGCCCGCGCTGTTGAAATGCAGACCGTTGTCAGAAACGTCGGTCGACTTCACGCCTTTCCAGTCCAGTTTCAACAGATCGATCACGGGCAATCCGCGTGATTCGGCGACCGCTTTGACGGCATCACCATAGAGGTGCAGGTTGCGGTTCCGCACGTCGGGCTTCGGCAGCGGCGCGGGCATCTCAAGATGAGTATGCGGAGTCATCAGCACGATGTCCGCGTTCGTGCCGGCCAGATCACCGAGCAGTTTTTTATACTGAGCGGTGAACTTCGGAATGCCGGATTCACCGTTGAAAGACTCATTCGCGCCGTAGTTCACCACGACCACCGACGGCTTGATGTCCTTCAGTTGTTGCAGCATGCGGGCATAGCCCTGAGCCGGCGCATCGAAGATACCTCGCGATTCGGACGTAGTCGTGTCGGCACTCCACCCGAGGTTGCGGAACTTCAGCTTGCGGTCGGGGTAGCGCGCCTGCAGTTCGCTTTCGAGCCATCCGTACCGCTGAGCCCGCTCAATGAACGTACCGCCGAGCAGCACCACGGAATCGCCATCGACCAGTTCGAACGGCGTCTTGCGCGGTATCTTTTCCGCCGCCTGCGAAGTCAGCGCAAACAGAGCGACCAGCGCCGCACAGATCCACAATGAGACACAGCGAGCAATCGGCATGACGGTGCTTTTCTTCCGGGATGACACGTGGCGCCAGTCTGGTCGCAGGGTCGCAGTTCGGAACCTGCGCGAAGTTCACGTCCGGCACAATCTGCGACGGGTCGGGAGTATCAGGACGAGGCAGCCGCGCCGCAAGTTGCGGACGGCTGAGCGACGCAGCGGTCTATCTCTCTTAACTGACTTCTCCATGTTTTCGCTGATATGGGCGTTATGATCCCATCAACATGCTTAAATCACTCGCGTTCTGACGGTGCGTCGCAAATACTGCTGGAACAGAATCGATTAGCGGGCCATTCAGTCGGTAATGTGCAACAACCCTTCGGCCTCACGGATGATGCGTCGAATGAGCCTCGCCACGAACTCCATCCGGCTCGTGGACTGGTTTGCCAGTGGAGTGTTCCGATTATGAAAGCGACCGCGCGGCAACTGCCGGGACTGAGCGTCACGGTAATCAGCCCTGAGGGCGACCTGCTAAACGATCATTTCTTCGAGCCTCAGGATTCAATCTCGATCGGGCGGTCCTCCGAATCGGACATCGTGCTCGCGGACTTCGGCACCAAGATCTCCCGTTGTCATGCGGTCATCCTCGGCGAATCCGGCAGTTGGGAGTTCTATAACCTCGGTGTGAATGGCTCCTATGCCAGCGGCCAGAAGGTCGACCAGGTGGTCCTGACGAACGGTGCGGCCATCCGGCTCTCGAAGCACGGCCCGATTCTGCATTTCAAACTGTTAGCACCCGGCGAGCGACCCGAGGAAGCCGATCACGAAATCTCCGGCTGGATCCGTCGCCTGCGAGATGGCGACGAAGACGCCGCGGCACAGATCTGGAATAAGTACTTCGACCGCATTCTGGAGATCGCGAAACGCAGCTTGAAACATAGTCCGGCGCGTGTCACGGACGAAGAGGACGTGGCAGTGCTGGCCATGAACAGCCTGCTGATGGGCATCAAGGAGGGGCGTTTTCCGGAGCTTGATCGCCGCGATCAGTTGTGGCGATTGTTGATGGTCATCACCACTCGCAAAGCAGCCGCGGCCATTGAACGCGATCTCCGCCAGAAGCGCGGCAGCGGTGAAGTGCGCGGCGACTCGGCCATGATCGCCCCCGAATTCGAAGACAGCATTCTGAAAGGCTTTGACCGCATTGATGGCGAATACGACTCGCCGTCCTGGCCCGCGCTGATGGCAGACGAAACCAAAGAGCTGATGCGCATCCTGCCCGACGAAACCTCACGCCAGTTGGCCCTGCTCAAAATGGAAGGCCACACACACGAAGAAATCGCTGAGAAGCTTAAGTGCAACGTCCGCACCATCGAACGCCGCCTCAAACAAATCCGCGAACTCTGGAGCAAACGCCTGGAGGATGATTGAGTCACTGCTCAATAACCTCTGTAAGAATTCCCTTTACAGCCAGAGTGACTTCATCCCAATCTCGGTCAGAGACACTGCCCATTGAATTGATCACTGTTGATTTCTCGATCGTCGCGAGCTTCTCGGTGCGAACGATCGACAGCAGCTTTAGTCCTGCAGATTGCCAATCCTTGAGTTCCACATCCCAAGCGACCCGGCGAGGTTGGCTTGTTACAGGCACAACGAGCAAGTCATTGTCTCCTGCATCCCTCAACACAAGAACCGGCCGCCTTTTGAAGCCGGTTTGACTGGAAAATGCTAGCTTGACCATCAGCACCATCCCGCGGTGGAAGGCGCTCATGGCAAATCCTTGTCATAAATCGAATCGGCGTCGCAGTACGCATTCAACAATTGAGAGCTGGAGAACTTCGCCCATTCTTCGGAACCTTCGTTCGCTTCTGTTCGAGTTCTCAAGAAGTCCACGAAGTGCAGGACTTCGGCCTGAAGTGACTCCGGTAGCGACTTGGTACGATCGAAAACTTGCTCAGCAATGGTCATATCCGGCTCCCGTTGGGGCGTGCCTAATCAAGAACACCATAGGCACACATTTCAGGATAGAAAGCAGAGTGCAACTACTTATTCAACGCTTCGTCCAAGTTCAGTAATTCGTTGCTCAGCATGGTCCAGGCGGCGAGTTCCGAGGCGGGAAGACTGGAGTCCGGTTTCGATTCTCCTACCGCGACGAGTTGTTTCGCGGCCTCTTCGTTTGACTTGTAAAACTCTTGCAGCGACGTCAACGAGTTGCGGACGATCGCCAGTTCGTTCGCACGGAAGGGACGGGATAGAATGCGGTGGCTCACAAAGTTGATACGCGACTCGAACGAGTCACCGCCCTGCTTCAACGTGAGCGTCGCCAACTGCCGGGCGGCTTCGATGTATTGCTCGTCGTTGAGTGTCGCCAGAGCCTGCAGCGGCGTATTGGTGCGTTCGCGACGCACGGTACAGGTTTCGCGATTGGGCGCGTTGAAGACTTCCAGCATCGCGGGCGGGGCACTGCGTTTCCAGAACGTGTACATGCTCCGGCGATAGAGCGATTCGCCGGTATCACGTCGGTAATCGCGGGTGTTGGAACCGATCATCGCGACGGCTTCCCACACGCCACCCGGTTGATACGGCTTGACGCTCGGGCCACCGATCTTCGGCACCAGCAGCCCGCTGACGGACAGCGCCGAATCGCGAATCATCTCGGCGTCCATGCGGAAACGCGGCCCGCGAGCCAGCAGCCGATTGCCGGGATCGCGTTCCTGCTTCTCGGCAGTCGTGACCGCTGATTGTTGATATGTCGATGACAGGAAAATCTGCTTGAAGAAGCGTTTAACGTCCCAACCTTGCTCGCGGAAATCGACCGCCAGCCAATCGATCAATTCCGGATGCGAGGGCAGTTCGCCAGCAATACCGAAGTCGCCCGCCGTCTTCACGATGCCGTTGCCAAACACTTCCTGCCAGAAGCGGTTCACGGTCACTCGGGCGGTGAGCGGATGATCCGCTCGCAGCAGCCACTGAGCAAACCCGAGGCGATTCTTCGCCGCATTCTGCGGCATGGGCGGCAGGAAGGCTGGGGTGCCCGGCTTCACGGGATCGCGACGCTGGTCGTATTCGCCACGGAAGAGGATGTAAGCCATCGCCTCTTCGCTCTTCTCTTGCGACACGTGAGTCACCGTGCCGCGAGCCTTGATGGCGGCCTGTTCGGTTTCCAGTGACGACGCCTTCGCAGTCAATTCCTGGAATGGCTTGTCGTTCGTGCCCAGCCACCAGCCGAAGAGATCATTCTTTTCAGCGTCCGTTCGCTGATCGGCTGCCTTGGCGAGAATCGTTGAAAACCGGGACGACTTCGCCAGGCCTTCAACTTCTGCAGGCGCGAGGGCTCGGTGATAGAGTCGTAGTTCCGAGAGTCCCGCCGCGTTCAATGGTTCGCTCTTGTTACGCGAACCGATCTTCAACGGAGCGGTAGGCGAAGAATCGGTCTTGAGCTTGTCGGCCTCAACGAGCGTCTTCTGTGGAGCCCCGTTGTAGTACACCTTCACGCCCGCAGCGGTGCCTGAGCCGTCATAAGTCACAACGACGTGAGTCCATTCATTGCCCTTCACTTGCGCTTCGGCCACGACCTTCAAAGCGTCTTCAGGCCAACTGTGAACGAGGTGCGTGCCGACGCGGCGGCCTTGCACCCAGAAGTCCCAGCCCTGGTAGTTCTTCGATTGATCCTCCATGCGCGAACAGATCGCGCCTTGGGAATCGTTCGGCGACAGCTTCAACCAGGCAGACATCGAATAAGCCTGATTCCGCCGGAAGTCACCGATGTTGCCGAGATCCGCCGCAGCACCCTGCAACTGCAGAGCCTTCGCGCCGGCATTGATGCCATCCTGCCACTTTGCTGTCTTCGTCAGCTTGAATGATTTCTGTTCGGTGCCGACCGTCGCATCGATCTTCTCACCCTGCCCTTCAGCCAACGGAGCAAACAACACTTGAGCTTCCGTCGGAGCACCTGGACCAAGCGCATCCGGCTTGGCACTCGCGAGCCACTCCTCAAACAGAGGTCGAGCGGCCTTGCGACGTTCTTCGACAGCTTGCTTCGCCGCGGGCACTTCTTGAACAAGTGCGGCCAGTCGCGAGCGGTCCTCCATCAGCGGAACGGTGATAGTCGGTGGAGTGTCCTTGATATTCCCGTCCATCGCGTTCTGTGTTGAATTATTAAAGAACGCGGCCATTTCATAGAATTCGCGCTGCGTCAGCGGATCGAATTTATGGCTGTGGCACACAGCGCAGCCCGCCGTCAGGCCGAGCCATACTTGTGACGCGGTGTCCGTGCGATCGCGGGTATAAAGCACATAATACTCTTCCGGAATCGTGCCACCTTCACTTGTCGTGATATTGCAACGGTTGAAGCCGGTAGCAACTCGTTGCTCCAGAGTTGTCTCGGGCAGCAGATCACCCGCCAGTTGTTCGAGCGTGAACTGGTCGAACGGCTGGTTCTTGTTGAACGCGTTGATCACCCAGTCGCGATACGCCCACATCTCACGATAGTTGTCAAAGTGAATGCCGTGCGTATCGGCGTAACGAGCGACGTCGAGCCAATAACGACCACGGTGTTCGCCCCAGAGCTGCGTTGCAAACAGCTTGTCGATGTATTTTTCATACGCGTTCGCCGAGGAGTCAGCGATGAACTCTTCGACCAGTTCCGCCTTGGGAGGCACTCCAGTGATGTCGAGAGCGACTCGCCGCGCCAGCGTCCGGCGATCCGCTTGAGGAGCAGGCTGCAAACCCGCAGCTTCCAGCCGGGCGAGCACGAACGCATCGATGGGATTCTTCACCCAGGCGGCGTTCTTGACCGTCGGCTGCTGCGGTCTGGTGGGCGTGATGAACGACCAGTGCGGTTCGTAGTGAGCCCCCTCAGCAATCCAGCGTTTGAGCACGTCAATCTGCTGCGGCTTCAGCTCCTTCTTGGTGGCCGGCGGCGGCATCACTTCTTCAGGGTCTTTGCTGACGATCCGCTTGATGAAATCGCTGTCGCCCGGCTGGCCCGGCTTGATGACTCGCAGCGCCGCGTCGCGTTGGTCGATCCGCAGCTCCGCCTTCCGCGCGGCACTATCCGGCCCGTGGCAACTGAAACAGGCTTCGGCAAGGATCGGTCGCACGTCCTTGTTGTAGGACAGCTTGGTCTCCGCGGCACGAACTTCAGGAACGCCCGACAGCAGCAACAGGCAGGCGATGAAGGCAACAAGCGTGCGACTCATGGCTAATCCTCGTGAGGCAGGAGGTTCAACGCAGGCGGGCTATCTGGCAGAGCAGGCTGAGTTTACTGATACAAACAGGACGCAGACGCATTGTCCTACTTCAGCGAGGCGCCGACAACAGCGCCCCACTTTTCACCCCGCCGAAACGGCGGACTACTTGGCACCCTTCAGCAGTTCCTCAACAAACGGGTTGATGTCCTTCTCGTAGCTGAAGCCGCCGGTGCTTTCGTCGAACAGCTTGGCGATCTTGCCGTCGGTTCCGTAAACGTAGACCGCCGGAATCGAGGAAAACTTGAGCTGCTCGTAGACCTTTTCGCTCTCTTCGTTGAGCAGGTAGTTCTCGAGCTTCGCCTGCTTCTCAGTCAGAACCTTCAACACCGGTTCCTGCAGACTGGCGACGGGCTGATCGGGGAGGCCCTCATAGTCCAGACTGGCGGTCATGCAGACCACTTTATCTGCCGGATGCTTGCCACTGAGAGCCACGAGGTTGGGCATTTCGCGCAGGCACGGAGCACACGACGTCGACCACATATCACAGACCACGACTTTGCCTTTGTGCTTCGCGATGGCCTGATTGAGTTCTTCCAGACTGCAGACTTTGAGCTGCACGTCTGACTTTGTTTCCTTGGTTTCAGGCGCCGCTGTGGCTGACATGACTTCAACTGGCGTCGCGGTCTTGGAAGTCGCCGTCGTCGGGACCTCAGATTTCGGTCCACAGCCAACAGCGATCAACAGCGGCAGCGCGAGGAGATGAGTTCGCAACATCGGAGACGGTTCCTCATGAGGAGTAGAGGCAGGTGTGTGTCGATCAGGATCGAACGCTTCGGAAGTCTACGCGAGGCACTCTGGCAGTCACCGGAGTGTAATCGGTCCAGGTAAGCGGTGCTTGTGTCAGGATCGTGTCCGACGCGTCTCGCGTCCGGCCGCTAGCGGCGGTGTGAAGCGGGACAATCCTGGAGTGCTGAGGCTCGACTCAGCCCTCCATTGTTTGCGGAAGCCAGTCTGGCTGCAGAGAAGAACTTAGCCGTCCACCTGCCTGCAGACGAAGGTTGTTCTGTTTGAGAACGCCCCCTTCACGGGTCGGGGGCTTTGCCATTCGCAGCCGCCGCACCACAAAGATGTGGAGGGCTCCGTCAAGCCGGATCAATCTAGGACCGGCTTGAAGCGCGACACTCGCTCATTGATCCCTATCCCCCAATCCCCAGGCCCTCACTCCGGCTTGAACTTCAGAGCGACCTGCCGAATATCAACGACCGCGGCTTTCGCTTTCGTCTTGGGTTTCACATGCAGTTCGTAACGGCCCGGCTTGTCGATCTTGATGGTGCCGATCTCCCGCGGCTTAAAGTTCTGGAAGTGGCCGGTGTCTTCCACTGTCATTTCGAGAACCTGATCTCCGACCGAGAACGCAACCACGCTGCCGCCCTGACCGGTGCCGCAGCCTTGATGGGGTTCGACTACGAACGTACCCGGGCGCGTGACGGTGAATTCAAACTTCGCCCAGTCTTCCGCTCGCACCCAGTAGCCAAGCGTGTTCTTGTGAGGCAGCGGTTCGTACCGCAGCATGATGCCGAAGACCTCGGCGGTACTGGCTGAGAGCGTGATGTTGCCCTGCTTGTCCTGCGGGTTCGGTATGTAATTCGGATTCGGCGTCATCGATTGGGCGCCAACTTCCTTGCGCCAGGCTTCAAGCTTCGCGGCCAATCGTTCCGCAACATCCTTCTTCGCCTCGATCAGGTTCTGTCCTTCGCCTTGCTTCACATCGAACAACTCGCGGCGGCCGTTCTCGTAGAACTCGATCAGCTTGTACTGGCCCTCGCGAATGACTCCGCCCGGTTTGCCGCCTTGATTCGCATAGTGCGGGTAGTGCCAATACAGCTCATTGCGAACCGGCTCTTGAGAACCCTTCAGTACGGACGCGAAACTTTTACCGTCGATGCCTTCCGGGGCTTTCGCACCGCACGCATCCAGAACGGTCGCAAAGATGTCATGACTGGCGACCATGACGTTCGAGACAGTGCCGGCCTTAGCCACTCCCGGCCACTTCACAATCAGAGGCACTCGCAGACCGCCTTCGTAGAGCCAGCCTTTACCCTCGCGATGCGGACCATTGATCGTCGCGGGCGTGTTTGGGCCTTCGAGCGTGGCGAGGCCACCGTTGTCTGACGTGAAGATCACCAGCGTGCGGTCAGCGATCTTCAGGTCATCCAGCTTCTTGACAACTCGACCAACCGCGTCGTCGAGGCTCTCCAGCATCGCGGCATAGATCGGGTTCGATTGCTGGCCGTAGGTCAGCTTGCCGGGGTACTTCGCAATCAGGTCTTCCTTCGCCTTCATCGGCGTATGCACGGCGTTGTGCGGCAGATAGAGGAAGAAGGGTTCGTCCTTGTGCTTCTCCAGAAACTTCTCGGCCTCGGCGGCGTAACGATCGGTGAGGTACTCACCTTCGGGAGCGTCTTCGAGACCCGGAATCACGGTCTCTTTGTCGGCTCGCACCTTGCCTTTGTACGGAGCGAAGTAGCTCTGCGGCGTGCCCGTGTGATCGCCGCCGATGTTGGAATCAAAACCCTGCTCACGCGGTCCGAAGCCCGCACCACCCAAGTGCCACTTGCCGATGTGTCCGGTAACATAACCGGCTGCTTTCAGTGCTTCCGCCAGAGTAGTCTCGTCCAGCGGCAGTTCCTGACGAATCTGCGGTCGCAGCAGTTTTTGATCGGGGCGATCTCCGCGACCCGGCAGCCAGTCCGTTAGATGCAACCGTGCCGGATACTTGCCAGTCATCAGTGCGGCTCGAGTTGGAGAACACACAGGACACGACGCATAACCTTCGGTAAAGCGGACTCCATCAGCAGCCAGCTTGTCCAACTGCGGAGTGCGATGGTACTTGCTGCCGTAGCACCCTAAATCAGCCCAGCCGAGGTCGTCGGCGAGAATCAGGACGACGTTCAACTTCTCGGCGGCAGAAGTGACTCCGCAGAGAATCAACCAGACGGCCAGTAACTGCATCCAGCGACGCGCGAACGGAACCATGAAAGCCTCGGCGCAGGGGTTCGGGAGTGTGCATGACGGGCTTAAACCCGTCTGGTGCCGGTAGTCATATCAGGCGACCGCAGAATTCGCCGCCCTCGGGAGGCGTTTGCAGAGAGTCAGCCGGACTTTCAGACCGTCAGACTTTCAGACAAGGAGACTGTCAGATTCCAAATCCTGCGTCTCCCTGCCTGACGGTCTCCCAGTCTCCCCCTCTGACGGTCTCCCAATCTCCCCGTCTAGCAATGCCGGCGCGAAGCAGATCAACAACGGAACACCGCCCGACGGCGCGCTGATCTGGACACGTTGGCGAGACTTCTCATACGACTCGCTGTCCCTCGCCGGGCAGCGGGCCAGAAACTGCGCTGCGAGGGCACCATTCAGGGAGAGAATGCAGCGACGGAAGGATTCGTCGCGTGGGGAGAGGCCAGGATGCCGGAACCGATCGGCGCTGAGAAGCGCGGGACATTGAACTTACTGAGAGGACTGATTTTCCCGGTCCTCGTTGTGGCTTCGGTAGTGGTCATCCTGCTGCCTCTGCCACCGGTGTTCATTGACCTGTTTCTGGCCTGCAACATCACGGCCTCGGTCCTGATTCTGCTGACGACCATCTACGTCGCGAAACCGCTGGAATTCAGTGTATTTCCGGCACTACTGCTGGGCACAACGCTCGTACGGCTGGTGCTGAATCTTGCGTCTACGCGACTGATTCTCACGCACGGCGCCACCGAGAAAACGGCCGCAGCCGGGCACGTGATTGAAGCCTTCGGTGAGTTCGTTGCGGGCGACAAGCTCGTGGTGGGACTGATCCTGTTCTGCATTCTGATCGTCATTCAGTTCGTGGTGATCACGAAAGGTGCCGGGCGTATCAGTGAAGTGGCGGCCCGCTTCTTCCTGGACGGCATGCCCGGCAAGCAGATGGCGATCGACGCCGAACTGAATGCGCACCAACTGACGCCCGAGCAGGCGAAAGCCCGCCGCGCCGAAATTGCCGCTCAGGCGGACTTCTACGGAGCGATGGAAGGTGCCAGCAAGTTCGTCCGCGGTGACGCCATTGCCGGCATCCTCATTATGCTCATTAACATCCTCGGCGGCCTGTACGTCGGCGTGATCGAAAACAGCATGGGCCTGAAAGAGGCCGCTGAAGTCTTTACGAAATTGACCATCGGCGACGGTCTGGTGACCCAGGTTCCGGCGTTCCTGATCTCGCTGGCCTCCGGCCTGATCGTGACTCGTACCTCCGCCGACAGCGACCTGCCCAGCGACGTCGTGGGGCAGCTCTTCCATCATCCGATGGTCATGTTCCTGTCGGCTGGTTTCCTGCTGTTCCTATCGATCACCGGCCTGCCGAAGCTGCCGTTGTTCGGACTGGCGGGTGCCTGCATCGTCGTTGGAACGATGCTGCAGAATCAGGCCAAAGTGGCTGAGGTCGAAGCTGAACGCAAAACCAAAGAGACTCCCGAGAAGAGCGACGATCAGAAGGCGGTTGATGGTTTGCACATCACGCCGATTCGCCTGGAGATCGGTACCGCACTGGCTCAGTTCCTGAACCCGAATCTGAACGATGACTTCAATGTCGCTCTGAAGCAGATGCGAGTTCGTATGGCTGAAGAGATGGGCGTGCTGCTGCCGTCAGTGCACGTGATCGACTATCCGTGGCTTGACCCGCGACAGTACGTGTTCTCCATTCGCGATGCCGAAGTAGCTCGCGGCGACCTGTGGCCAACTGGCTTACTGGCCGTCGCGCTCAGCGGTGCCAAGGGCGAACTGCCGGGCTTCAAGACGGCGGACCCGATCAACGGACGTCCGGCCTACTGGGTTGAACCGGCCTTCCGCGACCGGGCCGAACGCAACGGCTATCGCGTCGTCGAACCGATGGACTTGCTGCTCGCTCACCTGCAGGAAGTCTTCCGCAAGCACGCGGACGAACTGCTGACTCGCCAGCACGTGCACGAACTGGTCGGCAGCTTGAAACAGATTGCTCCGCAACTGGCCGCTGAAGCATCACCTGAGAAGGTCAAGATGCCGCTGATTCACGCGGTGCTGCGCAACCTGTTGACCGAACGCGTGCCCGTGCGAGACCTCGAAACCATCGTGCAGACCATTGTCGACAATCAGGACCGCGTGAAGACGCCTCTGATTCTGACGGAATATGTGCGGTCCGCCCTGTGCCGCACCATCTGCCAGCGCAACTGCGAAGCTGACCGGGCGTTGCATCCCGTGTGCTTCGAACCCGTGCTGGAAGAGTTCCTCAAGAGCAAGTTCGACATCAATCAAGACACCGGAGACTTCATCAACCTGCTGACGCCGCAAGAGGCCGAAGCCGTGCTGATCGAAGTCAAGAAGTGCGTGCAGAAGCAACTGGATTCCGGGTTCAAGCCGGTCGTGCTGGCGTCGGTTCCGCATGTTCGGGTCGGCATGCGGCTGATCACCAAGACGAAGATTCCGAAGCTGGCCGTCATCGGGAGTCATGAAGTGCCGACTGGCACCTCCGTGATCCCCGTGTGCTTTGCTTCGGCGGAATGCTTGCGACCGGTCCTGATGGCCGCCACACAGGCCTGACAGCGACGTGAATTGTTTTATTCCTAACTATCAATAACCGCCCATAACCATGAACGAGATCAAGACATTCCGAGCTGCATCCATGCAAGAAGCATTGATGCTTGTCCGCCGCGAACTCGGCATGAAGGCGGTGATTCTCCATACGAAGCAGTTGAGCCATCGGCGCTTGCTGCCGTTCCTGAAGCCGCGTCAGGAAGTGGAGATCACAGCGGGCGTCGGAGCCAACCTGCGTGCCGCCAACGCCAAACCTGAACCAGTTCGGCCAGAACCCGTTGCCATCAAACCGACTCCCCAACCCGTCGCGCCGCCGAAACCACTGGTCGACGACGATGATGAGGGCCTGACCGGCATCTCCAAAGCCGCGAAGCTGGCTGCGGAACTGGAACGCCGTCACGCCGAAAAGCTCAAACTGCAGCAGAGTATCCAGTCCATCGAGAACATGACTGGCACCAAGGCAATCTCGCCCGAGCAGGCGGATGAACTCTGGTCGAAGGAAGCTCCACAGGCCCGTCAGCAGAAGCCGCCCGTCGAAACCAATCGCCTCAAAGCTTTTGCCGACAACGGCCCAGCCTTAGACAGCCGTGACCAGCGCGAACCCGCGCCGTCGCGACTGCCAAGCCCGACAACTTCGGCACCAGTTCCCGAAACGATGACACGTCGCGAGCCTGCGGCGGCGAAGGTTGCTACGGATCAAGCCGCTCACCTGCTAGCCGCCATGAATGCCGCGGCAGCGAGCTCTCAAGCTGCGAATACCAATAACACCACCCCCGTAGTTGCTGAGTTGACTCAAAAGCTCGACGCCCTGCAGAAGATGGTGGAAAGCCTCGCGCGAACTTCACAATTACGCACCGGCGATGAGATCCCGGCAGAATTGTTTGATATTTATACCAATTTGATCGATGCAGACATTGAAGACGATCTGGCACGCGAAATGGTCTTTCGGCTGAAGCAGGAATGCACGCCGGATCAATTGCATGATACTGCCGCCACTCGAGCTATCCTGTCGGCGATGGTTGAGAAAGATATCCGCTGTGCGAATCCCATCCGACCCTCGAACGGACGTCGCAAGGTCGTTGCGTTAGTCGGTCCGACGGGCGTGGGCAAGACCACGACCATCGCCAAGCTGGCCGCCAACTTCCGATTGCGTGACGGTATCAAGATGGGTCTGGTGACTGTTGATACCTACCGCATCGCGGCCGTTGAACAACTACGGACCTACGCCGAAATCATCGACCTGCCCATGAAGGTCGTGACCACCTCGCAGGATATGCGCCGCGCTCTCGACGAACTGTCAGGACTCGATCTAGTGCTGATCGACACCGCCGGTCGTAGTCCACGCGACGAGCTGAAAATCCAGGAACTCAAGCAGATGCTCGGTGAAGCACAGATCGACGAAGTACATCTCGTCATGAGCCTCACCGCCAGTGTCCGCAGCATCCGTATGACCGCCGAACAGTTCGGCCCGGTCAACCCAACAGCTCTCGTCCTGACCAAACTCGACGAAGCCGCCGGCATGGGTTGCCTGCTTTCTGTATCACGTCAGGTCCAACTGCCACTGAGCTACCTCACCACCGGCCAGGATGTCCCCGACGACATCGAACCGGCTCACCCGAATCGAGTTTCCCGACTGGTGCTCGGCCAGGACCGTCTCTTCGATTAGTGAGTATCAATCTCCCCTCGCCCCGGTAACGGGGAGAGGGGTCGGGGGTGAGGGGCAACCAATCCCTCAGCCACGGATCAAACACAGATGTAACACGGATAATGTAAAAAAGTCAGACGCGGCTCTACATCCTAATCACCCGCGTCTCTTTGGGCCAATCAACACTCAATTCACACTCCTTACATCATGGTCGACCAAGCCAAAATCCTGCGAGGGCTCGTTGAGCAACGCCAGACCGTCACACCGCCGTCTGCCGCCGAATTCCGTCGTCGTGCCCGCACGCTGGCGGTCGTCAGTGGCAAAGGCGGCGTCGGCAAGAGTGTCATCGCGCTCAATCTGGCGATCGCGTTTGCGCGGCTCGGCAAGTCTGTTTGCTTGCTCGATGCCTGCCTGGGACTGGGCAGCATCGACCTGCTGTGCGGACTGAACGGTTACTGGAATCTGTCCCACGTTGTGACCGGTGCTCGCAGCCTGAACGACGTGCTGCTGAAGGGCCCCGAGGGCGTAAAAATCGTCTGCGGTGCCAGCGGCCTGGTGGATCTCGCCGATTGTCCCGAGATGGTGCAGCGCAATCTCATCCTGCAAATGGAAGAGATTGAACGTACTCACGACATCCTCATCATTGATACCAGCACCGGCATCCATCGAGCCGTGCGACAGTTCGTGACCGCCGCCGATCAGGCTCTGGTTGTCACCATGCCTGAAACGACTGCGATCGCGGACGCCTACGCGACCGTCAAAGCACTCTCCTCACCCGATGCACCGCCGATTGACCTGATCGTCAATCAGGCTGAATCCCTGCAACAAGCCAAGCTGATCGCTGGTCGCATTCAGCAGACTTCGAAGGCATTTTTGCGAACTCCGATCGCACTGGCCGGACACATCACTCGCGACGCTGCCGTGGTGCGTTCGGTCGCGTCACGCAAACCCTTCCTGGTGGAATCACCCAATTGCACCGCTGCGGCTGACATCCAGCAGATGGCCAAACGCCTGCTGAGCACCGCCGGTTCGCTGAGCACCTTCCAGTCCTACTTCGACCGCTTCTGGCACAACCAACGCGGCAAGGTGGCTTAGCTCGCCTTACTTCTTTGCTCGTAGCTCCAGAACCGCCTGAGCCGTGGCTTTACCGATCGCACACAGCGTCTTAGGACTGCCGAGATAGTGGAATGGATAGTCGCTGCCGACCTTGTTCCACTCGTCGATGTTCTCGCGCCAGCCTTTCTTGAAGACGGCTTCTGCTTCCAAGTCCCAGTAGAGATCCGTCTTCACCAGCGCGACATTGCCTTGAAACTCAGGCAGTTCGCAGGCCGCGGCTTGAGCTGCCTTGAAGCGTTTGATGTTGTCGTTCGGATTCAAACCGTCGACCCCCATCTGAGCCACCACAACCGGCAGTTGGGGAGCCTTCAGATCACGACGTACATCACGAATGAAGTGGGCCATGTTGGAAGTATATTCGGTAGTATAGTCGGCATTGATCATGTCATTCCAACCCTGAAACCACACCAGACCAGCCAGTTCAAAACCCTGATCCTGATACCCTGGGAACTGTTGCTTGAGGTTCTTCAGCGTGCTTTGCACTTCTTTCAGCATGTCACGGTAGGAAGCTCCAAACGGCTCCTTGATTTCATCCAGCGTCGGCTCTTTCACTTTCGGGTTCTTCTCACGCTCCTTGTCTGCCCGCTTCTTCGCGTCGCTCAACATCCTGTCGAGCATTTTTTCATTCGGCAGTCCGGCACTGGGCGAGCGGAAGTCTCGGAACAGGCTGCGTCCACCCCAGGCGGTTTTGATGAGCAACACCGGCTCGTCGAAGTGATTGCCGACAACATGCCCAAACTCCAGTTCGGGACCGATGCAGTTCGGGCTGCCGTAGCCGACCGTCAGGTTGCCTTTGCGATCCAGGAACTTGATCCACACATCGCTGCGTTCCAGCCACTTGCCATCCTGCTGGTAATGCTTGAACAGATCGTGCGTAGCTGGTTGCTTCACCTGATACTCCAGCAGCGCCACCTTGGCCTTGCCTTCCATATTGGACTGCCCCGCCAGGATGAAGACCTTCACGGGAGCCGCTGACTTACCCTCCCCCGCCACGACGGCCAGACCGGAAGAGAGCCCGCAAGCCAGCAGGCATAGTAATACTCGCAGCATGAACGTCTCCGTTTCGGTCTCTGACAGGGTGATAGCAGGCGGACTCATTCCGTAGGTCCTGGCTCGTGGTAGCCACTCAAAGCATTCTCGGCACCCGCGCGTTCGGTACGTCGAATCATGAAGAAGGACATCTCGGAAGAGAAGCTCTGAGAGAACGGAATCGCCCGGAGTTGAACTCCACGACACTCATCTTGCCGAGATATTCCCGTACGGTTTTACTTCAGGTTGATGCCTGATCACGGATGACGATACGCAAGGCTGCCATGCTGGCTATTCGGAGAACAAACTCGGCTGAAACTGCTCACTCGACAGGCAGCGTTCACGGTGAACGGTGGCGCCGCACGTCGTGGGCTCTAGCGCTCGTCTGCCTGGCCTCGCTGGGCACTATCGGGTGCAAGGTGTTGTCGCTGCCGATCTGGAAACCGCAGGAGCCGGTGGCAGCGGTGCCCTACTCCATCGAGACGATCCGGGATGTGGAATACGCCCGCGATCCTGTTGATCCGTCCGAGCGGCATAGGCTGGATGTGTTCTACCCCAAGGGCAAACGGAACTTTCCCATCGTCGTGCTGGTGCATGGCGGAGCCTGGATGATGGGTGACAATCGCTGTTGCGGGTTGTATTCGTCGGTCGGCGAATTCCTCGCTGGTCAGGGATTCGGTGTGGTGATGCCGAACTATCGGCTGTCACCCGGCGTCAAGCATCCTGCTCACATCAAAGATCTCGCGAGGGCGGTTCGGTGGGCTCGCACGCACATGCCGGCGCATGGTGGTCAGGCTGACCAGTTGGTTCTAATTGGCCATTCGGCCGGCGGCCACCTGGTCACTTTGCTGAGCACTGACGAGGCCTACCTGCGAGCAGTGGGTATGGACCTGCGGGACATTCGCGGCACGGTGGGCGTTAGTGGGGTTTACGAAGTTGCGCCGGAGAAGCTCAGCCTGAGTCTGGGAGGTGAAGCGGAAGGCGCCTTTCATCTCACGCAGATCATTCCTCTGCGCGGCAACGGCTTCCCGGACCCCACAGGACCATTGGCGGGCTGGGGAGTACCGATATCGCTCGATGCATATGGACTGGCCTTCGAGGAGGATCCGGAAGAGCGCGTCGCGGCTTCACCGCTGCATCATGTTCAACCTGGGCTGTCACCGTTCCTGCTGATCTCAGCGGAACAGGACCTGCCGACTCTACCCGCTCAGGCAACCACGTTTCAGCAGGCTTTGATCGAGGCCGGTTGCGATGCAAAACTCGAACGCGTTCCGAATCGCAACCACAATTCCATTCTCTTCAGCGCGACTCACAAACAAGACCCGGTCGCGCAGTTGATACTTCGCTTCGTGCAGGCACGAACCGAGCAATGACAACACTTGCATCCGGTTGTGCAACGCAACTGCGCAGCCACTCCACCCGCTGCAGCGCATTCCAGAGGCATCAACTCTGCTGGATGATTCTCCGCAGCCGACCCCGGTCCAAGGATTGCTCAAGTCTCGCGATCATCTCATTCACCATTTATGTCATAGGTGTCGGATGCGTGCCTCAAAATACCGCAATTCACGCACCTGGAGGCGGCAGCGGTCGGTTTTTGCGGCAACTGCAACGTAGATCTTAATACTGCCGGGCCAATGCTTGCTATGAGGCTCCAAAATGGCGACCTCTCTGGATCATCCTCCGAAATCGGGTCAGGAACTGGGATTCGACGTCCAGATCGAGACACGTGGTATCACTCTGGATGGATTGCTGAGCATTCCTGCTCGCCCGCTGGGTGTCGTGCTCTTTGCGCACGGCTCAGGCAGCAATCGACACAGCCCGAAGAATCAATTTGTCGCTGAGCGGTTGCATGCCGCCGGTCTGGCAACGCTGCGGATGGATTTGCTCACACCAGAAGAAGAGCAGCATGATGACCGCACGCATGAATTGCGATTTGATATCAAATTGTTTTCCGATCGTTTGTGCGGTGCTACGGAATGGTTGGCGAGACACCCCCGCACTCGGCACTTGAAAGTCGGCATCTTCGGTGCGAGCACCGGCGCAGGAGCAGCCATCATGACGGCCGCTCGCGAACCAACACTGGTTGGAGCGGTGGTCTCTCGCGGCGGACGCGTTGATCTGGCGGACGACTATCTGACGATGACTCGCTGCCCAACGCTGCTGATCGCTGGCGGCAATGACAAGTTCGTGATTGACCTCAGCGGCAATGCGATTCAACGCCTGCGAGCGCCCATCAAACGACTGGCCATCGTCCGTGGTACCGGGCATCTGTTCGAAGAACCCGGCGCGCTAGATGAGGTCGCACTCCTCGCCGCAACCTGGTTCCGCAGACACCTGGGAGTTGACGGTTCTCCAGGCTTCAGCGAGTAACTACGCGGGGCATGCTACTCGGCCCCCGTCTGCTTGAAGGGTGTCAGCCGAGCCAACACGCGACGTGAGCGCGTCCCCGACGCGGTGATCTGAAAGCGGCGCGATGACGGAGTGGTGACTTCGATCGTGATACTCAACCGATCGCGCGGCAGCGCTTCGGCCATGCGTTCGGCCCATTCAATGAAGCACACGCCATCGCCGTGCATGTACTCATCGGCCCCGAGTTCCAGGAACTCGTCGAGGTCCCGCAAGCGGTACGTGTCGAAGTGATAGACCGGGGTTGTGCCGGCGTACTCGCGGATCAGCACAAAGGTCGGGCTGCTCACATCCTGATCTTCGACTTGCAGCGCGGCGGCCGCTGCTTGCACCAGCCGGGTCTTGCCCGCTCCGAGATTTCCCGTCAGAGCGACCACCAATCCCGGTTCAACCGCCAACCCGATCGCTCGCCCGAGCTGATCGGTGTGAGCTTCCGTCAGGCAATCGATTGTGAGGGTCTCCGTAGCCATCTTCCGCGCGATCTTAGAGGTGAAAACGAGGCCGGGCGACACTCCACCCCGCTAGTTAAGCTGAGCGCGTTGAACGCCCGCGCTGGGCAAAACCCTGCCAGAAACCGAGTCCAGCGGGACCACATCAGCACCGAATTCGTCGCTTGCGGAGGCGTTGGCCTCCAAAACGAGCCCGGAAAACGAAAGAGGCACCCAAGATCGGGTGCCTCAATAACTTACAGCGTGTGTCTTGCGTCTACTTGTTGGCTGCCAGACGAGCCATGCGGGCTCGGCGTTCCGCACGACGGCGAGATCGGCGTTCACAATCACTGGGCTTCTCGTAGAACTCCCGACGACGCATTTCCTTCTTGATTCCAGCGTGCTCTACCAGCTTCCGAAACCGCTTCACTGCTTCTTGAATCTTCTCGCCATCCCGCAGACGCAACTTGACCACGTATCGCTCCTTGTGACTAACTGAATGCGCTCATGAAATTGACCGCCTCCGGAATGAGAGGTCGGAAACCGACGGCACATGGGCTGCCACTTACAGCCCGCCGCCTCTATCGAGAGCCCGCCAGTTTAGAAAACTGGTCGAATCAAAGCAACTCGTGCACCACATTGTCGGCACAAGTCAAGGATTCGACGCGGGCATCTTCAAGTTTGCCCCGCGTTTTTGAATTGACTTGAGTAATCCATACCGATTCTGATCAAATCCGCGAACCAGGCCGACCGAAGAAGTCTCATTGGGCTCGTTCCTGTTCAGTTGCCCGGCGCCGCATTGATGGGCAGAAAACGGCGCACCGCTGCATGGCTAACGAAAAGTTGCGACGACAGATCGTCCACGAAGCCGCTCGTATGATGTACGAGCGCAACGAATCCGAGTACTACCGAGCCAAAATGAAGGCCGGTCGTCGAGTCTGCCAGGGCTGGGTGAAGCCTTCCGACCTGCCCAGCAACGCGGAAATCCGCGAGGAAATCCAGCGAATGGCGTCCCTGTTCGAGGGGCAAAGCCGCACCGACAAGCTGCGTGAAATGCGGGTCGAAGCCCTGCGCATCATGCGTCTGCTCAGTCACTGCAAGCCGAAACTGATCGGCAGCGTGCTGACCGGACACGTTCGGCAAGGCTCAGATATCGACATTCATGTTTTTGCGTCGAACACCGACCCGGTGACGTCCGTACTGGATCTGGAAGGTCTGACTTACGACGTCGAACACAAGCGGGTTCGCAAGCACGGTGAAGAACGTGTCTTCACGCATATCCACGTCCGCGACCGCTATCCGATTGAGCTGACGCTCTACACCCCGGACAAGGCCAGCTTCGTCTTCAAGAGTTCGATCACCGGCAAGGCGATGGACAGAGCATCGGTAGCGGAACTCGAAGCCTTTTTGGCTACCGAGTACCCGGACATCGACTTGGACGGAGAACTGGCAGCCGCCGACAACGCAGTCGATCGCTTCCAGGTGTACCGAGCCCTGCTGCTGCCCTTGGAAGGCGTGAAGCAGTCGAAGAAGTATCACCCGGAAGGCGATGCGCTCTACCACAGCCTGCAGGTGTTTGAACTGGCCCGCGACGAAGTGCCGTACGACGAAGAGTTCATCCTGGCCGCTCTGCTGCATGATGTCGGCAAGGCGATTGACGCGGGAGATCACGTCGGCGCGGCGCTGGAAGCTCTGGCCGAATTCACAACCGACCGCACGCGCTGGTTGATCGAACATCACATGGAAGCGCACCTCATTCACGACCGCACGATCGGACACCGGGCACACCTGCGATTGAAGGAGTCGCCGGACTACGAGGAACTGGTGATGCTCGGCCAATGCGATCGCGGCGGGCGCATCCCCGGCATGCAGGTCTGCGATCTCGACGAGGCGCTGGAGTACATCCGGGATCTGGCTCGACAGTACGGCTGACGAGGTTTACCCGGTCGTACAGCGTCCGATTCACCTGCCGTCAAAGCGATTTTCCGCACGAGAACGTGATAGCGACGATGACATTGCCCCACTACAAACCGCAGGTCCTCGTACCCCTTCCGGCTTTTTCAGCGCCGGCTTTCATTCCAATACAGACGGAGTTTTCGATGTTGCAACACAAACTCGCATATGGTTTCGCTCTGACGGCATTACTGGGGCTGATCGGCTGCGGCAACAACCAGAAAGAGCCCCTGAAGACGTTCGATCGTAAGGACGCTCAGAAGGCGCCGGTGGATCCTCACGGAAGCCATGAGCACGGTCCTCACGAAGGTCACGTCATCGAACTCGGCAACGAGGAATATCACGCCGAGGTTGTCGACGATCACGATAAGGACGAACTGGGAATCTACATCCTCGGCGGCGATGCCAAGACCGCGAAGCCGGTGGAACTCACCGAGTTGGTCCTGACGTTCAAGCACGGCGACAAGACAGAAGAATTCAAGCTGCCAGCCGTGAAGCAAGAAGGTGATCCCGAAGGCAAGGCGTCGTTCTTCAAGATCAAGAGCCAGGAGCTGTTTGAAGAGCTGCATCACCACAGCGAAGGTGCGACACTGACCTTCAAGGTTGGCGAGACGGAGCTGAAGGGCACCGTGAAGCACGAGCACTAAGCGTGTGATGCGTGATTTCAGAAAAGCCCGACTCTGCCGAGTCGGGCTTTTTTCATTCTGGCCTTCGGCTTAAGGCAGGCAGCAGTATGCATCGCACCGTTTCGATTTGTCGCGGCAACCAGATCACTGTTCTGGAAACGACAGGCTCGGTCGCGCGATTGAATGAGCTGAGCGAGGAACACGCGGGCGACTGTCTACTGGTGTCTACGGAAGCTCCTCGCTCGCAATCCTGGTCGGAAACAATGAGCGGCGATGTTGAGATTGCCGTCTCACTACCGGTGTCCGCTGTCTGTGGAACCGTTCTGGTCAAAGAGATAGGCGTGGCACTTGCGAGCCTTGTCCTTTGTCCGACTTTAGAGATTGAGGTGCTGCTCAGTCCGCAGGTCCGGGCTAACAGACCAGCGTTCCGCAACGTGGCGACTCCCGTCGAAGATCTTGTCGTCCGCACGACCATCATCAAGCCCGACCGCGTGCGCTGGGTCGCTGATACGAAGGTCTTGAGCACATGGGCGTTGGTGAGCGGCGAAGATGCAGACTTACTGCCGGAGTTGGCGCCAAACGTCCCGGGTGATGAATCCGAATGGTTGCGTGATCAGCTTCAGAATTTGCCGCTGCGTCAGTTGCTGCAACCAAAATGTTCCTCGGCGGACTTCCTCGCGTTGCAGGCCGGGTTGTGGCAGGTGCATGACTTTCTGGATGAAAGCCATCAGTGTTCGCAGCAGATCGAAGGCGAGGGTGCCGACCGCAACGGCGACTACTGGCACGCGATCATGCACCGTCGAGAACCGGACTATGACAACTCGAAATACTGGTTCCGTCGCGTGGGACAGCATCCTGTTTTTGCGTCGCTGCCTGCAGTGGCGCGGCAGGCGTTGAGCGAGTGCTCCGACCCTCAAGCTGCCAAGTGGGCTGACCGCTTATGCCCGGCCAACCGATGGGATGCATTCGCGTTTGTGGACCTCTGTCAGGCCGTCCGTCGCAGCGAAGATTCACCGTTGGGCCTCGCCGCTCGGCGCATCCAGTGGGCGGAAATGCTGCTGCTACTCGTGCATTCTTATCGATGCGTAGTCGGCACTCGCTGACTTGGCCAACAACTCTAAGAGGCTGGCCAACAACTCAAAAAGGGCTGTGCGACTGCACGGAAGAGCGAGGCTCCTGCAGAGTCGTGAGGGTAGAAACGCGGTTCGACACGGGCGAGAACCACACACAATCTCGCTCCCCTCGCCCCGCTCGCGGGGAGAGGGGC
>JAKFWA010000012.1 GCA_021732995.1 Planctomycetaceae bacterium | reverse complement strand
GAATTGGTTCGGGGGGAGGGATTGCGAATCGACCGGGAGCCGGGCCAGGTATTGCCAACCGCCCCGGGGCGGGGGGATCAGGCATTGCGAATAGACCTGGTATCTCTCAACTTCCGGCGAATCGACTGCCCGGACTCGGAGCTGCGGGTGCTGGAATTGCGGGTGGCGCGGTAGCTTCGCGACTGCCGAATCAAGGTGCACGCGTGCAGGATCGCATGGCCAATCGACCGAACACGCTGGAGGACCGACGCTCGAACCTCAGCGACCGTATGTCAAACGGCCGCGAAGACTGGCAGCAGCACCGCAACGACCGACAGGATGATCGCCAAGGGTGGCGAGACAACAATCGTGAAGACTGGCAGAACTGGACCGACGGCAAGTTAGACAACTACGGTGATTGGTATCACGGTGGTTGGCAACCTGGCGATGGTTGGAACTACATGTGGGACAACCATCCCGCCGCAGCCGCAATTGGTCTGACGGCATGGGGCGTCAATCGCATTGGCTACGGTTGGGGTTATTGGGGATACTCGAACCCGTATTCCTCGGACGGGGGTTCTTCCGGTTACGACTATTCGGAACCGCTGGTTGCTTACGGCGATAGCGGTAGTTCAACAACTGCGGCGGCGACCGATCCTGGGACACATCCCCCATCGTCAGAACCACAGCCGACCGACGAGGGCCTGGCGGCGTTTGAAGAAGCACGTACGTTGTTCTACAGCGGCGATTACACGAGTGCGTTGACTAAGCTCGATACGACGTTGAAGACCATGCCGCGTGACACCGTCGTGCATGAATTCCGTGGGCTGGTCCTGTTTGCTCTTAAGAAGTATCCCGAATCAGCTGCGGCGACGTATGCCGTTCTCTCGGCCGGTCCCGGTTGGGACTGGACCACGATGATGAGCCTGTATCCTGGCGTTGAACCATACACGAAGCAGCTTCGTGAACTGGAAAGCTTCGCCAAAACCAATGCGAACTCGCCGGACGCTCAGTTCTTGCTGGGCTATCACTATCAAACGTGCAGTTACGGTGAGAATGCGGCCAAGCAGTTCAAGCTGGCGCAATCGCTGTTGCCGAGTGACAAGTTGCTCACGCAGTTGGTCGCCATGACAACTCCTGTTGATGCGTCACAGACGGCAGCAGTCCCACCTGCACCGCCGACCGTGCCGCCGGAGAAGGTGCTCAAAGCCGAACAATTCGTGGGCACATGGAAAGCGACCAGCAAGGGAGCCGCATTCCAGCTTGACCTGGCGAAGGACGGTAGCTTTGTGTGGACGTACTCGCGCGGCAAAGAGAAGCAATCTGTGAAGGGCGCCTTTGCCGTTGACCAGAACAATCTCGCACTTGAGACCGAAGATGGCGGTGGCACGATGCTCGCCGAGATCGACTTCGCCAATCCTTCGCTGTTCAAGTTCAAGATGATCGGCGACGGCGACAAGGAGCCTGGCCTGGACTTCAAGAAGAGCTAGAGCCTGCTTCAAGCAGCCGTAGCCATCCATGTTCGAGAAGGGGTGGCTATGGCTTTCGATTCTGAACCCCGACCACCCCGAGGGATCGCGCTACTCGCATGGATTACACGCTGCCGCCGCTAATTGCCGAGTTCTCATTAATACTGCCCGCCAGCATTGCCCGCGACGTCGAGGTGCGCCTGTCATGACTCGTCTTAATCGGATTCGACTGGCGGCTATCTCCCTGGGTGTCCTGCTGGGACTAGCGTTCGGTATCAGCGGCTACACGTTAATCTACGCGCGCGGTGGCTCGTACTTCACGAATGATCCAAACGCGTGCGCGAACTGCCATATCATGCGAGACCACTTGGATGATTGGAACAGATCCAGTCATCACGCGGTCGCAACTTGCAACGACTGCCATACTCCACACAACTTTGTGGGGAAGTATTGGACCAAGATCGACCATGGATTCTGGCATTCCTATGCCTTTACCACTGGTGATTTCCATGAACCAATTCAGATGAAGGCTCGCAGCCGCGCCGTCACTGAGGCCGCGTGTCGCGACTGTCATGCGGACACGGTGCATGATATCGAGACCGGCCATAAGACTTCGGAGCTGATGTCTTGCTTGCGTTGCCATCACGAAGTTGGTCACGCGAAGTAACTACGAGAGAACCGATTGAGGGGTATCATATGAGTGCCGTTACGGCATCGCCCGAGCGAATGATCAATCGCAAGCGATTCTTTCTTTTTGTCGCTGTGACTGTCGTGGTGACGATTTTTGCGACGGCCATGCTGGTCAACATCTTCGAGCGCAAACAAGAAGCGAAGAATCCGTTCTTTCGCGTCGTCGAACTGACTGATGAGACGGAAGACCCGGCCATTTGGGGAAAGAATTTTCCGTTTCAGTACGACGACTATCGCCGCACGGTGGACCAGGTGCGCACGCGATTCGGCGGCAGCGAGGCCGTGCCGCGTACCCCGACAAATGCGGATCCGCGGTCGCTCGTGTCGCAATCACGAATCGAAGAGGACACGCGGCTCAAGACAATGTGGGCCGGATACGCCTTCGCTAAGGACTTCCGCGAAGAACGCGGGCACGCCTTCATGCTTGCAGATCAGGTCTTCACGGAGCGGCAACAAGTCGTGAAACAGCCTGGCGCGTGCATTCATTGTCACGGCTCAGTGTATGTGCCCTATATGAAGGCGGGCGGTGGCGATCTGATCAAAGGCTTCGAGCACTACAACCCTCTGCCCTATTTAGAAATCAAAGATGACTTCAAACATCCGGTGGGCTGCATCGACTGCCACGATCCCAAGACGATGGCTCTGCGAGTGACCCGCCCCGGATTCATCGAAGGCATCCGCGCGCTGAAGGCCGGGCAGGGCAAGGCTGACTACGACGTCAACCGCGATGCCACACGGCAGGAGATGCGGACCTTTGTGTGCGGCCAATGCCACGTCGAGTACTACTTCAAGGGGACTGAGAAGCGGCTGACCTACCCTTGGTCCAAGGGTTTGAAAGTGGATGACATCCTGGCCTACTACGACGAAGTCGGATTCAAGGATTGGGCTCACGCTGAGACTGGTGCACCCGTGCTGAAAGCCCAGCATCCGGAGTTCGAACTGTGGAATCAGGGAATCCATGCCCGATCCGGTGTGTCATGTGCCGACTGCCACATGCCCTATAAGCGAGAAGGCGCTACCAAGATCAGCGACCACCACGTGCGCAGCCCGGTGCTCAATATCAATCGCGCCTGTCAGACCTGTCATCGTTGGCCAGAAGAGGAGTTGAAGGCGCGCGTCGAAACCATTCAGGAACGCACTTTTCAACTTCGCAACACCGCGATGGATGCGCTGGTGGAGTTCATCGGCGACATCAAGGCCGCCAAAGCCGAGGGCCGTTCGGACAACGAACTGGCCGCGCCGCGTGACTTCCAACGCAAGGCGCAGTTCTATCTAGACTTCATCGAAGCGGAGAATTCAGTGGGCTTCCATGCTCCACAAGAAGCAGCCCGCGTGCTGGGACAATCCATCGAATTCACGCGCCGCGGACAACGATCACTCACCAAGGGACTACCAAAGGCTTCTGAGTAATTGTCGAACATTGATCGCATTTGGGGCGGATAGTCCTGTCTGAGCCTGAAGATTTCCCACGTTCTACAGGCACAGATCGGCTCATTTCATCCCGTCACCTTTTAGCAGGTAGCGATTGCTCCGACAGCTCGTCGTGCCATCGTCATCCACCATGGTCGCAGTCCACCGTGTTCCTGCTGGAGCCGCTGTTGCTCGATCTGCTGAAACTGCGCGGACAACGTATCTGCCCGAATTGGCTCGGGGGGGGCATAGGGTCCAGATCAAAGTCCTCGTCGATGGTTTGGCGTTGGAAGGTCGCACGAAGACGTGCCACGGCAAGCAAGAAGTACAACACGCCGTCATGCAAGCGACCGATCTTTTTTTCCTCGCGAACGGCATCATTCTTGGTTAAGCCACCAGTCCGGTACAGCAAATGCCATCCAGGGTGGAGCGTGCGATCGACTATCGAAGCTTCATCACCTTGATTGTTTGACTGGAAGGAACTGAACCATGGCGGACCTGGACGGCTTACTGAGTCGGATTGATGCGGAATTCCTGGCCTCCGAGAAGCAGATCAAAGAGTTTCAGACACAGAAACTGCAAGAATATCACGGTCGCGAAGAGCGATTGGAGTTGTTCACGAAAGCCTGCGAACAGTTACGCGACACCTGGCGGCCTCGGCTGGAGGCGTTGGCGAAGAAATTTGGAGACAAGGTCCAACTCAAGCCGTCGGTGACACCTACGGCACGTGAGGCGGTGTTCAAGTTCAGTTCGCCGCTCGCGATCATCCAATTGAGATTCTCGGCTTCGACGGACTTCGAAGTCCGCAAGCTGGTGCTCGACTATGACCTTGAGATTCTGCCGATCCTCATGAAGTTTGAGCCGCACGTTCGTGTGGAGTTTCCGCTGGACGCCGTGGATGCAAACGCCACCGCGAAGTGGATTGACGACCGGATCGTGGATTTTGTGAAGGCGTATTTGTCGCTGCATCACAACGAATACTATCTCAAAGGCCACATGGTCGTGGATCCGATTAGCAATACGCGCTTCCCCACGCACGCTGCCGCAGCGACGCTCGAATGGCAGGGGACGAAGTACTACTTCGTCGGTGAAGAGACTCGTCAGGCGTTTGTAACGAAGAACAACATTTCGCTGTAAGCGAGCTGTGCGAAATAGCACGCGTCGTTGACACACAGGAGCGGTTTGGAAAGCTCGACAAACCGCCTGGCTCATGGTTCGTCAAACTTCGCTTTTCGGGCGCCACTCGCTCTGCCAGTGCAGAATTGGGAACTGGCAAAGCAAGTGGTACCCCAACCCACAATGTGACATGGACGTCAGTGCGTACCGACTAATCGGTCTCACGAATCAGAAAACGCTACGATGAAATCCAAAGACCTGATCGAACGCGCGCACAAACTGGCGGATCGCTTCCGCGTCACGGACGGAAAGAAGTTTCGCCTCAAGGACATTGATCCTGGCGATACGGCCTGGCTGAAGGATGAACAGAAGCCGCAGGCGAAAGAAGCATTGCAAGAAGGGGTCAGCGCGCTGGCTGAATTGCAGGAGATGCTTTATGCCCAGGACCGTTGGTCGGTGTTGTTGATCTTCCAGGCGATGGATGCGGCCGGGAAGGATGGAGCGATCAAGCATGTCATGTCGGGTATCAATCCGCAGGGCTGCCAGATTTATTCGTTTAAGGCTCCGACAAGTGAAGACCTCGACCACGACTACATGTGGCGCTGCATGAAGTGCCTGCCAGAGCGGGGCCGGATCGGCATCTTCAATCGGTCGTATTACGAAGAGACGCTTGCGGTGCGCGTGCATCCGGAGCATCTGGCCAACCAAAAACTACCGCCGCAGGTTGTTTCGAAGCACATCTGGGACGATCGCTTTGAGGACATCAGCAACATTGAAAAATATCTCACTCGCAACGGCGTGATCGTGCGAAAGTTCTTCCTGCATGTGTCGAAGGACGAGCAACTGAATCGGTTCCTCAGTCGATTGGACGAGCCAGCGAAGAACTGGAAGTTCTCGAATGCAGATGCCCACGAACGCGAGTTCTGGGATGACTACATGCACGCCTACGAGGCCACCATCCGTCATACCGCGACGAAGGAAGCGCCGTGGTATGTGGTCCCGGCGGACAATAAGTGGTTTACGCGCATCGTGGTCGCTGCGGCCGTGATCGACGCGCTCTCGTCACTGAATCTGCACTTCCCGAAAGTGGATGAGACCAAACGCGAAGAACTGGCTCAGGTTAGGGACGCGTTACTGGGAACGAAATAACCGCTTACATCAACCGGTCGCGATCGCGTCCGGTTGCCGCTGAAAATGCCAATCGGACGCTCACGCGTTCTGAATGGCTTCGTCGAGACATTCACAGCTTGACCGCAATACCAAGGAAATCTGGATGGCTACCCCGTCGAAGGACACGAAGCATCAATCAACTCATGCGAAGAAGATCACCGGGCCACTCGCCGCGGACGAACTGAAACTGATCGATGCGTACTGGCGAGCATCGAACTACCTCTCCGTGGGGCAGATTTACTTGTTCGATAATCCGCTGCTGACCAAGCCGCTGACGCGCGAGCACTGCAAGCCGCGACTGGTCGGACATTGGGGGACGACCCCCGGCCTGAATTTCATGTATGTGCATCTCAATCGCGTTATCAAGCGCGATGATCTCAACATGATCTACATCATCGGTCCGGGACATGGTGGGCCAGCGCTGGTTGCGCACGCGTATCTCGAAGGAACGTACAGCGAGGTCTTTCCCAACATCGGCCAGGACGAAGACGGGCTGAAGCGACTGTTTACGCAGTTCAGTTTCCCCGGTGGCATTCCGAGTCACGTCGCACCGGAAACACCCGGCTCAATTCATGAAGGGGGCGAGTTGGGTTACGCGCTCTCACACGCCTTCGGCGCCGCCTTCGATAATCCCGATCTGATCGTGGCCTGTGTCGTTGGCGACGGTGAGGCTGAGACCGGACCGCTTGCGACTGGTTGGCACTCCAACAAGTTCCTCAACCCGGAACGCGACGGAGCCGTGCTGCCGATCCTGCACCTCAACGGTTACAAGATCGCGAACCCGTGTTTCCTCGCCCGCATCCCGAAGGACGAACTGACGAAGTTGTTCGAGGGTTACGGCTACAAGCCCTACTTCGTCGAAGGTCACGAGCCAGAAGCGATGCACCAGCAGATGGCGGCAGTGATGGACGAAGCGACCGCCGAGATCAAACGCATCTGGGCGGAGGCTCGCACGAAGGGTTTTCAGGGACGTCCGGCGTGGCCGATGATCGTGCTTCGCAGTCCGAAAGGCTGGACCTGCCCGGCCGAGATCGACGGCAAGAAGGCCGAAGACTATTGGCGCTCACATCAAGTCCCGATGGGCAACATGGACGCGGCGGGTCACGTCAAGATCCTGGAAGATTGGATGAAGACCTATCGGCCCGAAGAGTTGTTTGACGCCAGCGGTAAGCTCAAGCCGGAGATTGCCGAACTGGCTCCGATCGGTCACCGCCGCATGAGCGACAATCCGCACGCCAATGGTGGGCTGCTGCTCCGCGATCTGAAGATGCCAGACTTCCGCAACTATGCAGTCAACGTGACGAAACCCGGTGCGATCGATGCGGAATCAACACGGCTTATGGGGACGTTTCTGCGCGATGTGATGAAGCTGAATCTCGACGCCAGGAACTTTCGAGTGTTCAGTCCTGACGAGAACAACTCAAACCGCTGGCAGGACGTGCTCGAGGTCACCAACCGTTGCTATGTCGCGGACATTTTGCCCGAAGACGATCATCTCTCGCCCGATGGCCGCGTGATGGAAGTGCTCAGCGAACATCAATGTCAGGGCTGGTTGGAAGGTTATTTGTTAACGGGTCGGCATGGGTTCTTTTCCTGTTATGAAGCCTTCATTCACATTATTGACTCGATGTTCAATCAACACGCGAAGTGGTTGAAGACATGCAACCACATTCCGTGGCGACGGCCGGTAGCGTCGCTCAATTATTTACTCAGCTCGCACGTCTGGCGGCAGGACCATAATGGCCTCTCGCACCAAGACCCCGGCTTCATCGACCATGTCGTCAACAAAAAGGCCGAGGTCGTCCGTGTGTACCTCCCGCCGGATGCGAACACGCTGCTCAGTGTCACCGACCACTGCCTCCGTAGTCGCAATTACGTCAATGTGATTGTGGCGGGCAAGCAAATGGCTCCGCAGTGGCTGACGATGGATCAAGCCATCAAGCACTGCACCGCGGGCATCGGCATCTGGGAGTTTGCTTCGAACGACAAAGGCAGCGAGCCCGATGTTGTCATGGCTTGTTGCGGCGATGTACCCACGCTTGAAACACTGGCCGCCGTCGAACTGATCCACAAGTACGTTCCGGACTTGAAAATCCGCGTCGTCAACGTGGTGGATCTGATGAAGCTCCAACCGCCGAAGGAGCATCCGCACGGCCTGTCCGATCATGATTTCGACGCGCTCTTCACGACAGATAAGCCCGTCATCTTTGCGTTCCATGGCTATCCGTGGCTGATTCATCGACTGACTTACCGCCGCCACGGACACGGCAACTTGCACGTCCGTGGCTACAAAGAAGAGGGCTCAACCACCACGCCGTTCGATATGGTGGTGATGAATGACATGGACCGCTTCTCGCTAGTCAACGACGTGATCGACCGTGTCCCCAAGCTGGCTTCGCGCGCCGCCTATGCTAAGCAAGCACTCCGGGACAAATTGCTCGAGCACAAGCAGCACGTTGCCAAGTACGGCGACGACATGCCTGAGATCGCTGGCTGGAAGTGGGGCCAGCAAGGTCCTGTGGAGAAAATCGGCACATCCACAGGAGGAGACAATGTGTAGCTTCAAGCTGATGCTGCATACGTCGCCTTCAATCATGGTAGTGGGAGGGATGAGCGACTCATGGGCACATCAGGCGTGAAGAATCGCAGCGGAGGCGTCTTGGTCAGCGACTTTGACGGCACGATGACTCGTCACGACTTCTACAAGTTGGCGATTGAGTCATTGCTGCCACCCGACGTACCGGATTATTGGGCGGATTATCGAACTGGATCGATCACACATTTCGAGGGCTTGCGCCGGTACTTCGCGGCCATCCGGGCGAGCGAGGACGACGTACTGGCCGTTGTTGAGCGTATGGATCTGGATCGGCAACTTCCGACGGCCGTGAAGTCTTTGCGTCACGCCGGGTGGCAAGTGGTCGTCACGTCTGCTGGTTGTGAATGGTACATCCGCCGTCTGTTGGCAGCGGTTGGTGTTGAAATAGAGATTCATGCCAATCCCGGACGATTTGAAGCCGGGCAAGGTCTGCTGATGGAGATGCCATTGCAGTCCAAGTACTGGTCTCCCAACCTCGGCGTGGATAAGGCAGGTGTGGTTCGCGACTTTCTGCATCAAGGACTGACCGTGGCCTTTGCAGGTGACGGATTCCCTGATGCCGAACCGGCTCGGGTGGTGTCAGCGGACCTGCGGTTCGCGCGCGGTGACCTCGCGGACGTCCTGCGTAATGAGAGGTTGGAGTTTCATCCCTTCGACGTGTGGTCCGACATCGCCAATCGCCTGTTGCAGCGGGAAACTTAACATGCTGCGCACCACACAGATTGCAATTCCGACGTTGGTCCGCGTGAAAGACGGGGCGCTCGATCGACTTGGAACTTATCTCAGGCGAGATCGTCGTCGCTCAGTGGCAGTGCTGATCAGTAAAGGTCTCCAGTCACCAATCCCTGATCGAGTTCGCAACAGCCTGAAAGAAGAAGGCATCGAACCGGTAGCTTGGATCGAGGTTGTGGATAACGACATTGAATCGTCCGCACGACTGTTTGCGGATCTTCCTGGCAATGTCTCGGCAGTTCTGGGCGTGGGTGGCGGCAAGGCGCTGGATGTCGCGAAGTACGTTGGCTTCCTGGGGCGGTTGCCGTACTACGCAGCGCCGACATCGCTCTCAAATGACGGCTTTTGCAGTCCGCAGTCGAGCCTCACGGTCCGCGGCAAGCGCCGTTCACTTCCCGCGGCGTTGCCCTTCGGAGTGGTTATCGACACTGCCGTCTGCTTGCAGGCACCGCGCGTGCTGACTCTTTCTGGAGTCGGTGATTTAGTGGCGAAGTTCACCGCCGTGCGCGATTGGAAGCTCGCATTTCATCAGGCCGGTGAACCCGTTGATGACTTTGCGGCGCTTCTTTCGGACGGCTCGATTCATGCATATCTCAGCCACCCCGGCTTCGACGTGGAGGGAATCCGACTCTTGGCCACGGCGCTGATGCTGAACGGCATCGCGATGGAGGTGTGCGGTTCATCGCGTCCCGCCAGCGGGAGCGAGCACTTAATCTCCCATGCACTTGATGCAACCTCGGCACGACCGCGATTGCATGGTCTGCAAGTGGGGATTGCGTCGTACATCGTCAGCATTCTTCAGGGAGCGAATACCGACAGGATCGCCGAGTTGTTCGACGCCACTGGTTTTTGGACTGCGATTGCCGAAGACCCGTTTTCCCGATCGGAGTGGCTGCAAGCAGTTCAAGCGGCGCCGTCAGTCAAAGAAGGCTTCTACACAGTCCTGTCGAGCCGCGATGTCCTGCCGGAGGTCCAACACATCGTGACAGACGACCCCCGATTGAAACAGTGCTTTCAGAGTTGAGTCGGAGTTCGACGTGCTGCTGTCAGAAGCCGGCATGCGCATTGAAGTCTGAGAAAGTTTGTGGAGCTGATCCTATGAAAACCGCAGTGACTACAAATCCGCTTGAGCAGTACGAATGCGGAGCGTTCCGGTTCACGGGTCAGGCGGATCACGAACACTACGACCGACATCTGGTGTTCGCTCATGTGATCTCGCGCGACGCGGCCAGCGAGATCGCTTTGAGGCCATGTCCCGTGGACTGAGCGGCAACTCACATTTCCCGGTCGAGTTAGAGGATCGTGACCGACAGCGATCTCGCTGTTGCTCAGTTCGAGTCTAAAAATCCTTTCGGATGCGACAGTCCAACCGCATCAGCGGCATCTAACGAATCGTGAGACCGTATGTCCGGTGTGCTGCTCATCTTGAATGCTGGCTCATCGAGCCTGAAGTTTTCGGTGTTTCGCGACAGCGACCCGCCGGAGTTGCTGCTGCGCGGTCAGTTGGAAGCGCTGTTGACGGAACCACGATTTGTGGCGCGCGATGCTGCGAATCGCGTTGTGGATCAACAGGCGTGGCAGCGGGCTCAACATTGGGGCACAGTGGTGCGATCGAGTTTCTTTTGGACTGGGTCCAGCGAGGCAAGCTCGGCGAGTTACGTTTGGCTGCAGCCGGGCATCGCGTGGTTCATGGCGGAAAGAAGTTCACTCAGCCAGTGCGAGTCGACGACGGCGTGCTCGCCGATTTGGAATCGCTGGTGCCGCTCGCTCCGTTGCATCAGCCGCACAACCTGGCGGCGATCCGAGCGGTGGCGAGTCACGCGCCGAAGTTGCCGCAGGTCGCGTGTTTCGACACATCGTTCCATCGGACTCAACCCGCCGTCGCTCAGCAATTCGCGCTACCGCGAGAGCTCACTACATCCGGAATCCAGCGCTACGGCTTTCACGGACTGTCTTACGAATACATCGCCGCGCGACTCCTGGAGGTCGACGATCATGCCGCAACCGGGCGCACAATCGTGGCACATCTCGGCAACGGTGCGAGCCTGTGTGCAATGCGTGGCGGAGTCAGCGTCGCGACCATAATGGGCTTTACTCCACTCGATGGCCTCGCGATGGGAACCCGCTGCGGTGCCATCGACCCTGGAGTGCTGCTGTACTTGATGAACCAGAATGGCATGGATGCTCCCTCGCTGGAGAAACTGCTGACTCAAGAGTCTGGATTGCTCGGAGTCTCCGGCATTTCGAGCGACATGCGCACGTTGTTGGAGAAGGAATCAACTGACGCTCACGCTGCGGAAGCCATCGAACTGTTCGTCTATCGCATCGCTCGTGAAATCGGATCGCTCGCTGCGGCACTCGGTGGACTCGACGCTCTCGTCTTCACCGGCGGCATCGGCGAGCACGCTCCGTCGATCCGCGCTCGAGTTTGCCGAGCGGCAAGTTGGCTGGGTCTCGACTTCGATGAACGCAGCAACGAGCAAGCCGGTCCGCGACTTTCTAGTTCGACCAGTCGAGTTTCTGCGTGGGTCATCCCGACCAACGAGGAGCTAATGATTGCTCAACACACGCAGCACTTGTTGAAACCGGGGCGAATTTGAGCCGCTCTGATTCTCTGTGTTTCCAAACAATTCAACACAAAGAACCCAGAGGATCGATGGAACCCGAAAGACAAAACTAAGGAACCCGATCGTGAATGTTTTAGTGGTCGATATTGGTGGGACGAACGTCAAGCTGCTTGCGCACGGCGAGTCGGAGCCGCGCAGATTTCATTCCGGCAAGACGATGACACCGGAGCAGATGGTTCGCGGCGTCAAAGAGGCGGCGGGTGATTGGAAGTACGATGTCGTCTCATTGGGTTATCCGGGCGTCATTCAACGCGGTCGCATTCTGGCCGAGCCGCACAATCTCGCGCCCGGTTGGATCGACTTCAATTTTCCCGCCGCGTTTGGTTGTCCTGTGAAACTGATGAATGATGCCGCCATGCAAGCGCTTGGCAGTTATCAGGACGGGCTGTTGTTGTTCGTGGGCTTGGGCACGGGACTCGGTTCTGCACTGGTGTCCGACGGCACGGTCATCCCGATGGAGTTGGGGCATCTGTCGTATCGCAAAGCCGACTTCGAACACTTCGTCGGTCAGCACGGCTTCGAACGACTCGGTCGAAGACGCTGGGAGCAGCACGTTGAACTGGTCGTGGCGCGGCTGATCGAGGCACTGAATCCCGATGATGTAGTACTCGGCGGCGGCAATGCTCGGAAACTCAAAACGCTGCCACACGGCTGCCGCCTGGGAGATAACGCCTTCGCCTTCGTCGGTGGCTTCCGACTTTGGGAGACGAGACCAGTAGTGTGATTCTCCCAAGCGGGAGCTTCGCACTTCGTCAAATGATCCAGTTGACCAATCGAAAGATAAGACCATGAAGAAAGCCGATTCAGCCGCGAAGCGATCCGCGACCATTAGCCTGGCCGATGAAGAACAAGTCAAAGAGGTGTTGGCCAACACCGTGCTTGGACTGTGGGACGTCGTCAATAGCCTTACCCGATTGCGGCCTTCGCGGCGCGAGCGATATCGCGTCACAATCTTTGGGTCGGCACGCGTGAAATCAGGGACGTTCGGCTACGAAGCGACAAAGCGCTGTGCGGCCGAACTCGCGAAGTTGGGTTGCGACATCATAACTGGCGGAGGGCCGGGTCTGATGCAGGCCGCTAATGAAGGCGCCGCCAGCGCTCCAGAGCGAGCGAAGTCCATTGGTATCCGCGTCGATCTGCCGTTTGAACAGGAAGTGAATTCGTTTGTCGGCCAGGCGTTCGAACATCGCACGTTCTTCACACGACTACATCAGTTTGTGCTGACCTCAGATGCCTTCATCGTGGCTCCTGGTGGAGTCGGTACGGTGTTGGAAACGCTCATGATCTGGCAGTTGCTCCAAGTGCATCACTTGAGCGGCACACCACTGATCCTGGTCGGCGACATGTGGCCGGGTCTGGTGGAGTGGGCTAAGACATCCATGCTTACAACTGATCCTCCGTTGGCCAGCGCCGAAGACATGAGTATCCCGCAGTGCGTGGCGAACGGCGACGAGGCCATCGCATTGATCCGCAAGCACCATACTCAGTGGCTGCGAACAAACGGTAAGCCAACCGCCAAGAAGTCCGCCCGTAAGACCAAACCGAGATCGCCATGAAACAATTCGCCGATCTGATGGTGCTCTTCTTCGTCGTGTCGAGTGTGCTGAGCGTTGGCCTGAATCTGACCGTTTCCGAAATCGTCGCTCCGCTGAGGCGACCTTGGTTGGTGGCAGTATCGTTGTTGGTCAATTTCGTCCTCGCACCGGCTTTGGCCGTGGTGATTGCACGAGTGCTGTCGCTCAGCGAGCCGCAGTCCGTTGGCTTAATCTTGTTGGGCGCGGCGGCAGGCGCGCCTTTTCTTCCGAAGCTGGCAGAGGTTTCGAAAGGAGATGTTGCGTTCTCAGTAGCGCTCATGGTGCTACTGATGGCAGGCTCGTTGGTTTACCTGCCATTCGTGCTCCCTCGCCTTCTGCCCGGCGTGTCCGTCAACTCGCTGAGGATCGGACTGTCGTTGCTCCTGACGATGATCTTGCCGTTGTGCGTCGGACTGTGCGTTAAGGCACGCAGTGAGTCACTTGCCGTGCGACTGCGAACCCTGATGAGTCGAGTCAGCAATATTTCGCTCATCATCGTACTTGCACTCATACTCGCCACAAATTGGCAGAATTTACTGAAGTTTGTCGGCATGAGTGCGATTGTGGCGAGTGTGTTGTTCGTCGGTATCGCGTTCATTTCAGGCTATTGCCTCGGTGGCTCTAAACGCGAGGCACGCCAAGTGCTTGGCTTTGGTACCGCAGCTCGAAACATTCCGGCGGCACTGCTCGTCGGTAGCCAGAACTTTGATGATCCCAATGTGGCAATCATGGTGATTGTAGTAGCGTTATTGTCATTGGTTGTGTTCGGTCCATTGGCCATCTCGTTTGGGCGGCATCACTCAGCCATGGAGACTTAGCGTTAACAAGTGCGACGTCTCCTTAGGCCCGCCTCGTGAGAAGGTGGTTTCCGTTTCCTCAGTACCGTGACTACGATCGGGCGTAGTCGTCGCTCACTCTCGCATCTCATCACGGCCGACGGGGCCGACACCACCTTCACTTTTGATGGCTGACGCTGATCGCGTCTGCCACCGACCTTCCCTTGGGAGCTTGCCACGATGACGACCGAAATCCAGCGTTTACAAGAAGCTCGAGAAGGTACCGCGGCTTGGAAGAAGTGGGGGCCATATCTCAGCGAGCGGCAGTGGGGAACGGTCCGTGAAGACTACAGCGATGGTGGTAACGCCTGGGATTACTTCACTCACGATCAAGCTCGTTCGCGAGCGTATCATTGGGGTGAAGATGGACTGGGAGGCATCTCGGACAACAAACAGCAATTGTGCTTCGCTCTCGCGCTGTGGAACGGCAAAGACCCGATCATCAAAGAGCGATTGTTCGGTTTGACAAATAGCGAGGGTAATCATGGCGAGGATGTGAAGGAGTATTACTTTTACCTCGACTCGACACCGACCCATTCGTTTATGAAGTATCTGTATAAGTATCCTCAAGCGGCATACCCGTACGACCAGCTTGTCAAAGCGAATCGTTGGCGCGGCAAGACCGATCAAGAATATGAACTGCTTGATACCGGTGTGTTCAACGAGGACCGCTACTTCGATGTTTTCGTCGAATATGCCAAGGCCGGTCCGGAAGACATTTTGATTGAGATCACGGTGGCGAATCGCGGACCGGAAGCTGCGACGCTGCAGGTACTGCCGCAACTGTGGTTCCGCAATACCTGGTCGTGGGGTGAGAACGATGGCAAGCCAGGGTTGGAGTGTGTGGGGCAGATCGACTCGTTGGCGATCGTCGCCGCGACGCATCCGCAACTCGGCCAACGGTATCTCTACTGTGACGGTGCTCCGACGTTGTTGTTCACGGAGAATGACTCTAATACGCAGCGGCTCTTCAGCTTTGCCAATGCGACACCGTACGTGAAAGACAGTATCAACGATTACGTCGTCCACGGTCAGACGAACCGAGTGAATCCAGCGAGGACCGGAACCAAGGTCGCCGCTCAGTACGTCATCACTGTTCCGCCGGGCCAATCCAAGACGCTGAAGTTGCGGATCAGCGATGCCAATCCCAGTGCAATGACACTGCCACCGGAAGGTGGACCGTTCGGTCTGCCGTTTAACGACGTGATGATATCGCGGCGACGCGAGGCAGATGAGTTCTATGCAACGGTGGTCCCGAAGTCGCTCGACGAGGATCAGGCTCGCGTGATGCGGCAAGCGCTCGCAGGAATGCTGTGGTCGAAGCAGTTCTATTACTACGACATCAACAAGTGGCTCGAGGAACGAGGTTGTGACCCGTTCAAACGCAGCCGCAAGCAGGCTCCGCGCAACGACCACTGGCACCACATGTACAACGGCGACGTGATCTCGATGCCGGACAAATGGGAATATCCGTGGTATGCGGCCTGGGATCTCGCCTTTCACGTCATCGCGCTCACGCTCGTGGATCGGGACTTCGGCAAAGACCAACTGAAGCTGATGCTGCGCGAGCGATACATGCACCCGAACGGCCAAATCCCGGCCTATGAGTGGAACTTCGGCGACGTCAATCCGCCGGTCCATGCTTGGTCCACGATCTTCACCTACCGGCTGGAGAAACTTCAGACGGGTGTCGGTGATACGGAGTGGCTGAAGACCAACTTTCAGAAATTGCTCTTGAACTTCACCTGGTGGGTAAATCGCAAAGATCGCAACGGCAAGAACGTCTTCGAGGGTGGCTTCCTGGGGCTGGACAACATCGGCGTGTTCGACCGCAGTGCTCCGCTGCCGACGGGCGGCTATTTGGAGCAGGCCGATGGCACCGCCTGGATGGCTCTCTTCTCCCAGAACATGCTGGAGATTGCCGTGGAACTGGCGATGACCGATCCCGACTACGGGGACATGGCCGTCAAGTTCATGGAGCACTTTTTGTGGATTGCCTCCTCAATGACGCATCTGGGAGACGACACCGGGATGTGGGATGAGGAGGACGGTTTTTTCTACGACGTGCTGCGGTTACCCAACGGAGAAGCTCAGCGGCTGAAAGTTCGGTCCATGGTCGGTCTGTTGCCCCTGTGTGCCGCCACGTCGTTTGACGGGGAACTGGTCGTAAAATATCCGGAACTTGGGGAGCGAATGCGCCGGTTCCTGCAAGCTCGGCCCGAAATCCGCGAGGCGATCCATGACCCCGCCAAGACCGGCGTTGCCGGCCGCCGGCTGGCGTCCATCCTGGATGAAACCAAGCTCCGTCGCGTGTTGGCGAAGATGCTCGACGAGAACGAATTCTTCAGCGAGTTTGGCATCCGTTCGCTGTCCCGCTATCACGATCAGCATCCGTACGTTGTTCACGTTGGCGGCCAGGAGTACCGCGTCAACTACCTGCCGGCGGAATCGGACAGCGGCATGTTCGGTGGTAATAGTAATTGGCGCGGTCCAATCTGGATGCCGGTAAACGCCCTCATCGTCCGGGCCTTGTTGCAGTACTACACCTACTATGGTGATGAATTCAAAGTCGAATGCCCGACCGGCAGCGGCCAAATGATGACGCTGTATCAAGTCGCCGAAGAACTCTCACGCCGACTCACCAGCATGTTCCTCAAAGACGAAAACGGTCATCGGCCCGTTTTTGGCGGAACTCAGAAGTTTCAGGACGATCCCCACTGGCGAGACTGCGTGTTGTTCTACGAATACTTCCACGGCGACAACGGAGCCGGTCTCGGAGCGAGCCACCAAACCGGTTGGACCGGCGTTGTCGCCCGCTTATTCCACTTGTTCGCGACGACAACGGCTGAGCAAGTTCAGCAGTTGGGCAAAGCGGCGGGCATGGTCGAAGTGCAGAAAGCTCCAAAGGCACCGTTGGCGGGCACCGTGAAATCCAGTGCGCAATAACCCGAAAGCGAATCGGTTCGATTGAGTCCGAAGGATTGATCGTTTCCTACGACCTCGGTCTTGTTCGTGTCCACTTCTCGCTGAGGTGACCACGTAATCTCGCCCTCAGGTTGGCACGTCCGACGCTGCCAGTGTCCGACACGGCTGTGTCGCGACCGCACAGACACTGACCAGCATGTTCAAGAAATGAAAACATGGATTTCGGCGAGTGGATCTCCAAAGTGCCATTGTGGGCCATATTCGTGCTCACGATGGCGATTTGCATAGGCGCGGTGGAGGCCGGAGCTGCCTTGGCGGCAGGTGCGTTGCACCGGAAGTCCGAGAAGGAGCCAGAGGGGCCCGTAGGATCGTTGGTAGGTGCGATGCTGGGATTGCTCGCATTCATTCTGGCGTTCACGTTTGGAATGGCAGCGTCCCGATTTGACAACCGCAAGCAGTTGGTGCTGGATGAAGCCAACGCCATCGGCACGACCTATCTGCGGGCTGCACTACTACCGCCTGCGGAAGGATTAGAGATTCGCCGGCTACTGCGTGAATACACCGACGGCCGATTGAAAGTCTCCAAAGAGAACCTGAATGACTCACTGAAGAAATCTGAAGCCATTCATGGCCAGTTGTGGTCTCAGGTGAAACTGGTGGCTCGCGAAGACATGGACCCGGAGATTCGCAGCTTGTTCATCGTTTCGTTGAACGAGCTGATCGACTTACATCAAAGCCGCAGGACGGTCGGACTGCAGTACCACATTCCGGGAACGGTCTGGTTAGCCGTTTATCTGTTATCGGTCCTTTCCATGCTGGCTGTGGGGTATCAAGTGGGAATGTCCGGACTGCGGCGGTTGCGTGGTACTCCCGTGTTGGCGGCGTCATTCTCTCTCGTGATTCTGATGATTGCGGACATCGACCGACCCGCCGAAGGGCTGCTGACGGTGAGTCAGCAACCGATCGCCGATGTGCAACAAATGATGCTGGCAGATTCGCCTTGATACACCGGCTTCTACGATGATTGACCGCCAGTGACACCATGAAGAACAACCTTGGGATGCTGTGTGCAGGACTCGCCGCGTTCGCGATTGCGTTCGCCGCGACGAAAGTTTGGGACTCTCCGCGCGCGGAGCGCTCGGTGCATGACGCAACAGCAAATCAGCCAACAGCCTTGCCGCCTGCCACCACGGTACCGGGAATGGTATGGATTCACGGCGGCGAGTTTACGATGGGAACCGATTCGGAACTCGGTTGGCCGGATGAGAAGCCGGCCCATCGGGTACGCGTCGATGGCTTCTGGATCGACGAGACCGAAGTGACGAATTCGCAGTTTGCCGCGTTCGTTGAAGCAACCAAGTACCTCACAACGGCGGAGCAAACGCCGTCGGTCGAGGAGATCCTCGCGCAGGTTCCACCGGGGACCCCGGCTCCCTCGAAAGACATGCTGGTGGCGGGATCGCTGGTCTTCACGATGACCGACGGTCCGGTGGACCTGCAGAATTACTCGCAGTGGTGGAAGTGGACGCCGGGTGCGAACTGGAAACATCCCGAAGGTCCGGAGAGCAATCTCGATGACCGCGAGCAGCATCCGGTGGTACACGTCTCGTGGGATGATGCAGTTGCCTTCGCGAAGTGGGCCGACAAGCGTTTGCCAAGTGAGGCTGAGTGGGAATTCGCAGCGCGTGGCGGGTTGATCGAGAAGCCGTATGTCTGGGGCGATGACCCACCGAGTGACACGCGGGTCTTTGCCAACATCTGGCAAGGGGCGTTTCCGCACACGAACTTGAAGACAGATGGCTTTATCCGCACAGCGCCCGTGCGATCATTCCAGCCAAACGGCTTCGGCTTGTTCGACATGGCTGGCAACGTCTGGGAGTGGTGCGCCGATGCCTACGACCGCGATGCGTATGCCGGAAACAACGGCTTGGAAGCACTTTCCAATCCCCTCGTCGAAAGTGGCTTTGATCCGCGCAATCCGCGTTCGGCCAGCCGATCCCAGCGAGGTGGATCGTTTTTATGTAACGACCGGTACTGTTCTCGCTACCGACCGAGTGCTCGGCATGGTTTGTCACCCGACACCGGCATGTCTAATGTCGGATTTCGGTGCGTGAAGTCACCGTAACGTGGCGGACGCTGCCTGCGTCCGCCGTACTCGACGCATGCTGCGTCGACGACGGCGACAGGAGTGAATCGAAGCTCTTTTGAAAGGCAGCATCTGTGAGATTGTCTAAGCAACTTCAAAGCGTCGCCGTGCTCGCGACAGGAGCCGTACTCGGCTTCATTGCGGCAACTGGCGACACGCCCGCACCGGCGCGAGCCGACACGGTTCGACCTGCGAGTGCTGTCGCCGTTGACGCGATCGCTAATGAGATTGAAGCCAAGACTCCGTGCTGCGACGCGAAACTCGACCGCACATTGGCTCTCGCCGATGCGGTCGCAGTAGCCAATGCTGAGACTTTGGTCCAAGTGGAGAACGCGACCAAGGCGGGTAAGAAACCGAACATCGTCATCATCTGGGGGGATGACGTCGGTCAGTCAAACATCAGCGCCTACTCGATGGGGCTGATGGGCTATCGCACGCCAAACATAGATCGAGTCGCCAAGGAAGGAATGATCTTCACCGATTACTACGCCGAGCAGAGTTGCACGGCGGGGCGGGCATCATTCATCACGGGGCAGCATGGTCTGCGCACCGGTATGACGAAAGTCGGATTGCCAGCCGCGACACTCGGCTTGCGGAAGGAAGACCCGACGATCGCAGAATTGCTCAAGCCGCTTGGCTATGCCACGGCACAGATCGGCAAGAACCACCTCGGAGATCGCAATGAGTTTCTACCGACCGTTCACGGCTTCGATGAGTTTTACGGCAATCTGTACCACTTGAACGCCGAGGAAGAGCCGGAGCACTCGGACTACCCGAAGGATCCCGCGTTCCGAGCCAAGTACGGTCCGCGCGGCGTGATGGATTGCAAGGCCAGCGACAAGGATGACGAAACCGTCGATCCGCGGTTCGGCAAGGTCGGCAAGCAGATCATCAAGGATACTGGCCCACTGACCAGGAAGCGGATGGAGACCATCGACGACGACATTGCGGATCGCTCGGTCGACTTCATCAAGCGGCAAGCTAAGGCGGACAAGCCGTTCTTTGCGTGGGTCAATTTCACTCACATGCACTTGCGCACTCACGCTAAGCCGGAGAGTAAGGGGCAATCTGGCCGGTGGCAGAGTGAGTATCACGACGTGATGATGGATCACGACAAGAACGTCGGCACGGTGCTCAAGGCTATCGACGACGCGGGCATTGCCGATAACACGTTCGTCATGTACTCGACCGATAATGGCCCGCACATGAATTCGTGGCCGGACGGAGCGATGACACCGTTCCGCAGCGAGAAGAACACGAACTGGGAAGGCGCGTATCGCGTGCCTTGCATGGTTCGATGGCCGGGCAAAATCAAGCCGGGCAGCGTGTCGAACCAGATGATTGGTCACCACGACTGGCTGCCGACCCTTCTGGCCATCGCTGGCGAGAGCGACACGAAGGAGAAGCTGCTCAAGGGCTACAAGATTGGCCAGGCGACCTACAAGGTGCATCTCGATGGGTACAACCTCGTGCCGTACCTGACCGGACAAGTTGAGAAGAGCCCACGCGAATCGTTCCTGTATTGCAATGACGATCAGCAACTCACCGCCCTGCGCTACGACAACTGGAAGATCGTGTTCATGGAACAGCGCGTTCAGGGAACGATGCGGATTTGGGCCGAGCCATTCGTGACTCTGCGAGTCCCGAAGATCTTCAACCTTCGCACCGACCCGTATGAACGGGCCGACGTGACGTCGAACACTTACTACGACTGGTTAATGGATCACGTCTTCCTGCTCGTTCCAGCGCAGGACTATGTGGGCCAGTTCCTCATGACGTTCAAGGACTATCCGCAGCGTCAGAAGGCGGCAAGTTTTAACCTCGACGAAGTCCTACAGAATCTGAAGGAACCGCAGTCGAAGTAAGCGTTGCCCATTATTTCGAGCGACCGGATGCTGTGTCCGGTCGCTCCTTTCGCCTGCACGTTGTTGGAATTTACTCGATGACGTCTTCTTACCATTTGCCTCGCGCGGTTGCGTTCGTTTGCATATTGATATTTGCAGCGACCACCACCCGCGCCGCCGACCCGTTGCCATCGTGGAAAGATGGTCCGGCGAAGAAATCTCTTGTGGCTTTCGTTGAGAAGGTGACGAAAGACGGCTCACCGGACTTCGTGCCCGTCGCTGAGCGCATCGCGACGTTTGATAATGACGGCACGCTCTGGTGCGAGAAGCCGCTACCCGTGCAACTCTACTTCGCTCTCGACCGCGTGAAGGCCCTCGCGCCGCAGCATCCAGAGTGGCAGGACAAGGAACCGTTCGCCTCGCTGCTTAAGGGCGATCTGAAGACTGCGGCGGCTGGTGGCGAACGTGCGCTCTTGGAGATTTTCATGGCCACGCACACGGGCATGACCACGGTGGAGTTCGAGAAGATTGCGAAGAACTGGATCGCCACCGCGAAGCATCCGACGACTGGCAAGCGATTCCTCGACATGACCTACCAGCCAATGCTCGAAGTGCTCGCCTACTTGCGTGCCAACGGCTTCAAGAACTTCATTGTCTCTGGCGGCGGCATTGAGTTCATACGCCCATGGGCAGAAGTGGCCTATGGCATTCCACCGGAGCAGGTGATTGGCAGCAGCGTGAAGACGAAGTTCGAACTACGCGATGGCCAGCCGATGATCGTGCGGTTGCCAGAGTTGAACTTCAACGACGACAAGGGTGGCAAGCCGGTTGGCATCAATCAGCACATCGGCCGCCGGCCGATCGCGGCGTTTGGTAATTCGGACGGCGATCTGCAAATGCTCCAATATACCGGTGCGGGCAGCGGCGCACGTTTTTGTCTCTACGTCCATCACGATGACGGCGGACGCGAGTATGCCTACGACCGCACGGACCACCTCGCCAAACTTGATAAGGGTCTCGACGAAGCCCTCGCGAAAGGCTGGACCGTCGTCAGCATGAAGGAAGACTGGAAGACCGTGTTCGCTGCGGCGCGGTCCGAGATCATTGCGATCGACATCCTGTTGCAACCGGACGTGACCATGCTCAAGCACGCCACCGCCAACAACGCCCGCCTGCTAAAAGTCTTCCCGAAAGGATTTGCGCTGGACGCGACTCACACTCCGCACATCACGATGCTGCAGTGTTTTGTCCGAACGGCGGACTTGGAGAACTTTTATACCGCCGAAGAGAAGGTGTTTGCCGCAGCCAATGTTCATGCCATGAAGCTGAAGGCGTTCAAGTTTTATTACGCACCCACCGGCCCAACAGGCGTCGCTGGTATCTGCGCTCAACCGACGCCGGAGATACTCAAGCTGCAAGCCGACATCATTGCCGCCGCGAGGCCGTTCATGGTGAAGATCGGCCCGATCAGTGCGTTCACGGCTCCGCACGACGATCCCGCCACTGATGCGGCCATCATCGAATACGTCTCAACCTTCGTACCGAAGATGTCAGGCGAGAGCTTTAGTCCGCACGTCAGCACGGGCGTCGCTCCGCGCGACTATCTTGATGCGATGCTCACTGAGCCGTTTGAAGACTTCACGTTCTCACCAGCAGGTGCGGCCGTTTACCAGCTTGGCCCGTTCGGTACAGCAGCAAAGCAACTCAAAGCGTGGGATTTGAAGCCTTGAGCAACATTTCCATTGACCAGGTCACCCTTCCCTTCAGAAGCCTCGCGACATCAATCAGCACATGGGCCAGCTCAACCGGAGTTCGACGAAGCTTCAAAATGCGGCCAGATTGATCATGAACACGAAGCAAAACTGGAAAGTTGTCCTTTCGCCCCGGTAGTGCGTCCAGACAGCCCAAGAACCTGAGTATTAGCTGCTGCGGAATAACCTAAATCGCTGCGCTCGGAAAACAACAATGACCAACCCCCGATACCCATCACTGTACCAAATCAATACTCGTGTTTGGCTGACCGAGTTATCTCGAGCCATCGGTCGCCGCGCGACCTTGGATGATATTCCCGATGCCGCTCTCGACGAGTTCGCTCGCCAAGGCTTCGACTGGATCTGGTTCCTGAGCGTCTGGCAAACCGGCGAGTTCGCGCAGAAGATTTCTCGGTCGAATGCAGAATGGCGTCACGAATTTGAACAAACGCTACCCGACCTGACTGACAGCGATATCGCTGGCTCCGGCTTCGCTATCACGGGTTACACAGTCCATCGCGATCTCGGTGGTGACGCGGCGCTGGCTCGCTTACGAGCGCGACTGAAGAAACGCGGTCTCAAGCTGATGCTCGATTTCGTTCCGAATCACATGGCTCCCGATCACCCTTGGGTCGAGCAGAATCCCGACTATTTCGTCGGCGGTAGCGAGATCGATTTGGCTCGCGCTCCGAAGAACTATTTCTGGGTCCCGACGAAGACCGGCTCGCGGTTGTTCGCACACGGCCGCGACCCATACTTCGACGGCTGGCCGGATACGATACAGCTCAACTATGGCAACCCGGCGCTGCAGGAAGCGATGACCCGCGAACTGATTCGCATAGCGGGCCAGTGCGACGGAGTCCGCTGCGATATGGCAATGCTCGTCTTGCCGGACGTGTTCTCACGCACTTGGGGTATTGATTCCAAACCGTTCTGGCCGACCGCAATTCCGCGTGTCCATGAGAAAGCCCCCGGCTTTGTTTTTATGGCCGAGGTCTATTGGGATCTCGAATGGACGTTGCAACAACAGGGCTTCAACTACGCCTACGACAAGTGTCTTTACGACCGCCTGCGTGGCGGGCATGCCCGTCCTATTCGCGAACACTTTCATGCGGGCCTCGACTACCAGGACCACCTGGCTCGATTCCTTGAGAATCACGATGAGCCCCGCGCAGCGGCCACCTTTGATACAGCCAAGCATCGTGCCGGTGCCATCGTCACGTTTTTGTCACCGGGTCTGCGTTTCTTCCATCAAGGTCAGTTTGAAGGTCGTCACAAACGCATCTCTCCCCACCTCGTTAGGGCTCCGATCGAGCCGAGGGACGGAGCATTGTTCGAATTTTACAACCAGCTCCTGGGCGCCCTGCGACAGCCAGCGGTGCGCGATGGAAACTGGCAACTGGTCGAAGCTCGCCCCGCCTGGGACGGTAATCCGACCAACGATTGCTTCATCGCGTTTGCCTGGGAGAAATCGCCGACCGAGCGTCTCATTACGGCAGTGAACTATTCCGATCATCAGAGCCAAACCAAGCTCCGTTTGCCGTTCAATATCGAGCATAACAAGGCGTACCGTTTCCACGACCTGATCAGCAATGCCACCTTCGACTGGTCGGGCGGGGAACTCGCAGCCAATGGTCTTTTCGTGGACTTACCCGCTTGGGGCGGGCACGTCTTCTCTGTCAACGAAGTGTCCTGACCATTGGATGGTGTCTGTTCTGATGAGCAACTCTGAACTATCAAGGAATGTCGAGCCTTTCGATTCAGGCGACATCCCTCAGGTGGTTCGCGCGTCGAGGGCTATAGAAGCTTACCCGTGGGCCAGCCGAGGGCTCGGAGTTGGGTTAGCTGGGCGGCGTTGTAATCGGCGACACACCGCAGGTATTCACGCCGCGCCTGACCTAATGCCTGAATTGCCTGCAGGGTTTCGATGGGTAGTCCTTGAGCGTTCAGAATGCGCTCGCGGTTGTGTTGATAAGAACGCTGTCCCGCAGCAATGGCGGTTTCTGCCTGAGCAATCTGCTGCCGGCGGGACTCTACTTGTGCGGTCGCTTCCACGACTTCTCGAGCGATGCGATCGAGTGTTGAGATTTCACGCCACTTGGCCTGCTCGATGCGTGCGTTGGCTTCGTCCCGGGCAGCCTTCTCGCCGAGGCCCAGTTGTCGTACTTCCCAAAAGGCCGCCACGTCGCCATCGAATCGGCCACCCGAATTTCGGAAGTCTCCGCCAAGGCCACCCGTCAAGCCGCCGTAGCTCATGCCAAGCAGCAGGCTCGGCAGCCATGGCGCGGACTTCTCGCGTTCCAATCGGGTCACAGCTTGGGAGACGAGGTGTCGAGATTCAGAGGCTTCAGGTCGGTTGGCCAGCGCATCAGCGACCAGTTGCTGGGGCGAACTGGATATCGCGCTCAAGCTGAGCGGCTGCATGACGGATTCACGCGGCAGTAACTCGACCGTTGGATCAAGTCGGACCTGCTGAGCCAACCGCGCAGCGGCGACCTGAACCCCTTCACCCGCTCTGAGAACGTCATTACGACGAATCGCCAATTCAGCTTGAGCGCGCTCATGATCCGACTTCAATCCCTGTCCTGTGCGGGCATAGTCGCCCGTGATGCGTTCCAGTTCTTCCAACTGAGCGACGACATCACTGGCGATGGCGCGTTCCTGATGCGCTCGGATCAATTCGATGTAACCGAGGCCAGCTTGCAGCCACGCCTCTTGTTCGGTGGCGGTGGCGGCGAATTGCCGGGCGCAGCGTTCCTGCTCGGCGATCTCGGGCTGATGCAGTGCGTCCGTCAGATGAAAGCTGGCGAACACTCCGGGCACTGCGGGCGAGCCTGCACCCACGGCCGAAGCACCAGCGCCGGCGTACAGCGAACCACGGCTGGTGTTGATGATGTTTCCGGCCACATCCTGAATACGTCCTTCGTGCTTGTTGAAGTTGACTCCCGCGCGCAGCGAAGGCAACCACAGCATCTCGGCCCGTACCGTTTGAGCCTCAGCTTCGCGCACTCGCCACTGCATGAACGCAACCAGGGGATGATTCGCGTTCGACATGGCCATGACGCTCGCCAAGTCGATCTCGTAAGCCGATGAATTGACGGCAGAAGCCGAATCCTGAGATATCGCTGGCAAGGAACCTTGGCGGAGTTCCTGTTTGATCAAACGAACGTCTTTTTCGGCGATGCTGGCAGGCAATTCAGAGGGAGCCTGCTGAGGCCCATTCTTCGATCCGGCCGTTTGTTCAATTGCGGTTGATTCCGCTGGCGATGACTTCTGTGACGTTGGCCGCCAACCAGAAACGGGAACTACTGCCGGCGCTCTCTGGTCGTCTGAGACTTTGCTCACCGTCGAGTTGGCAACAGGCTTCGGCAGAGGTTGGGCGGTCGCGCAACCCAGCAAGCTCAAGCTAGTGAGCCCGCACAGTACGATGCCAGTCTTTCTCCCGTAAGCGCCCATGCTTTGCAGGTCCGTGCAGGGTGTTGACTACGCCGCCAGCGGCGCAGGCTTCCGGAAAGCATTGCGAGCTGAGTGGCACTCAAAGACCCAATATGTCGTCGTTTCTGAGTCTGTATCGACCGTTCGCTCCGGCGGAATGCAATGAAAATGCCGACTAGGTAAGCTTTGCGGATCAGGCAGGTTGTGCGCCGGATAAAGCACCCGGATTGAGAACAAACCTGACCCTGTTCTGCTGGAGTGCCCGGCGTTCATCATTCGAGTGTTGCGACCTCGCGGTCTCTCCGGGAAAGTGGCGTTTTCGCCACTCCTTCCGTTCGTACTGAGCTGAGCAGGATCGCTTGAAGGGCATCAATCTGGCATGAATCCCATCAACTTCGCTCTCCGACGCCCGATCACTGTGATGGTCGCGCTGCTGGCTGTCGTGCTGACATCGCTGGTAGCAATCCGCCCAAAGCAGGTCGACCAGTGGCTGAACTCAGTGGGAATTGACCTGCCACTCAAACGCATGCCGGTGGACATCTTCCCGGCTCTGAATTTGCCGACCATCTACGTCTGTCAGCCGTACGGCGGTATGGACCCCGCGCAGATGGAAGGCTTGCTGACGAACTACTACGAGTACCACTTCCTCTACATCAGCGGCATCCATCACGTCGAAAGCAAGAACGTGCAAGGTACGGCGCTGATGAAGCTGCAGTTTCATCCGGGCACGAACATGGCGCAGGCGATGGCTGAGACCATCAACTACGTCAACCGCTCGCGAGCGATGATGCCACCAGGGACAGTGCCACCGTTCGTCATGCGTTTTGACACGGGCAGCGTGCCTGTCGGGTATCTGGTGTTGTCGAGCGAGACGCGTACCGCCACCGAGATCACTGACATCGGGCTTTTCAAAGTACGACCGATGTTCGCCGCGTTGCCGGGAGTATCCGCTCCACCTCCATTCGGGGGTAGCGCGCGAGCCATCGTATTGCGCGTTGATCCAGATCGTCTCAGAGCTTACGGCGTCTCTCCGGATGAAGTGGTCAGTGCATTGACCAGCGGCAACACCGTCAGCCCATCGGGAAACCTGCGCTTGGACGACAGCTTCCCGATTGTGCCATCCAACGCGATGGTGAAAGACATCAAGGATCTGGGCAACATTCCGATTCGCACGGGCAAGCCGCCCAATGTGTATCTGCGCGACCTGGGTGTGATTGAAGACTCGTCTGACCTCACGACGGGATATTCGCTCGTGAACGGTCGCCGCGCGGTTTACATCCTCGCGACCAAGCGGGCCGAAGCTTCAACAATGAGCGTCATTGATGAGATCAAGAAGGCTCTACCGGCCATGCAGAAGGAACTGCCGGACGACATCAAGGTCAGCTTTGAGTTCGATCAGTCACCCTATGTGACGGGCGCCATTCGCAGCCTGGTGAGCGAAGGCGTGCTGGGTGCCATCCTGACCGGCCTGATGGTGCTGTTGTTCCTGCGCGATTGGCGCAGCGTGGTTGTTGTGGTGCTTAACATTCCGCTGGCGATTCTCGCAGCGGTGGTTGGGCTGTGGCTCTGCGGTCAGACCGTCAACCTGATGACGTTGGGCGGGCTGGCACTCGCAGTCGGCATTCTGGTCGACGAAGCCACTGTTGAGATCGAGAACATCCACACGCAACTCGCACGCGGTCAATCCATCGCATGGGCTGTGAGAAACGGGAACGCTCAAACGGCCGTTCCGCGATTGCTGGCGATGCTCTGCACGTTGGCGGTGTTCGTGCCGTCGTTCTTCATGGAGGGTGCCGCACGCGAACTGTTCGTTCCGTTGTCGCTCGCCGTTGGCTTTTCGATGATTGCCTCGTACCTGCTTTCCAGCACGTTTGTGCCAGTGGTCTGCGTGTGGTTGCTGAGGCATCACGCGGAAGGACATCCTCAATCTGTACGTGACGCCGCGCCTGCGGCAGGTAACGACACTCGTAGATCATCCTATGAACGAATTGTCTCTCGCAGCATCGCGGCGAGATGGATCGTCGTGCCTGCGTATCTTGTTCTCACATTGGCAGGTTCCTGGATCATCGGCTCACGGCTTGGTCTTGAGATCTTCCCGATCACGAACGCCAATGAGTTCCGCATTCGGTTGCGGGGACCTGATGGCACGCACATCGACCGCACGGAGAAGTACGCTCTCGACGTTCTCGATCTGGTGAAAGAGAAAGTTGGAGCCAGCAATATCGACCTGACTCTGGGTTATGTCGGGACGGTGCCTCCCAGCTTTCCAATCAATTCCGTGTATCAATTCTCGCGCGGTCCAGAAGAAGCAATTTTGCGTGTCGCTCTGAAGCGAGGAAGCGGTATCCGCACGGAGGCGAAGAAAGAAGAACTCCGAACCGCGTTTTCGCAGGCGTTCCCGCAACTACGAGTTTCTTTCGAGCCTGCCGATATCGTGAGCGAAGTCATGAGCTTCGGCTCGGCGACCCCGATTGAGATCGCGGCACGCGGCGGATCACTGGCTGAGAACCGGGACTTTCTCAAACGCGTCGAAGCGGAACTTGCGCAACTGCCAGCCCTGCGCGACATCCAGATTTCACAAGCCCTCGACTATCCCACGGTTGATATCAAAGTTGATCGCGAGCGAGCTGGGCTCAGCGGCACCACAATCTCGCAGATCACACGGTCGGTTGTCGCGGCGACATCATCCAGCCGGTTCGTGGTTCCGAATTATTGGCCCGACCCAAAGTCGGGCATTGGGTATCAGGTGCAGGTCGAGATCCCGCAGCCGCGACTGAAAACCATTGAGGATCTGGGGGCCGTGCCGCTGGCATTGCAGAAGGACCATTCACAACCGCTCCTTCTAAGAGATGTCGCCCAGTTGCAGAACGGCTCGGCCCCCGGCCAGTTCGACCGGTACAACATGAAACGCGAACTGACGATGACAGCCAACATCTCGGGTTCGGATTTGGGGCGCGTGGCACGCGAGATCAATCTGGCTCTGGCTCGTGTCAAAAAGGCCGATGACGCGGCCAAAGATGAACTCGTGAGGGCGGGGCAGAAGCCGGGCCGCATCACCCACGAATTGCGTGGCCAGATTCCACCACTGCGACAGATCACCAGCGGTCTCGGCGTTGGCTTGCTGCTGGCGGTGCTGACGGTGTTCTTGTTGCTGTCGGCGAATTTTCAGTCGTTCAAGCTGGCGTTGGCTGCGGTATCAACCGCGCCGGCGGTGATTGCTGGTGTCGCCCTGATGCTTTGTTTGACTCGTACAACGCTCAATATTCAAAGCTTCATTGGCGCGATCATGGCAATCGGCGTAGCGATGGCCAACGCGATCTTGCTTCTTACATTTGCCGAAACGGCACGACGCTCGGGAAGTTCCTCGATCGAAGCCGCTCGACAAGCAGCGAGCAGCCGCCTCCGGGCAATCGCCATGACAAGCTGTGCGATGTTGGCGGGTATGCTGCCGATGGCATTCGCTCTAGGAGAATCGGGCGACCAAACGGCTCCGCTCGGTCGAGCCGTCATTGGGGGCCTGCTGGCCGCGACTATCAGCACGTTGTTCGTCCTCCCAGCAGTTTATGCGTTGCTGCAATCTAGGGCCGCTCAGAGTTCTGGTTCTTTGGATCCCACAGATCCAGAGAGCGCCCACTATTCGACCACCGAAACACCATGATACGAAATCATTCACTCAGCTTCGCTTTGCTCGCACTACTTTCAGGTTGCCAGCCGAGCCCGGAAGCATCTTCGACGGCTCACCAGACCATCGAACTGGCGATGAAGGTCACGCCCATTAAGGCCGAGCGCAAGACATTGACTCGCCGCACGGAGCAGCCGGGAGAAATCGAAGCGTTCGAAACGGCGCCGCTGCTTGCCAAAGTCACCGGCTACGTGAAGAAGGTCTACGTCGATATCGGCGATCGCGTGACCGGACCACAGTGGGACTCGAACGGGAAACTGCTGGAGGCCGGTCAACTGTTGGCTGAAGTGGATGTCCCCGAGTTAGCGGAAGACGTGAAACAAAAGCTTGCAGTCGTGCAGCAATCTGTCGCTGCGGTAAAAGTTGCCGAGGCTGCAAGCACCTCAGCCGGTGCCCAGGTTGCGGAAGCTCAGGCGAGTGTCGATCGTGCGCAGGCGTTGTTTCGTCGTTGGGAAACGGAGTATGCGCGAGTCCGCATGCTGGCGGAGTCGAACTCAGTCACGCAGAAAGTAGCCGACGAGACCGAACAGCAGTTCAAAGCCGCCGATGCCTCGCGCCGAGAAACTGCGGCCAAGATTAAATCTGCGATGGCAAAGCTCGCCGAGTCTGAAGCGGGTATCGAGAAAGCCAAAGCTGACTTGCTGGTCGCACAAGCTGATGCAGACAAGGCACAGGCCCTGGTGAGCTATACACAGATTCGTGCCCCGTTCGATGGCATCGTCAGCGCGCGGCAGATTGATACCGGGCATCTTGTGACCAGCAGTGGGAGTAAGTCGCTCTTCACCGTGGTCGCCGCCAACACGGTGCGACTTTACGCAGATGTCCCTGAAGCCGACGCGGCTTCCGTGCAAACTCAACGCGAAGCCAAAGTCAAAGTGAGCGCAATCGGCGGAGCTGTTCTCGAAGGGCAAATCACGCGCACGAGTTGGGCTCTGCATGCAGGTACGCGCACACTCCGAGTTCAGATTGATCTTCCCAACTCGGATGGTCGTCTACGCCCGGGCATGTCCGCTCAGGTAGATCTACTGATTGCACAACGCACGGACGTACTGGCTGTCCCCAAGTCCGCCGTCTTGACTCAAGAAGGTCAGTCCTTCGTGATGAAGGTTACTTCCGAAGGCGTGCTCAAGAAGTCGCCCGTAAAGACTGGTCTGCGTACCGGAACCGAGGTCGAGATATCCGAGGGCATGACGTCTGATGAACCCATCATCGGAGCCAATCTTGCCGCCTATCGAGACGGCCAGAAAGTTGACGTTCAAACCGTGACGGCGAGCGGTAAGTGATACACTCGAAAAGAACGACGAGCGAACCCCGCTCCCGGCCTTTTGGGTCCTTCCGAGAACATCGGTCCAAAACGTGTTCCCCCACCGTGTCCCGTTGCATGCACACAGTCCTTCCGCGCACAAGCGGGGTCAGAGAGCGTTGTGTGTGGTACATGTCGTGGTATCTCGGTGGTCCGAGTACGATTTCGCTTCGGTTTCCGAAATCGCAGACGTCTGCGATTTTCGACGCCCGCACATGCCAGTGGGGCGAGTCACGATGGATTAAGGGCCGCCACAATCTCGACAGCGTCAGCAACCAGTGTTCGCGCGTCGTGTTAACATGAGACTTTGCTTGCTGTTACTGGGACACAAAACTCACGAAAGCCAGCCGTCGTCCGACCAAGGGATATGATGGAAGCGGTTCTGCAATGCCGCTGCTGTGGCCAGATCAAACCCGCCAGCTCATTTCCCAGCGGTCGCCGCCAGTGTCGAGCGTGCTAGTCCCTGAAGCGTCAGGAGCGTCGTCTGAGGCATCACGATGGGGAGAAGGCGTTTTGTCCGGCCCCTCTTCCGAAACGTCCAGCAGTCCGGCCAATCACTTAGACAAGCCGCTATCGTGAATGCCGTCTACAAAGAGTTCGGCAGCCCCACAGAGTTCGCCCGCCAGTTCGTTTCGAACAGCTCATTTGTCTCTCCGAATAAGAGACTGACCTGTCCCTGAAACCGTCAGCACCTCAGGTTGCCGCGTGCCGTGGTCCAGATCACGAAAGGTTCTCCGGCGGTCATACTGAACTTGCCCGCAAGACGTGCGCAGATCCACAACGAGCAGAATATGTCTGTATGTATAGATACAAAGTCGTGTTTCTCCGAAAAGACCTGTCTGTCAGGTAATGACACCACCTGACGCGAAACGCTTGATCTCAAGCACTGGCGTGAGTGGCGTTAGCGTACGAACCACTTGCCAATCGAACTTTCGGCAGGCAGTTTCTCTGCGACCTCCCACTCAAAATAGCAGTGGCCACTGATTTCTCAGGGTATATCGAACGCAACGCATTTCAGCGCGACAGCCGCATGCATGCCAGGATTCGACTGTAGGCTAGTGGAGACATCAGGGTGACAGTGCTTTCGACCGAGTCTGAACTACAAAGCGCCTACCGGGGCGAGGCGACCGCAGCCAAGTACATTGACGCTCGATTCCGCAGTGAACTCAACTTGCTGCTGCATGAACGACAGGTAGGAGCGGTACAGCACCTCCTGAATTCGATTCGACACGGGGCGGCTCTGGAAATCGCACCTGGACCGGGTCGGGTCACTCGAGATCTCAAGCCAATCGGTCGACTGGCATGCCTGGAGTACAACCTCGGCATGATCGACCAGGGAAAAGCCGCTTGCGGACCACACGTCGAGTGGAATCAAGGCAACGCGTTCGAACTGCCGTTCGGCCAGGAATTTGATTTCGTCTACTCGTTCCGCTTCATTCGCCATTTCAAATTGGAAGATCGCCAGCGTCTCTACGGGCAGGTCAAGAAGGTCCTGCGTCCAGGAGGACACTTCCTGTTTGATGCAGTGAACCGAAAGCTTTCGCAACCACTGCGAGACGCTCACCCGGAGATTTATCCGATCTACGACGAACTCTACGACGCACACGAGTTGGTCGCGGAATTGAAAGAGCAGGGATTCAGTTCAATCAAACTGAATCCTGTCCAGAAGTGGTATCACACACAGTATCACAGTGAAGTTTTCGTAGGTCCTCGCTCTCGATGGCTGAACCGAATGATCATTCGGGGACTGGAATCCTTACCTCGTTCAATTGGCCTGGAATGGATCGTGACATGCCGTCTCGAATCGCCTACTGGCTGAGTTCATTTGAGCCAGATATGGAGGCAGTGGCGTCCGAGGTAGGAGTGTTGCGTCGCAGTTTTCCCCAAAGTGTCGCGTGGGGACTGAGTACGAAGCATTGGATACTTCTTTCGCGTCATCGTGGTATCTGCCTGCATCCAAATCTTCACATACCGTTCCGCATCGCGACGCGGATGTGCGAGCCGGCTTTTCGTTTGAATCATATCTTCGGATCGCTCGGAGACTGGTTCTATCTGCAAGGTCAACGAGCACGGCCGACAATTCTGACAGTGGCCACACATGCCGCACCGGTGGATACTGATCTGTTACAGCGCGTCGACCGCTTTGTGGTGGAAGATTTTGTAACCGAGGCCAAGGTTCGAGATCTGGGAATCTCTTCCGACCGAATTCGATTGATACTGCCGCCGGTCGATCTGGAGCGATTTACCCCGCGTCCGCGTCCGGACGGTCCATTCACGGTGTTGTTTGCTTCCAGCCCGGACTCTGCCGAATGGCTCGAGGGCAGGGGAGTGAAGCTGCTTCTGGACGTCGCAGAAAGACTTCCGAACGTTCGTTTCCGCCTCTCTTGGCGCCCGTGGGGAAACAGTCTGTCCCAGTTGATGATCTGGATCCGGGAGCGCCAGCTTCACAACAATGTGGAAGTTGTACTCGGCCGCGAATCAGATATGTCGCAGCAGTATCAAAAGTGTCATGCGACCATCGCTCCATTCGTCGATCCAACTCGATGCAAGCCTGCTCCAAACTCTCTGGTAGAGAGCTTGGCTTGCGGGCGTCCCGTCATTGCCACGCCGGTAGTAGGTTTGGCGAACTGGTTTCAGGATGCAGGTGTAGGCCAACTCGCGCAGCCAACAACAGCCTCAATCGCTGCTGCGATCGAGGCACTGGCAGCTGACTGGACAGGTTACTCGCAACGAGCCCGCCAGATCGCGGAGGCTCATCTTTCCAAGACCCGTTTCGTGGAAAGCTATCGGTCGCTGTATAGCGAGTTGTTGAGAGTATCAACCTGCTCGCCAGTGGCGATCAACACGGCTCACTAAGAGCCAATCTGTCAGATGCTTAGCCTACGGCCTCAGTGATGCGGTGTGTGGGCACCGGCCGACCGGGTCGGAACGATTGCAAAGTCGCTACTTCGTGCGTAGCTCCAATCGCCTTACATGCAGCCGCTACCTCTTCACGAACGAAGACTTCGAGATCGGCAGGATCGGTCGCGACTCGAGCATTCACCACGACATTGGCGTCCTTCGTGCGTGTCTTCGAGGGCAGCGACAACTCCGGCTGGGTTGAATTGCTTACGAGATTGGCGACCGCATAACACCCGTCGCACAAGCCGATCGTTTTGAGATGAGCAGCTTCAGCACCGGCGCTAATAAATCGCCGATGCAAGCGCGCAATGATATCGAGGAGCAGCGCATCCAGATCAAACGGCTCGGGTGCTTCAACGAGAACCTGACTGTTAAGCCAGCCAAGTTCGGCCTCGCCCTCTGCGTAGACGTCGTAGTCCAGTTCCATCACGCGGCGGCCAAACTGCCCCTGACGCTCGATGAACTCAGAGAGTGCCTCGAAGCCCTCGCCGGTTCGCGCCGAAATGCGAATGATCGGGCGATCGGGAAACTGGTCTTCCAGTAACTGAGTCAGTTCAGACACCTCGTCCCCAGAAAGCTCATCAATCCTGTTCAGGATAATGAAGTCGGCTTCTTCCAACTGCTTCCTGAAAATGTACTCCGCCTTCGGTGAGAACCCGCCTTTGGCCTCGCGCTTCAGGATTTTGGCGCCGTGACTGGGCTTCAGAATTACCCCGTATGGCGCAATGTCGAACGGACGCTGGTAGATCTGCGTCAGCGGACGCAACACCGTCGCCACCAGATCCGTACAACTGCCGACGGGCTCGGCCAGAATGACGTCTGGCAACGCCTCGGCCGCCAGCCGTTCGACGGTGGCCGTCAGTTCGTTGAAGTTGCAGCAGAAGCAGGCTCCAGCGACTTCGCCCACATCAAAGCCCTGTGAACGCAAGCTATGCGTATCCACCAAATCGGTCGTCTGGTCGTTGGTTACAATCCCGACCTTCTTACCCTGCGACGTGTAATGTCGAGCTAATCGTCCGACTGTCGTGGTCTTTCCAGCTCCCAGAAAACCACCGACCATGATGAAACGCGGATTCATAAAACCTCACTCGCGAAAACAAAGCAGAGCCAGTTCAGACAATCTGTGATCCGCTCAACATAGAGGTTGAACGCAGCAATGCGTAGCCTGCGGGTAACTCGACGAAGCAGGCCGCGCGTCATCAATGCCTACGTGCCGGACGTCACCAAGTTCCCTGGTCACGCACTGTCGAAAACTAAGTTCCGCAATGGCTGACCGGCGCGGTGGCCGGAAGTTCGACGAACATCTCTCGAGCCGTTGAAGCCTGCAAGGCTTCCCAGCGAGCGAGAGGAATCGCGACCGGTTCACCACGTTTCCACACGTGTCCGAAGTCATCGGTCACTTGAGCGAACGGACCTTTGAAGATCGCGACTCGCTGCGCGCCGCACTCTTCCGCAGGTCGATAGGCCACGATCTGGGTTTCCCGTAGTGGAACACCCTGATGTTCGAAGCACGCCCCAGAGCGGAAGATGGTCAGATGCGAGTCCCGAAAACCCGCGAACTCAATGTCCCGCATGAGGTCCGTTCTCACCGGCACGTGCTTGACGTAGGCCGCCGGGCCGGGGAGTTTCAATTCACCCGCAACCGGAATCTCACTGGTCAGCGTATGCACCGTCAGCTTCGCGCCGGGACGCATCGCACTGAACGCCTGAGTCAGGCAACGTCGACCGTCCTCGGCGGACATCGGAACGTTGAAAGTCCCGCGCAACAGGACCTCGTCGCAAGGCTCGTCGGGCAAGGCGAAGGGCTCGTACATCCGATGTTGCCAGATGACCGGCAAACGCACTTGCAATTGAGCCGTTGCCGCCTCAGCACCGACCATCTGCTCCAGCGACTGTCCGGCGCCGCGATGATCGAGGTCTTCTTCCAGCGTGTAGAATTCCCACAGGCGCTTATCGAAGTCGTGCAACCAGAACTTCGTCTGACGGGCGTAGCAACACTCCACGCCCTCTTCCCGCTGAGTATTCAGACCAGCCTCTTCGAGCCGCCTCTGCACCGCCACCAGCGTTTGCGAATCCGCATAGCGGAAGCCGAGATGGTTCAATGAACCGTTGCGTTCGGGAGCGTTCTGCTCCAAGGAAAGCACGACCGGCGGTGACTCCAGTTCGAACTTGGCGTAATCGGACCTGACCTTGGCCGGAGCCTGCCCAAAGACACGTTCAAAGTAACTCACCGCTCGCGGCAAACTGGAAACATTCAGCGACAAGTGAAATCGGACGGGAACGGCGGTCTCGGTAGTCATGCAAGATTCTCCGCAGCAGCTTCGGCTGAAAGGTCGTTGGTCGACGAGGACTTCAGCTTGGCAGCATCCTCGGGACAAGGCACCCGCACTAGCCAGGACGCGATTGCTAAGCCAAATCCTGCAATCGCCAGCCATTCAAAGATGAGTCGATAGTCGCCTGTGCGTGCCTGACACTCGGCGAGCAGTTTCGGCCCCAGCGAGGACGCAAGCACTGTCATCATCTGCGCCACTCCCTGAATCTTGCCAAGGTGCAAGCGTCCAAATGCCTGACCCCAGATGGAATAAAAGATGACCGTCGAAATGGTGCCACCGATTCCCATGCCGATTCCGTACAAAACCAATTGTGTTTGAGCGTGGACGTGTGGAAGCCACATCAGGCACCCCGCTTGCATCACCAGAGCCACCGTCTGAAAGCGTGCCAAAGACACTCGTTGGCCAAGCCAGCCTGCTGGCAATTGGACGAAAAGTCCGACCAAAAAGCTGAGTGAGGCGAGTTTGTAGAACGCCTCCTTCTCGAGCCCCTGTGATGTCACGACGGATTCATTGAACAGGGACATTCCGGATGTGACGACGGCCATGTACGAGATCGCCAATCCAAACGTCCAGAAAGCGGGGGTTGCCATCGCCTGCAAGACCGTAAACCCACTCGAAGACGAATCTGCCGGCGCCCGCTCACTACCCACGTCAGAAGAAGACATATCAGAACCGGCGGTCTCGCGCTCGGCAGGTGGATCACGGGTGAGGCTGAGCGCAGTTGGCGCCATTACAAGCAATATGACCCAACCAATCTTCTCCCAGATGCTACGCCAACCGGCGTCCGAATACCCCATCGCCCACTGCATAGCTCCCGCAAATCCAGCCGACAGGATCAACGAGTAGACAGCCATGGGTAGGGTCGCCTTACCGCGGAACCACTTGCCAACCATAGTGATACTAAGGACTGACAATGCGCTTTGACCAAATCCGCGAGTCAATAGGATCGCGGTGAACAACGCGGTGTTGCCGGTCAACTGCGTCATCGACAAGACGACAGTCCCAAGCGCAACAACGACTGACGTGAGAGTGATCCTGAGACCATAACGATCGATCAAACGGCCGCACGGCAAACAGAACAGACCTCCAAGCAACGTCGCCCAAAGGTTCATGTCGCTGAATTCAACACGCGTCATTGAAAAAGCGGGGTCTTTCAACAACCGTTCTGTCAGAACACCCAATCCATGAGTACGCCCTGGCATCGTCGCAACCATGGCCATGGCAGCGACAACAACCATCACCCAGCCATAACGACTTGGCGTATAAAACTTGTTATCAAGTGTTTGCATAATCTTTGAATATCATGTCGCTACGACTGTTACAGCAGAGGGAGCTACTATCGAAAAAACACAAGTGACTGTTCTTCCGCAGGACGACGGCCGCGCATGCGCTGATGGAAATCGGCATAGTGAGCCGCTCGCTGGTCTCCGCCATCCGAGGCAGCGTTGTAACTAATATAAAAACTACGGCGCATGCGGTCGGATCGATTGGGTTCAGAGCGGTGCGGCGTCAATCCATGGAAGATGGCGACATCACCGGGTTCCAGTGCCAGAAAGGTCCGTCGAGAATTATCAACCATCTCGTCCGGCAGCATGTATGTTTCTGGCTCATTCGACAGGAAGCTGCGGTGATATCCCGAAAAGACTTCCGTACACCCATTCTCTGGAGAGCTTGGATCAATCGCGACCAGCACAGTTAGAAACGTTCTCGGGAATCCGACCCAACCAAAGGGAATGTCCTGATGCAGCTTGTAACCAGTCGCTCCAGCCGGCTTGAAAATAAACTTCTCTTTGAACAGGCAAGCAGGCTCACCGTAAATCGATTCTATCAGTCCCACGATGCGACGATCGCGCGTCATCTGCTCGCACCTGGGAGCGATCTCGTTGATTGGATCGAAAACTTCAAACAGCATTTCGCCTGATTGCCAATGAGGCATATAACGGCAGCGCAGGTTGAACTGGCTGATGCGGCTGTCGGAGTCCACCAGCAGTGCGTCAGTTTCCGCAACGAGGTCCGCAATCTCTGCCGCTGAGAAAACGCTGCGCAGAGTAACGAAACCATCTCGTTCAAAAATCGCTTTGTCGGAGGAACTCAGTGACACCGTGTTCGCTGCGCCTCATCTGGACCATGAAGAAAATCGCTGCATGTGACACGACTCGGGATCATGTCACCTGCAGCGAACAGCAACAATTTCTACATAAACACCGCGACCCTTCGACCGCGATTGACGTTAGAAATCCTCAATGATCTCACGCCCCTTGCGAGTCGCGATGCCGCGCCAGATGGTGATATCAACCATGTTGCCGGTGAATCGCACAGCGCCGTCGCACATCAAAAGGTTCACACCGCCGGTGTGAACGCTACGGGCAGCCTTCCAGCCCATGGCGGTGTAGCCGAAGGCTGCGTTGTTGAAGAGGCAGTCCATGTTCGCGGAGTTCGGGCCGTAGTAGTGGTTGTACGATGCGCAGCGAATTTCACCCGCGTACCAGGCAAATCCGCGACGCTGCGACAGGTTGTAAGTCGCTGGCGTAGCACTACAGGTGGTGTCGTTCAACACGGTTCCGGTCGCAAAACCGAGGTAGTTGTAGACTCGAGTACGATCAACCGTGGAGGGCAGAGTCGTTGAGCTGGTCGACCCCTCGCCCAAGGTGGATTCCGAGAACGCGGCCGTATTACTGGCGCCATCCTGAATGTCCGAAACTCGGACCCGAGAATCGGCGAAGAACACACCGTCTGCATTCAGCGGTGAACCGTTCTGGGCCACGTCGCCGTTGAAGGTATCGAGGCCACTGCCCTGATTCGCGCAGTAGTTCGTCGGTCCCATCGTGGTCAGGCCATAACCACCGTCAACCGGACGTCCGATATCACTCGGGCACAGGAAGAGCGGTACGACGGTTTGAACGGCCTTCTGAGTATTCACGTCGCCGCCCGCGAACACGTAGACGCCGGGTCCCGTTTGCACGTAGGTCGGCAGCGTCAGATTCATCAGGTTGTAGACGTTGGTTTGTTCCAGATACGGGTTGAGGTGTGCCAGCACACCCCAGCCGCCCTTGGCATAGTTATACGCAGTTCCGCCGGGAGTGAGATTCGGCGGGAATGTGCGCAAAGCGTCATGGTAGTTATGAAGGGCAATGCCAAGTTGCTTGAGGTTGTTCTGGCATTGCGTGCGACGAGCGGCCTCGCGGGCTTGCTGAACTGCGGGCAACAGCAGACCGATCAGCACGGCGATGATCGCAATGACCACCAGCAGTTCGATCAAGGTAAAGCCGTTGCGGCGTCGGAGGGACCTCATGAGTTTGCCTTTCACGTTCGAGGGAGGGCAGGGGACATCAAGGGGGGAAAATTACGAACCTATAGAATCAATCAGACGATCATACATTCAAACGCTCGTCGGACTAACTGCGCAGCTTGGTCCGTCAAGCGAACGAAGTTGACGTCACATCTCCAGCGTCACGAAAGGTTGAAACACCCAGGTTTCATCCTCCTGTTTCCAAGCCAGCTTCAACTCAGAACTCCCACTACCACGAGTCGGTTGCAGGCCATCCAAACGGATCTTCAGCTGCGTTGTGGGGGGCACACTCTTCGTGATCTCGACTTTCATCTGCAGATCACGCTCAAGCGTGGGCGGAACACTGGTCAGTGGCGTCGGATTCTCCATGCACCACATGAAGAGGTCCGAGCCGCGACTATCTCCGGTCAATCGCCGCATCGTGCGAATGTCGCCTTTAAGCCACGCCACAGTGAAGACTTTGGCGCGCGGCTCCAGATCCTTCGGGAGTGCTGGATCATTCGCGGCGGATTCGGTGGCTCGCGGTGGGATGAAGAAGAACAGAGAGAGCAGCAATACCGCGACTCCGACCACGCCTGCGATCTGAGTCGGACTCCACGGCCAGTCGGCGGACGACCGGCGTTGCACGACCTTCCATTTCCCGCGTGCCTTCTTCACTTCGACCATGCGTCCGCTGGGCTCAGACGTGAAGAATCTGTCGCAGTGCGGGCACGTCAGCACTTTTCCTGTCTGCAGCTTGTCCAGAGCGATAAAGCTAATGGCGTCGCAACATGGACAACGTGCCTCAAACTTGCCGGTCAAGCTGAGTGATCGATCCTGGCTCAGCGAGGGAGCACCGACGGAAATATCCAGGAACGGTGCCACACCCTCGCGCCGCGACGGAGCCCTCTCAACAGACGCGAGCTTCTTGGCTTGCTCACGAGTTTCGCTTGGGAGATCAGGCAGAGCAGTGGTTGGTCGGCGAGACGGCTCTTCGCGCTCGTCCTTGTCGGACAATGGGTCTGACAAAGGAAGAGGGGCATCCAGAAAGCTCATGGCCAGTTCGTCCTCTGAATCCTCTTCAGAATGAACCGGCGCTGTTACAGGGAGTTCGAGTTCCTGAGTATTGGTAGTCCGATCGTCGATGCCCGACGTACTGGGCTCGGAGATTCTCTTTGGAACAACAGGGGCGATCTGTTTCTCGGCCACCTTCGGCTGCGAGGGTGCAATTCCAAGCTCAGCCAGACGATCAATGGCTTCTTGGCAATTCGGCTGATAGCGAAGGGCCATCTGAAAGAACTCAACGGCCGCTTCACATGCGCCCTGGCTTAGACAGATCAAACCCTGATTGAGATACAACGGAGCCTGCTGCGGTCGCAGCTTCACCAGTTGCTCGAACTCACTTTTGGCCTGATCCAGATCGCCGGATTGCCGGAGAACAACGGCGCGGTTGTAGCGCACCAGATACCGGTTCGGAAACAGCAGCAGGGCGCGATCGTAATCGGCAATGGCTTCTGCGAACCGCTCGCACAGCGCCAGGGCATCACCGCGCCAGCGCAGCGTGGAGCAATGATTCGGATCGAGCTGCAACGCCGACGAAAAATCGGTGATTGCATGCTCAAACTTGCGACCCGCCAGACGAATACGCCCTCGATGAACGTATGCCAGGCGCAATGTCGGATCGAATCGTAGCGCTTCCGAATACAGCCGATCGGCCATCTCGTAGTCACGCCGCTGATAGGAACGCCCGGCCATTTGAAAGAAGCTCTGGCCGCGAGCCCGAGTCTGATCAGTAACGGCCTGACTGGCAGCTCCGTCACGATTCGTACCTGGCCCGATGCGCATCGGCTGGTGGATCACCGCCAGTGCCGGCGGAGCGGACATTAAGTCTGAGGCCACATGCAGCGCCTCGAAGCTGTCGATAACTCGATTCACCCGCGCCTGCGATCGTTTGACGTTCTGTTGCAGCTCGCTGGCAACGGTGCCGCAGTATTGAGTCGCCAGCTGCAGCAACTTGTCAGCCCGTGTCTCCGATGCATGAAGTTCGTCACGCAATGAGTCAAATGTTGTTGGATCGCAGGCACGAAACATGCGAACCAGCGATGGCAGTGTCTGCGACAGAACAGACTTGCCCTCGGGCCCGGCTTTGGTCAGCTCAATCACTGCATCACAAAAGCCGCGCAGGTGGTTCTCGGGCAAATGCAGATCCACCGCTTCGTAAGAACTCTTGGCCGGCGAACTCTTCGAGGACGCATGCAGATTCGCGGCTGAGAGGTCAGTTTCCGTATCCGTTGCCCGACGCAAATCGTCCAGCGAACTAATCACCTGAGTCGCCTGCAGCCGCGCATGCTCCAGACTCGCCACCAGATCTGATGATCCATTTCCGCCGTACAACGCGGCCAGTTGGATCAGTTGATGAGATCGCTCTTCCCACTGCTTCAGCTCGGCTCGCAGCGTCGAAGTTTGCTGACAACACTCTTTGAACGCCGGAAGGAACCCCGGAATCACATCCGCCAGCAGCGACCGGTTATCGTCACGTCGTGACTGCAAAAGCAACAAAAGGCTCTCGCAGAAAACTGTGAGGCAATTTTCCACGGTACCTGCGGGAACCGACGGCGCATTCTCTCCTGCCGATGGTTCAAGTTTGGAAGGCGCGGGTCTCTTGAGTGACACTGCGACACTCGACATTGAGGATAAGCGGGGGAGGCGGGAGCAATCGAAGCTTCAACACTCTAAAGATCGTTAGATTGACAAGCAATGATTAGCAGCTCTGAGCCGCTCGAATTGCGCCACAGCCCGCTGCCACCTCCCAACGCCATCTGTCTCGCCCCTCAAATACCAGATCCCCCGTCGAAATCCTCGCTGCGCACCTTGGCCTGCGAGATGTTGCTGCCCGCCGACACGCTGCGCGTCAGCCACACGTTGCCGCCGATGACTGAGCCTTTACCGATCGTCACCCGGCCAAGAATGGTCGCTCCAGCGTAGATCACGACATCATCCTCGACGATCGGATGCCGTGCGTTGCCTTTCACGAGCGCACCCGTTTCATCTGTTGGAAACCGCTTTGCGCCCAGCGTTACGGCTTGGTAGAGGCGCACTCGGGTGCCAATGATCGCGGTTTCGCCAATCACCACGCCGGTACCGTGATCAATGAAGAAGCTCCCACTGATCTGCGCGCCGGGATGGATATCAATACCCGTCACGGAATGAGCAATCTCAGCGATGATGCGCGCCACCAGCTTCGCACCCAGCCCGTACAAGACATGAGCCAGTCGATGATGCGCAATCGCCATGATCCCTGGATAACAGGCCAGCACCTCGTCCTGACTGCGAGCGGCCGGGTCGCCTTCATAGGCGGCTTGAATGTCGCTCTCCAGGAGCGCGCGGACATCCGGAAGCTTGCTGGCGAACTGACAGACAATCGCTGCGGCCTGTCGTCGCTGCTCGTCGTTCTCGACTTCACCTTCGCAAATGAAGTGCAGCTCACGATGCACCTGCTCGACCAGATCGCGCAGCGTCACATCCAGCGTGTGGCCAACAAAGTAGTCGGCACTCTCGCGAGCCAGCTCGCGCGCCCCGAGACGGTTGGGAAACATTGCCGCGCAGAGGCCCTCAACGACGCTCGTCAGGGTCTTGCGTGACGGTAGCTTGGCCGGCCGGCCAACGCGTTCGCGCGCCGCCAGCGACGCTTCCCGCAACACCCGGAGTTCCGCCACGATGGACTTGATTGTGCCATCCCAATCACTCGGCAGAGCGGAATCATCCGTCGAAAATGAAGTCATCGAGCGCGTCCTTCCGCGTCAAACACACCTTCAAACAGCACCGAACTCAGATAGCGTTCGCCCGAGTCCGGCAGCACCACGACGATCGTCTTACCGGCATTCTCCGGACGCTTCGCAACACGCACGGCCACGGCCGCCGCTGCTCCACAAGAGATTCCCGCGAGAATGCCCTCTTCCAACGTCAGCCGTCGAGCATACTCAATCGCCTCTTCGTTTGTGACTTGCTCCACGTCATCGACCAAGGACAGGTCCAGCACGCCGGGGATAAAGCCCGCTCCGATGCCCTGAATCTTGTGCGGAGCCGGCTTCAGAGGTTGCCCGCTGCGCTGCTGAGTCAGCACGGGGCTGTTCGTAGGCTCCACAGCCACCGACCGGATCGCCTTACCCTTTTCCTTCTTGATGTACCGCGAGACACCCGTAATCGTGCCGCCTGTGCCCACGCCCGAAATCAGAATGTCGATGGCACCGTCGGTATCGTTCCAGATCTCCGGGCCAGTTGTCTTCTCATGGATTGCCGGGTTGGCCGGATTCTTGAACTGCTGCAGCAAGACATACTTTTCAGGATCTGACGCCACGATCTCCTCAGCCTTGGCAATCGCGCCACCCATGCCGCGCGGCCCTTCGGTCAACACGAGTTTCGCCCCGTAGGCCACTAGCAGCTTGCGACGCTCCAAACTCATCGTTTCCGGCATTGTCAGCGTCAACGGAATTCGGCGGGCAGCAGCCACGAAGGCCAGGGCGATGCCCGTATTGCCACTCGTCGGCTCCACCAGCTCTTTACCGGGACCGAGCAAACCACGCTGTTCCGCATCCCAAATCATCGCCGCGCCAATGCGGCACTTCACGGAGTAAGCCGGATTGCGTCCCTCAACCTTCGCGAGGATCGTCGCAGGCGCGCCGTCTTTAACGCGATTGAGTTCCACCAGCGGCGTGCGACCAATAGACAGCGAGTTGTCTTTATACCAGTTCGACATGCGAGTCTCCTTTCCTGCGGATTCCGAGTTTTCTCACGCGAGCTGCGGTGGTAATCAACGCGTACCGCGAGCCAGTATCAATCGCGCGTATTACATATTCGCTAACGACGCGGAGCGGACGCTGAGATACAACGTATCTCCAGTTCCGCCCGCATTCTTAACTGCGACGAGCGTGCAGCCGATGCTTCTCTGTCCGTTCGACCTGCACCACGATGCCGTCCTGTACCACGACAGTGACCTGGCCGTATTGCAGTCCTTTCAGTGCATCTTGAATGACACTGAGTGATTCGGACTGCGACGCGAGCAATGAACCTGCTCCGCTGTTTTGTTTTTCTTGTGTCTCGGGCATCTTGGGCCTCTTACTAACGCGAACAAACGAAGGAATTGATTGCAGGGAAGCGACAGACATGGTTCCTCAAGGGCAGTGCAGGGTGCGCCACGATCGGCCCGCGCACCAACCACGGCTCTCTAGATTGAAAAATCGGGAATGAAAACTCTCAGCCGTTTTGGCGCCACATAGACTTTGCTCTCCGGAGCCAGCATTAACTCGCGGCACCGCTCGTGGCTCACATCGACATGCAGCAGGAAATCCAGCTCTTCAGCCTGCAATTGCACGCGTGCCATCGAGCCCATCGGGTTGATATGCAGAATTCGAGCCCGCAAATGAGTTGTCGCAAACGGAACATTGTCGAGATCCAGCTCGTGCGGACGCACATAAACCGACGCGTTGCGAGATTCAACACCTGTATAATCCGGGTAGGCGAACTCAAGACCGCCGACAACGGCGCGACCGTCTTCCACGCGGCCGTGAAACACATTCACCTGACCCAGGAAGTCCATCACGAATGGATTCGCCGGGTGCTCGAAGACCTGCTGCGGAGTACCCGCCTGCTCAATCTGACCACCGCGCATCACGACGACCTGATCCGCTACTTCAAACGCCTCTTCCTGATCATGGGTCACAAACACGCTGGTGAGATGAATTTCGTCGTGTAGCCGACGTAGCCACTGCCGCAGTTCCTGCCGCACCTTCGCATCTAATGCTCCAAACGGCTCATCAAGCAACAGAACTTTGGGTTGCACAGCCAGCGCGCGAGCCAGCGCCACACGTTGCCGCTGACCACCGGAAAGTTGGGACGGAAAGCGGCGTTCCAGACCTTCCAGGCGAACAAGTCGCAACAACTCCATCACTCGGTCACGAACCTCGTCCTTCGGCTTCTTTCGTACCTGCATGCCGAAGGCCACATTGTCGAACACAGACATATGACGAAAGAGGGCATAGTGCTGAAACACAAAGCCCACCTGGCGATCCTGCGGTGAGCTACCAGTCACGTCCTGATCGTAGCTCATCACCGTGCCATCATCAGGCGTTTCCAACCCAGCAATAATCCGCAGCAGAGTGGTTTTGCCTGAACCGGATGGTCCCAGCAGCGCAGTCAATTGGCCATTCGGAACTTCAAGGCTCACGTTATCCAGCGCGGTGAACTTGCCGAAGTGCTTCGTGATACCTTTGACGGAAATACTCATAACAGTTTTCCTATTTCAAATTCTCTCTGACAGAGCATCCCAGCTCCGTCGCTCAAGACTCATTTCGCTGAGTCGGAACGATGAATTTCCTGATAGATCGAATCGAACAACGCGCCTTCCGCAAAGAATTTCTTCTGCACGGCATCCCAATTCGGGCCAATATCTTCAACAGTGAACAGCTCCACTTTCGGGAAGCGATCCGCAAACTTAGTCAGCACCTCAGCATCAAGCGGTCGAAAGTCGTGTTCAGCGATTACGACTTGCCCCTCAGGAGTATACAGGTAGTCGAGGTAACTCTTAGCAACATCCTGTGTTCCTCGACGCTCGACGACAGCGTCGACAATCGCAACGGGAGGATCGTGCCGAATGCTTTTCGTCGGATAGACCAGCTCCAGTTCGCCGTTCGACTCGCGAACTTCCAGCCGAGCCTCACTCTCCACAGCAAGATGCACGTCGCCAATTCCCTTCTGCGAGAACGTGACCGTCGCCCCACGAGCCCCGGTATCCAGCACGGGCACATTGCGGTAGATGCGCGTTACAAACTCGCGGGCGTTTTCCTCAGAACCGCCTTGCAGCACGACACTCCCCCAAGCTCCCAGCAATGCGAGTCGACCGTTTCCCGATGTCTTCGGGCTTGGAGTGATAATACTGGTGTCGGGCTTGCCGAGATCCGCCCAGTCATGAATTCCCTTAGGATTCCCTTTCCGCACCACAAACACCACCGTAGAAAAATACGGCACTGAACCGTTTGGAAACTCATCCTCCCAGCCGGCCTTAATCAACGCCTTCTTACGCAGCAGATCCAGATCAGGCCACAACGACAGCGTCGCCACATCGGCTTCCAGTCCGTCCGCAATCGCTCGAGCCTGACTTCCGGATGCTGCGTGAGATTGCTTGATCGTCAACTTGACGCCCGTCTCAGACTCGTACTTCGTGACGAACTTAGCATTAACAGCCTGCCACAGTTCTCGCGTGGGATCGTAAGACACGTTAAGCAGAGCCACCTCCCGGACAACAGTTCGCGACTCGACTGCCTCCGGCGCGGACTCATTCGCAAAACGCTGCTGGATCTGCCGGGCCACCGGCCAGACGACGGCAATCAGCAACACAATCGCGATGTTCTGCAAGCTTCTCCGGCTCATCACAATCACTTATTTGGGACAAGGGAAACAAATCAAACGCCTTCCGGCGATCAAGTCACACCAACATCGCGAGCCTCGGCCAACTCGTGCGACGTCTTATGCTCCAGCCAGATTTTCAAAAACAGTGTCACAATCGCGAGCGCGGTCAGCACCGAAGCCACAGCAAACGAACCGGGATTGTTATATTCCTGAAACAGCTTCTCGACGCGCAACGGCATCGTGTCGGTCTGACCGCTGATATGCCCCGACACAACATGCACTGCTCCAAATTCACCCATCGCTCGCGCATTGCAAAGAATCACACCGTACAGCAAACCCCATTTGATGTTGGGAATTGTAATTCGCCAGAACGTCTGCCAGCCATTAGCCCCCAGACTTACAGCCGCGATCTCCTCATCAGAACCAATCGCGTCCATTACGGGAATCAGCTCCCGGGCAATGAAAGGCATCGTCACAAACGCCGTCACAAGCACGAGTCCTGGATATGCAAATACGATCTTGATTCCATGATCTCTAAGCCACGGCCCCATGTACCCCTGCAGACCGAACATCAACATAAACATCAAGCCGGCCACCACCGGTGAAATTGCAAATGGCAGATCCAGTAACGTTGTGAGAAATGTACGTCCCGGAAATTTGAAACGCGTAATCAGCCACGCCGCGGCAACTCCAAACACGACATTCAAGGCGACAGCCACTGGAGCCACCGTCAGCGTCAGGAAGATCGAATGCCGAGTGTCCGGATCCGATACCAGATTCTTCCAGTAAACGCCCGCTCCGCCGCGGAATGCCTGATAGAACACGTTCGCAACCGGAATAACAATCAGCACTCCAATCACCAGAAACGCCAGCCCGATCAACAGAACTCGCACCCAGACGGGATCCTCGCGACTGGCTGCATGCCTGGCGGTTGAACTGGCGACAGTTGACTTCTGTGGCATCATATCAGCAATTCCCAACGATCGACTTTTATCAGCAATACAGGCGAGCTACAGCACTACGTGAAAACCGGAGCAGAACCGTTACGTACTGCGTTGCTGATTCCAGCGTTCCAGAAAATTGATCACGCCTAACAACACGAACGAAATCGCCAGCAGTACCACAGCAATCGCCGTAGCTTCCGCATAAGCAAATTCCTCCAGCCGAGCGACGATCAACACCGGTGCAATCTCCGTCTTGAATGGCATATTGCCGGATACGAAGACCACCGAGCCATATTCACCCAGCGCACGGGCGAACGTCAGCGTGAAACCAGTAAGTAGTGCCGGATAAAGTGCGGGTAGGATCACTCGATAAAACGTCTGCCAGCGAGTCGCGCCTAGACAAGCGGCCGCCTCTTCGATGTCCGCATCAATTGTTTCCAGTACAGGCTGTACGGTGCGGACAACGAAGGGGAGGCCGATAAACGATAACACCAAGACAATTGCCAGCCGGCTGTAAGCGCCTTGAATGCCCAGCGGCACCAAAAACTGACCCAGCCAACCATTTTTCACATACAGATTTGAATACACCAGACCAGCAACGGCGGTAGGCAATGCAAATGGCAGGTCAATCAGAGAATCCATCAAACGCCGCCCGTAGAACTCGTACCGCACGAGCACCCAGGCGAGAAGCAACCCCAGCAGCGTATCAATGACAGCGGCAGCCAGTGAGACCCCGAAGGTCAACAGATACGCTGCTCGAGTTCGTTCAGTCCAAACAGCTTTCCAGAACTCCTCGCCGCTCAGCGAACCGGCTTTCATCAAGCAGGCCGCCAGCGGCAGCAGGAGTAAGAGAGCTAGCCATGTGATTGTATAGCTCAAGCTCAGTCGAAAACCGGGTAACACAGACAGTGACTTTCGTCGTGACATTAACAGCCTCCCGTGGACGGGTCAGCGATCGGAAAAGAGGAACACAACAGCTTAGTAGTCGCCGATCTTGACTTCTTTGCCAGCATCAGCGCGAGTAATCAACGCAGCAAACACGTTGAACGCAATATCTTCGGAGATAAAGCGTGAGGACCCATCACCGAGAAGCACTGTGAATCCGCCGTTGTGGAAACCATAAGGCTGGCTTGAACCCTCGGTTCCGTAGCCGGAAACCGTGTAGCCGTTACCGGGAGTTGTATAAGCCTCGCCAGCGTGGTTAAAGCCGTTAGTCTTACCCACTGAAGCTGTCGCGTAGGTCGTGGCAGGAATCGTCACGCCGTCCTTGGTCGATCCGGCAAACAGAATATCACTTGCCGGACGAACCCAACCGCCACCATTGACGTGATCGGTCTTGAGATCCTCACTGACGCGAACTCCACGACGCCAGACGAACGGCCGCCCAGCAGACTCCAGAATAGCAATCGTGTTCGTCAAACCATCGGTCACTTCCGAGAAGTTGATCTTTGAGTTCTTGGGCAGCAATCCATTGGTCAATGTGTTCACGCCACCGGCAGTGCCGCCCGAAGTCGCGGTATCACTCGCGATCACCTTGTTAGTGACATACGTGGTATCGGTGAGACGATTGTCAACACCCAGAGACGCACCATAGTCACCCACGGCCACAATCCCCTCCCAGTTCGTGGCCCCGCTGTAAGACCCCGCGGCCGTGCCGTTAAGGTCAGGAGCGTGGTCAAACTGGTTACCCTGCTTCGGCGAACTCGGGCACTCGTAGGTCTTGATACGGGTGCTGCTGATGGGGAGATTCACCGCCGCACTCCAAGTCACTGAATTGTCGTACTGGTCGTAAAGCGACTTCTGATCGAGATATGGCAGCAGTCGAACAAAGACACCTTCACGCACGGTGGAAGTGGCTCCAGGGCGGACGCTGCTCGGCAGATGCCCCTTTGAATCGTGGAAAGAGTGGATCGCGATGCCGATCTGCTTCTGATTGTTGATGCACTGAGCGCGGCGGGCCGACTCGCGAGCCGACTGCACCGCTGGCAGCAACAAGCCAGCCAACACGGCGATAATTGCAATCACAACCAGCAGTTCAATCAACGTGAATCCTTCACGAGACGACTTTGCCTGCAAACGAGGCGAACGAAACACTTGCATCACAGATCCCTTTCGAAAAGTTAACAACTCACCATGAGACGCAACATGGCATAATATTAGGGCAGGCGAATTCTTATCCCGCCGACTACACTCAGTTCACCAACTCCGCGCCAAGGCTCATCACTTCTTAGGAAACTCCAGCGGCGGCAGTTCCTTGGTGCTACTTTCGATTTTTATCTTTAACGGCGAAGTTGCAGGATCACCGTAAACGGCAGGCACAACATTCGGCCCTCTGACCGAATCTCCGCCAGGCAGTGTCACGAGCTTATTCCAGCTCGCCGTCACACTATATTCGCCAGCGGGGACACCATCGCGATCTGCGAATGTTGTAAATACTACTTTTCCATCGGCGCCAACTCGACCGGTCGGAACTGCCTCATCCGGCAACGACCAGCCATCCGGGTGCAGGGATATCACGGCCCCTGTCATCGGTTCTTGACCAAGCGTCGCTGACACAGCAACCTGATAGGTCGTCGCGGGGGCCCATTTGGGCCACGGCACAATAACACTAAGAATGGCAATTAGCAAGCAGGCAATTACAGACAATTCAACACGATAAGCAGACCAGAGATCCTTCGCGAATTCCGTAATTGAGAAACGAATCGCTCTGGGAGGAACAACATTAATACCATTTCGAACGTGCCAGGCGTCGCACTCGCGTTTCACCATTTGCAGTACCATCTGACGCTCGTACTGACTGGTAACGACACCTTCCAGCGTCACTGACTGACCCTCAACGGTCACTTGAAGTTCGGACAACGCAGGAATACTGGTAGCAACTAGACTCGCAACAATACGGTCCCGAATTGCCTCATCAGTTTCCGCGGACAGATCCAGATTTGTATTACCATCCAAACTCGCAGGACTGATTTCATCAGATCCGTCGCCCCTCTGGTAAAGCGAGGGGTCAGGTAGATGGACAGGGATTTCATTCTGTGGAGGCTGAGGTTTTGCGGCGGCCTGGTCGGCACTCGCCTGAGCAACAATGGGCGCCGGCATAGGGGCCAGCCCCGGCATACCAGGCACCACCCATCCAGGAGGCGGACCAAATGCCGCAGGATGAAGAACTGGCGCAGGTACGGGCAGTCCGGCCGAAGTCGGAATTGGAAAAGGCGCAGGAGCGAATGTAGACGTTCTCGGTGCCGGAAAGAGCACCGGATTCGAAACCACTGCTCGAATCGAAATCACACCGCGTTCTACAAACACATCAACGTTTCGCAGCGCGGGCATACCAGCGCTGGATAACAAGGCGATTAACTGATTTCTTAGACTTATATCTGCAGCTTCAATTGACGCTACAGGCGGAGGAGGCGGGACTGGCACAAAAGGTAGCCCCCCCTGACCGACGAACGGAGGCGCGAAAGGTAATACAACTGGTCCCGCAAATGGAGCAGCTACTGGTTGCGGTTCGCGCGATGGCGCACCGGCGACCGGTTGTGAAACAACCGGTGCCGGCGCGCCAAGCCCACTCAGCCCAGATGTCTCGGGAACCTCAAGGGGCTCAGTGGATTTTGCAACATCCGTGTTGCCCGGAATGAATTCAAGAGCGGCTTCAGATGCGCAATGAACCGGCGTTGCATCCAATAAAAGTTGGTCTTCGGAGACAATATCCAAGACCGACACATTCGCCGCGGCCTCAGTACCCGTCGGCCCGAGAGCAGAACCACCATCGGAAGCCGTATCATCGGCGTTGGATTCGAGTTCCGATTGCACTGCTGGTCCAGGACAATCGGCGCCCAAGGCCTCATCAAGATCAGCTAACAATTCATCTTCAACACTCAGAGGACGCACGGACGGTTCGATAGCCGGGCTGACATCTGATTCGGCCTTGATATCACCTTCGGCAGCAGTATCAAGTTCATCTCTCGCCAGCTCCGCCTGGCCAAGAACATCGTCCCACCAGACACCATTGCTGGAGCCCTCAGGATTTGCCGATCCAGCAAATCCCTCTGCGCGCGACGAGCGTCCGAAGGATCGATTAGCATGTGACAACGGCGACACCATGATCTTGGACTTCGGAAGCGTCCGGCGATCCTTGCCAGACAGGGATGAATACGCAGAAATCATTTACTTGCCACTCGGCTGATAGATGGCATCGAACAACGCGCCTTCAGCGAAGAACTTCTTCTGAGCTTCGTCCCAGCCGGCGGCAATTTTGGTAATCGGGAACAAGTCAATTTGCGGAAACGCTTCGGCGTGCTTCTTCAAAATCGCTTCGTCCGCAGGGCGGTAAAAGTGCTTGGCAATGATTTCCTGACCCGCGTCGGTATAGAGAAACTTCAAATAGGACTCAGAAGCTTCTCGCGTGCCCTTGCGATCTACATTGCCATCCACAACAGCGATGTGTGGCTCAGCCAAGATGCTTTGCTTGGGGTATACAATTTCCAAATCACCATTGGCTTCTTTAACTTCCAGACGGGCTTCGTTCTCCCACCCGAGGTGCACGTCGCCGATTCCCTTTTGAGCAAACGTAGTGGTTGATCCGCGAGCTCCCGTATCCAGCACCGGCACATTCAGGTAGAGCTTCTTGACGAAGGCCTGCGCATCATCCTCGCTGCCACCGTTCAGCACGACGGAACCCCAGGCAGCAAGAAAGCTCAACTTGCCATTACCTGAGGTTTTGGGATTCGGAGTAATAACCTGCACATCCGCCTTAACCAGGTCAGTCCACTCCTTGATTCCCTTGGGGTTTCCTTTGCGGACGACGAAGACGATCGTTGACGAGTAGGGCAGCGATCGATTCGGCAGCCGCTCTTCCCAACCTTCCTTGATGAGCCCCTTCTTGCTGATGGCCTCCGTATCCTGCCACATCGCCAAGGTCACAACGTCTGCTTCCAAGCCATCAATCACCGCCCGAGCCTGGCTCGACGAACCACCATGCGACTGCTTGATCTCGACCGTGTTGCCCGAATCCTTTTGGTACTGCGCGGCGAAGGCACCATTGAGATCCTTCCAGAGTTCGCGAGTCGGGTCGTAAGAGACGTTCAAGAGCTCGTAGTTCTTCGCACCCGCTGAAGCCGGCGCGCGACCCGCTTCCGGTTTGCCAGCAGGGGACTCCGCCCCACAGCCAACCAAGGACACGAGCAGCACTGCCAACGAGCAAACCCCAAATCCCTTCAAACCAGCCATCGCATCCCCCGAAATACCCACTATCTAGGTGGTGATTATTTAGGCCTCAAAAAAGAGAGGGGCTAGATGCCCTCTCCCGAAATAAACGCCGCCTCGAAAACCTCTTCCCTGAGAACAGGCTTACCCAGCAGCACTGACGCCAACGTCGCCTTGTCCATCAAGCGAGTTGTGTAGTTTCGAATCTCCAAGAGCACGCGCCGGAAGCGACAGGTTCGCTCCTGGCTGCAGGGCTCATACGCACTTACGGACACACAACCGATAGGAGCCAGTAGTCCGTCAAACAACCTAACTACTTTGCCCATCGTGAGTTCATCTGGAGCGACCGACAGCTTGAAACCACCATCTCGCCCCGGAATACTCACCACCCAGCCGGCGTTCTTGAGTTCGATCATGATTTGCTCAAGAAACCGTCGAGGAATGTCATTCCGCTCAGCAATCTCACGAATCGAGATCGGCCCTTGCCCGTATCTCTCTGCTAAGTCAAAGAGAGCACGGAGAGCATAATCCGACTTTCGTGACATTCTCATCGGTTCGCTACTCTCCTCGGCTTTAGAACTAATCACGACCAACACGGTGCTATTTATCCCAAGGTCTCGACACCGTCAAGCTCTCCCTTGAGCTTCTGGTAAGAAATTCCGCTGGTGAAGTTTGGAAGGTTTGAGCAGCAGGGCTGAGTCACGTCGGTCGGCGCCCGAACTGAACACAGCCATGCTGACTCACCGCTGGTGGTGCTCCATCCATTCTTGGGCAGTCCACTTGGCCGCAGCGGGACCGTGGGTGCGTTCGACAATTCTCAACGCACCGTCGATGCCGGCAGTCACGCCCGCCGTTGTGATGATCCGACCGCTATCCACGAACCGTTTATCCGTGACGACGTTGCAAGTTGGAGCAATCTGCTTGAGCTCATCCAGAGCCCAATGATGAGTCGTCGCGTCGATGCCGTTCAGCAAGCCAAGGTCCGCGAGAACCAAAGCTCCGTAGCAAACCGACATCGTAATCTCGGCTTTGCCGCTCGCCCCTTTCAGCCAGTCACGAGCCGCCTGATCCAGCGCGCTCGTATTGCCACCAGGCACAACGACGATGTCAGCGGGAGGAGCGTTCCCGAAGCTGTAGTCCGGGGTTACCGTCACGCCGCCCATCGTCTTCAGCGGTGATGTGCTCTCTGCCACGGTGACAACCCGGAAAGCCCGACCGCGCTCGGCCACGATGAAGACTTCAGCGGGACCGGCGAAATCCATCAGTTCCACGCCCTTGAACAACAGCATCGCCACGGTCTTCATGCCAGACTTCGCAGTCTCTGACTTCGCAGGTTCGTTCGCCGTGCTTTCGCGAGGAGTCTTTTCGTTCGACCGGGCTTTTGGTGCCGGACTGTCACTGGAACCCGCTCCGCTCTCGCTTGGCGTATCCTGCCAGAGGGGCCGATGGCGCTGAACCATTGAACGGAAGTCACCCATGTTATTTCGCCAGAAGTGTCGCTGACTGAGATCCACTTCGGCGATGGCAACGTCGCCCCATTGCTCGGCCTTGGCAATCGCTTTGCCGGAATGATCATAGACAGCCGACAACATCCAGTTGTTCTTGATGTCGTTATAGGTGCTGCTGACGACATACACATGATTCTCACACGCACGAGCCTGAGCCAGCAGGGGACTGCAGCCCCAGACCGGCCAAGCGATGATTTCGGCGCCGCGGTTGGTCAATTCGCGAGCAACTTCCGGGTAGAAACCGTCGTAACAGACCATCATTCCGACTTTTCCAATCTGAGTATCAAAGACCGGGTACTCATGCCCCGGTGTGACACCCCATTCCACCTCCGCCTGTGGCAGACAAACCTTGCGATACTTGCCAATCAGCTTGCCGTCCGGCCCGAGCAGAACAGCGGTATTGTAGACAATGCTGCTCTCTCGCTCGTAAAGGCTCAGCGCAATGTGCACTCGATGCTGCTGAGCAACCTCGCCGAAGTACGAAGTTGTCGGACCCGGAACGGGCTCAGCCGTCTCGTGAGGTTTCTTGCCCAGCCGAACGTACGGAACAGTTTCTCCCAGCACCACGAGGTCCGCCTTCTGCTTCGCGGCATCGGCGATGAATGGCGCGCATTCTTCGCAGTTTGTTCGAGGCGATTTTCCAGAGGGCATGTAATGCACGGTCGCCAGGCGGACCTTGCGACTCGGCGGGGCGGCCGCCTCTTTGAGTTGGATGCCACTCCAGGAAACTTGCCCCAACGGCGCCCATTGCAAATGCAGCTCAACAATCGCCTGCCGGGCTTTGCTCGGAGCCCGATAAAGCCCCGTCACCAGAGTCCATCCATGGGCGTCAGTCGCTCCGTCCAGCGGATGCTCGGGCTCGGCCTGAGGAACAGATCCGCCTTCATGCTCGCGGCCGGCGGGAACGTCCGCCAACACTGGCGTACCTTGCTCATCCTTCCAGACAATGCGAGCGATCACACTTCGTCGCGGAACCTCGACGTGCTCAGCCTTCCGCACGGCTCGAAACTGATAGAACTTGCCGCCTTGCACGGGGAAGGACTTACGGAAATGGCCCTGATCTCCCACGGAATCGTGAGCCTTGATGACGAGCGCGCCGTCACGTTGCGGCCCTCCTTGAGGTTCAAAAACGAAGTTCGGACGGATCTCGTCTCGAGGTGACGCCGTCTCCCAACCGCCAATGGTCTCCGTGGCCGGAATCGCTCCCACCTTGGGACTGTCCGCCAGCATCACTCCCGCCGCGATCAGGCAGCACGCGAGGCCAGCCCAGGCAATCACCACAAATCGTCGCAACGATGTCCTCATGGAACGACACCTTTCGAGAGGGATCCTCTGAGAGCGGAGACCGAGTCGGTTGAGTACCGCACGTTCTAAGGTCTAATAGCCCGAAGATGAATGGTCCAAGTGGCTGACAGGGCGAGGAACAAGATGCAGATGAAGTTGATTGCGGCATTGCTGCTCTGCGGCGTTTTCTACGGTCGCGGTGTGGCTGCGGCTGAACATGTTGAATGTGACTTGCTGGTCGTAGGCGGTAATGAAGCGGGAGTCGCCGCCGCGATTCAAGCTGCTCGACTGGGAGTGCCGCGTATAGTCCTGGTCAACGATATTGAATGGCTCGGCGGCCAGTTCAGCGCTGAAGGCGTCGGCTGTATTGATGAATGGACCACGTATCGCGGCAAGCGTGTGAACTTCCCTCGCTCCGGAATGTTCCTGGAAATCATTCGCGCAATCCGCCAGCGCAACTCCGAGAAATACGGCCTCACCAACCCGGGGAACGCTTGGTGCGGGACGGAAACAATCGAACCCGCTGAGGCAGCCGACATCTTCAAGCGGCTGATCGCTCCGTATCTGCATGAACCATCCAACAAAGCCTCTCAGTCTGCAAAAACTGGGCGCATTACTTATCTGCGACCATGGGAGCCGATTCGTGTTGAAGTCCAGAATGGAGCCATTCGGGCAGTCGAGTTTGCAAAACCTTTGGATTCCACCGCAGATCAATCCGCTACAGCGGAACGCCTGACAGTGCAGGCGAAGCTGACGATTGATTGCTCCGACTGGGGCGACGTCGTGAGATTATCCGGGGCGAAATATGCAGCAGGCCCTGACGAAAAATCGCGATTCAGTGAGCCAAATGCTCCGGAAGGGCCGCTGACTGATAATCGCAATGAAATGAATCCGCTGTCGTGGTGCGTTGTGCTGCGCGAAGCGGGACGTGATTCAACTATCAAGCCGCCGGTCGGCTATGACCCACGCAATTTTTCCGGGCTCGACAAGATTCCACCGTTTGTTGATACCGCGATGACGGAAGGTATTTATACTCCCGGCGGCTGGTGTATTTACACGCATCGTCGGTTAGTCGATCGCTGGCACAACGGCTTGCCAATTGGCACAGAGAAAACGTTCCTCAACTGGCCGAACCAGGACTATCCGATCTACGACTTCCCCAAGCGAGTCGCCGAGGCGCTTGATGCTACCGAGTCGAATGCGTCTCAAAAGAACCTGGTTGACATGACACCGGCTCAGCGCCGCATTGTGTTTGAAGACGCGAAGCGGCATTCGCTCGGGCTGTTGCTGTATCTGCAGACTAAAGTGCATGATCGAGTGGGTGATTATCCACAGAGCTTCCGGTATATGGAACTCACAGACGAGTTCGGAACTCCCGACCGCTTACCTCCGAAACCATATATCCGCGAGGCACTGAGGCTCGAAGCATTATACATGTTAAGGGAACAGGATATTCGTGCCGCAGATCGCAACCCGCACTGGGCGCGTTCGATGGTTCCGGACGCGGTTTTCGGCTTTCAGTTCAACATCGACTTTCACCCTACTCGCCGCAAGTTCCTGACCTCAGGCCCCGATGCCAAAGCTGGCCCATGGCAGTTCGTGCATACCGCCAGCCGTAACTGGCATACGGACACCGACCGCGCAATGTTGCCTCTGCGATCACTCGTGCCGATCGAACGGGATGGCCTCATCGGTTCGTCGAAGAACATTGGCGTGTCGTCGCTGGTCAGTTCGGCCTTGCGGGTTCACGGGCAGATGGTGCTCTGCGGTCAGGCATCCGGCACGCTGGCCTGGCTATGCCTGCGCGAGAATCTGCAACCACGCGACGTGGCCAGCAACTGGCTGCTCATCCGCGAGCTGCAACATCGGCTTGTGCGTTCCGTGAACGGCGCTCCCGGCGTGCTGCTTTGGCCTTATCACGACTTATCTCCGGAAGATTTGCACTTTGAAGCTGTAAACCTGCTTGCTGCGCGGGGCATTTGGCCGGGCGATGCTGAGAGCTTGGACTTTGAACCGTATCAACCGGTCAAGCGCGGAGAACTGGCAACCATCTTGACGCGCGCGGCGGGTCACTCCGCAGTGCCAGTCAGCGCCCCAAAACTTGAAGCACTCAAAGCATCCGCAGACAAGCCCGCTGACTGGCAAGCTCTGGCCGATGGCTTGAAGGAACTCGGAATCAAGCCGAACGCTGGTCTCACACAGGGCGGCCCGGCAGCGGAAGTCCGATCGTCTCTGCAGCGTCACGAACTGGCCCGCATTCTGTGGGCACATCTCAAGGATATTCCCGAACGGTTACCGGACGTCAGCAATTACTTGCGTCCTCAGCATGATACCGATGGAGATGGCATCGCCGATCTCAATGATCCATTACCTCTGACGGCCGTCAAAACACCATGATTCCCAGCGAATCAACAACACAGCGTTGCCGAGACCGTCAAATCATCCGATAAACGGAGAGCCGACAGGAACTCGGCTGCTAATCATTCCGGATAACTGTCGTTCACGGTTCACAATCGGCAGAATCGCATTCCCAAACGACCACCGTTGCAGTGAAATTCTGATAGGCTCCCGCCAAACTCGATCCGCGTCAGATCCACTCCAGAAGGAACTTACAGGATGCAGCCACCATTCGCGATTTCTCGAGCTCCGTTGTCTCGGCGAACTTTCCTGCGTGGAGCGGGACTCACGATTTCGTTGCCGTTGCTCGACGCCATGATTCCCGCGTTTGGAGCAGAGTCCGCCGTGGCTGTTCCGCGTCGCATGGTGGCCATCGAAACCAACATGGGCATCCTGCCGCAGTTCTTCTTTCCGGAGAAAGCTGGCAAGGACTACGAGTCCACTCCTTATTTGGAACGGCTCGCGGCACACCGCCAGAACATGACCGTGTTCTCGGGCGTCAGCCTGCCCGGCGTCACCGGCGGTCACGTGGCCGAAAGATGCTTCCTTACCGGTACTCCGCATCCCGAACGTGGAGGCTTCCGCAACTGGGTTTCGATCGATCAGTTCGCCGCAGAAAGGATCGGTAACAAAACTCGCTATCCGTCGCTGGTGCTGGCGATGAGCAGCGAAGGCGGTCAGACGCTGAGCTTCACCCGCAGCGGTGCACCAATTTCTGCCGAACGCAGCCCGAAGAAGCTCTTCCAGACATTGTTTGTGCAAGGCAGGCCAGAAGAGGTAGCCGCGAACGTGGAGGCTCTGAAGCAGGGCCGCAGCATGCTCGACTTTGTGAGCGACCAATCGAAACGCTTGAACCGCTCGCTCTCGAAGTCTGACCAGGCCCGCATGGATCAATACCTCACCTCGGTGCGCGAACTTGAGCAGCGACTGCACTCATCCGAAGAGTGGGAGTACAAGCCCAAGCCGATTGTCACCGCTAAGGCTCCGGACGACATCGACGATGCCAAGGCATTCGTGCAGAAGACGCGACTGATGCTGGAGGTCATCAAACTGGCCTTGGAAACCGATTCCTCGCGGCTGGTTTCGCTCTTCATCGACACCACTGTGATTCACAACATCACGCACCACGGAAACCGCCCTGAAGTACTGTCGGAATTGCGTGGCCACGAAGAGAAGCAGTTCGACGCCTTGGGCAGTTTCCTCTCAGCCCTGAACGACACGAAAGAAGAAGGCCAGTCGCTGCTGGATCGCACGATGGTGCTCTACGGCACCTGCATGGGTAGCGCGAACTCACACTCGAATTCCAACTTGCCGGTTCTGCTCGCTGGCGGCGGCTTCAAGCACGGCCAGCATCTGGCGTTCGATACTCAGAACAACTACCCGCTCTCGAACCTGTTCGTCTCCATGCTGCAACGTCTCGGAATCGAGACCAACGAATTTTCGACCGGCAAAGGCACATTCCGTGGATTAGAGATGGCTTGATTGGGCATGGGTCACTCGGGTTACTGAACTTGCAGGCCCACGATTAGAGGATCTTGGAGAAAGTAGCACGGGACGGGACATGAGTGAGCGAGACGAATCATTGAAGCGCCTGATGGATTCGATCTTCATCGATAAGGCTCTGCGCGCACGTCGCCGATCCATTGATGAAAAGATGCTGGATGGACCCAAGTTATTCGAAGACTGCTGTTTGTTGATGCGTAGCGGAATTCGCTCTCAGTTTCCTGGCTACACCGACGAGCAAGTCGAGAAAGAATTCCGGCGACGGCTGGAGATCAGGCGACGGATTTACGAGGCCGGCATTTATAAGAATGTCGGAGTCCTCAATGAATAATGTTGAGGTGACGGCGGCCGTTGTCGACGCTCTCGAAGCCTGTGAAATCGAGTACATGCTCGTCGGCGCTTACTCATCAAACGCATACGGCATCGCACGAGCCACCCACGATGCAGATTTTGTGGTCGTGGTGAAACCGGGACAAATCCGAGCAATCATGGAGCATCTTGGCCCAGAGTTCGTGCTGGATCCTCAGATTCAACTTGAGGGACTCACTGGTTCCGTTCGCAACGTCATCACACACGCCCCTACGAATTTTCAGATTGAATTATTCCGGCTCAATGTCCGGGATGAACACCACGAAGAGCGATTCAGGCGGCGCCGGCGCCAGCCCCTGCATGAAATCAATCGCGAAACCTGGATTCCGGCCGTCGAGGATGTAGTGATCCAAAAGCTAAGATGGCAGCGACGCAAAGACCTGGATGATGTGGTCAATGTTCTGACCGTAAGCGGCCCAATCATTGACTGGACTTACCTGAGATCGTGGACAGCCAAGCATGGAACCGATGAACTGCTGCGAGAACTGCTGAACGAAGTGCCTGACCTGACAGGCTTCGACGAGACCGCTTGAATCTCGGTTATGCTTCACGTCAGCCACATCCCTGAACACTGTACGGTGGCGTTCTTACATGGCACGGCAGCCCACAGGAGCGATTGATTGAACGACACGATCTCCAGACGTCCCATTCAAGCGAGAGACACTCGATGGGCGGCAGCAACGGCGCAATGGTTGTGTCGTGTTGGTCTCCGGCCGAATCAAATTTCGTTGTTGAGTGTTGTCTTCGGTGCTATGTCCGGTGCGAGCTTCGTAGCGGTTGGCTTCGTAGCAGCACCGGAGCTGAAGTGCCTTTGCTTCGTGCTCGCGGCCGCAGGCATTCAATTGCGGCTGTTGTGCAACCTCTTCGACGGCATGGTCGCAGTTGAAGGTGGCTTTCGTACGAAGTCAGGTGAGCTGTTCAACGAACTGCCGGATCGCTTCTCGGACGCCTTCATCTTCGTCGGCAGCGGTTATGCGTTTGCAGATCCGGTCTGGCTGCGTGAGCTGGCCTGGACGGCCGCCGTGCTGGCAGTCATTACGGCGTATGTCCGCACGTTGGGCGCGTCGATGGGAGCCGGGCAGCAGTTTCTGGGGCCGATGGCGAAGCAACATCGCATGGCGACCATGACGATCGCAGCAGTCACAAACGCGATCGCGATCTTCTTCACTTTGAGCAGCATGATTCTGGTGGCAGCGTTAAGCCTAATTGTGGCCGGGACGCTGATCACGATTGGTCGGCGCTGCCGAGCCGTTATTCAGATCGTGGAGCAGGCATGACACCTCAACTGACAGCCTCGTTCTTGCGACTGCTATCGGGTGCGCGAGCGACATGGATTGGCTGCGAGCCGGAGTCTCGGCAGCGGGTCTACTTCGCCAACCACACCAGCAACCTGGACGGTCCGGTCTTGTGGGCGTCGTTACCGCTGGCAGTCCGGCAACTTACTCGGCCGGTCGGAGCGAGAGATTATTGGACCGCCAACCGCCTGCGCAGGTTCTTCGCCGAGCAGGTCTTCAATGCCGTGCTCATCGAACGCAAGGCTCCCACAGCACGAGACAATCCGATTGAGGATATGCTCACTGCGATTGGAGACATGCACTCGCTGATTCTGTTTCCTGAAGGCACTCGCGGCTCTGGCCCGGATCCTCAGCCATTCAAGAGCGGTCTGTATCATCTGGCGAAGAAGCGGCCGGAAATTGAGCTGGTTCCGGTGCTGCTGGACAACATGAATCGCGTCCTCCCGAAAGGGGAATTGTTGCCAGTTCCCATTATTTCGAGCGTGACATTTGGGAGCCCGATTCGCCTCGAATCGAGTGAACGTCGTGATGACTTTCTGACGCGGGCTCGCGAAGCCGTCATCAGCATGCGCCAACAATGATTGAAAGGACTCGCAGGACGTGAATCTCGATGCCGAATTGATGTGGCTTGTGGGAGGCGTGCTCTCCTTGCTGATGCTGTCGTCGCTGATTGGGTGGGGACTCTCTCGAAGAAAACTCTCGGACTCTGGTCGCAAGACGGTCGACAATCTCAACGCGCGAATGCGCGGTTGGTGGATGATGACCGCGGTGTTTGGCGTCGCGATGGCGACCGGCGGAGCAGGGTCAGTGCTGCTGTTTTGCCTCACCTCTTTCCTGGCATTGCGCGAGTTCATCACGCTAACGCCAACGCACCTGGGAGATCACCGCACCCTCTTCTGGGCCTTCTTTTTCGTCACGCCATTTCAGTACTACTTGCTCTGGGTGCAGTGGTACGGCCTGTTCGCTGTCTTCATTCCTGTCTACGTCTTCCTGTTGCTGCCGATGAGAAGTGCAGCCGCAGGCCAGACAGAACACTTTCTGGAGCGAACCGCCAAGATTCAGTGGGGCCTGATGATTTGCGTGTTCTGCACCAGCCACGCCCCGGCGATCCTCATGCTGCTGGACATTCCCGGCTACGCGGGCCAGAACGGCAAGCTCCTGTTCTTCTTTGTGATGATCTGCGAACTGAGCGACGTTCTGCAGTACTGCTTCGGGAAGACTTTGGGCAAACACCCAGTCGCACCCACCGTCAGCCCCGGCAAAACTTGGGAAGGTCTGATTGGTGGAGTGCTCGCAACGGTCGCCATCGGGTCTGCTTTGTGGTGGGCCACTCCCTTCAACCCGTGGCAGGCGGCAGGACTTTGCGTGGCGATCACTCTCTCAGGTTTCGGCGGCGGCCTCGTGATGTCCGCGATCAAACGCGATCGAGGCGTCAAGGACTGGGGCCAAGCCATCGAAGGCCATGGCGGAGTTCTCGACCGTATCGATTCGCTCTGCTTCGCCGCACCGATGTTTTTCCACCTGACCCGCTACTATTTTACCGTCTGATATCGACCTCAATGACGCGGATCCTACTCACAGAATCTCCATGACACGGTACATCCAAAACGCGCGGCGCGGCTCAGTCATCAGCAAGAGCGTGACGCTCGCCAGCCTCATCCTTTGCGTGGCTCAAGGAACTGCGTTCTCCGCAGACGGTCTTCCCGAACCATTCTTCAAAGCTCATTGCCTGGAGTGTCATGACAAGGCGTCTCATGAAGGCGGCCTCGATTTGAGTTCGCTGAAGTTTGAACCAACGAACGCGGAGAACTTTGCGAAGTGGGTCAAGATTCATGACCGTATCGAGTCAGGTGAGATGCCGCCGAAGCAAAGCAAACGGCCTGCGGGAACTGACGTTGCTGAGGTGACCAAGTCACTGAAGACGACACTTATTGCTGCCGAGCAGGCCAAGCTCAAAGGTGAAGGCCAGACGGGCGTGCGGCGGCTGACGAAGGCCGAGTACGAAAACACGATCCGCGACTTGTTTGATATGCCGGGCATCGCGTTGCAGGGGAACCTGCCGGCCGATGGCTCGGCGCACGGGTTCGATAAGAACAGCGACGCGCTCGACATCTCGCACGTCAACATGGCGAAGTACGTCGAGGCCGCCGATCACACCTTGAACCTGGCAATCGCCACTCAACCCAAAGCGCCAACGGTGCAGAAGCGTCGCATTTCGCTGGCCAACAGTGGCGGCTTTGTGGCCCACGTCATCATGAACGGCGACGGCGTGTTGCTGAAGAACAAGAAACCCGATCCCGAGTTCCCACCAGCGGGTGATCAGAACCATCTCGATGAAGGGGCTCACGAACGCATTGGTTCGTTCCGCAACGGCGCGAGCGTCGGTCTGTTCCGTCATGAAGATGAATCGCTCAGCCCGTACTTCATCGAGCACGTCACGATCTATCCCGGTCGGTATCGAGTTCGCACGTCCCTGTGGAGTTTCAAATGGGACAAAGGCGAGGTGCTACCTTCGCGCGGTACGGAAGCGGCTCGGCTCTCTGTGGTGCAACTGACTGGCGACGGGCGCGGCGGGCAGCATCCCAGCTACGTCTTGGGTTACTACGACGCGCCGTCAATCGAATCTAAGGAGCACGAACTCACAACGTGGCTGAACCACAACGAGATCATCGGATTCAACGTGGCATCGCTCGCGCCGGCCGCGAACTATGCCCGCAAAGGTCGAGCGATGACGTTCACGGGCCCGGGCATCGCCTGCGACTGGCTCGACATTGAAGGCCCGCTCAACGAAGTCTGGCCGCCGCGCAGCCATCAGCTGCTGTTTGGTAACTTGCCGCTGGTGGAATTCAAGCCCGCCGAGAAGCAGGGCATCCATCCGCCGCAACGTAAGCAGATTCGACAGCTTGGCGCGGGTCGCAATCGACCGGACCCGTCGCAAGGTTTGTGGACCGTGCACAGCGATCAGCCGTTGGCCGATGCCGACAAGTTGCTCGCCTCGTTCCTACCCAAAGCCTTCCGCCGTCCTGTCGATGACGAAACTCGTCGAGCGTACGTCGCCAAAGTCGATGAGCGTCTGAAAGCCGGTGACTGTTTCGAATTGGCGATGCGCTGGGTATACCGAGCGGCCCTGTGCTCGCCCGATTTTCTGTATCACGTCGAGCCGGTTGTAGGGCGGACAATCCTGTCCGCCACAGCGGAGTCGAAAGACTCCGCTGGAACTGAGACGGGCAGGATTGCCCGTCCTACAGCGGTCGACGATCACGCACTCGCCTGTCGGCTGTCCTTCTTCTTCTGGAACTCGGCCCCGGATGAAACGCTGACGAAGCTCGCAGACTCCGGAAAGCTGCGTTCGCCTGAGGTGCTGCGAGCGGAAGTTGATCGCCTGCTGAAGGATCCCAGATCACAACGCTTCATTGAGGACTTCCTCGGGCAGTGGTTAAAGCTGCGGCAGATTGCGTCGACCGATCCCGACCGCAAGCTGTACCCCGAGTTCAGCCCGTACCTGCAGGACTCGATGGTCGCCGAAACGCGCGCCTTCTTCCGGGAACTCGTCGAAAAGAACCTCAGCGCCAGCCATCTAGTGCGTTCCGATTTCGCGATGCTCAACGAGAAACTCGCGACGCACTATGGCATTCCGAATGTGAGCGGCTCGCAGATTCGTCGCGTCGCATTGCCAGCGAACAATCCACGCGGCCCGTTTCTGACGCAGGCCTCCGTTCTGAAGATCACCGCAAACGGAACGACCACTTCGCCCGTGCCGCGAGGAGCGTTCGTGATGGCTCGATTGCTCGGCCAGGAACCGGATCCGCCACCGCCAAACATCCCCGCCATCGAACCCGACGTGCGTGGCGCCAAGACGATTCGCGAACAACTCGACAAACACCGCACGGACGCGATCTGCGCCTCGTGTCACATCAAGATGGATCCGCCTGGCTTCGCACTGGAAGCGTTCGACGTCATCGGCGGCTGGCGCGATCGCTACCGCTCCATCGGCGAAGGTGATCCCGCGCCGCGCGGCTCGATTGATCCCTTCATTGGCATCAGCTTCAAGCTCGGACCGCAAGTCGACTCGTCTGGTGTTCTACCGGACTCGCGCGCGTTCAAGGACGTGACCGAACTTCAAACCATCCTCGCCGCCGACTCTGGGCGGCTGCTGAGGAACCTGGCCCAGCAGTTCATGATCTACGGCACCGGCCGCCCGGTCGCGTTCAGCGACCGCGATGACATCGCCGCGATCGTGGCACGCGCGCAACAGCAAGGCGGGGGAGTCCGCACGCTGCTCAACGAAGTCATCCTGAGTTCGCTATTCAGTACGCAGTAAACTTGGCCAGCGTGGCAGATGACCGTATCTGGCTAAATGACAGATGATCGCTAAGACTCAGCGACATTTCGCGACTGAACTAAGATCTGACCTTGGTCAGCCAGATCAATCAGGACTCGATTCGGTCGATCTCCCAAATACTTTAAGCCGGTGATCTCCGCGATGTAGCAATCAGAGCGCGGGGGTGGTGGCAGCGTGCGAAAGAACGGGGCGACTTCTTCAAAGTTCTCGATGCCGCCGAATCGGATGGATGCAGAAGGAGATGCTTCTGTGTTCCAAACTGGATCCAGAGCAATCTCCAACGTGAGTTCGCGCCGAGGCCCAAGCGTGAAGCCCGCCAGCTGACTGTCGTGGTAATTGTATTTGAAGGAACTGAACTTCATTTGGGCGGTCGCCAAACGAGAGAGTGATGCGGTTGGCCATGCAGAATGTTCACAGGCCGGACCGTAGGTCGCGCCTTGAGTGGCTCGGTCGGAGGCCGGCCACAACGAGGTCCGGCTGTCGGACAGGATTGTCCGACCGACCCCTACTTCTCCCACCGCACATCATCGAGATAGAACGTGATTGGCTGGCCTGAGCTGGCCAGGTTCCACTCGAAGCCTGTCTTGATGCGGGTTAGATCCTGATTGCTGATGTTGATCTCGTACTGCTTCCAGTCACGAGTGAGGGTTACTCGTTCGAGCCCCCCTTTGCCGGTATCAAAGAACTTCCTCTCGCGGCCCAAGATGCCGAACTTGAAGTCCACGACTTCACCGCCTTTTTCGCCACGAGCCCAGAACGTCAATTTCTTGGCGCCGGTTAGATCAAATCCGCCCGCACGGTCGCCCCAGTCCTGAGCGGGGTTTTGCCAGACAACTCCACCCCAGCCTTTGTCCGCTGTGAAATCGCACCGCATGCACGTCTTGCCTGAATGCGGACTGTCGGTCCAAGACGGTTCAACCTTCATGGACTTGGTGTCGCCCATCCAGCCCGCCGGGATGTAGGCCTGATCGCTGGTCCCTTCCGAGTAAACCACCAGCGGAAACTCCGCCTTGCGAGCCACCAGCGCCTTCACCGGTGCGTCGACTCGCACCGGGACGTTGGCCACTGCTGCTCCACCATGCTGGTCCTTGACGATCGCAAACAGCCGATACAGCCCACCGTCGCTCGGCAGCTTGATGTCTGCTGAAGAGGCATCCGAGCGTGTGATGGCACTCTTCACGGCCGGTGATTCAGATTCAAAATCTCCGCCGCTGCCGTACTCCTCAGGATCGAAACGCAATTGCCAGGAAACTGTCAGCGAATCATTCTCGGCATCAGACGTCTTCAATTCCGCACGGACCACTTCACCCGGTTTGCGTTTGCCGGTGCCCACCAATTTGAATGAATCAATCGCAGGGGAATGATTCGCGACGGCCTTGCCGGTCCAGACTTCCGACAGCGCATCAACCGCCGCGAGGCGCGAGCCGTCATACAACATCGAGAACCAGGTTGCTGTGACTTCCTGCTTCTGGCCCCAGAGGAACGCATACGAACCGAGGCAAACTCCCGGCTGACCCGTCACCGCGCTGCGGTAGGCCTTCAGGTAGGCATCAGCTTTCTCAGTGCTGGTGAGTTCGCGATAGGCGCCGACATCGTCTTTCGGAATCTCCCAAATGCCGGCGGGGCCGAACTCAGTCAGCAGGTATGGCTTCGTTCCGCCGAGTTTTTTGTAGCGCTCCCCAACCGACGCCGCACCGGCGTAAGAGTTGATGCCGAGGAGATCGATGTCCGGACACAGAGCCTGAAAGTTCAGGACCTTGTCGCCACCGATCTCGGCCACCACGGTCATCGTGGGGTGATTGGGATCAATCGACTTCACCAGCCGCGCGAGGTTATTGATCTCAGACCAGACGGCTCCATTCTTGCCGGTCGGATCTTCCATCTCGTTGCCCAAGGCCCAGACGAGCAGGGCAGGGTGGTTCTTGTTCTGCTCGACGACTTGTCGCACTTTCTCGCGCTGACGAATCAGACTCGCCGCGTCGGACCAATCGAAACCCTGACGCACCTGGCCCAGCCAGATGCCTGCGGTCACGGTCAGACCTTGCTTGTGTGCCACGTCGAGCTTTTCCTTCAACCCGTCCTCACCCCATGTGCGGATGGAGTTACCACCGAGCTTCGCCAGCATCTCCATGGAGCCATCACCGCCCACGCCTTTGACGAAATAGGGCTGCCCCGCGCGTTCGAGACGCCATTGGCCCGCTTCCTGAACCAGCCGAGTCGCCGGTTCGGCTGCTGCCGCTACGCCGCTTGTCAGACACACAATCGCCGCCAGATGAGCCAACCAGCCAGTTTTCATGGAGACACGACCCCGAGGTAAGTTCGTCGATCCATGCGGCAATGCAGAACTGCCGCGCGGATGAGTTTGTACCTCACAGGGACAACGCTCCGAAACTGGCAGCGCGGCGATTAATCCTCACATCGGAGGACTGCGATCCGAGGCGCGGCGCTACAGACCTCCGGTTGTTGGTCTCATAAGACCTATGGGTCACTTGGGACTCATAGGTCCCATGGACTACGGGAGGGTGCGTTGGCCACTGGCCCCAACGTATAATCTCAAATCAGTTCCGGAATCGGCGTGCCGTGATACAGAATGGGAACTGGTCGTCCGGCGTGCATGAAGACTCGATCGGTCGGGACACCGAGCTGGCGATAGATCGTGGCTAACACGTCGTTGTAGTGAATCGGCCGATCATGCGGGACTTCCGCGCGGGCGTTGCTCGTTCCCAGCACTTGTCCGGTCTTCAATCCACCGCCGGTCAGCATGACGGAGAACACATCGCTCCAGTGATCACGACCGGCTTGTGCATTGATCTTTGGTGTGCGACCAAATTCGGACACGATCGCCACCAGCGTCGTCTCCAGCATGCCACGTTCCTGCAGATCGTTGAGTAACGCGGCGACCGTGTGGTCGAACTTCGGGAGTAAGTCGTTCTTCATCGAATTGAAGTTGCCGACGTGCGTGTCCCAGTCCTGATTATTCGCGAAGTTCACCAGCGTGAACGGCACTCCCGCTTCCGCCAGTCGACGGGCCAGCAGAGCTCGCTGTCCCAGCTTGTGGTCGCCGTAACGGCGGCGAGTCTCGGGCGACTCCTGAGACAGATCGAACGCATCGCGAGTCACCGGGTGCAGGACCATGTCCAACGCTGCTCGACGGAACTGGTCGATGCCGTTCATGGTGCCTGAGGCGTCGACTTCGCGAGCCATCTGGTCTAACCCGCTCAGCAAACCCTGCCGTTCGCGGACTCGACCGATCCCGACATCGGGCGACATCACTAAGTGTGGTGGCAGTTGATAGGACGAGGTGGCATCTGTAGGTACCGGCCCGGACTCAAAAGGGTCGTAGGCCATCCCCAGGAAATGAGCCCCTGCATAGCGCACGCGGTCGCCGAGTTGCCCCTTATCCGGAACACAAACATAGGCCGGCAAGCCGGGTCGATTCGGGCCTCGGACCCGCGCGACAAACGAACCGACCGACGGCTTGTCGTTGCGGTTCTTGGTCGTGACGTTCGCTCCGGGATAGTCATACCCTGTCAGCACCCAGTGAATCGCTGCTTCGTGACTGGGCGTTCCGTGATAGACGCTCCGCAGCACATTGAACCGATGAGCCATCGCAGCCAACTGCGGCATGTGCTCGCAAATCTGAAAGCCCGGCAATGATGTGCTGATCGGGCGGAACTCACCGCGATACTCCGTCGGCGCGTCCGGCTTCAAATCCCAGGTATCAAGTTGCGAACAGCCACCCTGCAGCAGAATCACGATGGCTTGCTTGGCCGGTGCAGGCTGAACTTCGGGCCCGGCAACCGCGAGGCTCGAAGCCCCGGTAAGAGCGCCGACAGCGACTCCGCCCACCTGCAGAAACTGCCGCCGCGATGAATTGAAGGTGTTGAGCATGCTTGATCCGTAAAGGCCATCAGTCTGCAACGCTCTGCTCCTAAGCAGCACCCGTAGAGGAGAGTGACAACCACCACGCAGCGTCAAGATTGGCAGCCTCAATCAGGTTGCCGGTCAAGGCACACCATCGTCGATCGCAACCTATCGAATCTCTCTCTCTCAAGACGATTCATCGGCCCGACACAGACTGCAGCAGAAGTTCTTTTGTCTGCCAGTCGCACTGCGACAGTCACAAATCAAGGAGCGCGGAAGAACTGCACCTTGCCGGATGCGTCGCCAACTACCAGCGTGGCGTTGTCGTGGCTGATCGCGACCTGAGTGGGCAAGGCATCTGTGATGTTGAACGTCGCCATTTGCGAGCCGTTCGGTTCCCATAACCGCGCGACGCGGTCACGGCCCACGGATAGCAGTTGGCCCTTCGGGCCAAACGTGGTCGCGAGCACGCCGCTCGGGATCTTGCCATAGACACCTTGCGGTCGAGCGGGCAGGTGCGCGTTGTTCTTCGAGATCGCAGGCCAGCCATCCGCCGCGTCCCACCACACCAGCAAGCCGTCTTCGCCGCCAGAGGCCAGCAGGCGGCTGTCGCTGCGCCAGTTGACGGTGCGAATCGCTGCCTTATGTTCGGCAAGCGTCAAAAGAATCGCTCCGCTCTTTGCGTCCCACAGATGCATGCCACCCGCGCGGTCGGCGGTAGCCAGTTGCTTGCCGTCCGGGCTGAAGGCCAGCGCCGTGATCCAGTCAGTGTGCTTGCTGATCTTGTACTTCAAGCTGCCGTCTTCGGTACTGAAAACCTTCACAACACGATTCGACCCACCAATCGCCACGAGCGTCTGATCGGGACTGAGGTCCGCGGCCAGAACGGCATCGATCTCATCACCGATGGCCGTTAGTCGTTTACCGCTGCGAACGTCGAACAGCACCACTTTGCCGGACTGCACCGGGCGTCCGCCTGCCGCCATCAGGACCTTGCCGTCACGACTGAAACGCAGGACGTGAGGCTCACCTTCGGGGAAGGGTAACGCACCAATCGGATGTTGAGTCTGCAAATCGAACAGTCGGATCAACTCGTAGCCTGACACTGCCAGCAATGGAGCCCACGGGCTTGCAGCCAGCGACAGAACGGGCCCGGGGCGTTTGGTAGCAGGAGCATCAAACGCCGGGAGCTTGTCCGGCATCGGAGGCGGACCTTCAGGTTGAATTCCAATCATCGCGGCGGGCTTAAAACCAATATCACGACTTGCCGTCGTAACTTTGCTGGTCGCCGACTCGCGCAACCCGCCTTGAATCCACTCGCGAATCAACTCGATCTTATCCGCAGGCAGCGGCGGACTGTTGGGCGGCATCCGCGCTTCGGGATCCTCGTTCGTAATCGCTTGGTACAGCAAGCTGGCGGTCGCTCGACCGGACACCACAATCTTGCCCGCACTGCCGCCCTTGAGCAGCGAGCCGTAGGTTGCCAGATTCAGGTCGGCCTTCTGCTGATCTTCACCATGACACTTGAAACAATGCTGCTTCAGGATCGGTCGCACATGCTCGTCAAACGAGACCGGATCTGCCGCAGCCACAACCGTGCACGGTGCGATTAAGAAGGGCAGAACAAACAGGGACCGCAACCAGGCGGGAAGCGAGTTGATCATCGCGAACAAAACAAGTCCTCGAAGCGAGCCGACGTAACACAAGACGAGACCAAGCAGCGAACAGCTCAGCAGGCTCGCACATACTAGCTCTACCAACAAAAAGAGCCCTGCGATCAGGCAGGGCTCTTTTGAATTCAGCAGCTCAAACTACAGGCGTGGCTTCGGACGCTCGGCCTGCATCTTCTTCTTTTCAGCAGCCTTACGCTCGTTCTCATCGGCGAAGAGCACTTGCTTGCGATTCTCGGCATTCGCAGCAGCTCGAGCCATCGCTTCGTAGTCGTGCTTCTCTTCAACCCATTCCCAGCCCATCGGCTCCCGCAACTCGCGAGCAGCCAAGTCAGCCCACGGCGTGCCGGCGTGCTCGTCAACCACGCGAGACAGCATCTCGGTGGCCTTCTGCACGACCTTCTTAACCGCCGGCCCAGCCTGAATGTCCTTCGAAGGCTTCAGCACCCATGTGTTGCTGTCCTTCTTAGCGAAGGTCTTCGGCGACACCTTCATCGAAGCCAACAGCATGTTGTAACCGGAGGTTCGTGCACTCAAAGCAAGAGCGCGGCCATAAGACAGATCGTAGGCAGCTCGCCAGCGAGGCTCCTTGATCTTGGCTCGTTCCTTTTCGCCCGGTTCGAGCATCTTCACGATTTCACCGACATACAACTCGAACGCCACAACGTCTTTCTGCGCGTCCGTAGCGGCGGTTCGCAGTGCGTTGTCAGTGTCAGCGCGGAACACCAGGTTCGGAGCGTTCACGCGGCGTTTGGCCTGCTGGAAGTCCTTGACCTTCTCGGACGTCTCGACCAGTGCCAGCTTCGCTTTGTTCTTCTTCAAGTCTTGCAGATAGACGGACTCAGGGCGGTAGTCCGGCAAGTAATTCCGCATCACGGCGAAGTCGAAGCGACCATTGCGATGGTCGTCAGTGATCAGGTAGATGCCACCCGTCTCAGCACAGATGCGAGTCAAGTGATACGGCCCCAAGCCAGACGACATGCGGGACAGGTCGAGTCCCTGCACGCCCCAGAACGGCAGATCGACCACTTCCATCTTCACCGTTTCTGGACCTTGATCGATCTCGATGTCGTCATTGAAACCGTCATAGTTCCAGTGGATGTACCCCTTCTGGCGACCGAACGGCGAGGAGTGAGCCACGAAGTAGACCTTCATGCCCGACTGCACTGCCGCAGCCGAAACCTTTTCCATCTGCTCCAAGTCGTCGCCACGCTCGTCGGTGACACCGATGATCATCACGTTGTGACGATTCGTTCCCGTGCGGAAGCGGCGATACTTCTCAACGACACGCCCGAGAGCCGTGAAAACGTTCTCAATACCAGACTTGTCTTCCGGCATCTCGCCCACCAGCCGAGTCGCTTCAGCAATATCGTTGGTGGGTTCGTTGTTGTAGAAATGCACGTCCTTGCCAAAGCCGACGATCGCCGTCTTCAGGTGATCGTTATGAGTTGGGTCCAAAGCGGCCAATTGGCCGTAGATGTGCTGGAAGCGTTGAGTGATCTCGCCGCGACGATCTTTCAACGAAGGCGATTCGTCGAACAACCAGACCACCACGGTCGGACGGTCGCGCAACGAATTCATGATCTCGTAGGTCATGCGGTCGAGCGAACCTTCGACGCCACCGGTCTTCTCGGCTACGCCACCGGTTTCCACTGAAGTCGACAGCATGCCTTCCGACAGCACCGGAATGTCCGACACCGGAGCCGTTCCGACAACCAGCAGATCTTCTTCAATGCGGCGCTGCACCGAACGTTGCACATCGCCACCAACCAGCGTTCCAACGGTCGTGGAAGCGACGCCGGACGACGCACTCCCTTCACCGGTGCGAACCGAGTTACCGATGGCGGGGCTCATCGCGGTATCGAAGCGATAGTCCTCAACCTTCGTGTCGAATTCCTCGACCTCGCTGGTGATGAGGTTTTCCTTGGCGAGCGGATTGGGACCGATCTCGTAGGTGACGCTCAACATGCCCAGCAAAAGCAGCAGGTGCAGTCCAGCGCTGGCGGCCCAGGAGGGAATATCGCGGTTGACAGGCTTCGCAACCGCATCCGTGCTGGTGGGAACCGAGCTTGTTTGACTCACCGCAGGCTCCTTGTGAAGGTCTTTGGTACCACGAAGGGAGTTTTGCAGGACTTAACCGTATCCGATGCAGAATTCCGCTTTCAACCAGACTTCAGAGATCTCCGCAATTCGAGATTTCTGTCACTGGAAACGAGCGAACTCTGCGAGCGCGTACTGTCTCAGACTTAAACTCGCTCAGCGAGCGAAAAGTTCTGCCTAAAGTCTGTTACAGACAAAGTTTCTCAGCTTCGAAGATGGGTCCTTCGACGCACGTTCGCCGGTAATCCCAAGAACCATCGTCCATCCGGACTCTAGTGACACAGCTAAAACAGATCCCAAACCCGCACGCCATCGGAGTTTCCAGCGACAACCAGCAGGGCGTTCCGCGTTGCGCGGCCACCTTCGCGACCGCAGCCATCATCGGCTCCGGACCGCAGCAGTAGATCGCCTCGGGTGGAGCGTCGGTCTCGTACGCCGCATCCAGCAACTGGCTGACGTATCCTTTTCGACCGAAACTGCCGTCATCTGTTGAAATTTGAACATTCAGATTTGGCAATTGGAACCAGTCCAAGAACGCGAGATGCTCCTTCGTCCGGGCTCCGTAGCAGAGAGTCACCCCAGACGGCGGCTGCGTCACATTGCGACCAAAGCTGTGGAGCTTCAATGCTTCCCGCGCCACAGCTCGAAACGGTGTCTGCCCGATTCCGCCCGCCACGAGGAACAACCGCCGACTATCGGGAACCGGAAAGCCGTTACCGAGCGGTCCCCAGAGTTCCACTGGGTCACCGACTGACCATTGAGCCATCAGATTGGTCATCTTACCCACAGTGACAAACCCGAAATCGATACCTGCAGGTTGACCGACCGAGTCCTCGTACGTGTCGAGCAACGCAAACGGTCGCCCAAGCAGAGGATCCGTCACGCGCGGATCGCGGACCATGAAGAACTGGCCGGGAATGATCTGCCTGGCGAGTTCCGGGCACTCCACCCGCACTCGATAGGTGCCGCGTGCCACCTGCTCCACCTCGCGAACACGCCCGAGCTTCTGCACGGCGGTCGGCACCATTCCGACCAGACTCTGACAGGCTTCCATCGGTCCTCACTCCTGAAGCTGCAACCTCGCAAACACATCCCCTAGCGACGGCCGGGCTTCGCAGGTCCTTTACGTCGACCGTCTCCGCCGGGCCGATCATTTCCGCCCGGACGACCACCGCCACGACCTCCACGCTCACCTGCGCCACCGAAACGACGTTCTCCTCCCGGGCGTCCGGCGCCTCGCGGAGCGCGCGGGGTGTGCCCGGCACGTTCCATGTTCGCGCCGGAACCCGAATCCTCAGTCCTGGCTCGCTCAGCAACCCGGGATGTATCAATGGCCGGGTGAGGAGCCCGTTTCGGCGCATCAAGACGCTGACCAGTCAGATCGCGATGCCCACGTCGGTTCATCGCACTGACTTCGATAATCGCCGGCCCCTTCGCCTGCGGCTTAACCGCAACTCGCTTACGCGGCGGGCGAGGCTTCGGTATTGGCGCGGCCACATCGCCGCGGGCGTCGGGCGACTTCGTCAGGTATTCATTCAGTCGCTTCACCTCCAGCGAAGTCAGCGGTCGGAATGCACCGACCGGGAGTTCGCCCAATTTCAAGGGCCCAATCGCCACTCGTTCAAGCTGCAGCACTCTGTGTCCAAGCCGCGCAAACAACCGGCGAATTTCGCGATTCTGCCCCTCATTCAGGATCACTTCGAGAACCGCACTATTGCCCTTGGTTTTGAGCTGCCGGATGCCCTCAACCTTGAACTTTCCGTCGCTGAAGTACATGCCGCGTCGGAGTTCTTCCAACTGCTCCCAGGTTGGCGTACCAACCACATGCACTTTGTACTTCTTCGGAACGCGAAACTTCGGATGTGCGAGCTGATGACTCAGCTCGCCGTCGTTCGTGACGAGCAGCAATCCGACCGTCTCTTCGTCCAATCGACCGACCGGATAAAGTCGTCCGGCATGCTTCGGAAACAGGTCGATCACGCGCGGTCGGCCGCGCGGATCGTCGTTGGTGCAGAGCACACCCCTCGGCTTGTTGACGAGGTAGTAAACCGTCCGCTCGGCACGAATTCCTTCACCATCGACCAAGACCTTTTGGCCTTTTCGCACACGGGTGCCCAGCTCAGTCACCGTCTCGCCGTCGATCGTTACTCGACCTTCGGTGATGAACTCTTCACAGGCTCGGCGCGATCCCAGCCCGGACTTCGCCAGCAACACCTGTAGGCGCACCGTTTCGGCCGGACCATCAGACTCGTTGTCTTCAACACGTGCACGCATCGAACTCAAAACCTTTCCGCGCCCGTTCCTCGGGCAAACCTCAACGCACTTAAACTCTTCAGACGGGTAGTATAGCCGAGCCGCGCTCGAAAAGAATTGGCCGCGATTGCAGCGACCTTGCCAAGACGCTCGACGCAACAAAAAACTCCCCGGACCTGCGTCAGGAGAGTTCTCAAAATCATTACAAATCAGCAGCTTCGTCGACGTCAGCCAGCAAAGCTTAGCGGCGAGCGTGAGTGTGCTTGATCGGCAGCCAGGCGCCGTTCTCGGCACTGCTCGCGACGCACTGCTGAATGAAGTACATGCCTTCGCAGCCGTCGTAGACGTTCGGATAAACCGTGTTCTTGGTCTCGATCTTTTCGCCAGAGGCCCGCTTCACCATGCCGTCGTAGGCCGAGCGGTACACATTCGCAAAGGCTTCAAAGAATGCTTCCGGGTGCCCTGATGGCAGGCGGCAGGCGGCTTTGCCAGCATCGTTCATGAAGGGGGCGTTTGGATCGCGCGTGTAGATCGCATGAGGCTTGCCATTCGAACGCACGATCATCTTGTTCGGCTCTTCCTGATGCCACGCCAGCGCACCCTTCGTGCCGTCGACTTCGATGAACAGGTCGTTCTCCCGACCGTGCGAAATCTGGCTGGCGGTAACCGTCAGCAGACCGCCGTTCTCCATGCGAATGACGGCATGACCGTAATCGTCCAACTGGCGACCGCCTTCAAACGTCTTCAAGTGACAGGAGACAGACTCAGGCAGCAAGCCGGTCATGTAGCGTGCGAGGTTATACGCATGCGTACCAATGTCGCCGAAGCAGCCCGCCGCACCGGACTTCGTTGGATCGGTACGCCACGCGGCCTGCTTCTGGTCCGAGCTCTCCAGTCGAGTCCGCAGCCAGCCTTGAATGTAGTTCGAGCGAATGGCCTGAATTTCACCGAGTTCGCCCGACTGAATCATCTGGCGAGCGTGACGGACCAGCGGATAACCCGTGTAGTTATGAGTCACCGCGAACACGACGCCGCTCTTCTCGACGATCTTCACCAGTTCTTCGGCCTCGGCCAGATCGAAGGTCATCGGCTTATCGCAGATGACGTTGAACCCCGCTTCGACAGCAGCCTTCGCCACCGGGAAGTGCACGTGATTGGGGGTCGTGATACTGAGGAAATCAATCCGCTTGTCGGCGGGCAGCTTGAGTTCGCTGCTCAGCATTTCCTGATAGGAACCATACGCTCGGTCAGCTGCGATGTCATAGGACGGAGCCGAATCCTTCGACTTCTGAGCGTTCGACGACAGAGCACCCGCAACCAACGCGGCGCGATTGTCGAGCACGGCGGCCGTCGCATGCACACGACCGATGAAACTGCCCTGTCCGCCACCGACAAGAGCCATCCTCAGTTTACGATTCAAAGGGCCGTTCGTGGTTTCCATCGAAGAATCTCCAAGGTGTTTTGATGAGCGTCGAAGCCGTCTGCCGGTCGCGTTCTGCCCCGGTTTTTACGCGTGAACTTTCGCAGGGGCAACCGAGCGATTTCGGGCCAGTAACGCCGCAACTCTCAGAGCTTCCAGCATCCCTTCCGGCGAAGCCCGGTTTTGCCACGCGATGTCAAAAGCAGTCCCGTGACTGGGACTCGTGCGGACGATCGGCAATCCCAGAGTCACATTCACAGCGCGATCGAAGGCAATCAGCTTCAGAGCGATGTGCCCCTGATCGTGATACATCGCCACAACCCCGTCGAACTCTCCGAGCACGGCGCGACGCATCAACGTGTCAGCGGGCAGGGGACCGGTTGCCCGAATTCCTTCCCGGCAACATCGCTCAACTGCCGGACGGATGATCCGAGCTTCTTCGTCGCCAAAGAGCCCGTCTTCACCGGCGTGAGGATTCAACGCGCACACCGCGACTCGCGGCGAAGCACATTCCACCTGCCGCATGAAGTGATCCATCAGATGGATCTTCTCAGCAATGGCGTCAGTCGTGAGCAGTTCAGGAACGCTGCGAATCGAGGTATGCAGAGTAGTGTGCACGACTCCCAGCCCCGACGGCCCACGAACGACGCTTCCCGAGGGAAGGAACAGCATCATGCCGAAATCCTGAACGCCGCAGACCTCAGCCAGAATCTCGGTATGACCGGGGTAATGATGACCACCGGCATGCAACGCCGCCTTACTCAGTGGAGCCGTCGTGATGGCGTCGATCTCCCCCCGCAGCGCCGCTTGAGTCGCCGCAACCAGGCAGCGATACGCCGCGTCTCCGGTTCGTGGATCGTTTCCGCCGGCGGGTACGACTGCTACGTCGTCAGCACACGTTTGCCAACAAGGAACCTCATTGCCACTCAACTGCCGCGCCGCCGCAAGATCGGTAATCGGTACGATGCGAATGGGCGCCTTGACCAAATCAGCAGCGCGCTGCATCACCAGCGGATGTCCGACGATCACCGGATGAAGCAAGTCGCTCACATCGGGCGATTGCAGCGACTTGATAATGACTTCTGGGCCTATCCCCGCCGCGTCACCCATCGTCAAAGCGATCAACGGTCGCGTTGCTACGCTCGTCATGAACTGAAGCTTTCAATTGCCCGCCAACAAGGTCGATTCAACAGGCGGGCATCATCACTAAAAGAGCCATTCTAGCGAAGTCAGTCCGGACTTTGGCGTTTCATGGATTGCCTGAGCGTGCGCCAGGCGAACTCGCGCCAGGACGACGAGGATCGACGAACGGCTGACCTTTTCCGGTGGGCTTGATCTTGAAAGTCACGGTGCCCGAGTCTTCATCGTCGATCTCTTTCCACGGCTGATTAGCCCGCACGAACAGTTGCCCGTCGTCAGGGGCCGTCCAATCGCCGAAGGCTCCGAGATCAAACGGTTCGCCCAGCACGTATCCGTCCGGATCGAAGATGACTCCGACGAGCTTACCCCGACCGTCATCCGCCCCGTCAGCCGAGACCTCATCGGAGTCCTTGCTCGTACGCCACTTGCCATCAGCCATGAAGTCGTACTGAGTCCCTGACTTCACGGTGACCAGCGTCGGCTGCCAGCCGCCTTTCGCTTTGATCTTGGAAGTGATCGGAACCGCTCCCAGCAACGGTTTGAACTTGGCCTTCCAGTCCCACGCGCACAGATCTGCTCGATACCCCAGATCAAAATGCTGTAGGAAGAATAGGTATTCAAACGAAATCTCTTTGGCCATGGTTCCATAAACACTCTCAAACGACACCTTCTGCCCCGTCAGCATGCCAATGCCGAGCGGCCGAAAACGCGGTGCATAGTTCGGATTTGTCGCCAGCACGTGACACAGTGCCCAGCGCCACGCATAGTTTTCCCAGGAATCTCCCGTCACCTCCTCCGCGTTGACGATGGCATTCAAGGACTTGGGCTCGGTGTTGTGGATGTATTCCACGACCGCCGGGTGGCAGTTGACGCTGGAGTTATTCTCCTTCCAGTATTGCCCCATCTCCGCCATGCCTTCGCTGTACCAGAGCGGCCCGGTCGTTCCGAACGTCTGACCACAGTAGGCATGCACAGCTTCATGCTGCGGGGTACCACGATCCGCGACCGCATACACAATCGACTTCGCCTGAAAGTTGACGCCATTGGTCCGCACCGTGGTGCGAGTCACTCCGGCCCCATCTCGAATGCTGCGCAGGCCCTCGGGCTCAATTGATCCTTGCGGCCAGTTGGCAAGATCCTTGACGACGTAGCATTCGATGACCTGCCGACACGGCCGCCCCCAATATGTGGAGATCAATTTGACCATGTTCTCCAGGCGGCCGAGCAGTTCCTGAGCGTCTTCGTCAGATAAATCCGTATGAATAACAAAATTCTTTGAACGAAAATCACGCGGTCCCGCAGCAGTATTCTTATTAGCCGTCGCGGCTGTCGCTTTGGAAGATTTCGTCGTCTGCGCAGGCGCCTCTGCGATGAAGAAAGACACCATCAGTACCGCACAAAGTATGCGAAGCCACATATCAACTTTCTTAGCTGCGACCGACAGACACATTCCAACCTTCAAGACACGCGAATTCTGTGTCGCTGGCGCAGCCGCTCACAAGACCAGTGTGAGAGATTGCAAAGCTTACTTCCGGTTCCCTGCTACTTCTTCGCGGCGGGCCCAAGCACGGGCTGCGTCCAGGCACGCTGGGGCTCACCTACCTCGGATGGGTTGGGGTGCTTCTCGGACGAAGTAATCTTCGCCCGCACATAGAGTTCATCGCCGGTGAATCGATACGACGCGGAAACACGATCGATACCACCATTTTTCGACATTCGAGGGTTCTCGACTTTCGCCAGCACGGCGCCAATGTCCTCGCTGTACTTTTCAGTGACACGCAGCAGCTTGCCATTCTTGTCGTGTATGGGCTCATGATGAGGGTCAAACCCACGCCGCGTTCCAATAAATTCTACGACATACGTAGCGCCAGGAGTCGCCTCGATGGTCACATCCAACCCGGCAGCAGACGATTTGACCGAACTCAGTTTCACACCGTTTGTCGCATAAAACTTCCCATGCTCCAATGAGTAAATCAGTTCGCCCGCCGAAAGCTCGAAGCCCAACACCATCACCCAGCCGCGTCCCGGCTCAGAAGCGCGGCTAGGAATATTGTGGTAATCATGACCGTCATCGGTCGCCAGACCATACAGCAGAGGCAAATCGAACTCAGTCAAGCGGCGAGTGTTGATAATATCCCAAATGCGATCGCTCGAAGCGTGAACGTGATCGCCGTGATTATGAACACCTGGATGGCCGTTATAGACTTCAAAGAAGTTTTCACCACGAATACTGACGAGGTCTTCCGCCGTGATCCCCCAGCCGAAATTGGGGTGATTCAAGTGAATCATCATCGGCTGACCAGTACGTTCCCGCTGTGAAACCAGCGCATCTGTGTTGTTCTGAATTGTATCAGCCACGCTGTGGCCATGACGCGGAACGATCAACTCCTTGACATTCGACGCATTCATATGAATGGGCGCCTTCTCAAAGGAATCCGAGACTTCTTCACCCTGCACCAGCAGATACTTTCCGGGTTCATTGAATCGTTCGGAAACTTCCGAGAAAGTTTTCAGCCGGACTTCATGCTTGCCGTCGGCAGTCGTGCGTTCCACAATCCAATCGCTCGGAAAGTTCTTCTTCAGCTTCTCAAAGGCCACCTTTCCCGCTTTGACCTTGCCAACGTCAATCCAGCGTTCGCGATCCGCCAGCGTGTTGTGATCCGTGAAGACCAGAAACTGATATTCATGATCTCGATACCACTGGGCGATTGATTCCAGGTAGTCATTCCCATCGCTCCAGTACGAATGGGTATGCATATTGCCGCGATACCACTTCTGGTACCCGGTCGCTTTAAGCTCTGAGACGTCGATTCGTGACAGGTCTGGCTTCAGCTTCGCTGCAAACAGGCTTCCCAGAACGAGCACAGCGACGGCAGTGGCTGTCAACGAGTAGATTCCACGCATGGAGTCATTCCAGTCTTGATGAGATTTTGCAGTATTACTCAGACAGAAATTACAAGTCAGTTTTTCGGTTTTTCGGGAGGCGACCATTCCGCGGGCTTCGGATTGGCCACCGTAAGCGGCGTCTTGTCGTCATATCGCTGCATCTCCTTCGCGAGCCAACCCAGCAATTCCGCCACTTTCGCCGCGTGTTCTGGCTTGTAAGCCAGATTACTCAGTTCGCGAGGATCGGCCTGTAAGTCGAACAGTTGTGTTCGATCCACCAAGGGGTAGCGGATCAGCTTCCAGCGTTGATCTCGAACAGCACGCATGCAATCGCGATAACCAGTATAGAGCACTTCGCGTCCGACAACATTCTTGCCCTGTAGCGCGGGCACCAGACTGGCACCGTCAACATTTTGGGGAATCTTCGCTTCGCCGAGTTCACAAAACGTCGGGAACAGGTCCATGAGGTAGATGAGTGAATCGCTCTTGCCGTGCGAAATGCCAGGGCCAGCGATCACACAGGGCACGTGCATACCGCCGAACTCATACAGGTTCTGCTTGCCAAACAGGCCATGCTCACCCATCGACAGCCCATTATCGCCAGTGAAAGCAATCACCGTATTATTCCACTGACCATTGGCTTGCAGAGCCTTGAAGATACGTCCGACGTGATAATCGAGCCCCGTCAGGCAAGCATAATACTCAGCCAGTTGTTGCCGCGTGTTCTCTGGAGTACGCGGCCATGGCGCGAGCAGTTCATCGCGGACGGTCATTTCGCCGTTGTCCCACGGGTGCTGCGGCATGAACGCGGGCGACAGAGTCAGCTTCGCGGCATCGTAGAGCTTGTGAAACTGCGACTCGGCCACGCGCGGGTCGTGCGGTACCGGCGGGGCCAGATACGCATAGAACGGCCGCGACGAATCCGCCTTGCTGTGAGACGTCAGGAACTCGATCGTCTTATCGGCGAGTCGTTGGCTGGAGAACTCGCGACTGGATTGCGGAACTTTGCCGTTGCCGTCATCCGTGATGTTCGTCTCGAACGACTGGATGCCGGGCGTGAACGCATTGCCGCCTTTGCCCATGTGCCAGGTGCGGTATCCGGCGGCGGCCAGCACCTTAGGTAGGAATGTGGCCGGGTCGTTGGCGTTCGCCCGCGCAGCCGGCGCCTTCGGAATCCGTTGCCACGATCGCCCCGTCAGCAACATCGTCCGGCTGGGAGTACACACAGCACCAATCATTGATCCTTGCGTGTAGCAATGCGTGAAGGTCATGCCGCGTTGAACCAAGGTATCGAGATTCGGTGTCTGCACGTCCGGGTTGCCAAGAGCCCGCAACCCGTCCGCCCGATAATCATCCGCGTGGATGTGCAGGATGTTCGGTTTCGCAGCGAAAACGTCGCAACTCAAACATCCCAAAACGATTACGACGTAGATGAAACATTGAATCACGAGCTTCATGGCAGCCCTGTCACCGGAGGGAAATCTACGGACAGATCAACAGATCCAAGGTTCTGTAACAAATCTGTCCCGATGTGTCGCTGAGCGGGCACGAATCGGCTCCGAAACGCTACGAGCAGGTTGCCCTGCGACCGCAAAGCGTTGGGATTGCATTTCTTCTCTCGAATGGGTCCATAGAATACCCGTTCGATTGAAACAATTGATCGCCTGAGCCAGCTCGGAACGGGAAAGGTCGCTGGGCGATGGCCAAACTGAAACAGCCTTTCACTGATTTGGCCCGGACTGTGCTGGCACTACAAAGAACTGACTTCTGAGGACGAATTAAGCCGACGGGCTATGAGGGACTGTTTCAGTGTCGAATGCCGAAGCCAATCTGGCGGCGTTACCCGCCCGCGATCAAGCTCCGATTGCCAGCCAATTAGAGTCCGGAGAAATTGTCCTCTCGTTCGTCGAATGCGACCTCGATGAGAACCTGCATTTCACCCGGACACTAGTGGTGCTGACGGATCGGCATATCTTCAGTCACTCCGACAACACGCCCGTCCGGAGCTGGAAACTGACGGATTGTGCTTCGCTGAAACTGAGTCTGCATGGTGCGCTGGCTCAACTGGAACTCTTTGGAACGAACTCGCGACTCACCCATTGGCGTCTGACAGCCCACGTCGTCGCGAGCGCGCGAAAGCTGGTTCGCAAGTGGGACGCACATCGTCAGGGCATTGAAGAAACCAGTCAGGAATCCGTGTGCCCCAGTTGCGGCGCTCCGATGCCGATGGACCGGGTGAAGTGCGAAGCCTGCACACCCAAGCCGGTGACGAAGAAGTACGGGGCCTTGTTTCGGTTACTGCCGTTTGCCAAGCCGCGCATGGGTTTGGTAATCGCAGGGTTGTGCCTGGCGTTCATGTCAACCGGCGTGTCGATGATCGCCACCTATCAGTCGAAACCCCTGACAAACAGCATTGCGAACCCGCTTTCTGAGGGAAAGGACGTTGATCCGAGCCTGATTCGGTATCACCTGGGACTGCTGGCCGGCGCCGCGATTCTGGCGTGGATTCTCGGCTGGGCGCGAAGCTTCTGCCTGTCGCGCGTCAGCGAACGCATCGCGGCCGACCTGCGAAATCGCACCTACGGACATCTTCACAAACTGTCGCTGGAGTTCTTCGGAGGAAAACGAACCGGCGACTTGATGTCTCGTCTGAGCAGTGACACGGATCGCATTTGCGACTTCCTGACACTGAACCTCGTCGACTTCATCACTGACGTCATGATGATGGCAATGACTGCGGGTATCTTGCTGACCATCAATCCGAAGCTGGCCCTGGCGTCGCTGGTGCCGTTCCCGATTATCGCCTGGCTGGTTCATAAGGTGAGGCAACGACTGCGACGCGGTTTCCGGCTGATGGCTCGCGCCTGGAGCGAAATGACGAGTGTTCTCGCCGACACGATTCCGGGCATCCGAGTCGTGAAAGCTTTCGCTCAAGAGAGCCGGGAAGTTGCCCGCTATCGCAAGAGCAACGAAACCATTCTGGAAGCCAACGATCGGGTGAATATCGTGTGGGCGGTCTTTGGCCCGACGCTCACGCTGCTCACGGAACTCGGCCTGGCCATCGTCTGGGCCTGCGGCATCGCACTGCTGATCAGGAAGGAAGCACTCAGCGCCGGCGACCTGATCCTCTTCACCGGCGCAATCGGCCGAGCTTACACCAAGCTGGAATCGCTGAGCTATATGGCTGGAGCCATACAGCGATCATCGGCGTCGGCTCAACGCATCTTTGAAATCCTGGATCGAGTCCCCAGTGTCTCCGAGCCTGTGCGCCCCGTTGAACCAGGGGTCTTGAAAGGTGACATCCAGCTCAAGAACGTCTGCTTCCAGTACGGCAATCGCCGAGTGCTCCATCACATTGATCTGAAGATTGCCCCCGGCGAAATGGTGGGACTCGTCGGCCAGAGCGGTGCGGGCAAAAGTACGCTCGTCAATCTGATCTGTCGCTTCTACGACGTTGTGGAAGGTTCGATCTCGGTGGACGGGCACGACATTCGATCGTTCCCGATCTCGGCGTATCGCAAGAACATTGGCGTGGTTCTGCAGGAACCGTTTCTGTTCTACGGCACAATCGCGGACAACATCGCTTACGGAAAACCTGAAGCAACTCGTGAAGAGATTGTGACCGCGTCCCGCGCGGCCGGGGCTCATGACTTCATTCTTCGCCTGCCCGAGGGCTACGACTCGGTCGTCGGCGAACGCGGACAACTGCTGTCAGGTGGCGAACGGCAGCGAATTTCGATCGCGAGGGCGCTGTTGATCGATCCCGCCATCCTGATCCTTGATGAGGCGACTTCATCGGTGGATACGGAAACGGAACGCGAGATTCAGGCGGCGTTGGAGACCTTGATTCAAGGCCGCACGACGATTGCCATCGCTCACCGACTGAGCACACTCAATCGTGCGAATCGCGTGATCGTGCTGGAAGCCGGACGCATTGTGGAGCAGGGGCCAATTGATGAGTTGCTCGCCAAGAATGGCCATTACTCGCGGCTGCATGCGGCGCAGTTCGAGGCAACCGCACCGGTGTCGAGCGACGAAGATGCAGACGAGGATGACGATGAAAGCTCGGATGAATAACCAGCGTGAGCGAGTGGCGGAGCATGGTCGCCTGAACGCATTCCATGCAGTCAGAGCAAGGCTGTAGCCGGGCGAAAAGGAAGATTGCGATGTCAGCGGCAACAACGACAACACCACAATTCGACTTGCACTACGACGACTGGGGGCGACTGGTCCTGGTCGATGCGGACGGCAAGTATCACGAAGGCGTGACGCCAGTGCGTTCCTTCCCGCTGTCTGATCCAGAACACTGGATTTCGATTTGCGACAGCAGCACTCGCGAGCTGATCTGCATCGCCAATCCGCAATCCCTGCCAGCAAAGACGCGCGAGACATTGAACCTGGCATTGGCCAAGAACGAGTTCATTCCGATCATCGAACGGATCGTACATGCCACTCACGGCGAACCAGCCGAATGGCAAGTCGAAACGAATCGCGGCCCGCGCACGTTTGTACTGAAGGGCGAAGACGACATCCGCACGCTCAGCGACGGCCGCCTGATCGTCACAGACTCAGACGGCGTGAGGTACTTCATCAACAATGTGCGACAACTCGATGGCCACAGCCGCCGCACACTGGAGCGGTTTCTGTAGAAGCCTTAGCTCAAGCTGGCGACTGCTGCCCGTAGCTTTGCTGGAGCGACACCGGCCGCCCAAGCCGCAGCGAGCAAGGGTAGGGGAGTGGTTGAGGATGCTTCGCATCCGGCCGCCGCTGGCAGAGCGATCGTTTCTTCGACGCCACCAGTCGCCAAAACCACCTGACCTTTTGCCACATAGGCGACTCGACCGCCGCTCGCTCGATGTTCCCGCAGCTTCGGGTCTTGCTCATCGCTACCGAACAACAGCACCGATCCGCGACAGGCAGATGCGAGTTGAGCCAGTCCTGGACTTCCCGCAGGCATGACTGCAGTTCCGTCAGCAGGGACAGCTCGAATGGCCGCAATCGCACCTTGATGCACGACCTCGTCATCCGCTGCGAGCACCAGCGTGACGTCACACCGCTCGCAGCCAATCCCGCTGGCACGAGCCTGTTCAGGATGGCATTCAAAGACGGCGGCTTCCGCACGCGGATGCAGCAGCAATGCGAGAATGTTCTTCGCGTCCGATTTGTTGCTCTCGGAAATCCGACTACCACGATGGAAGATGCCGCGCACGCTGGCTGACGATACGGCCGGAATACCGCTACCGATCAGCTTGGCAATCGCTTCAACAGCTTCAGCACGTTCTCCTGAGCCCGTGACCGCGATTAGCGGTATGCGTGATCGAGTTCCCGGTGGGAAGATCATCTCAACGATCGCCTCACCCACCGGCTGAGGTTCGCCGAACAGCGGTGCCACGTGATGAGACAATCCCGGCCCCGCATTGACTTCAACAATCACGCCGCCTTGCTCTTCAAACGGTCGGCTGATGTCCTCGGCAATGACATCCAATCCCGCGATATCCAACCCGACGACTTGAGCAGCCAGAACAGCCTTTTCAGCGACTGCAGGATGCACTTCAGAAGTGCAGTCGGTTGTCAGATCGCCATTGCGGCGGCAAAGCACTCGCCGATTCGCAGTCGGAACAGATTCAGGCGTCAGTCCCTGCTTCTTGAGTTCCAGCAGCACGATGTCATCGAACTTCAGCAGCCCCAGCGGATTGGTGTAGTTCTCGCCGCGCAGCGGGTCCTTGTTGACCTCGTCCACCAGTTGGGACACGGTCCGCTGACCATCACCCACAACGTATTCTTTCTGTCCGCGAGCAGCAGCGATGAGCTTGTCACCAATCACGAGCAAACGGTGCGCGGCCCCGTAGGCATACTTCTCGACCATCACCCCGCGATCGCCTTCGCGAGCCGCGAATTCAAAAGCCTCTTCGACAGCGGTTTGCATCCGCAGGTCGAGCGAAATGCCGCGACCGTGATTGGCATCGCGCGGTTTGACGGCGACCGGCAGACCGATCTCCAAAGCCGCCGTCCAGGCATCAGACGGACTGGAAACCGCTCGGCCGCGAGGCACCGGCACACCCACCGCGCTCAGGAAGGCCTTCGTCAGATCTTTGTCTTGAGCAATCGCTTCCGCGATCGCGCTGGTCGCATCGGTTTCCGCAGTCCAGATGCGTCGCTGAAACCGGCCTTCGCCGAGCTGCACCAGGCTGCCTTCATTCAGACGTCGGAACGGAATTCCGCGCATGGTCGCGGCGTGAGTAATCGCGCGCGTACTTGGCCCAAGTCGCGCGTCATCCGCCAGGTCAACCAGCTTTCGCTTGCCGTCCACAACGTCGAAGTCTTGACCGGCGAGTGCCGCGTTCACCAACTCCACTGCAGTCTGCAACGAGGCTCGTGCGACTGGTTCCTCTTCAAATTCAAACGCGACTTGAACGACGCCTTCGTCGACTGTCGCCCGGTGTGTCATGAAGCCCGGGGGCGTGCCCGCGATCGTCTCAAGGACATGTACAACGTGGGCGAGCGCGCTGGAGATTGATGTTCCCTGCCGCAATTCTTCAACAAACTGAGCGTCGTCGGCCGCTCCCGTCGCTTGCGCTCGTCCCTGCAATTTGGCGACTTCCAGTGGCTCATCCAGCGAATCCAGCCACAACGCCAGCCGCCGAGAAAACTCGGGCAGCGCGTCCGAAGTTTGCGAGTGAAACTCGCCGAGGTCGATCGTCGCTTCCAATACGGGCACATGAGCCCAGATATTGGGGCCGTGGTAAGCGACGATGTTACGGATTTCCATGTCGATTGCTCAAAGAATCAAAGGCGAACAGCACGCACAAGCGGCCATTCTAACGCCATCAGACACCGGCCAATTCCAGAGGATCAGGGCGCGACCACATTTGCCGCGCGGCGGTTCAAGCGTTGTGCCATAGGCTATCGGATCGGCGATGGAGGCAAAACGACCAGCCTCAGCTCCAGCCCGAAAGGTTGCCGCGAAACCTCGGGAGAACTCGCACAATCGGTGTGCAAAGCCCAGTTTCGGCTTAAAACCGGTCTCCGAAGGCACGTTGAGGATGCGCAAATGTGAATCGCGGATGAACTGGCAACAAATTTTCTCGTTTTTCAGTAGGCATTTCGACGACGCTCTTTGAAGTTCATATTGTCGCATTTACGCCAACCTCATGCCGCAGATTGCAGCACAACTGATATTCACCACGCCTCGGCTGCGGAGATTTCTCTCGCATAAGTCCAAGCTAATGTGCATATTGCAACAGTTACTGGCCTTGGTTTACGCGAGACGACCATCCACGAAAGGGCCGCAACGATGTCCGTGTCGCCTGACGGTTACGACGAATTGTGTGGACGGGGGCGCTTGGCAGCGCGGGATCACAAGACGAATGACGCCATCGCCTTGTTCCAGCAGGCGATTGCGGTCCGTCCCGATGATCCGCATGCGTACGAAGGCCTCGCAACGGCCTACATCGTGGCCAAGGACGTCGACAACGCCATCGCCAACTTCACGCGAGTGATGCTGCTGAAGCCACGTGATGCGAAGGCCTATGTCAATCTGGGAGCCCTCTATAATCTGAAAGAGGATTACAAGAAGGCCTCCGACCTGTTGCGCAAGGCGCTGCAGCGAGACACCCGCTCCGCCAATGCTTACTACAATTTGGCAATTGCAGAAAAGCACCTCGGTCAGCTCGCAATGGCAATTTCGTCCTATCGGGAATGCGTCCGCCTGCAACCCGACATGGTCGATGCCCATATCAACCTCGCGAACTGTTTTGTCGAGCAGAAACAACTGAGAAAGGCCATTGAGCACTACGAAACAGCCCTGAAACTGGCTCCTCAGTCCATTAAAGCACATCGTGGACTGGCGCATGCCAAACAATTGGTAGAAGAGCACCGGCAGACGGATTCTCCGTTTGGACGCCTGGTTGATACCAGTAAATTACACGGCCGCGACGAAGTCCTGGCACACGCTCGAGGCTTGTCCGACGAGGAACGCTTTCAAGATCACAGCTTTCTGCAGCTTCTGGCCGAGAAACATGCGGCGCTCGTGAAGGGCTTGGCGCGACACATGGGCGAACAGATGGAACACAGCCTGCTGAACATCAATCGCGCACTGCTGCAGGACGCCAATCAGACCATCGCACTCGCCAGCGCAAGAGAGCACTTCTCTGCCACGCTCGAATTCACCCGGCAACTGTACGATCAGATGAAGTCGCAGGGCGAGCAACTACGCCAACACGAAGCGCAGTTGAACTGATGCGACAATTCACGCTTCCACCTGGCCAAACCGCAGGCATGCCGTCAAGGTAAGACCTCGTTCTTACGGGCTCCAGACGAGTTGTGCTATCATCTCTGCCAAGAGAGGCTGGTTTGAAGAAACTCGACGTTTTCAGTTAGCGTCTTGTGAGTGCTGGGAAGTTCGGTTGCCCGTCGGGACTTCGTTGAAGTCACTTTTCACAAAGCGTACCCAATGCCGTCTGATTTCGATTCGCCCAACACCCCGAACTCACCTGCGGAGAGTCAGGCTGTCTACCTGATTCTTCGAGATGACATTAAGTGGAGAAACGTCTTCCGTCTGGCTCCGGGACAGGTCACCACCATCGGCCGCGCGCCGACGAATCGCGTTGTCATTCCCGACGACATCTGCAGCCGTAACCACTGCGAGGTCTTCCAGATCGGCGGCCGCTGGGTCGTCCGCGACCTCGACAGTCGCAACGGCACGTTGATCGACGGCAAGCGTCTGACGAAGGACGTGACACTCGCGGAAGGCGACGAACTGCAGATCGGCGATTTTTACCTGCTGTTCACCAGCGACATTTCACGTTCGAACGCAGATCAACCGCTGGACCTGGAGGACAACACCGACACCTATGATGGTGCCTCGCTGTCCCGCGTGAGTGCGGTCGAACCCGAAATTCTGCATCGCCGCCGCAAGACTCGGTTTCACACCGGCGGCAACGCGGAAGGAATTGGGCGCGATCGGACCAGCCAGGAACTCGCCAAGCTCTACCGCCTGGCCCTCGATATGGGCGCCGCCAAAGACAACAAGCGCGTCGCGGAGATCGTCCTGGACGGACTGTTCAACGGCCCCAACGCGGACATCGGAGCCGTGCTGCTACTGCCTAAAGACGTCGAGAAACCTAATCCGGCGCAGTTGCGACTCGTTGCCTATCGATCTCGCGAGAACGAGCAATACGAAAAGGTTTCTCACTCACTGACGAGCATCGTGCTGGAAGAGTGGCAGGGGGTTCTCGCCCGCGATTTCAAAGACGACAGCCGCCTGACGCGTACGGATAGCCTGCAGCAACTGCAGGCTCGTAGCGTTATCTGTGTACCCATTCGCACCACGGACTCCATTTATGGGGTCATCCACCTCTACACGACTCATAGCAGCAACACGCTCGACGTCGACGACCTCGAGTACACGCTCGCGATCGCAGATCAGTTCGCACTGGCGATTGAATCCCTGCACGAACGCGAACATCTGGAAGAGGGCCTCGCGCGCATCCGAAACGAGAACGAATCTCTGCGCAGCCAGTTACACATCGAAACCGACCTCGTCGGCGACAGTGCCGCGATGTCGCAACTCAAGGACTCCATCGCTCGCATCGCTCCAACCGACGCGACCGCTCTGATTCGCGGTGAAAGCGGTGTCGGCAAGGAGTTGGTGGCGCGAGCCATCCATTTCGGCAGCGACCGTCGCAACGGCCCGTACGTCACGATGAACTGTGCCGCTCTCTCCGAATCGCTGCTGGAAAGTGAACTGTTCGGTCACGAAAAGGGCTCGTTCACAGGAGCTGTCGGACGCAAGATCGGCAAGTTTGAACAGGCGAACCGCGGCACGCTGTTCCTGGACGAAGTCGGCGAAATGAGCCTCGCGATCCAAGCCAAGTTCCTGCGCGTTCTCGAAGGGCACCCTTTCGAGCGCGTCGGCGGCAGCACGCCTATTCAGGTCGATGTGCGTGTCGTTGCAGCGACAAACCGGGACCTCGAAAAAGCCATTGAGGAAAAAACCTTTCGGCGTGACCTCTTCTTCCGGCTGTTCGTCGTGGAGATCGCCGTTCCGCCGCTTCGCCAGCACGGCTCCGACATTCCGATCCTGGCGTCGTTCTTCCTGAAGCGGTTCACTGCAAAAGTCGGACGTCGCATTCAGGACTTCTCGGAAGACGCCATGCGGAAGCTCAGCAGCTACGAATGGCCCGGCAACGTGCGAGAGCTTGAGAACACAATTGAGCGTGCTGTGATCCTGTCTCGCGGCGAATTCATCGAAGCCACGGATATTCAGCTTTCCGCCGTCAACGCGCCAGCCTCTTTTGCCTCACCGACAGCATCCGAACCCACCCCGGAAATCATCTCCATGAACCGAGATGTTTCGCTCGACAAGCTGGAGCGCGAGCATATCTTAGCTGTCCTCGAACGCACGAATTGGAACAAATCCTTAGCGGCCCATATCTTGGGAATCGAGCGCTCCACGCTCGATCGCAAGCTCAAGCGCTATCAGGTCGGACGGCCCCAGAAGCTGCCTGATTGATGGCAAAGTGGGCAACTGGCAACCGCTGTGGTTAGCGTCTTCCCGCGACCTTGGTGAAATGTTCCGAGATTCGTCGCGATTGAGCGGTTTTGGCCTGATCTCTCTGCTGGGAAGTTTCCGAGAATTTCGTTGACTTCTAAATCCAGCATTTCAAAAATCCCACCAAACACAGCCCACCTTGAAGTTTCCTTCCCACGTGCCGGTTCTGTTCGTTGCCGAGTTGCTTGCACGAACCCCCAACCTCTACCGGCACCAGAATGTAGCCTCTCATCCAGCGCTGATTGCGAACGTATCGCGAGTGGCATTGCTGGCTTTTGCGAATTCCCCTTTTTTGTTCCATGGAGCAATCACTAATGGCTTTCGACATGGATCTTGACGTAGACGAGTACGAAGCTGATTTCGAATCCAAGACTTTCGACGGCGATGACGCTGAAGGCGTACTGCCGGACATCGACTTTGAAGCACTTGGGATCGATCCTTCTGAGCCGACGTCAGCCAAACCTGGTTCTGAGCAGAAAGTCTTCACTTTGGCAGCACGGTATGCCGCAGGCTTGCCGCTCTGGCACGATGAAGACTGCATCGATCACGGCCCGATGGGCGCGATCGACGAGGACTGAGCGATAAGTTCAGTCGCAGCAATTTGAATGCTGAAAAGCCCCTTGCAGAGTGTTCTGCAAGGGGCTTTTTTTCTTTTGGATGACCGACTCCTGGCGCGCAGAACGTATCTCATGCCGTACCCGTTGCTCCGGGCAAGTTCGCGATCAGTGACTGACGGCCATTCCCGACAAGAGACGCTCGTTTCAACCCGCGATATGAAAATTCCGCAGTAACCCGCGTCGGGTAGCTGATTAGGCTCAGCAGTCCAGTAGAGCAGGGAGTTCTTTGACTCAGATCCCAGCGAGGTAGCGGGCATGTGGCCTGAGCTTTTCAACATCGAAACCTTTTGGTTCTGGACGCTGATCGTCGTCCAGTCTGGACTGGTCATCTGGTTTGTCAGTCAGGATCAGGTCGGCCCCGCCGTGATCAGCGTGCTGTCGCTCATTGCCGGCATCGGTTTCTTCCCCGGCCAATGGGACAGCATCGGCCTTGGCAGCCTGCAGAGGCTCGGCTTCGCAGCTTTCGTCCAGACGTACTACGGCGGCATCCTCGCGGCCATTGGCTCATATCTGATTCTGGGACTCGGCTGGGCCACGTTCCGGTGGTGGCTGTACGTGCGGCAGATCCGGCTGACCTACGAGCGCCGCCGCGACGAATGGTTGCATCCGCGAGCTCTTCTCAACACCGCCTCGTTCTTTCGCGCTCAAGCCACCGTCGCCACATCCGGCGAAACGCAACAACGTTATTCACACTGGGCTGCAGTCTGTGCAGAAGCGGCAGCCCGTGGCGGCAGAACTCTAACCCCCGATCTCAAGCCCGTCTGGAAGGAATTCGTCGAACATGGTTACAGGTTCTAGTTCCTCTTCGGTCCGTTACGACGCCGAAGCGGTCCTGAGACCGGACCCTCGGCGGCATGTCAGCAGAGTCCTCGGCTGGATCTTCTGCTGGCCCTGGGACCTCGTCTGGACCTTGCTGGTCCACAACCCAATTCGCGAACTCGTTTGCATCGTTCTGGGCGAAATCCGCTCGACGCTGGACGACATCTCGCGCGGCGAATTGAGCGACATCGAAAGCGATTTCGAGTGCGAAACCACGCGGCTGAGCCTGCAGCCTCCCGCCGCAGCGACAACTTCCGCTGCCGCTCCGCAGCCATTGACCGCCGCACCTGAATCGCTCCCCGAGCCGCCTTCGACCTCTGCAGCGGTTGCCGCCACCCCGGAAGATGCCTGGTACGCGATGCGGAACCAGAAAATTAGCTGGTTCTCCGGCACCGGCAGCCCGGCCACGCCCGCGCGTATCCCAACCAACCCGCGATTGCCCAGCGACCAGCCACAGCAAAGTTGAAACGGCGCCCAAGTCCTTCTCCCCCTTCGCAAGGGGGAGAAGGTGGCCGTCAGGCCGGATGAGGGGGGGGTTGAGTTGGAGCATGATCATCGGATTCCGCGAGGAATCCACCACCATCTTCTTCAACTCAGGATCAGGAGTTTTTACGGGGCGGATCCGCACCCGATTCTTGACCGCAATGCGGTCGCAGCTATTAGCCAGGTGCTCAGCCAGCCGAAAACGGCTTGCCAGCGACCAGTTCTCCCACATCTGAAAATGAAGCCGCGAACAGCCTCGACATCATCGCCCGGTTTCTCCAATATCCGCACGTGGGACAGAGTCCTTTGAGAACCATTACTCGGAATTGAGAAATGTCGGACGCACACGTTGAGGGTCATGGCACGGCGGCAGCTTCAACTGAGCCGTTGTTTAACAACGCCGAACTGCGGGAGTTCGCCAACGACGATGTCGTCGCCGGTCGCGCGATCGGCAAGATGCTGTCGCTGCTGTTCATCTACACGTTGTTTGCGATGTCGATCGTCGCCGCCTGGACCATGAACAGCGTGAACCGGGAAATCGAAAACCGCTCGACGACACCGTCCCACGCAACCCACTAGTCGCTCTGAAACGCGACGATGAACACACAGCCTGAGAGCTTCCCTGCTCCAGCGCCGGGCAATTAGCTCAGTTGGTTAGAGCGCTACTCTTACAAAGTAGATGTCGGGGGTTCTAGTCCCTCATTGCCCACCTTGAACGGCTGCATGCGAAAACATGCAGCCGTTTTTTCTTGCACCATAACGATTTGCGAAATTTGCTCATTTTCGGCTGCGGCATCGTGCGTGCTTGATGCGGCTCCAAACAGCATCATCTGTGGCATCACGATTTCGGTCGTAACAGCTTTCGTGAACTCCTCTTCTCGAACTTGCAGATAGTGTTTCGCTGCGATCCGCTCGGAGTTGCCAATCCACTGACAAACAACATGCAGCGGATGGCGTTCGCAAAGCTCCGCTTCGCGCGACGAACGTAGGTTCTGCCACAATCGCGGCCAGGATGTGGAGCCAGCACGGCGAATGATCTTCTCAAACGATTGCGTGCTCAGGTGGTAACACCACCGGCCCCATTGAAGCGAATTAAAACCGCGTCGCGGGGTTGTTAGCAGCCATTCGAGCGCCGGTGACTTGCCAAATTTGAGTAGTCATCCCAGGCCGCAGTGAGTCTCCAGGTGTGGATACAGATGTCCCAGGCATCCATCAAGGCCCTTTTTTGTAGAGTCCAGCTTGAGTGAGGGTAGGTATCCGGTACCGTGTGTCTACGTCTGTGAGTCTTTCATGCAGCTCAGATTCTCGTCGTTCATACAGCGGGCCCCTTATGAAGTTGAATAGCTGGTTATCAAGCTGGGCGCGAAAGACGATACAGGCTCCGCCGCGGCAAGTACGGCGTATGCAACGCCGAGTGGAAGGCTTGGAACAACGCTGCTTGTTGACCGTTCAGGCGGGACTGGTGCCGACTGCGGACTGGTTTGCGCCGGTGCATGCCGCTGACCCTGCCAACTCCGCGGGAACCGTTTCGGGCGCCAATGGCGGATTTCGAGCCGTTTCGGGCGATGCCATTGTCGGAACCTGGATCGTTCAACTCTCGCCAGAGAGCTTGAAGACAATCGGTTCTCCAAGCGCGGCGGATGCAGTCCTTGATGGTTATGGGGCCGACTTCACCGTGCTGCGCGGACTCGGGCTGCCGGGACAGATTCTTGTGCAAGCCAGCCTGAGCACACGAGATCGGGCGGCGGCGGCCCTGCGGAGTCATCCGTTGGTCTCGATGTTCGAACCCGACACTTACGTTATAGGACCTCAGTCGATCGAGCGGTTGATTCCTACAGACACGAATTTCAATAAGTTGGTGGGACTGGCCGACGATAGCCAAACTGACGGTTTCAGCGGCTCGGATATCGATGCTCCTGAAGCCTGGAGTTTTGTCGATTCGAAGCAGGCTGGGACGGCTCAAGTCGGCAGCCGGAAGGTCGTCGTCGGAGTGATCGATTCGGGGATGGACTACACGCATCCGGATCTCATTCACAACGTGTTTCTCAACCAGGGTGAAATCCCTGCTGCGATCCGTGCGGCCCTCGTGGATACCGACGGTGACGGGCTCATCACGTTTGTGGATCTCAATGACTCGCGGAACGAGACGGCGCGGCAAGTCAGCAGCGAAAACGCAGTGAGCTTGATCGACGGGGCGGATCTGCTAGCTGATCCAGATTGGGCGAATGGGCAAGACAACGACAGCAACGGCTTTGTTGATGACCTGATCGGCTGGGACTTTTCGAACGCCCAGTTCGATGCCAACGGTGTCGTTGTCGAGAACCAGAAAGGTGACAACAACCCCGGCATCGACGTGAACAACGGCGGCAGCGACAGCTTGCATCGTCATGGCACACACGTCGCGGGGACGATCGGGGCGGTTGGCAACAACAATATCGGTGTGACAGGCGTGAGTTGGGCGGTGTCGCTGCTGCCGTTGCGGTTCCTGGATGAGAACAATCAAGGAGCGACATCCAAAGCCATCCTGGCGATTAATTACGCGAGGATGATGAAGGACAAGTATCTGAAGACGCTGACCGATGCCGACTCGACCAATGACGGCAAACTGGGAGCGAACATCCGCGTCACCAACAACAGTTGGGGTGGATCGTCGAACGCCAGTCCGGTGTTGCGCGAAGCCATCGCAGCGGAGGGTGCGGTCGATATTCTGTTTGTCGCCGCTGCGGGCAACGGAAATGCACTGGGACGCGGCAACGACAACGACCTGCAGCCCTTTTACCCCGCCAGTTATGAGCTGACCAACATCGTCTCCGTCGCCGCAGTGGATGCACGCGACGACTTTATTGAATTCAGCAACTACGGAGCCCGGTCAGTGGACTTGGCCGCTCCGGGGCTGGGCATCATCAGCACGGTTCTGGAAGGTCAATATGGACCGTTGGACGGGACGAGCATGGCGGCCCCGCACGTCAGCGGCGTCGCAGCGCTGATCGCGGCGCTGTCGCCGGAAGCCGACTTCTCCGAGATCAAGGCGGCTCTGTTGAGCAGCGTCGATAAAGAAAATCCTGTGACGCATGCACGATCAGGACTGACCAATCGACTGAGCACTGGGGGTCGGCTGAACGCTTTCAACGCCGTCAAAGCAGACACCATTCGGCCTCGCGCCTCGCTGAGGACCTTCGACATCACGGATACCTTTGGTGCCGGCACACAAATTCACCAGCTTGACGTGGATTACACCGACAACGTCGAACTGGAACCGGCAAGTTTCAGCGCTGATGACGTCCTGGTCACGCGGCTGGAAACCAATGACACGTTTTCTGTGGCGAAGTTTCAAGCGCCGAACCAGACGAGCCTGGTTTCGAAGCCGGTCTCTTACTTCATTAACGCACCTGATGGAGCCTGGGACGCTGCCGATAACGGCACCTACGTCGTCTCGCTGCGAGGGGATCAAGTACGCGACAAGAGCGGCAACTTCGCTCTAGCACGAACGCTGGGATCGTTCCGAGTGAGAGTGTCGAACATCGGTCAGTTGGCGGTGAATAGCACGGTGGATGCGGTCGATGCCAATCCCGGAAATCCCGGCTCAGGATTTGACGGAGTGGCTGACAGTCAGGGACGCAAGACGCTGCGTGCAGCGATCATGGAAGCCAACGCACAGGCGGGTGAGAACACAATCGTTGTCCCGGCGGGCGAGTACCGCCTGACATTGACCGGCACGGGCGAGGACTCGTCGTCGCAGGGCGATCTGGACATCATTGCGTCCGGTGGTGCGCTGACGATCGTGGGCGCTTCCGACGGTCGCACGATCATTGACGCATCCCAGCTGGATCGAGTGTTCGACGTGCGGCCGGGTGCCTCTCTGACCTTGAAGAACCTGACGATCACCGGCGGCCTGACTCCCGCTGGCCAGCACGGCGGGGGTATTTGGAATGCCGGCTCGTTAACGCTCATGAACGTGACGATCAATGGCAACGTGACAAATGGAGACGGCGGGGCGTTCGCCAATGCTGTGGGCTCAACGGCGGTCGTTTCCAACAGCACGCTGTCGGGAAATCAAGCCGGACGCGGCGGAGCGATCTTCGACGGTGGGGACCTCACCCTGCTCAACGTGACGATCGCCGCGAATACCGCGACAACAGGCGGCGGCGTCTTCAGTGATACCGGCGCGACGACGACCGCGAAAAATTCGTTGATCGCCACCAACACCGCGGCGACCGGTCCTGACCTCGCGGGCACGTTCGTCTCCGCGGGCAACAATTTGATAGGAAAGTCGAACGGTTCGACAGGCTTCACACGAGACGTTTCCGGCAACAAGGTCGGGACGACCGAGCAACCGTTCGATCCGTTGCTGGGACCGTTGCAAGACAACGGCGGGCCGACGTTCACGCACGATCTGCTGCGCGGCAGTCAGGCCATCAACGCGGGTATAAACATTGGTGCTCCGATCACGGATCAACGCGGCTTCATACGGCTGACGAGCGGCGACAATCACGTTGATATCGGAGCCGTCGAGCAGGTCTTTGCCTCGATCTCGGGCATCAAGTTTCATGACCTCAACGCCAACGGCGTGCAGGACCAGGGCGAGCAGGGGCTCAAAGACTTCATCATTTTCCTGGACCTGAATCATAACGGCTTGAGAGAAACGACCGAGCCCTTCCGTAAGACGGCAGAAGACGGCAGCTACGTGTTCACGCAGCTATTGCCGGGGACTTACGACGTCCTCGAAGAGCAACTCGACGGTTACGAGCAGACGTCGCCGCTGGCGCTGAACTTTGCGAAGCCCACACCGCTGACGACGGGCGGCAGTCCCGCGGCTGTCGCGACTGCCGACTTCAACGGCGACAACAAGCCCGACATCGCCGTCGCCGGTGCATTTCACAACGTCGACATCTTCATCAACACCGGACTGGGGACATTCCTCCCTCCGATCAAGGTGGACCTGCCGCCCACTGCGGTCCCAACGGCCATCACCGCCGCCGATTTTACCGGTGATGGCCGCATCGATCTGGTAGTCGCCAGCGACATCACCAATACGGTCACACTGCTGCGGAATCAGGGCGGGAATAACTTCGTCCTGGGAACTCCGCAGTCTGTCGGAGCAAAGCCGACATCGCTGACGGCAGGCCGATTGAACGCGGACTCCGCTCTGGATTTGATTGTGACCAACGGCGACGCTCACAACGTGCAGGTGTTGCTCAACAACGGCAGCGGTAATTTTTCCGTGAGTTCGCCGCTGACGCTGAGTTCAGCCCCGAGCGCTAGTGCACTGGCCGACTTCGATCAGGACAACGATCTCGATCTGGTGGTCGCGATTTCCGCACCGAACTCGCTCACGTTCTACGAGAATTCCGGCAGCGGGACATTCACGGCCGGAGCGACGATCAACTCGGGCGGTCTGTCTCCATCGGCGTTGACCTCGGCGGACTTCAACGCGGACGGCTTCGTGGATCTCGCCGTTGCAAACAAAGAATCGAAGTCGGGCTCATCGGTCGCCGTGTTTCTCAATCGAGGCGACGCGACGTTCCCGGACGACGAAGCATTCCTGAGTCCCGTGACCTTCGCTGGCGAAATGACCCCCGTCGCTCTGAACGCCGCTGACGTCGACGGCGACGGCGCGCTCGACCTGGTGGTGCTGAATCAAAGCACGAAAAAACTGTCGATCCTGCTCAACACGCGCGAAACCTCTGCCGGAACAACATCGGGACAATCGAACGATTCAGACTTCGGCGACGCACCAGACACCAGCGCTGGAACTGGAGTCGGCAACTATCAAACACTGCTCGCCAATGGAGGAGCCAGTCACGTTATCTCCACGACCCAGACGACGCTCTTCCTGGGAGCCCGAGTTGATGGTGAGTCAGACGCCACTCAGAACGCACGCGCGATCGGTGACGACATCACGACACTACCGGATGACGAAGATGGTTTGATCGAGCCAGCTCAGGATTTGTTGTTGACGGTCGGCTCAGTTCCAGTCGTACGTGTGCGGGCCACGAATACGACCGGCTCGGCAGCGATGCTTTACGGCTGGATCGACTTCAACCGCGACGGCGTATTTGACAACGCGACAGAGCGAACTTCGGTCTCTGTACCAACCGCGACGAGTGGCGGCAGATTCAATCTCACGTTCCTCACGATTCCGAACGGCACCGCCGCCGGAACGACCTACGCCCGCTTCCGCTTGAGTTCGGACGCTGCGGCTGCCAACGCAACCGGTGCCGCTGCTGGCGGTGAGGTTGAAGACCACGTCGCGACAATCATCAGACGCAGTGACGGCACAGTTAACAATACAAAGAGTAAGAAAATCGCGAACAACGCGGAGGGTGGCCCCGAACTGGGAACCAGCGACATCTTTGGCAGTTCCATCGCGTCCGTGGGTGACCTGAACGGTGACGGCGTGACGGATGTGGTCGTCGGAGCCCATCTGGATGACTTGCCTGGCACGGATCGCGGCGCGATCTATGTGCAATTCATGAACGCGAACGGCACCGTGCAGAGCAAGATGCCGATCATCAGCGGCAGCGGCCCGACACTCACGGACGGTGATGCCTTCGGTCGCGCTGTGGCATCGCTGGGTGATTTGAATGGCGACGGAGTGACCGATATTGCCGTCGGGGCAACCGGTGAAGGTGCGGACGTCGGCGCGGTCTATGTGCTCTTCATGAATGCGAACGGCACGGTGCAGAGTCATAGGAAGATCACCAATGGTGACATCGGCGGCGAGACCCTCGTAGCTGGCGACATGTTCGGACGCTCGCTGGCATCCGTAGGCGATTGGGATGGCGATGGGATCTCCGAGCTGGTCGTCGGCGCCGCTGAACATACCACGAATGGGGTGACTCGTGGCGGTGCGGTCTTCGTGCTGTTTATGAATGCGAATGGCTCCGTGAAGAGCGGTAGTAAGATCGCCACCGGCACGCCCGGCGGCCCCACGCTGGGGACTGGCGATCTCTTTGGCGTTTCAGTGGCCTCGCTGGGTGATATGAACGGCGACGGCGTGACCGATCTCGCGGTAGGCGCCTATCGGGATGACATCAACGGCACGGATCGCGGTGCGGTCTATGTGCTCTTCATGAATGCGAATGGCACCGTGCAGTCTCACGCCCGGATTGCGAGTGGCTCACCTGTCGGCCTGTTGCTTGAGAACGCTGACGTCTTTGGCGCGACCTTGGCGTCGTTGGGGGACCTCGACGGCGACGGTGTGACCGATCTGGCCGTCGGGGCGTATCAGGATGACTCAGGAGGAGCAAACCGCGGGGCTATCCACATCCTGTTGCTGAATGCGAACGGTTCGGTGAAGAGCACTGCGAAGTTAGCCAGCGGAACAAACGGCGGCCCCGCGCTGGCCAACTCGGACAAGTTCGGCGTTGGCTTGGCTTCGTTGGGCGACATCGATGGCGATGGCTTGACCGACTTGGCCGTCGGGGTATTGGATGCCGCAGGCGGTGCCGATCGCGGTGCGGTGCATGTGCTCTTCTTGAATCCCTCGACCGACTTCGGTGACGCTCCTGATACGAGTTCGGGAACCGGGACTGGTAACTACCAGACTCTGCTCGCCAACAACGGCCCAAGTCACGAAATCGCTCTGACCCGATCCACGTTGTTCCTGGGAGCGCGAGTCGACGGCGAAGCCAACGCGACTCAGAACGCGCGGGCGAATGGCGACGACTCCACGACGTCCGACGACGACGATGGAGTGATCGAGCCCGCTCAGGAGCTGCTAGTAACCGTTGGCTCTACTCCCGTCGTGCGAGTCCGTGCAACCAATACGACGGGCTCCGCGGCGACGCTTTACGGCTGGATCGACTTCAACCGCGATGGCGTGTTCGACAACGTGACCGAATGGACCTCAGTGACGGTCCCCAATTCGACAAACAACGGCACGTTCAGGCTGACATTCCCGACGATCCCCGGCGGCACTACCGCAGGAACCACGTATGCTCGCTTCCGCCTGAGTTCCGATGTGGCGGCAGCGAATTCAACTGGAGCAGCAGTCGGCGGCGAAGTCGAGGACTATGTCGCCACCATCAGCTATCGCAGCGATAGCACGGTCAACAGCGCGAAGACCGTGAAGTTCGCCAGCGGGACGACGAATCTACCCACGTTGGGTGATGACGCCCGATTCGGTATCCGCATGGCAAATCTTGGTGATTTGAACGGAGACGGGACGACGGACCTCGCTGTTGTCGTGCCGAATGACGACACCGGTGGGACTGATGCTGGAGCACTTTATGTGCTGTTCATGAACTCGAATGGATCCATCAAAGAGTCAAAGATACTCGCCAGTGGAGTCGGTGGCGGACTTGCTGGGGTTTCGCTTCGTGGGAGTGTTGCAAACCTCGGGGATGTAAATGGTGACGGGGTCATTGATCTGGCAGTCGGGGCTACAGGTGACAGCCAAGGTGGGAGTGCGACTGGAGCGGTCTATGTCCTCTTCATGACTTCAAGCGGGACCGTTGCAAGTTCCAAGAAGATCTATAGCGGGAACGGCGGCCCGACGCTCGCAGTCGACGATTTCTTCGGGGCGTCGGTGACGAGTTTGGGTGACCTTGATGGCGATAGTGTCCCAGACATGGCGGTGGGGGCGCTCTTTGGTGACTCGCAAAGTGTGACCGACACGGGAGCTGTTTATGTCCTGTTTATGAACTCAGACGGAACCGTGAAGAGTTCACAGACGAAGAAGATTTCGGGCGGGAATGGTGGATTACCCACAGGAGCATTGGGTACGGCGGGAGCATTGGCTGCGAACGATGCATTTGGCGCTCACGTGGCGAGTCTCGGCGATCTCAATGGCGATGGCGTGACCGATCTCATGGTCGGCGCGAACTCTCGCGACACCGGAGGCAACGGCTTTGGATCGGCGTTCGTGCTGTTCCTGAATTCGAACGGCACCGTCCAGAGTTACAGGGAAATCGCCCACAATCTGAACGGTGGTCCGACACTTCCCGGCGCTGGCGTCTTCGGCACATCTCTCGCAAATCTGAGTGACCTGGATGGCGACGGACTGCCTGAGATCGCTGTGGGAGGGGAAGAGGACAATACGGGCGGTCAAGAACGCGGCGCGGTGTGGGTGCTCTCCATGAAGAGTGACGGAACCGTGAAGGGCTTCACCAAGTTGGCTGACAACACCAACGGAGGCCCGACGCTCGGCAACACCGGACGGTTTGGTCGGTCGATGACCAGTCTTGGCGACCTGGATGGAGACGGTCTAACGGAACTCGCCGTCGGAGCGGTCTACGACGACACGGGAGGGGGCAACAACAAAGGCGCGCTGTATCTCATGTCGTTCAATCCCGCGACGGATTTTGGCGATGCACCCGACACGACATCCGGCACAGGCACCGGAAATTATCAGACACTCGTGGCCAATGGCGGACCAAGCCATGACATCGGATTAACGAAATTCACGCTCTACCTTGGAGGTCGAGTGGATGGTGAGTCCAACGCCGCCGCAAACACGCGGGCGAATGGTGATGACTCCACGACGTCAGACGATGAAGACGGAGTCAACGAACCCGATCATGACTTGGTGCTGACAGTTGGCACCGCTCCCAAGGTGCGCGTACGAGCCACAAACACCACCGGCTCGACGGCGACGCTCTATGGCTGGATCGACATCAACCGAGACGGTGTGTTCGATAACTCGACCGAGCAGACTTCGGTGACGGTGCCAAACGCCACCAGCAACGGCGCGTTCACACTGACATTCCCGACGATTCCGTTAGGTACGGCGGCAGGTAGCACGTACGCGCGTTTCCGGCTGAGCACTGATGTCGCGGCCGCGAATTCCACTGGAGCGGCGACTGGGGGCGAGGTTGAGGACTACGCCGCGACGATGCAGTACAGCACGGACGGAACTTCCGCTGGTTCCAAGAACCGCCGGATTGGGCACGTCCCGGACGGGAACGGAGGCCCAATGTTGGATGATGGGGATCTCTACGGATTCGCGGTCGCCGGGATCGGCGATCTGAATCAAGACGGCGTGCCAGACTTGGCCGCGAGTTTGCTTCGCGATGACACCAATGGGACGAATCGCGGTGCGGTGCATATCCAGTTCATGAACTCGAACGGCACCGTGAAAAGCAGCCAGATTATTGCCGACAACACGAACAGCAAGTTGTCTTTCTTTAACAACAACTACTTCGGCTCATCGATCGCATCGCTGGGGGATCTGGATGGGGACGGCGTCGGAGACATCGTCGTCGGAGTTCACGTTGAGAATGCGTTGTATGTGCTGCTGATGAACTCGAACGGCAGCGTGAAAAGCCATCTGAAGTTGGCACCGGGAAGCAACGGACTGCCAAGTATCGGCGCGGACGCTGGTTTTGGCAGGTCGATCGCTGCGATTGGTGATCGCGATGGTGATGGCATCACTGACCTGGCTGTCGGATCTATCGATGACACCTATGGGCTCAATCGTGGTGCTGTTTATCTCCTGTCCATGAATTCGAATGGCACCGTGAAGAGCAGCCTCAAGCTGGGCAGCGGCACGAATGGCATGCCGTCGTTTGCCAATGGCGACTACATGGGGCGCGCGGTGGCATCGCTGGGGGACGTCGATGGCGATGGCATCGGCGATCTGGCGATTGGCGGCTACGGCGATTACGCATCCGGCGCGAACGAGGGAGTCGTCTACGTCTTGCTGCTGAATGCGAATGGCACCGTGAAGAGCCATACCAAGGTTCGCAACGGGGCCGGTGGCATGACCGGACTCGGCTCCGATGACCGCTTTGGGATGGCAATTGCCGGTCTGGGTGACGTGAACGGCGACGGCATCCCGGACATGGTCGTCAGCGCGCGCAACGACGATACGGGAGGCAGCAACACTGGCGCCGCCTATGTGCTCACGTTGAATGCGAACGGCACCGTAAAAACCAGCGTGAAGCTCGCTCAGGGAATCAACGGTGTCAGCTCGCTGGGAACAGGTGGCAACTTCGGTTCGGCGTTGTCGCCGCTGGGCGATCTCGATGGAGATGGGCTGCCCGAACTCGCCGTCGGGGCACGCGATGACTCCACCATCGGAACACAACGAGGTGCCGTGCATGTGCTCTTCTTAAATGCCGGCATGGACTTTGGAGATGCGCCGGATACGACCGCTGCGACTGGTACTGGAGACTATCAGACGACGGTGGCGAACAATGGTCCGAGCCATGCGACGTTCACCACTCGCACGACGTTGTTCTTGGGAAGCGGTGTCGATGGCGAAGTCGCCGCCAACGCGAATGTCAGGGCGGCGGGTGATGATCTCGTCAGCTCGGTGACGACGGATGACGAGAACGGTGTCATCGAACCCCGCGAGGACCTGGTGCTAACAGTCGGCTCGGCTCCCGTCGTGCGCGTGCGGGCGACAAACACGACTGGCTCGGCGGCGACGCTTTACGGCTGGATCGACTTCAACCGGGATGGTGTGTTCGACAACTCGACCGAGCGGACTTCGATCAATGTCCCTAACTCGACAAACAACGGCATCTTCACGTTGGCGTTCCCTACGATCCCGATCGGCACTGCCGCCGGTGCAACCTACGCGCGTTTCCGTTTGAGCACTGACATCGCTGCGGCGAACTCCACGGGCGCTGCGAGTGGCGGCGAAGTTGAGGACTACTCGGCAGCACTGGTGCAACGCAGCGACGGAACCGTGGATCGAACGGCGAGCATAAAGATTGCGCATGGTATCAACGGTGGACCGATACTCGCCAATGACGACAACTTTGGAATGTCCATCACATCGCTCGGTGATTTCGACGGCGATGGTGTGCCTGACCTGGCCGTAGGCGCCCCTGGCGATAGCACTGGAAGGACAAGTAACGGCGCGGTCTTTGTGCAATTCATGAATGCAAATGGCACAATTAAGAATCAACTCAAGATTTCGAATAGCACCAATGGTGGTCCGGTGCTTGATGATAACGCCCGCTTCGGACGTAGTGTGGCCTCGCTCGGAGATCTCGACGGGGATGGTATCACAGACATCCTTGTCGGGTCTTACGGAGACGACACCGGTGGAGACGATCGCGGAGCCATCTATGTGCTGCTGTTGAGTGCGAATGGCTCCGTGAAAAGCAGCGTAAAAATCGCCAATGGTCTGAACGGGTTCGGCACTCTCGCTAACTCTGACGTCTTCGGCACATCGGTGGCGTCGCTGGGGGATCTCGACGGAGATGGTACGACCGATGTTGCGGTGAGTGCCTATGGTGACGACACCGGAGGTTCGTCGCGCGGTGCGGTCTATGTGTTGTTCCTGAACTCGAATGGCACGGTGAAAGGCAGTCAGAAAATTGCGAGTGGAAGTGGCGGAGGCCTTTCGTTGTTAGACAACGACCGATTCGGAGGGTCTGTGACGTCGCTTGGTGATCTGGACGGTGACGGAGTTACGGAACTGGCCGTCGGAGCGAGAGGCGATGACTCAGGGGGTGCATATCGCGGAGCGGTGCATGTGTTGATGCTCAATAGCAACGGAACCGTGCGGAGTACCTTGAAGCTGTCGAACGGTAGCAACGGCACTCCGACGCTTGCGAATTTCGATCAGTTTGGCAGTTCACTGGCATCCGCCGGCGACCTGAATGGGGACGGCGTCACTGACCTGATCGTGGGAGCGATCGGCGACAGCACAAGCGGCACATCCAGCGGAGCGGCGTATGTGCTGCTCTTGAATTCCAACGCGACGGTGAAACGAAGTGTGAAAGTTGCCAATGGCTCAGGTGGCGGCCCAACGCTGGCGCTTGATGATCGCTTTGGATTCGCAGTCGCGTCTTTGGGAGATCTCAATGGGGACGGGTTACCTGACCTCGCTGTCGGAGCAATAACTGACGATACAGTGGGGTCCAATCGGGGTGCGGTTTATGTGCTGCACCTGAACCCCGCGACCGACTTTGGTGATGCCCCGGATTCTAGCACGGGAACCGGTCTTGGGAATTATCAAACGCTGCTGGACAACGGCGGGCCGAGTCATGACATCGCAGCAACGCTGACGACGTTGTTCTTGGGAGCCCGGGTCGATGGCGAGGCCAATGCCACGCAGAATGCTCGGGCCAACGGCGACGACAGCACGACATTGGCAGATGACGAGGATGGCCTGATCGAACCAGCGCAAGACTTGTTACTGACTGTCGGCTCAGCCCCGGCGGTGCGCGTCCGAGCGACCAATAAGACTGGTTTCGCAACAACGCTCTACGGGTGGATCGATCTCAACCGCGATGGTGTGTTTGACAACGCGACCGAGCGAACATCGGTTACGGTTCCCAATTCGACCAACAACGGCACGTTCACACTGACTTTCCCAACAATCCCGACGACGACTGGTGCGGGAGCCACCTACGCTCGCTTCCGCTTGAGTTCGGACATCGCCGCCGCGAATGCCACCGGCTCGGCGACGGGCGGTGAAGTGGAAGACTATGCAGCGACGATTGCGCTCCGCAGTGATGGCACCGCAGATCACACCGTGAAGATCGCCAGTAGTACAAATGGCGGCCCCGCCCTCGCGAACTCCGACAGATTCGGCAGTTCCGTAGCATCGCTGGGCGATTTTGATGGGGACGGCGTCAACGATTTGGCTGTCGGAGCCAGAGGTGAAAATTCTGGTCGCGGGGCTGTGTACGTGCAATTCATGAATGCCAATGGCACCGTAAAGAGCAATGTGAAGATTGCCAACGGCACTACCGGCCTTCCCACACTCGCGGTCACTGACTACTTCGGTACATCAGTAGCATCGCTCGGCGACCTAGACGGAGACGGCGTGACCGATTTAGCCGTGGGAGCTCACAGCGACGATACTGGAGGCGGAACGAACGCCGATCGCGGCGCCGTATATGTGCTGCTACTAAACGCAAACGGCACATTGAAAAGCAGTCTCAAAATCGCCAGTGGCACGAACGGCGGCCCCACACTCACAGATGCTGACCGCTTGGGCTGGGCCATAACATCACTGGGCGATCTGGATGGCGATGGCGTGACCGATCTGGCCGTCGGGGCGTTTGGCGATGATACGGGGGGCAACTATCGCGGAGCCGTGCATGTGCTATTGTTGAACTCGAATGGCACGGTGAGGAGCAGCTTGAAGATTGCCAACAACACGAATGGTGGGCCTGTACTCACAAACGGGGACTACTTCGGTCGTTCCGTCGCGTCGCTGGGTGACCTGGACGGGGATGGTGTTACAGACTTGGCTGTTGGAAGCATGCACGATGACACGGGTGGCTACAATCGCGGCGCCGCGTACGTGCTGCTGCTGAACGCGAACGGCACCGTAAAGAGCAACCAGAAGATCACCAGTAGCGCAAGTGGCCCTCTATTGACGGACTCAGACTTTTTTGGAACTTCCGTTGCGTCGCTGGGCGACCTTGATGGCGACGGCGTGACTGATATCGCGGTGGGCGCGGTCGGAGAGAACTCAGGGGGTGCTGATCGCGGCGCAGTCCACGTGGTACTACTCAACGCCAACGGCACAGCAAAGGGTGCCGTGAAGCTGGCCAGTAGCACGAACGGCGTCCCCAGCCTGGCAAACGGAGACTACTTCGGTTGGTTAGTGACATCGGTGGGCGACATAGATGGAGACGGTGTTATAGAGTTGGCAGTGGGAGCCGTTGCGGACGACACGAACGGCACGGATCGCGGGGCGTTGCATATTCTATTCTTAAAACGTCTTAACGAAGCACCGACTTTTACATCGCAGTCGACGCTCAACGTCATTGAAAATACCACTGCAGTGGTGACTCTGACCGCAACTGATATCAACCTGGATAGCGTGTCGTTTTCTGTTGTTGGCGGCGCCGATGCGGCTAGGTTCCAGATCAGCAGTGGCAACTTGCAGTTTAAGGCGGCTCCCAACTTTGAAAGTCCGACAGATAGCAATTCGGACAACATTTATCAGGTACAGGTGCAGGCCAGTGACGGGCGCGGCGGGACGACTACGCAGACGATTAGTGTCACGGTGACTGATACCAATGAGTTTGATCCTGTCCTGTCTAATACGAGCCTGAATGTCGCAGAGAACGCAACCGATGGCACCCTGGTCGGAACGGTGACGGCGACTGACACTGACACTCCGAATGCTTTAACCTATGCCATTATCGCTGGCAATTCCCTGGGGATATTCGCCATTAACCCCGTGACGGGAGCGATTAGCGTTTCCAACAGGACAAACTTGAATGGCTCCTTGGGATCAGTCCCGCTGACGGTGCAAGTCACCGATGGGGGCCCTGGTGCATCCAGAACAACCACCGCGACAATTACGATCAATATCGCTGGCTTCAGAGTCGTGCAGCCTGACGGATCGACAGTCGTTAACGAGTCCGGAACGACGGATACAATCACGGTTGTACTAACCTCGCAGCCCGCTGCAAACGTCGTGTTTTCAGTGACAAGCAATAATACGCTCGAGTCAACGGTCGCACCGCCGACCCTGACATTTACTTCGGCGAATTGGAATGTTGCCCAGACAATCACCGTGACGGGGGCAAACGACGTTCAGGTCGATGGGGCGCGGGATTCGATCATCACCGTCAGCGTGGTCGATGCCTCATCGGACAATGCCTTTGATTCACTGGCTGATCAGACCGTAACCGTCTCAACGATCGACAATGACGCTGCAGGATTTACTGTCACCCAGTCAGGAGGCGAGACGAGCGTCACCGAAGCGGGGACGACGGATACCTTCCTGGTGGTTCTCGACCAGCAACCGACTTCGAATGTGGTGTTCTCGGTAAGTGCGAGCGATGCCAGCGAGGCGACGGTTTCCGCATCAATACTCACATTCACACCCGCGAACTGGAACGTCCCGCAAACGGTGACGGTGACCGGAGTGGACGATGACGTGGTTGACGGGCTGCAAAACTCGACCATCACTGTGAGCGTGGTGGATGGCTCTTCCGACAACAGCTTTGATCCCCTGGCCGACCAGATTGTGGCGGTTTCCACCACGAATGACGACTTCGCAGGATTCACGATCGCCGAGTCAGGTGCGGGCACGAGCGTCAGTGAGACCGGCCTGACAGATACTTTCACTGTCGTGCTGAATGCGCAGCCGGATTCGAATGTGGTCCTGTCCGTCACTAGCAGCGATACCGGGGAAGCGACCGTCTCTGTCACCACACTGACCTTCACCACCGCGAACTGGAACGTTGCGCAGACGGTCACAGTGACCGGAATCGACGACACCTTCGTTGATGGATTGCAGAACTCAAGCATCATTCTGAACGTAGTGGACGAGTCCTCTGACAATAACTTCGATCCGATAGCCGATCAGACCGTGATCGTATCAACGGCTGACAATGAGCTGGCGGGTTTCACGATTGCGGTATCAAGTGGCTCGGCATTATTCGTCAGCGAGAGCGGAACAACAGATACGTTTACTGTCGTGCTGAACGGGCAACCTGTCTCCGATGTCGTTCTTTCCGTAACAAGCGGCGACACTGACGAAGCGGCGGTCTCGGCCGCAACGCTCACATTTACATCAGCCAACTGGAACATCGCGCAAACAGTAACGGTGACCGGCGTCAGTGACGGGATCATTGACGGAACTCAGAACTCGCTGATCACCGTGAGCGTCGTGGACGCATCCTCGGCAAACACGTTCGATCCGCTCGCGGACCAAACAGTCCCCGTCTCAACTGCAGACCATGTCGTGCTGACGGTCAACAGTCCCCTGGACAAGCCGGATCTCACCGTGGGCGACGGTGCGGTCAACACAGGCGTGTCCAACGAAGTCACGCTGCGCGCGGCGATCATGGAACTCAATGTCGCACCTGCGGGGACCAGAGAAATCGTCATCCCGGCAGGAACTTATACACTGACGAGAGCCGGTCGCTCTGAGGAACTCGCGGTGACTGGCGATCTGGATGTGACCAGTGGCAGTCTGGTCATACGCGGAGCGGGGGCAGGACAAACGATCCTGGATGCCGGTACGCTCGATCGGGTGTTTGATGTGAGGAACAGCAGCGTGACGCTCAGTCTCATCGGACTGACGTTGCGCAACGGAGATCTCGAAGCGTTGCAGGACGGCGGGGCGATCGACAATCGGGGCGCGCTGACCATCACGGACAGCGAGTTCTCAGCGAACAGAGCACGCACTGGGGGTGCGATCTTCCTGCGCAACACCGGCGGCGCGACGATCTCGCAAACGACGTTTGCCAATAACCTGTCGATCGGCCCCAGCGGACTGGGCGGTGCGATAGCGACGTCGATCAGCACGGGCACGCCGCTCGTCATTCCCATCGGCATCACCAGCAGTGCCTTTGTTAATAACCGCGCAGTGTCTGGCGGCGGTGCGATTTACACCGCCAGCGGCGCCACCATCATCGGGTCACTCTTCAGTGGCAATCAGGTGATTGCCGCGGCAAATGGTGAGGCGCGCGGTGGCGCCGTCTTCAATGACGACGGCACGGCTCTCGCGATCATCGACAGCAGCTTCACTCAGAACGTCGCGCAGACCAGCGGCACATCCGGGCAAGCCAACGGCGGGGCGGTCTCGGCGGATGATGGGTCGCTGGTGGTGATCAACGGTAGCAGCTTCGATCACAATCAAGCGATCGGTACCGGGGGCACGCTCAATCGGATCGGCGGGGCATTATCCCTGCGGGGTAACGCGGATGTCTTCAATTCAACGTTCTCGGGCAATAGTGTCGATACAGACGGGGGTGGGATCTCACATCAGACGGGGACGCTACAGCTTAATAATGTGACGGTCGCAGAGAACCACGCGGCTCGTTCCGGCGGCGGAATTTCGGTCGTGTCGGGGACTGCCCGGTTGAGAAACTCTCTCATCGCGACCAATACAGCGATGACCAGCAACCGCGATGTGAACGGGGCGTTCGTCTCGGACGGACACAACTTGATTGGTCTTGTCGGTTCGGCGAGTGGGCTAACGCACGGAGAGAATGGCAACCTCGTTGGAACGTCAGCAGCGATCGATCCGCTGCTCGGGCCACTGGCCAATAACGGGGGACCGACAGTCGGGCCGTCGACAGGCAACGGCGGGTCGCCTCTGACGCACTCGTTGCGGGTGACGCAGGACGGTGAGACGCTGATCTATAGCAAGGCGATTGATGCGGGAGATCCGGTTTTTACTCTGCCTGTGGATCAACGAGGTTTCGAACGAGTGCTAGACGGCAACGATGCAGGGGGAGCTGTCGCTGACATCGGAGCGTTCGAGCTACCGTTGAATCGCCGCCCGACGATCGCCGTGCTGCCGTTGCAAGTGAATGAAAACTCGGCAGTTGGCACCATGGTTGGACCGACGGGGGTTTTCGATCCGGACAACAATCTGGCCAACGTCACCCTGAGCGGCATCGACAGCGCATTCTTCACGCTCGATTCGTTCGGTGGAATGCTGCTCACCAAAGCGTCCCTGGACTTCGAAACCAAGTCCAGTTACTCGGTAACCTTGAAGGCGACCGACACCGCGGGACTACATCGGTCGGCCGATTTCACGATTACGGTAACGGACCTTAACGAAGCCCCGTTCGTCGTGGGCAGTGGGCTTGACGATCGCGTTCGCCGCGATGGCGATGCCGCGGAGAGCGTCGATCTGAGACCACTGTTCCGCGATGTGGATGCCGGGGCAACTCTGACCTACGAAGTTTCGAACTCGAACCCGGCGCTGGTCAGTGCGCAGGTCGTCGGGATCAACTCGCTGTCGCTGACATACTTGCCCTACTTCGCGAATCAGGATCGGACGCCTTCCAAGCTGACGGTCAGGGCCATCGATCAGGGGTCGCTGGTTGGCGAGGACACTTTCGAGGTGAGCGTAGGTCCTCAGGGCACTCTGGAGTACGCCCTCGTTGTGACTCGCAGCGTGACCGCGCAGCCGTCTCTGGTAACGTTGCCGACGTCGGTGACATCGGTCGGGCCCGACGAAGACTTCTTTGTCGAAGTCTGGGTGCGCGACCTGCTCGACAGCGGTCGCTCGGACTACCCATCGAGCCTGGCGGTCGGCAATGCGACGCGGGGGATTCTGGCTGCAGGAATCGACCTGCTGTTCGACGCGAAATTGTCAACGACAGACACGGCGTCAGTGGATGCATCAGGCATTTTCAGCAGTGCCGAGGCTGAGAATGTCGATGTCGTCGCTGGTCGGGTCAACAACTTGCAGGGCGTCTCGGCCGGGACCAATGTCGAGACCGCGACGCAGTTCGGTCGGCTGGGAGCCGTGAAGTTCCGCGCAACGGGAGACGAAACCGGGTTGCAGAGTTTCAAACTGGTCCTGAACGGAGACGAACCGGCGACTCGGCGTTCGGCCATCGGGCTCGGTAACGGCATCATTCATCCGTCGCAGATCATACTGGGAAAATCGATCACGGTGGGCGTCGATCCCGATGGCGGCGAGGGCGCCACGCGGTTGTTTGAAACTACACCGCGAATCATATCGCTTCCGACGGACAGCGACGGTCCCTCGGGGCTGGCATTGGCGGACTTCGACGGCAACGGCGGGATTGATTTCGTGACGGCTAATCGCGATTCCAATACGGCCAGTGTGCTGCTCAATGCGCCCGGACGGGGTCATACGGTGACGTTGGGTGCGGGCGACGCAAAGGCGGACATTCATTTCGGCAATCGCGCGCTGCCGGGGGAAATTCGCGGCGTCGTCTTTCTGGACACCAATAACAACGGAACCCAGGACTTGACGGAATCAGGACTGGGAGGCTGGGAGGTCTACCTTGATCTCAATGGCAACGGTGTCTTTGACCTCGACTCAAATGGCGAGCTGCCGGGTGTCGAGCCCGAGCCGAAACGAGTGACGAGGGCGGTCGATGCCAACAACCCCAACGATGTGGTCGGCGAATATGTCTTTACGAACCTGCTATCGGCACGGTCGTATCGAGTCGGCACGGTGTTGAAGAGCGGCTTCGTGCGCGGAACTCCAGATCCAACGATCAACGACGGTCTGCATGTTATTGAATTGCAGGCCGGCCAAACAAAGACCGAAGTCAATTTCGGAGTCACTCTGGACGTCGGCGGTGTGTCGGGCAGCACGGGCATTCAGGGTTATGTGTTCCGCGATGCTGATGGCGACGAAATCCGCGATCCACTCGAAGGACTAGCGGGAGTGAAGGTCTATCTCGACATCAACGACGACGGTGACTTCGACATCGCCACCGAGCCGACAACGACGACGATGTCGGACGTGGAGGATTCAGAGAACATCGATGAAGCGGGGTTCTATAACTTCCCCAACAAGTCTCCGGGGAAGTATCGGGTGCGCGTCGATGCGAGCGGGACGCCCGGGATGCGGCAGACGTTCCCACTGAGAAACAGCTTCACGACGACGCGTCAGAGGGTGGGCGGCGATCCTCAGGGTGTCGCGAGCGGCAACTTTGATGGCGTCGGCTCGATCGATCTGGCGGTCACCAATCAAAGTTCGAGCAACATCAGTCTGTTGGTGGGAACGGGAACCGGCTTCACTCAGAAGGACTCGATCGGCCTGCAACTGAGCGACAACAAGGCATTCGGAGCCTTCGCGATCGTCTCGGGGAAGTTCAATAACGACAATCTCGACGATCTGGCCGTCGTCAATACCTACTCCCGCAACGTGTCGGTGCTGTTGAATAACCCGAATAATCCCGGCGACTTTGCGGCAGCCGTGAACTATCCGGTCGGCACGACCCCGCGCTCGATCATTGCGGTCGATATCGATGGCGACACCCATCTGGATCTGGTCACTGCCAATGAAGGTGACAGCAACATTTCCGTGCTCAAGGGTAAGGGCGATGGCACGTTTGATGAACTTCCCGTCAATTTCGCGTTAGGGACGAAGCCCTATGGGCTGACATCGGCGAATCTCACCGGCGATGCGAAGCCCGAACTGATCGTCACGCTGCAAGACGACAAGCAGGTGATAATCCTCAACAACGTCGCGGGTACTTTTACCCAAGGGCAGCGACTGACCGTCGGGCGCGTGCCGCTGGCGGTGACGGCGGCCGATCTTAATGGCGACTCGCAGCCGGATTTGGCCGTCAGCAATTTTCTGGATGACACCCTGTCGGTGTTTCTGAATCCGGGCAGTGGAATCTTTAACGCGAGTCAGGCGACCCAGACGCTCAAGGCCGATGCCGGGCCGGCGGCAATCGTTGCCGTCGATCTGGATGGCGACCGGCAGGTGGATCTGGCCGTGACTAATAATCGGGTCTTCGACAACAAAGGCCCCGACAGCATTCATGTCTTCAAGAACGTCGGAAAAGGCCAGTTCGAACCGACAGAGAACGCGGGAGTTGCGGTCCTCGACGGCCTCGGAGCGGCGCGGTTTTCGATCGTCAAAGCCGACGTGAATGACGACCTCATTCCCGATCTGGTCGTTACCGACAAGTCCGCCGACCGCATCTCGATCATCACGAATACTCGAGTCGCTGCCGCCCAAACCGTCCAGCTCACTGCAGCCAAGAATGTCACCGAGGGCACCAACTTCATCTTCGAGCTGATGAACGTTAACTCGTTCGACCCGACTGTCAGCGGCGGGCCATTCTCAATTGCAGAGAACTCAAAGAACGGGACGACCGTCGGAAGCGTCACTGGTGCAGATGCCGACACCGCGAATGGCGGTCTGAGTTACTCGATCACCAGCGGCAACAGCCTCGGTATCTTTGAAATCAACTCCTCGACGGGTGCTATCACTGTCGTCAATCAGACGAGCCTTGATCGGGAAACAGTCACGTCAGTCACGCTGGTGGTGGAAGTCAGCGACAACGGCCCCGGCGCGGCTCGAACGGGTTCGGCGAACATCACCATCAACGTCGAGAACGTGAATGAAACTCCGACTATCACCGGCGGAGCGGGCAGTATCAGTGTCGTCGAGAACAACAAAGCGGTGACGACGATCATGGCTAGCGACATCGATACCAATACAACGCTGAGCTACAGCCTGTCGGGGACGGATGCGGCAAAGTTCAGCATTGGTAGCAATGGAGCGATCAGCTTCAAAGCGGCTCCGAACTTCGAAGTGGATGCGACCAGTTACAGCTTCAACGTCATCGTCAGCGACGGTTCGCTGTCGGACACGAAGGCGGTCAATGTCAGCATCACCAATGCGAACGAAGCGCCGGTAATCACCGGTGGAACTGGCAGCATCAGTGTCGTCGAAAACAACAAGGCGGTGACGACGATTGTGGCCAGCGATGTCGATGCCAGTACGACGCTCAGCTACAGCCTGTCGGGCACCGACTCCGGTAAATTCAGCATCAGCAGCGGTGGTGTGGTCACCTTCAAAGCGGCTCCGAACTTCGAGGTGGATGCGACCAGTTACAGCTTCAACGTCATCGTCAGCGACGGAACCTTGTCGGACACGAAGGCGGTCAATGTCAGCATCACTAATGCAAACGAAGCGCCGGCAATCACTGGCGGAGCAGGCAGTATCAATGTCCCCGAAAACACCACAGCGGTGACGACGATCGTGGCCAGCGATGTGGATGCCAAGACGACGCTGAGCTACAGCCTGTCGGGAACGGATGCGGCAAAGTTCAACGTCAGCAGCAATGGAGCGGTCAGCTTCAAAGCGGCTCCAAACTTCGAAGTGGATGCGACCAGTTACAGCTTCAACGTCATCGTCAGCGACGGTTCGTTGTCGGACACCAAGGCGGTCAATGTCAGCATCACCAATGCAAACGAAGCGCCGGTCATCACGGGCGGGGCTGGCAGCTTGAATGTCGTCGAAAACACCACAGCGGTGACGACGATCGCAGCCAGTGATGTGGATGCCAAGACGACGCTGAGCTACAGCTTGTCAGGCACAGACGCGGCAAAATTCAACATCGGCAGCAATGGAGCGGTCAGCTTTAAGGTCGCGCCCGTCTTTGGAGTCGATCCGACCAACTACAGCTTCCAGGCAACAGTCAGCGACGGGGCTCTGTCCGATACCGAGACGGTCAACGTGACAGTCGTGGACGATGGGATTGCCGATGTCATTATCAACGTGTCGACGAATCAAAAAGTGCTCGTGCAGGCCGCCAGTGGCAAACTGCAGGTGCTGATCAACGACATGGCGATTTCGGCGTATGCGAATATCTCCGCTGCCGCCGTGCGAAGTCTCACGATCAACGGAGGTCCTGGGGACAACCTGATCGACCTGCGCAATGTAACCTCCACGGCGTTTTCGCGCGTCGGTGGAGTGAGCGTGGTGGTGGCTGGTGCCGCCGGTAAGGACATCGTCTTCGGTAGTAGCTTCGCAGATCAGATTTCTGGCGGAGACGGCGATGATTCATTGGATGGCGGAGCAGGCAACGACTCCTTGGATGGCGGTCTCAATAACGACACGCTCACCGGTGGCGTCGGTGTCGATGCACTCGTCGGCGGCAATGGCACAGACTCGCTCGTCGAAACGGTGAGTGGCGATCTGGTCCTCAACGCGACCACGCTGGTCATCACGATCAGCGGCGCCACCACGACCGACACGCACTCGGGCATCGAACGTGGAATGTTCACGGGGACTGACATAGCCAATCGCTTTGACGCCTCTGCCGCCGCAATCCCTGTGACGCTCAGTGGTGTGGGTGGCTCGGATACCTTGTTGGGAGGCAGCCTTGATGACGCGCTCGATGGCGGCCTGGGGGACGATTCAATCCACGGCGGCGCGGGTAACGATACGCTCAGCGGTAGTACGGGCAACGACTCCGTGGATGGTGGCGTCGGCATCTCGGATCTGTTGAGCGAGTTTTCGGTGGGCAATCTCACACTCACGACGAAGCTCACGTCGGTAGTCGGTGGGGTCACCGAAAATGACACGCTCTTGAACTTGGAACGAGCAATATTTTCCGGTGGCGGCCAAGCCAATAAATTTGATGCGGCCGCGGCAGGCATTCCCGTCACTCTCCAAGGGGGTAGCGGCAATGATACGCTGATCGGAGGGACTCAAGCCGATAGCATAGATGGCCAGGCCGGTGATGATACACTCACCGGGAACTCTGGAAACGACATGTTAATCGGTGGGCTGGGGAACGATGCCTTTCGCGATGTGGCTTATACCGATGTTGTCTCGGGGCAGACGCGCACTATCACGCTGACCGATACATCGCTGATCGTGAAACAGGGTACGACCACGCTCTCCACGGATTCGTTGTCGGGCTTTGAACTTGCGGATCTCACGGGTGGGTTGATGCGCGACGTCATCAGCGCGACCACATTCACGAACACCGGTGTGACCACCATCAGTGGTGGTGGCGGTAACGATGTGATCTCGGGCACCGAGGGCGCGGATCTCATCTTCACCCTCGCCGGTGCGGACTCCATCAACGGAAATGGCGGAGCGGATGCGATTCTGTCAGGCAACGGCAATGATACCATCAACGGTGGCGAGGGAGCCGACAACCTCAACGGACAGTCGGGCAACGACTCGCTTGTGGGCGAGAACGGCAACGATGTGCTCGTCGGTGGCGCGGGGATCGACATCATGTCGGGCGGCCTGGGAAATGACTTTCTGAGCGGCCAGACCGAAGCGAGTTCACTGACCGGCGGCGATGGCAACGACACCCTGCAAGGTAACACTGATAAGGACACGCTTAATGGTGACGTTGGTGATGATCGACTCTACGGCTTGCAGGGTGATGACGTCATCAACGGTGGCGATGGTGCCGACTCGCTACTGGGAGCGACTGGCAACGATTCCTTAAGTGGCGGCGCGGGTCCGGACACTCTGCAAGGCGATCTCGGCAACGACACGCTGGACGGCGGTGCCGACAGCGATCGCGTCAACGAAGTCCTGGACACGAATCTCACGATCGTGGGGCTCACGATCAGCACGACCACATTAGGTAAAGACTCCGTTACGGCAGTGGAACGAATTCAGGTCAGTGGTGGGGCGAGCGCCAATTTCTTTGATGCCCGCCTGGCCAGCGTGCCCGTATTCCTGGCGGGTGCTGGAGGAAGTGACACGCTGCTGGGTGGTTCCAAGGCCGATGGCATTACCGGCGGCGATGGCGACGATGTGATCTCCGGTGGCGCCGGTGCCGACATCATCGACGGGGGCGACGGCACGGACTACTGGCTGGAATCACAAGACGCGAACTTCACCGTGAATGCCGTGACAGTCGCATCGTCGGTCACAGGAACCGAAACGGCCGTTGGTGTGGAACGCATCGTGCTGATCGGTGGTAACGGCGCGAATAAGCTCGATGCATCCCTTGCGACAGTCCCCGTTGTGCTGCTGGGCGGAAAAGGCAATGACACTCTCCTGGGCGGATCGCAAGCGGATACTCTCAGTGGTGGCAACCGCAACGATTCGACCGTCGCGGGCAGTGATGGGGTGGATTCACTCGATGGCGGCAACGGTGCCGACGTGCTGGAGAATGACACTGCTGACACCAGGGTGGGCACAGGAGATACGCTGCTCGCTAGTGTCTTTGCTCAGTTGCCCAACTGGATTGATGCCCTCTAAGCATAATTCAATCAAACTCCCGGCTGTAGAAATGCCGGGCCGTCACTTTCCCACGGGCTGCGGTCGCGCAAAGCCGAAGTGACGCGTTGCTGCGGCTCGCTGTGAACGATTTCCTTGGGAGGCTCTAAAACTTCCTGAGGCTCTAAAATCGGCTGCCATAACTGGATCGGATTGCCTTCGGGGTCCTGCAATTGAGCGAAGCGTCCATTGGGATAGGTCTCTGGATCGACAGTGACTTCAATCTTGGCGCTGCGGAGCTGCTCGACCATCGCGTCCAGGTTGCGCACCCGGAAGTTGATCATCCACTGCTGCTCGGGACGCCCGAAGTACCCCGTGTCGTGCGGAAATGGGGCAAAGACCGTCATCCCGGCTTCCTGCGACCAGGGTTTGTGGTAGTAGTCCTCAGGAACGAGGGCAATGCCCAAGTGATCCTTATACCACTGTCCCAAAGCCTCGGGTTCATTCGAGCGGAAGAAGAAGCCTCCAATTCCAGTCACCTGTTCCATATGAGTGTTCCTGAGGCCTGCATTTGCGGCACCACCGCAGACCACGTGGTCTTAGCCCCTTGCTCAAACCGTTGGTCGCGCTAACTACGCGGCCGGACGACAGGCCATCGCTTTCGACCTACCGTCGGCGCGATGTCATTCTTGCATCCTCACAGCGAATTTCGAGCGATTCGCTGCTGAGCACGCTGCTCTCAATAAAATCACTCATGCCAGATGACTCGATTCAAGGGAGCTCTACCGAGCCACTGGCCTCTCCGAGAGGCTTACAACCGAAAGAAGCCCGAAGAAGTTGCAGTCCATACCCGTCTTGCAACGCAACAAGAGGCCGGAGCCGCAAAAGAACGGCATTTTTGACCAGTCTCTTGTGACTTTGCCACCCCGGTAGCCCGCAGACGGGCAACCGGGGCCATCTATGAGAGAGGTGTTGTCAAGGTGGTGTTCCTGGTATGTGGTCTGATTTGAGACTGATTCAAGCGGTTCGCTCAACCATCTATTCGGGATCGGTCACGAGGGACCGTCACCAAGAAGCATCGTTCGAAGAACGCCCCATTCACCCTAACGATGGTCGAAGGTGCGCTTCGCCATCCAGGCCCCGGTCGGGGTCGTTCACACGTTCCCGTTGGATCGTCTCGTCAATCGTTCGTGAATCTCTCGACCTCTTTGAATTGTCTCCTGTGCCGTCTGCGGCGAGTTCTGTTTCAGGCGGCGACATGAGCCGCCGAGAACGGCTCGCCCGACTTCAGGATGGCCGTCATCACGGTTAACAGTCGTCGCGCGATGGCGACCACGGCCTTCTTCGCCCGCAGCCGCACCTTCAGCCGTTCGTAGATGGCTTGCCAGCGCGGCGAATGCCGGATCAATCGCCACGCCGCTTCCACCAGCACCCAACGCAGGTGCTTCGAACCCGTCTTCTCGATATGCAGTTCCCTGGACCGGCCTGCGCTCTCCCGCTGGCCGGGAGCCAGACCCGCATACGCCACGACTTCCTTCTGAGAATCAAAGCGGTCGATGTCCGCGATTTCGGCCAGCACGACCTCGGTCGTCACAGTTCCGACGCCCGGAATGCTCAGCAGCAGTTCCCGCAGTTGCTGCTCACGCACAGGAGCCTGCTTCGCAAACTCCCGCAACTGACGATCGGCTTCCAGCAGTTGCTGCTGGAAGAACTTCAGCTCCGCCTCCATCTGTTTCAGCGCAAAGAGATCTGCGGCGGAGAATTTCAGATCCTGTAATACCTGCAGCCCCACTCGAGTGAAGAGGTCGCGGCGATCCGCGTTATAATTCATCATAATACGCCTCATACGGTTCTTGACCGACGTGATCCGCCGCTGGATCGAATCCCGCTGACGCACCAGCCGACGATGATCGCGCTGACGCGGTGTGGGGCGGTACGATGTGGGGACCATGTCCAGCGCCAGGAACTCCGCGAGCACTTGCGCATCCAGCCGGTCACTCTTCCGAGTCGATTCCGCGATGACGCGCAGCTTCTTCGGATGAGCCAGCAGCACCTTTTCCGCCAGAGGTTCCGCCAGCCGCACGAACCACTCGTAGCTGGCTGTCGCTTCGACCACGAGCCGGAACTCGCCTAACGCCGCCAGATACTCACGGATGGATTGCTCATCGCGGCACTGCAGCCGCTTCCGCTCCAGCACGGTGCGGGACTGGTCAACAACGCACACACTGAGAGTCTGCTTGTGGAGGTCAACGCCGGCATACTTCATGATGATGCCTTTCTGGTGTGGAACCGCTGTCTTCCGACTGCGTTTACCACGCCTTCAAGAACACCACCACCGGCACGACCTCCTCATAGTTTCACCCGCGCCACCGAGTGCGTTCATATCCGTTGCTTACGATGATGACCTGAGTTTGTTCCGAGCCTGACTCCGCCAACATGGAGTGCGGTGTCGAGCCACCGCACTCTCTGACTCGAATCTGATCCGTTCATGATTTGTTCCGTGCGATGCTCAGCCCGATGACGGCACCTAATGACGTCAGCAGGAGACCAAGGACAAGGTTTGGAGCGATCCACATCTTTAACATCAGATACAGCAGCCAGCCGACGAAACCACCGCCGATCGAGAAGCCGAAGTGCGAGCCCAGTTGAGCTTTCACAGCGCGGTCTTTGACGAGCACGAGGCCATAGACTCCGCCGCCACCGATCAACACTCCCAAGAACCCCCGCAGCACGAGCAGTCCATCGCTGCGCGCTGACAGCGGTGAAGAAGCGAAGCCGCAGATCAAACCGACGATCGCTCCCAGCATGCAAAAAGAGACTCGACCGAAGGCCGGGATCGGCGCAGGCGTCGCGTCAATGATGGCTCGACCGGATGGCCCCTTATCGCCGCGCGAATTCGTTTCGAGAACGCTCTTCAGCACGGCTTGCAAATCGTGAAAATTGCTCAGCGCCGTGATGGTGGCTTTGCCGGTCGTTGTGACAATCGTCAGCGTCGTTTGGCCTTTGAATGTCGCTTGGCTGACCGAGACGACGTCGCTCAGCGGGGCACTGAACCACGGGACGTTCTTCGAAATGAAGCCCGGCAGCGAATGGCAATTCTTGAAGTGAATGACTCCCGCATCGCCATCCACAATCACAGCCACGGTCGTGCCCAATGCATCAAACAGACAGACCAATGAGTTGTCTGTGTACTGCGGCGCTGCGGGATCCAGCTTCAGATCCTCCGGTTGCGGACTGGGACGGCAAGCTGAGGCGATGATCTTGAATCCGAGCCAGCCCAAGCCCCCGAAGATCGCCGCGAAGATGAGTCCCATCACGAACCCAAAGACCTTTTCCAATCCCCACGGCAACCGCCACAGATGTGGGAGCAAAGTCAAGACGCCGATCCCTTCGAAGACGACAACCAGCATCAAAATCATCCCACCACCAACGATTGCGCCAAATCGTTGCCCGAACGATTTCTCCGCTGAGTTGGGATTGCGCTGCGGCAAGGGCTTGCCAATCGCCGCTCGAAAACACCCCCACGCGGCGAAACCAAACCCGATACTCATCGCCCCAAAAATCACTGAGTACAGCCATTGGCCGCCCGGAACTCCGGGGATCAGCACTGAGGACGAAGGCTCGCGCGGGTCGTAATAGACAGGAGCCCTTGAGCTCTCGGCGAACTGGTCGCTCACCTCCTGCTGAGACCTCAACAAGAAGCCCGAATCACCGACGGCCACCAACCGATCGCCTTCGTAATTGATGTTGTTGACCGCATAGCGGTACTTCACGACCACTATCGAACCTTTGCCCGCGCGCTGAAGGGACGAGTGCGTAATCGTGCCTTCCACCGACGGCCAGGAACTCGTCCGCGCCGCCGTGGAGAGCAAACTCAATCCCCAGCAGGCCGCCGTGAGGAAGACCCCCGCGAGCACGATAGCCAGACAGAACTGCACGATGCGTTGACCGAGCGACCCCACTGGCGGCACGATCGGCTCCGTCGTCTGAGCTTGGCGCAAGTGCCGCACCAACTCGCCGGTTGAGAAATCCTGATCGTCGCTTCGCATTCTTGGAGCACCGCGCAGAGGAAGCTTAACGTCTCCGACAGCCAGCATCTTCCCGCAGCCCTTGCACGGAATGTGTTTACCTGCTGCTGAATCCTTCAGGCGATGCGTCGTCGAGCAATCATCGCAGGTTAAGGTGATGGGCATGTAGACGACTTTCCCGAGCAGCACTTTCACTGCGGTTATTGAAATGGCTCGCAATGCTTTTTCGCACAGTGATCCGTTCGTCGTAGCTGCGTTTGCTAAGATCGCCGGAAATGAAAGTCGGCGCACTCTGACCAGCTGCGACGACACCTCAGCTTCAGTCGATCGTAGAGTAACGCGGCGGAAACGGATCAGTTCACATGAATTTGTCGGCGGTCTGATCTCAGTTGTTCGCTTGGGATGGGCTTCCTGCCCGTCAGAAGTGTTTCAGCCTCGTTCGCCTGGGTTGAACGGCAGGATGCCTATCCCACTTCCTTTCGAAAGTTCTCCTTCATGGCCATTCGCCTGAGCTGCGCCTGCGGTCGAAACTATTCCCTCAAGGATTCAGTGGCGGGCAAGAGCTTCGACTGCAAGCAGTGTGGAGCCACTCTCTCGATCCCTGCTGTCCCGGACACAGAGGAGCAAGACGTTTCGTCCGATCTTGCGGCCGAAGCTGTTGCAGCACAATTCACAACGGACGAGTGGGACGGGAAATCGAATCGCCGCCGTCGCAAGCAGAGTCGCCGACAGCAGCCAACATCGAGAGAGAAAAGGCCTCCTGGGCAACGAGTCACTTCGTCCGTGCTCGAGATCACGAGCGTCCTGACAACTGCATACTCAGAAGCCTCGCCTAAGAGGAAGATCGCGATGTTGGTGTTGCCGATGATGGCCGTCGGCTTTGTCGGCTTTGTGACATGGACGTTCTTCCTGACCGCTGCCGTGAGCCTGCTGCTCGTCCCGCTGTCGCTGCTGTGTAGCCCGCCGCTGATGTTCCTGCTGACCGACGCCTATTACCGCTGGTGGATCAGGACGGAGATCGAGTCGCTCGGCGGCACAATCAAGAAGATTGTATGGCGTCCTTTTCAAGGCGCACTTTTCACGCGCGGCTGGAAGCTCGGTCGCGGCTGCCGCTTCTATCAAGTGACCTTCACGAACCGTCGAGGTCGCGAGCAGGTCGAACTGTGTGGCATCAGCTTCTTACGCGGTGCTGCTTGGGGTGACGATCTAGACGAAATGCAGTTTGCAACCATTCTCGATGCGCGCCTGGAAACTTGGGCCGCATGGGGAGCAATCACGCTCGCCGTCGCGCTCACAACGTTTTTCGCGTTGAATGAGAGCGCCTACGCCGTGCTCGGACAGCAACACACAGCGACGGTCACGGCTAACGAAACGCGCGAAGTGCGACGGCACCGGGGCGGAAGGCATTGGACCGAGAAACAGACGATCGCCCGCTATGAATGGACTGACGCAGCAGGCATACATCACGGCCGAACGTCGTTTACCGGGACGGGACCGCAAACGCTGCAAGTGGAGACACTGCCATTAGGTGGAGGCCATCGCTTGCTAGGCACGACGGTCGGGCAACTCTGGCTCAAGGCCTGCGCTTACCTCGCGCTATTCTTCGGGCTGTTGTATGGACTCGACTATTTCGACGTTTTCGGAGTACATGCTGCCACTCGTCGTCGTGCGAGCCCCTAGACGTTCAGCTGAATCTGCGATGTCGCGATCGTGAAACAGCTTGCTGCAAGAACGTCAGCAGGAAGCCGACGAAGTCGCACGAGACACCTGCACGAACCTGAGCTGTGCCCGAGTATCGATCAATCTTAGGTTCGGCGCCGATTGACCACCCGAGGTCTATCGGGGTCGCGCAGCGGCGAAGGGCGTGGGAATGAATCACCTCGTGCCCACGCGTCATTCAAACCGCAATTTGGCGAGGAACACGTCGTTGCTGCCGAGGTTTGGGAGAGAGTGGGTGCCGAACTTTGCTGCGGCGCTGCAGGCTCCGGAGAGATAGAGGTTGCCGCGCTGGTCAGTGACGATTGTGTAAGCGTGATCGGTGCCGTTGCTTCCGGCTTGGTGAAAGGCTCGGAGGGTGCCGTCGCGGTCGTACTTCACGATCATGATGTCTGAGGCTGGCGTGCTGCTCTGGCGAGGAACACCGTCGAAGTCGACTCGGCCGGTGAACGAGCCGGTGAGATAGCTGCTACCGCGTTCGTCCGTGGCGACTCCGAGTCCGTAATCGATGCCCGCGCCACCCGCCGTCTTGGTCCACAGTCTTTTGCCGGAGGGATCGAAGCTCGTCAGCAGCAGGTCGTGCTGACCCTGGTTGGTTACGGTGCGATCCGCCAGCTTGAGTTCGCCGCGAAACATTCCCGCCGCCCAGACATTGCCGGCATTGTCAGCGATGATTTCATGAATCATCGCGTTGGAACTGCGGTGTCCATCGTGCAGCCATACGACGTTGCCTTGAGTATCAAACTTGGCCACCAGAATGTCAGCTCCAGCACCATTTGTCTGCCGACCGCCGAGCGTTTGCTTACCGTTGCAATTACCACCGACGTAGCAGTTTCCCTGCTGGTCAACCGCGATGCCGTGACCTGTGCTGGAACCTTCTCCAGCAGCACTGCGGCTCCAGTTCAATTTGCCATTTGAGTTCAGCGACACGCAAAAGACATGTGCCGGGCCAGCGTGCCCCACAGGTTCGCCCAGGTATTTACCCTCGCCCACGACTGCGCCAGTGACGAACACGTTGCCGAGTTTGTCCGCCGCAATGCCATGACCGTAGTCGTAGCCCTTACCGCCGCCGCTTTGCAGCCATTGCAGCTTGCCGGTGGAGTCATACTTCGCGACGAACAGGTCGTAGTCCCCGACACTCTCAATCGTTGTCTCATCGAACTTCGCGGACGCGCTTTCATAGTGTCCAGTGACGTAACAATTTCCGAGATGGTCCGCCGCGATCGCATACCCGCGGTCGATCTTGTCGCCTCCACCGCTACGCACCCACACGAATTTTCCGCCAGGCGAAACCTTCGCCACGAAGAAATCCATCGAACCAACGGCGGTCAGGGAATGCTCACCAAACTTCGCGGTGCCGGTGAACTCGCCCGTCAGCAGGACGTTCCCCTCGGGGTCAACCGCGGTGCCACGCGTCTTGTCATGCTGAGTGCCGCCCGCCGAGATCGCCCATTCAAAGCCTGAAACTGATTCGGACTCAGCTCCCAGTAGCGCGGGTGCCGCATCCGCCGCGAAGCAGACCAAACAGACCATCAACAAGGTCGATCTGAAGGCGGCGAATGAACAGTTCGAACCCCAAAAACGCGAGAGATATTGCGACACGGATAGCCTCCGCAGTTGTGACTTCGGGCGCCGCCGGATGTCGCGAACGAGCGACACAGCGGCGGAGCGTCTCCACATACGAGACGCATCCGCCACGATAAGTTGCCGCTCTCGTTCCGAGCAAAGCTATGTCACCCAATTGCGAGCGGGTCGCGAACGCAGCAGATTGGCTTCGCTGTCGTCGACGAACTCTTCCTTAACGGGATCGAACTTGAGCTTGCGCTGCAGGACCCAGGCAATTGCAGCCGCGTGACACGCGATGTGCGATCGCCGCATGACCGTCGGATTGGCCACGGTCTCACTTCGGGAGCGAATGCAGTCGAAGAAGTTGCGTGCATGCGCTGAGACATCAAGCCCGCGAACGCGCTTCGAGGCGTCAGGAATCTCCTTCTGAAGCGATTCGGGCGTGACGACGATCTCGCCCTCATCACCCGTTTCCACTGAGCCCTGATCGCCAATGAAGCGCACCGGGCAGGTACCAAGCCGAGTGATGTAATGCGGAGACCGATCGCCGAACGGTTGCGGCAGGAAATCGATCACCAGCTTCACGCCGTTGGCATAGCGGCAAATGAGGTTTTTCTCTTGAGGGTCGTATTCAATGGGCATCGTGTCGTCGGCCTGATTGGCCCACTGACATAGATCAACGGTGTGAGCACCCCAGTCCAGCAGGCGAGCTCCCGAGTCGAAATCCCACTGTCCGCGCCACTTGCCATCGCAATACGCCTGATTGAACGGTCGCCACGCTGCAGGTCCCAGCCACAGGTTCCAGTCCACCACGTCGCGCGCGGGTTGAGGTTGAGCAGGCATCCAGGTGTTGTCGAGCGTCGGTATGTAGACGGAGGCGTGCATCGTATGCAGCTTCCCGAGTTTCCCCGTGTGGACGAGCTCCACCGCCTTCTGGAAGTTTGGCACGCTCCGGCGCTGAGTGCCCGCCTGAAAGATTCGACGCTCCTTCCGCATGGTTTCAGCCAACTCCTGACAGGCCGCGATCGTGATACCGCAAGGCTTCTCGCTGTAGACGTCCTTCCCTGCCTTCGCAGCCAGAATCGAAGCAGCCGCGTGCCAACGGTCGCCCGTGGCGACGATCACGGAATCAATGTCCTTGCGGGCCAGCAGATCACGGAAGTCGCGATAAAGCACGCAGTCTTTGTTGCCATAGTGCCCGTCGACGAGCAGCTTGCCCGCATCGCGCCGCTTGGCTTGCACATCGGCGATTGCCACACAGCGAATATCCGCCAGCTTCAGCATGGCGGTTAAGTCGTACGTACAACGTGGACCGATACCGATGACTCCCAACGTGATCTTCTCGCTCGGCGCAATGGCACCGTCCCGCCCCAGAGCAGTGGCGGGGATGATCGTCGGAAACGAGGCCACAGCAGTTGCGGCTGCGGTCGACAGGAGAAAGTCGCGGCGAGTTTTTTGACCGAGCGGGTTCATGAGCGTCTCCCTGAAAAAGCCATCTTGGACGGTTGGTGAATGTCGTGGAACCAGACTCCGATTGCCGCCACATTATCCAGATCGGTCTCGTTCCTAACAGCCAAGCGAGCACGACCAATAAGTCCCACTCGCCAAAAGCGGCTGTTCCCGCAAGCACTCGAGACATCCAATCGCCAACGGGATGGGAGAAATCGCAGCTTCGAGACCCGGCGTCAGTCGGATGAACTGCGCCGATGCGATAGCGTTAGCGCTCAAAGCACCGTCTTCTCCGAGACGGCTTGATCATCTTCGTTCAGCAGTTCTCGCGTGAGAAGTCGAATGTCTGCGCTGATTTCAACTTCGCAAGCTCTCTTTAAGTCCTGCGTGTCGGCGTGCATCGCACTCGCCACCGTGTGCAGTGCAGGCACTCTGGTTGCCGCCGAAGGCGAACCGATCAGCGCGGCCGTGCAGCCCTTTTTCAAGCAGCATTGCCACCGCTGTCACGGAGCTGAGATAGCGGAAGGCGACTTGCGACTCGACCAACTGGACACGGACCTTTCCAAATCGAGTGTCTTCGAACGGTGGCGAGAAATCGTGGCTCGCATTCGGGATGGGGAAATGCCGCCCAAAGATGAAGTGCGGCCGCAACCAATACAGGTTGCAACGGTCGTGAAGCTCCTTTCCGGGCACTTGGATGAAGCCGCGGCGAAGCATCGGTCTGAAGGTCGCGTTGTTCTGCGACGGCTTAATCGCGTCGAGTATGAAAACACCGTGCGTGATTTGTTCGATGTGAATGTGTCGGTAAAGGAGATGCTGCCCGAGGATGCTATCGCACAAGGGTTCGATAATGTCGGAGCAGCGCTCAATGTGTCGCCAGTGTTGATCGAGCGCTACCTCGAAGCCGCCGACGTCGTTCTGAATGCAGCCATCGCTCCGGTTCATAAACTCGACAGTAAGGTCGAGCGTTTCGATCTGTATGATTCTCTACCGAAGTGGTTCGTCGCCGGCACATGGAAGCGGGACGACGGCGTCATTCTCTTCCGGTCGAGCGGTGACTCGGCTTCTGACCTGCGGCAGTTCCGCGCTCCCGCGCCGGGACGTTACCGGTTTCGAATTTCCGCTTCGGCTCATAACTCGGAAACGCCGCTGCCGATGGCAGTGCTACTCGGCAACTTCGTAGTCAGCGGAAATCCCACTCGACACTTAGGCTACTTTGACGCCCCACCCGGCAAGCAGGCGGTCATTGAGTTTGAAGAACGACTGCTCGCGAAGAACGACACCATCAAAGTCACTCCGGTCGCACTGCCGTTCGTCTACTTGAAGCAGGAAACCATACCAGACTACCCCGGCCCCGGCTTGAAGATCCATTGGATCGAAGTCGAAGGCCCATTCCCGGAAGCCTGGCCAACGGAGAGCTACCGCCGCGTGTTTGGAGAGATCGATCCGAAACGCGGCACGCTGGAAGATGCGGAGAGGCTGCTAAGCAAACTTCTTCCACGCGCCTTTCGTCGACCTGTGGCTGAAGGAGAAGAGAAACCGTTTGTCGCTCTGGTCGCGGCATCTCTGGAAGCAGGGCAACCGTTCGAATTGGCATTGCGAGCAGGTATCAAGGCCGTGCTGGCGTCACCCAGATTCCTGTACTTCCGCGAGAGCGGTTCAATTCCCGCCGAAGGTACATCCTCAAGCGGCAACTCACTTGATGACTATGCCCTCGCGTCGCGTCTGTCGTACTTCCTGTGGAGTACCATGCCCGACGAGGCGCTCTTCGAACTGGCTCGCACAAATGAACTGCACAAGCCAGACGTCTTGCGCGCTCAGGTGGAACGGATGCTGCAACATCCCAAAGCCAAAGCATTCACCGAGAACTTCACAGGCCAGTGGCTGAGCCTGCGAGACATCAACGCGACAACGCCAGACAAAGCTCTCTATCCCGAGTTTGAAGAGCAACTGCTGTGGTCGTCGATTCAGGAGACGCATCTGTTCTTCGGCGAACTACTCAAGGAGAACTTGAGCGTAACGAACTTCGTTGATTCCGATTTCGCCATGCTCAATGGTCGACTCGCGAAGCACTACGGCATTCCCGATGTGCATGGAGTCGCCTTCCGGAAAGTTGCATTGAAGCCCGAGTATCATCGCGGGGGAGTGCTCACTCAGGCCAGCGTTTTGAAAGTCACGGCCAACGGGACGACGACGTCGCCTGTGGTGCGCGGAGTCTGGGTGCTGGATCGCATCATGGGCCGACCGGTGTCACCTCCTCCCCCAAACGTGCCGGCCGTCGAACCGGATATTCGAGGCGCCACGACGATCCGCGAACAACTCGCCAAACACCGCGCGACGGAGAACTGCGCGGGCTGTCACAAGAAGATCGATCCGCCCGGCTTCGCCCTCGAAAATTACGACGTTATCGGCGGCTGGCGTGAGCGTTATCGAGTGGTCGCGGAACGCAAAGACTGGGTCAATAACCGCGTCGGACCGCTCGCGAAGTACCTTGCCGCCTATCAATACGGCTTAGGCCGTGCCGTCGAAGCCGGAGACACTCTTCCCGATGGCCGCCAGTTCGCGGACCTGGCCGAATTCAAACAGGTGCTGCTGGCTCACCCCGACCAAATCGCGCGATGCGTGACGGAGAAGTTGGTCACATACTCAACTGGTCAGCCAGTCGGCTTCGGGGACCACGCCGTGATCGATCGCATGCTCTCCAATGCAAAGAAGTCAAACTACGGACTTCGCACGCTGGTGCATGAAGTTGTGACAAGCGAGTTGTTTCTGAGAAAGTAACTCGTCTGATACGTTGTTGACGCCAGCTATCTCACCGCGAAGGCAAACCATGACCGCCACGCCCGTCTCACGTCGCAGATTCCTCAAAGCTGCCGGTGTCACGCTTTCACTGCCGTTGCTCGAAGCTATGGCACCTCGACAAGCTCGCGCGGCCGCCAGCGAAGCTCCGCGCCGGATGATCTGCATCAACACAACGCTCGGACTGCACACGCCGAACCTGTTTCCGAAATCAGCCGGAAAAGACTACGAGCTGACTCCGTACCTTGAGCCGCTCAAGGAATTCCGCGACGAGTTCACTGTGTTCTCAGGGTTGTCACATCCTGAGGTCGATGGGGGCCACCCTGCTGAGCTGTGCTACTTGACGGCTGCTCCGCATCCGCGCGCGGACAACTTCAAGAACACGATCTCACTCGACCAGTACGCCGTTGAACAGCTTGTTCCGGATACTCGATTCGGTTCGCTCGTGCTGGCGTCGTCTTCCAGTCGCGGTCTCTCTTTCACGCGGAGCGGCGTGCCGATTCCGGCCGAAGAACGTCCCTCACGCGTCTTCCGCAGCATGTTCGTAGATGGCACTCCATCGGAGGTCAACGCGCAGATGCAGCGGCTGAAGCAGGGCCAAAGCATCATGGACACAGTGCTCGGCGAAGCGAAGGATTTTCAGAAAGGGCTCGGCCAGCAGGACCGCCGGAAGCTTGATGAATATTTCACGTCGGTGCGCGAAGTCGAGCAGCGTATGGTCAAAGCTCAAGACTGGACCAAACGCCCGAAACCGAAGGTAGATGCCAAACAACCGGTCGATATCAACAGCGCGGTTGAAGTTCCCGCGCGCGTACGATTGATGATCGATCTGATGCAACTGGCGATCCAGACAGATTCGACACGGTTTATCACCTTCGCGTTGAACGGGCTCAATGCAGTGCCGGTGATCCCCGGAGTTTCACAAGACTGGCACAATCTGTCCCACCACGGACAGGACCCCGCCAAGCTAACCGAGCTCGCAGTCATCGAAACTCAGCAAATGAAACTCTTCGGAGAGTTGCTCACAAAGCTCAAGAGCACAGCGGAGCAGGGCGGCACGCTGCTTGACCGCACGATCGTGCTGTTCGGCAGTAACCTCGGAAATGCGAGCAGTCACGACAACAAGAACCTGCCGATTCTGGTAGCGGGCGGCGGATTCCGGCACGGCCAGCATCTGGCATTCGATCCGAAGAAGAACCCGCCGCTCTGCAACCTCTACGTGCAGTTCCTGCGTCGTCTCGGTGCGGACACCAGTGCGTTCGGATCGAGTACCGGAACGCTTTCTGGCTTTGAATTGGCATCGTCATAGACCCAGCGCCGCCAGTCGCTCATCCAACTTTTGATCATGTGGAGCACCTGATGAAGAAACACGCGTTTGTAGCCCTCAGTCTGCTGCTAGCCGCCGTTGGCGTCGCCCGCGCCGACGAAAGTGAATCGCTCGTCGCACCCGGCGAGAAAGTGAAGAAGCTGGCCGGAGATATGAAGTTCACCGAAGGCCCGGCGTGGATTCCCGCCAAGAAGATGCTGGTCTTCTCCGACATTCCGAACAGCAAGATCATGAAATGGAGCGAAGGCGAAGGCTTGTCCGTCTTTCGTCAAAGCGAGCAGTCCAACGGCAACAAGCTGGACCTGCAGGGCCGACTGATCTCCTGCCAGCACGCGGCTCGCAATCTGGTGCGGACAGAAGCGGATGGCAGCCTCACTGTGCTGGTCGACAAGTACGACGGCAAACGGCTGAATTCGCCCAACGACGTGGCCGTGAAATCCGATGGCACGCTGTGGTTCACCGATCCGCCGTGGGGGTTAACCGGCCAGGCTGAAATCCCCGGTCACTGGGTATTCAAGTTCGATCCGGCGTCGGGCAAGATCGAACCGGTGATCAAGGACTTGGCAATGCCGAACGGAATCAACTTCTCTCCCGACGAAGGCCGCCTCTACGTCGCGGACACCGGCGGGCACATGAAGCACCCGGACCCCGCCTATCATAAGCTGCCCGCCGGCATTCATTGCTACGAGGTCAGCAAGGACGGCAAGCTCGGCAAGAAGCTGTTTCAGATTGAGCAGGGCAGTGACGGCATGGCTGTTGACGTGAAGGGCAATCTCTACACCACTCATGGCAAAGTGCACGTCTACAATGCAGACGGCAAAAAGCTGGAAACGATCGACGTCCCGGAAGGCCCCGCCAACGCGACCTTCGGCGGAGATGACTACAAAACGCTGTTCATCACCGCCAGAACGTCGTTGTATAGCGTCCGCATGAAGAACGCCGGAGCTAAGCCGCTCGGTGCCAAGTGGTAAGTTAACCGTCGCTCGGCAATCGCCCTGATCCAGATTGATACGGTTCAGCGTGCCAATTGTGGCGTGCGATACAGAACCTTTGAACCCACTCGGATCTCAGTATCAACCAGATAAGGGCGAATGCCATTCAGGTCGGGCTCGATGCCAAGGCCGGGCGCATCCGGCGCGCGAACTTCGCCATTGGCGTCGGGCTTGATATGCGTTTTCGTCATCGCCACCGCCAGTGGCTTCAACTCCGTGGGGAATTCGCAAATGACGTGCGACTCCAAACCCGCATAAGGCTGCAACGATGCGGACAACGCGAGATTCGACGTAAAGGTATGGTTGACATAAGTGATACCTTTCGCCGCCGCGTAGTCAGCAACGTCTTTTGAAATAGTAATCCCGCCGATCCTTCCCGCATCGATCTGTACGTACTTCAGCCCGGCATGATCAATCATGTGCTGGGCCATGTGGAAGTTGTGGCAACCTTCACCACCGGCGAGTCCGACCGCTCCGCTGTGCTCGGACAATGCGTGATACTCGCCCAAAGCTCCGGAAACGAACGGTTCTTCGAGCCACGTCGCCTGCACTTCCTTGAGGGCTCGTAGTCTCGCCTTGGCCGCGTCGACGTCGGTATGCCACACCGTGCCAGCGTCAACCAGCAGAATGCCCTCCCCACCCATACCTTCGCGTGCCGCTCGGAGTTGCGCCTCGTCAGCAGCTACTGTGCTCAAACCAAAAGGTCCCCAACCGAACTTCGCCGCCCGGAATCCCTGCGAACGAATGGTCTTCGCTTTCAACAAGGTTGCATCCGGAGTGTCTCCAAACAGCACAGATGCATAAGGTGTCTTGGGGTACGACTTCCGATACCCAAGCAGTTTCCAAACCGGCTCGCCGAGGCGTTTTCCAAGTAAGTCCCACAGCGCGATGTCAATTCCAGACAGCGTATGATCGGCCTGCAGCAAATCGAGGCTGTTCGCGCGCACGAGATTTCCGATCCTTCGGATATCATCCACGCTGTCGATCGCCTGTCCGAGCACAGAAGCTTGCACCGGCTTACAGGCACTGTGAGACATCGGGCAGACTAGGCTTGCAATCGACACAAGTGGGGCGGCCTCGCACTCACCCCAGCCAACATGATCACCAGCGTTTACTCGCACCAGCAATGCGTCCTGACTGCCGTCTCCAATGTCGAGAACTTCCGGCATCGCCAAGTAGAAAAAATCAATCGCGTCGATCTTCACAATTCACATCCCGGTAATCAAAACCAGTTCCTGAAGCGCCCATCCCGGCTCAACCGATGACAGCCCTTCGCAATTGAGTCACAGCCACTTTTCAACATACGCAGGCTGTCGAAGATCACTCAGCGGTCGCCTTCGAGCTGTAGCACCGCCACAAGTACGGTCGCCGAAAACACGATACTACGCACGACCAAAAACCGAACTGCTCAATGTCCCGGTGCTGTCAGCAAACGAGTCCTGCTCAATTCCGAGCGCATGCAGAATGCTGAGATACAGATTGGACATGCGAGTTTCGCCCTGGCGCCAGTAGGCACCATGCTTCACGCCCATGCTTCCGCCGCCCGCAATCAGTGTCGGAAGATTGCGCGGATTGTGAGTCGTGCTGGCACCGCTGCCGAACAGGACGATCGTGTTGTCCAGCACTGTCCCATTACGATCGCGGCAATCGTTGAGTCGTTCAAAGAAATGCGCAATCTGCTGACTGAGAAACAGGTCGTACTTCGCAAACTCCAATTGACCATCTTTATCGCCAGCATGCGACAAGCTGTGATGAGTGCGAGTCAAGCCAAGCTTCAATGGAAACGTATCACTGATGCCCATTCCATCTTCACGATTGAGCATGAATGCCACTGACCGCGTGATATCAGCGTCGAACGCCAGCGCAATCAGATCAAACATATTGCGGTAGTATTCAGCCGGCTCACCCTCGGTGGTCGCATCGAGATTCAAATGTGAATAATCCTGCTTCTTCAAGGGCACGTCGATCCAGCGCTCGGATGCGATCAGCCGCGACTCCACCTCATTAAGTGAGGTCAGATACTGATCCATCCTTTCCCGATCAGATTTCCCTAGTTGCTGCTGGAACGATTTCGCGGTTTCCACGACGGCATCCACGAGCTTGATGCGGCGCTTCAGTGCCTCGCGCTCGCTTTGCAGCGAATCGCGATCACTCCGAAATAGCCGATCGAAAATCCGGCGAGGATTGTTCTCCGCAGGAATTGGACGTCCTTCAAGGCTATACGAAATCGTCCCCGTACGTGACAGGAAGCCGGTGCCCGCATCGATCGATAAGATAAGCGATGGCTGCCGACAATGCTGCTTGGTGTGCAACGCAACGACTTGATCCAGGCCGACGGAGTTATATGTTCCCGGTTTAGGATTATGCAGGGGCGCCCCAGTCAGCCACATATCCGAACACACATGCGGGTCGGCCTTAGGTCCGCTTGGGTGATACAGCCCTCCCATAAAACTCAACTGCTTACGGAATCGACTCAGCGGTTCCGTCGACTTACCAAATACAAATTCTCCGTTGTGCTCGGCGGTCGGAAACCAACTCCATTCGTTGATACCGTGAGACGCCTGTGGCAACGACATCCCGTTCGCGGTGTAAAGCGCGCAGAATCGGCGAGGCGTACTTTCGGTAATCTCAGCGCCCATCGCGTCCAGAACCGGCAAGGCCAATGCCACTCCGCCTAAGCCCTGCAGGAAGGCTCGACGGTCGATGCGAAGCGATGAACTCATACGTCTCTCCGAAACAGAACGTCCCTAAACCGAGTCGCCCGAACTCCTTCAGCCGACCCCCCGTTCGATCAGCACAAGCTGAACACACCATAGCGTTGTGCAACAAGCTCAACTCAATTCAAACACCGCTCAACTTCAAGAAAACCTATTTTTCAAGGAACATTGGACTCGTGACCACAAATCGAACCAGGTCACGCATGCAATATCCGTTCGGTTTCAACTTGGCTCCTTCACGCTTCAGGAATTCAAGTTCGTTGTAGGTGAGGTTGCGCCCGCAAGCATACGTCGCCAAGTGCTTGAGCACACTAAAGGCAACCTGATCGACACGCTCATTCACAAGGTAGCGCTTCAAGTCGTCCACACCGGACACCACGGTGGTATCCGGCAATGTGGAGCGGGCATCAACCGCTTGCGGTTTAAACCGTCCACCCGCATCGAACTGCTCAAACGGCAATCCCCACGGGTCGATCTTTGCATGACATTGCGCACAACCAGGCTGATTGCGATGTCGCTCCAGTCGCTCACGAAGAGAAAGATGCTGCGTATCCTCCTTGAGAGCTGGAACATTCGGCGGAGGATCATCCGGTGGCTCAGCAACAATTCGTCGAGCCAGCCAGGCCCCGCGTTTCACCGGGTTGGACTCACGACCGTCTGACAGCCCAGCCATGATCGCCGCCTGAGACAGCACTCCCCCAAGTTCGCGTCGGCCATGCGGGATCGCAACGAACTGGAATCCACTTTCCGTGCGATCAGCCAGGTCGTAATAACTGGCGACCACTTCATTGGCGACGACGAAGTCCGACTCAATCAGATTCCGCACCGGTAAGTTCCGGCGGATCAGATGCTGCAGAAAGTACCCGGGTTCTTTGATCAACTGACCGCGAGTGTCTCGAGTTAACTTGGGGAAGCGACTGCGTTCCGGTTCCAACACCGAGAACTTGTCGAGCGCCAGCCATTGAGCGGAGAATTCATTGACGAATCGCGAAAATCGCGGATCGTCGATCAGCCGCGAAACTTCCGCGTCGAGTTGTCCCCGGAGCTTCCCGGACGCTGCGAGCTTCAAGGCCGCGCGGTCGGGCGGACCATTCCAGAGAAAGTACGATAGTTTCGACGCCAATTCATGCTCATCGAGCGCTTCGGGTTGCGGAGTCGCACTATTCTCGATCAGTAACAAGAACTGCGGTGACGTTAGCACAACCTGCAGAGCGTCCTTAATACTCGCCTGAAAATCCTGGCCCGCAGCAAGTGACCTCTGAAATACCACCCACAGCGAAGCTTCTTCCTGGGCAGTTATCGGGCGCCGAAATGCCCGACTGGCAAAGTCGCGGATAATCTGCCGACCGTAAACCGGCGGATTGGATTCGTCTTTGGACTCAATAAAGATGCTGCGATGAGTCACTGGCGGCCACTGATCATAAAACGGTCCTTCGAACTCTACCGAGCGGATCAGCAACCTCGGCATGTCGCGGCCGTCTGTAAACTCGCTGCGGACGCCGATCTCTCGAATGCCCGCCAAATAGTTGACATTATCCTTCTCAACGTCAGGACTCGGGAAATTGCGAATTGCGCCTTCGAATACAAATGTCGAAAGGCCCTCTTGCGAGACAGCCTGCACTCCTCCGACCGGGCTAAGCGTGCTGCCGCAATCGCGGCGCAATCCCAAATGCACTCCCAGTTGCGGTGACCGCTTCTCAAACACAGCAAAACGTCGAGCCAGATCATGCTCGGCAACCAGCGGAGTGAACACGATGCGATCGAGCGGCGCGGCGCTGGGATAATGTGCCCGTACGGGCAGTGCCCCTGCATCCAGCCTGACCACTAAAAACGCTGGTTGCTGGAGCAGACCAACAAATTGACGATCACCAAGCGAAAGCGTCAGTTCCTGCGGCTTCTCGCGAGGCGGAGGAGGCACATACTTCCTGCCAGGCTCAACCAGCGCCTGGATCTCGGCATCACCCAGGGCACGACGGAAAATGTGCACTTCGTCGAGGTCACCCACAAATTGTTGAGCATCCTGAATGCGTCCAAGATGCAAGTCCACCTTGGGGTTATCCAGATTGGCGTCGCCAATTGCACCTTTCGCTACCGCATAGCCATTCACAAATAGTTGAGTTTCGCCTTTCCCACGACGAACCACAGCCGCGACATGCTGCCAGGTATTATTACGAATCGTCCCCGGCGGTGAGGAAACCGTCCCATTGGACTGATTATTCGGCCCAGCGGTTTCGATTCTCAGAACGCCATTGTTTCCCGGCATGTCCAGATACCAGCCGTGGGTCCAGCTATACTTTCCAAGACAGACAATCCCGGCCTGACGTAGCTGTTTCGGGTGAATCCAGGCAGCAACAGTGAAATCTCCGTCTCCCACATGCATCGATTCATGATGAGGAACCACGACGGCGTCGCCGTTTCCATCAAGCGAGATCGCTTTCTCAAAAGGAGAGTCCACAAGGTGAGCATCGCCAACCATGCGACCGGCTAAGTGAGGGCGTTCAGGAGTGCTGGAAGCACCGCCTTCAAAACGCCAAGCTCCAATCAGTCCATCACCCAACTTCGACGCGTCCGGTGTAATCGGCTTCGCGTTCCGATCAGCGGTATAGACATCGACCTGATAAATGTCCGCGTGCTTGATCGCTACCGCTTGCGAGTCTGCACCGGGATCTGTGCAGACTATGGCACCCTTTGATTCAGCCGATTGGGTAACTGCCGCGCCATCCAGCAGCAGTCCGTCTTTATACTTCGCGGCCTTCACAGTAACTCGGAAGCGTCCTTCATCGGGAAGTTCGCGCAACGAGATCTTGAAATTCGCCTTCGGGCCGTAGGTACTTTCGACCTGAAACTCTTCGGCACTTGGAATCGCGGGACGAAGCAGCAGCCCTCCCGGCACCGTGCTATAAGCCCGCCCCTTGGGATATCCATGCGTTCCGCGCATGCACGCGAAAACGGAGTGATAAATACTGTCAAAATCGCGCCAGCCACGGACAGTATCATTTCCCTGATAGCCCTCAATAAAGCGATACTTTGTCTGCATGAAGAACGGCTGAAAAGCAAATGGCTTTTGAGCAGTCAACTGGCTGACGACAAAGTCTTCGTTGTTGAGCAGCAGGCTGTCGGCTCCAAGAATCAGCTTGTCGCGACACGGTTCGGAGTTAATTGCCGCTGCCAACTCGACGCGGAAGTTTTGAATTGCCGGCTGCTTCCGAGGATCGACGAGACAACGGCTGAGCGCCTTGTCAGCAATCTCGAAGTATGCTTCCAAGAGCAACGGCGAGAGCGCCAGCGTTTCCTGATTATTGACGAAACCATCACGTGACACGGCGTCTGGCGGCAGCACATCGGCTACGTCATCTTCCAGCAGCAGCAGTTCGCGTAACGTGTTGCGATACTGAGCAACGGTCAGTCGCCGCACACTCCCGTTTTTGGGTACAGGCCTGGAACGAGCCAGGTCCAGCCCCTGTTGAATCCACTCTAGAACCCGCTCGCGTTCCATGGCCGTCGGCTGGGGCTCATCTTCAGGCGGCATGGCCCGCCCGACAATCTGCTTGCGGATGCCCTCCCACAACTTCAGATGCCGCTCTTCCAGTTGGGCGTCGAGGTGATCGACTCGAATACCTGAAGAGAGCTTTTCCGCGTTGTGGCAACGCTCACAATGTCGCTGCAGAAGCGGCTTGACGTGCTGCTCAAACGACTTAGCCAGCGTTCTGGCGTCCTCCGCAGAGCAGGGCGGCAGTGCCACCAATGCCAATGCGAAGACCAGCAGCAGGCGAAATGCTGATATTCGGGTCATGAGAGTCGACAAGCTACCTGTAAATAGATGGACCTACTTCAACACGACTGAACGCCGCGTTATAGCATCCCACAGGCGCTTCCGGCCAATTCAAAGCATCCCCACAAGCCGACCGTACTGATGACCGTCGTCAGCAACCTGAGCCGAGATGCCCGTCGATGCCGCGTTGTCTATGTGCGGCGCGACGCCTCCTACTTCGAAACACGCTCCATCTCGCTCATGATCTTGTCGTAGTCAGCGGCAGCCTCACTACCTTGGAAATCTCGATTGTTCTGCCAGGCAGCGAGGTTCATTCGCATGAAGACGTCAGCCCCCAGGACCGTCATGAACATGGAACGACCGATTGTCTCCAGGAAAAATTCCACCAGGTCGATCGGTTGCATCAGAGCAGTCTTCGGGTTGGTCCCGAACAGGCGAATTCCCATCACGTCTTGAGTCGTCACATACGCCACCAGCAGGCCTGCAGCGGACAGAGTCATCAGTCCGATGACGCGTTGCACTCCACGAATGCGTCGCATGTCATCCTCAGTGACCAGCGGACTCGTATAAACGTCAGCCCGAATTGCATACACCAGTGGCGCCGACAGGAATAACAACATACCGCAGAAGAACAGAGGATCGCTGGCGACCTGATTGATCGCCACGAAGACGACAAGCAAGAACAACGCGTAGAAAGGTGACGCAGCGACCAGGAACCATCCCGGCAGCATGGATTGAGGCAATAAGCTCTTTACTCTCAAACATGCTTTCTGCACACCGGGTACCAGCGAGATCACCGTTGGCAACAGAGTGACCAGGTAGGCAAGTCCTTCCATCAGTCCGTCGGTCAGCCGTTCAAGATTCTGCATGGGCTTCTGCTGCGCCGATGCGACAGGCTCCACATAACCCCACCAGCTCCACGGACAGAGCGCAATGATCAGCGGCACAAGAAATGAGAATGCAAAACCTGCGACCATGATACGAAAAGTCGTTTTGAACTTGGTCCAGAGAATTGCGACCGCGAGCGCCGCAGCAGGCAGCGCATACAGTGCGATCAGATGCACAAAGTCCGCAAAATGCGCAAAGGTTGTCTGAGGTTCTTCAGGCTCTTCGTCTGCAGCCTGATCTGACTCTTCTAAGCCCGCAGTCTTCTGAGCATCGGCCTTCTCATCTCCGGCGGGCTCGTCAGCTTCGTTATTAGTATCATCCTTATCTTCATCAGCCTTGTCTTGAGCCTTCTGCACTTCAGAGGCAGCTTCAACGGCAGCTTCCTTGACCGATTCCGGAACTTCGCCACCTGCCGATTTGATCGCGTCGGTGATCGCCTCTTGCTGCTTCTGAGACACCTGATGCGTGATCATTTCAAAGACATCAGGCTTGGCCTCGGTTTCAGTGGCTTCCCGATATGTCGACAGCGCTGCACTGAGTACCGTCGAAAGCACCACAAAGATGACCAGGCTGCGCCGCCATGCGAAATACTTCTGAATGGTCCCCTGATCGATTCCACCGGCCTGTAGACCAGCCTGCTCAGATTCGCTGACAGCAACAGCTTGCAGGTTCGACGAAAAGGTGCGTCGAATGACGGTGAAGAGAAACATCAACTTGATTCCTGACGGGCCCTGTGTGAAGAAAGTTTCGCGACGACGGTGCCGACGAATATCAAGGGAATCGCAAGCGCACGAGCGTATTCAGCTCGTCTGTGGATAAATCGAATCCCGGCCAATGACCGACATCTGGGCGCAGAGCGTCCCTGACTCAGCTCAAACGGCGTTCCTCAACAAATCGGCAGCGTCGCGGACCACGAGCAAAGAAACTCGTGATCCCATCAGATTGTTGATGGATCACCGGCGTTGAAAACCAAACGCTCCGCGTATCACGTTAGTGTCGGCTGAACTCCAGACCCGTGAGCGTGCTGCTGCTCGTCGAGAACTTGTCCGTTTCGATACCGAGGCGTTGAAGCATGCTCACATAGAGATTGCACAGCGGCGGCGGGTTATCAGCATTGAACGCCAGATGTTGTCCATGTTGAAAACCGCCTCCGGCCAGCAGCACGGGCAGGTTTTTTACGGAATGGCTGCTGCCATCACCCAAATTGCTGCCCAGGAACACCATCGTCTGGTCCAGCAAATTCGTGCCGTTCTCCTGAGTCTGCTTGAGCTTGGCCAGCAGGTCTCGCACGGTCTTCATCGTTTCCACTTCGACAATCTTGAGTTGTTCAAGTTTGCCGGGGTCCTTGCCGTGATGGGACAAATCATGATGGCCTAGATTGACGCCTGGAATCGGCGGTGCGTACGTCGAACCGGCCAGCATAATCGTGATGAGCCGCGTCGAATCCGTCTGCAGAGCCAGATGAGCAAGGTCGAACAGCAGCCGAGTGCGACCGATCAGATCCGCGGCGTTCGGAATGTCCTGCGGCGGTTCCACGTTCACCTTCGGCTTAGGCGTCTTCACCCAGGTTTCGTCCTTCAGCAGACGCCGCTCCAACTCACGAACGCTGGTGAGGTACTCATCCAGCTTATCCCGATCGTCAGTGCCAAGATCAGATCGCAACGTTCGAGCCTGATCACGCACGTCGTCCAGGATACTCCTGCCATCTTCGAGCCGCTGTACCTGAGCCTGTACTTCGTCAGCCCGGCCATCCAGAAACAGCTTCGCAAACACGCGTGAGGGCGACGTCGCTGCCGGAACTTGTGCACCAGTGCGAGTCCAGGACAGTCCCAGCCCTTCACCTGACAACGTCAGAGTGGGAAACCGAGTCTGCCCGCCAATGTGATCGGCTGCAAACTGATCGATGGAAATGGCATTGCGAAACCCAGGGCGCCCCGCCCCCGGCACGCCAGTCAAAAAGCTCGCCGTCGCTTGATGGGCAAAGCCGGAACTTGTCCCCGCGTGCATCAGTCCGGAGATCACCGTGAAGTCATCCCGATGGTCCTTGAGCATCTCCAAGTACGGCGTCGGCTCATAGTCCTTGCCAGCTTTCTCAGGGAAGAAATGCGGTGGATAAAACCCAAGCGGAGCGCAAACGCAGACCATTCGCCGACGCGACGACGTATCTGCGGCAGAAGCACGAGAAGTCGAGAACACATCAAGCAGAGGCAAGGCCAGAGAAACGCCAGCAGCGCGAAGAAACGTTCGACGATGGAGCGTCATGGAATAGTCCTCGTTTTATTTGCGCAAAAAACAAGTCGCTCTGCACAACCTGATGCACTAGCGCTCGGAAGCCGTAGTTTTTATCACGGACACGGGCGACAACGACCTCAATTTCTGGCTTATCGGCAGTTGTCGGTGCTGCACCTGTCGAATACGCCAGCAGTTTCTCGGCCAGCGCGCGGGCCAACTGGTCCTTGTCGGTTAGCAACAGTTGCTTGAATTCGTCGATGTTCCGAAATCGGCGACCATCGGTGAGAACATCGGCTGCATCTACTGGCGGGCCATTGCGGTAACGCACTCGGCGACCGTTGATGACTACCGGTTCGCCGTCGCCGATGCTGCGATAACGGTCTCGCCAGCCACCGATGACATCAAAGCTCTCCAACGCAAAACCCGGTGGGTCAATCTTCACATGACAGCTGGCACACGCGGCGTTGTTGCGGTGCTTTTCCAGTTGATTGCGAATCGTCGTGGCGCCGCGGATGTCGGGATCGATCGCTTCAACATCCATCGTCGGCTTGGGCGGAGGCGTTCCCTGAATCCGGTCTAGAACCCACGCACCGCGTAAGATCGGCGACGTTGTCGTGCCATTGGCCGTGACTTTCAGCACGGCAGCCATCGTGAGCACTCCGCCGCGATGACTCTCAGGCGTAAGCGAAACCTTGCGGAACTCTAAACCGTCGTCCACCCCCTGAATGCCGTAGTGTTTTGCCAACGGACCATTCAGCATCGTGAAATCTGACGCCACGAAGTTGGTCAGGCTCAGATCGTTCTTCAAGACTTCATCAAAGAAGAGCAGGGGCTCCTTGACCATGGACACCTTGAGAACATCATCAAACTCCGGATAGAGCAGACGGTCGGGCGTTGTAGCATCAATGTTCCGCAGGCTGAGCCATTGGCCGGCGAAATTCTCGGTGAAGGCTTTAGCCTTCGGATCGCGCAGCATCCGCTCAACCTGTTCGTGAAGCACTTCCGGCTGACGAAGCTTTTGCTGCTCGGCCAGCGTGAATAGTTCCTCGTCCGGCATGGAACTCCATAGGAAGTATGACAGCCGACTGGCCAACGCGAAGTCGTCGAGCGTCCGTTTCTCAGGGCTCACTTTCTCGCGCAAGAACAAGAAGTGCGGAGAGACAAGCACAGCCCGCAAGCCGACGCGCATGGCCTGCTCAAATGAAACCCCTTGATCCAACTTGGCCCGAACACGCGCCAGAAATGGCTTGACGTCCTCATCACTCACGGCCCTGCGAAAAGCTCGTCGGGTAAAGCTGCGGAGGATTCGTTCGGCATCAACCAGCGGTTGCTCAGAAACAACCTCGCGCCGGCCGGAGCGGTCAGGATCAGACACCGGCTTTTGCTTCATGTCGCCGAAGATCTGCTGATGACTCCTCGGCGGCCATGACTCCAAGAGCGGACCTTCAATTTCTACCCACTGTACGACCAACCCTGGCCCCTTGTAGTTTTCGGCTCCCACTCTTTCGACATCAGGCGGAATCACTCCCAGTCGATCCGTGATGATCCGAATGGTCTGCGCCGACTCCATCGGTTCGACAAACTCCACCACGGCTGGTTTGTTGGCGGGCACATCGAAGTAATCGATCAGGTACTGCTGAGCCGCTGCATTCATGGGGCCAGCCATCACGTGAAACGTGACCGGTTGCTCCGTTTGAAACCCATACCCGGAAATACGGAACCGGTAGCGGCCCCGTTCCCGAGTCTGAAAGTTCCACAAGGTCACCTGGATATTGGCTGACACCCACGAGCTGAAAATCGCCACTCCATCATCCACATGACGATAGACGCTCCCTTTGGGCTTAACCGTCCTCTCATCTTTGATATCAAGGCGTCGCTTCACAGTTTGAGGCTTGGGACCGCCTGCAATCGCAGCGTCGAGCAGCCGATCGGCGGCTTCGAGGTAGTTGTCCATCAGATAGGATGAAACGTGCAGAGCTTCGGCATTGTTGTCGAAGCCGTTAGACACTTCGTCGATGGGCAGCAGGTCTTTCAGTTCGACTTCGACACCCAACAGATCGCGCACCGTGTTCTGATACTCGGCCCGATTCAGCCGCCTCAACACAACCCGGCCCTGTGCCGCGCTGCGATCCGCTTCAGCAGCAGCCACTCGCCGACCAATCCACTCGATCAAGCCCTGAAGTTGTTGAGCCTCCGGTCGAGGCTTCTCCTTAGGCGGCATGTTGCCGTCTTTGATCTGCTCAGACACAGCCTGCCAGCGCTGTCGATTGTCTTTGTCGGCGAAGTTCAGAGAGAGCCGTTCGACTGAAAAATCGCCCTTGGGCTTTTCTCCGCGGTGACAGTCCAGGCAGTACTTCGCCAGCAGCGGTTTGAACTGCTCAGTATAGAGTGGCGCGTCAGCATCGTTGTCGGCTGCAAGGCACAACGAAGAAGTGACGACCAGCATGATTGCTGCAAGCTCCAGACACCGCCTGACCATCATGGCTTTTGTCCTCGCGTGCGCGGTAGTTAATACCAGTTGCCGAACTCGGCTGATCGAACCTGACCAAGCTTAGCGATTGCCGGGCAACTTCAGCGTGTTGGGCACATGATTCTCCGGCACGTTCAGGTTGGCCAGCAGGGCTTTGAGCCGCTCCAGTTCTTCCGCACTGGCGGGCAATGCTGCTGACTGAAATGCCGGCAGCAGCTTGTCCCAAACAACATTTAACTCAGCCTGCATGTCTCTGGTGTCGGCGGTGATCGCCACAACCGCGTCCTGCTCAGGCAGGACGACACAGAATTGTCCGAATGCCCCATCTCCCCGGTAAGCCCCGTGACGACAGCGCCAAAACTGAAATCCATAACCCTGATCCCAATCTCGAGCGGGATCGCTGCCGTTGGAAACCTGCTTCGATGTCGCTTGCTCAACCCATGACTCCGGGATGAGTTGCTTGCCGTTCCATTTTCCCTTCTGCAGATAGAGCTGACCGAACTTGGCAATGTCCTCGGTGCGGACCATCAATCCCCATCCGCCGGTCGAGATACCTTGCGGGCTCGTCATCCAGGTAGGATTCTCGATGCCAAGCGGCTCAAACAGCCGCGGCTTGAGATAGTCCAGCGCAGTTTGGCCCGTCACCTTTTGAACGATCGCCGACTGCATGTAAGTCGCGGGCGAGTTGTATTGAAAGTGTGCTCCCGGCTTATGCGGCACCGGATGCTCCAGGAATGACTTGACCCACGGAGTGTCCGCTGTGAACTTGGGCTCTGTCTCGTGCCCAGTGGACATGGTGAGCAAGTCCCGAACGCGCATCTGCTTCAGCTTGTCCGAGAGCTTCTCGGGCGCGTCTTCCGGAAAAAACTTCAGCACGGGATCGTCGATGCTGAGCTTGCCCTCGGCCACAGCCAATCCAACCGCCGTCGAGCAGAAGCTCTTGCTCAACGAATGCAGCACATGCGGCTTATCGGGAGACTCTGGCTTCCACCAACCTTCGGCGACGACATGACCGTGACGTACCAGCATGAAGCTGTGCAACGTGTCGATCTTTTGATTGGCAGTCTCAACGAACTCACGAACGGCTTTGGAAGAAACTCCCTGCTCTTCTGGCGTGCTGCGCGGCAGTCGCACGTCGGCGGCAGAAGCCAGGGACATTGACCAGATCAGACTCAACGCTGCAAAGAACTGGATGCGCTTCATGTTTCCGGGATCTCAACGAGGCAAGAGGCGTCTCATCAACAGAGCTGACTCGCAACGATTTTAGCGCGAACCGACCGAGTTGTCCTCGGCCAGGAGATGCAGGCACAGATCAGCAGGCTGAGCCGAGCCAGTCGCGGTCGGCACGGCGAGCCCGCAACCATCACATTGCTGGCCTAAGGGAGGAACGAGAACGCTGAGCGGTTCTGCTTAGCTGTCTGCGATAACAAAAAACAGATCAGTCGACCGTAACGCCGGTCGGGTATCGCAGGTTGGTGCGAGGCACTATTTCATCCCAAACGCGGTCCCAACCGATGTAGGAAATGGCAACATCACCGTTCTCTTCAGCTCGCAGGACTATGATTGATCGCCAGCGCAGGCCGGGACGCAGAGCTTCCAGAATCATGCCCGGTTGCACGTCGTCGGTGGCCGATAGAATTTCTCCCGTGCGGGTCACGTGCGGTAGTAGAGCCGGATCAACGAGACTAAGTTCGCTGAGCTTGTACCTTGCTGGCGAAGAGTCACGCCCTGCGAGCTTCACTCGGGCGGTCCCCTCGGGAGTCGCATCCAAGACCACACCGAGCCGCCACGCAGTTTTCACTTTGACCAGCACGGTGCCACCAACCGGCAACTCCTCAACTGCGGAAGCAATCCCCCCTGGCACCGGCTCGCGGATGCGTTGAATCAACGCCGCGGCCTCACGGGTTTCAAGAGGCAGCGGGATCGCTCGCAGCTCTGAGCGACGCCCGTAACGAGAATCGCGAGCTGCCGAAGTACGAACCTTCGTGCTTGAAGAAGGACTCGCTGGCGCGGTGTCTTCGTGGCTAATGACGATCGAGCGGTTCTGCGGGACCACAGAAACAACTGGCTGAGGTGCGGAGCTTTCAACTCGGAAACGCGACGAAGCGTCCATCAGCCACGCCAGCCCCACAAAGGCCAGCAGCGTCAGCCCGATCTCCAATCCGTTCAGGCGTCCCATGATTCTGCCTCAACATCCGGCGCGATCAGCAGATAAGCCGCGCTGCGGAACGTTCCGGTGACGCTCCGCCTCATCTCATAGCAAATCCGTACCACCCTTTATCGTTGGTACGCTGATTTGGTTCAAAATATCTTCGACGACTTTCGCAGAATTCACTTTCCGCAAACGGCTTTCCGGTTTGATGATGATGCGATGCCCCAAAATCGCCGGGGCGACACGTTTCACGTCGTCGGGCAGGACGAAAGCGTTGCCGCGAATTCCGGCTAAGGCCTGAGACGCTCGAAACAAGGCGATCGACGCACGCGGGCTCCCGCCCAGCAGGATGTCATTGTGCTGGCGGGAAGCGGTGACCAGGTCGAGCATGTAGTCGCGGACTTTGGGGTCGACCGTGATCTCTCGGCAGGCCTTCTGACAGGCCACGATGTCTTCCGCCGAAACGACGGCCTCCAAAGTGTCGATCGGATGTTGCTTCTGCAGACGATCCAGCATCGTCGCTTCCTGCTCGCGACCGGGGTAACCGAGGCTCAAGCGAATCAGAAAGCGATCCAGTTGCGCCTCGGGCAGCGGAAACGTGCCTTCCTGATCGACCGGATTCTGCGTCGCAATCACCAGAAATGGGCGATCCAGTTGATAGGTCTCACCGTCGACGGTCACTCGCTGCTCGGCCATTGCTTCCAGCAGTGCCGCCTGAGTTCGCGGCGTCGTGCGGTTGATCTCGTCGGCGAGCAGCACGTGAGTGAACAATGGCCCGGAACGGAATTCAAACTCCGTCGTCTTGGGATTGAAGATCGATGCGCCGGTGATGTCGTTCGGCAGCAAGTCGGGGGTGCATTGAATGCGTTTGAAGTCGCAGCCGAAGCTCACCGCCAGTGCGCGAGCCAGCATGGTCTTGGCAACGCCGGGCACGTCTTCCAGCAGGATGTGGCCTTCGGAAAACGCGGCGACGAGACACAACAAGACCTCTTGCCGCTTGCCGATGATGACCTGCTCGACGTTCCCGATGATCTTCTTGGCGACCGCGTTGACTTTGGACATAAGGTGCAGAATTCGAAAGGCCCAGGAACGTCCACCACAGCGAGCACAGGCAGGCCTCGTTCCTCGACCCACGTCCTGACATCACACCAGCAACACGACTAAACCAGCAGCTTCTCAACCACTTTGCCGCCAACATCGGTCAGGCGGTAATCGCGTCCCTGGAAGCGGTAAGTCAACTTCAGGTGATCGAGTCCCAGCAGATGCAGCACAGTCGCCTGCAGATCGTGAACGTGAACCTGATCTTCGACCCCGTAGTAGCCGATCTCGTCGGTCTTCCCCACGCACTGGCCAGTCTTAAAGCCGCCGCCTGAAACCCACATGGTGAAGGCATCAACATGGTGATCGCGGCCGATGAGGTCGCGCGGTTCACCCTGCGGCGTGCGCCCAAATTCGCCGCCCCAAATCACGACGGTGTCATCCAACAGGCCGCGCTGTTTCAAGTCTTTGACCAGAGCAGCCGAGGGCTGATCGGTCTCGCCGCAAATCTTGTCGAGCGACTTACCCAGCTCAGTTCCGGGGTTGCCGTGATGGTCCCAATCGGTGTGGTACAATTGGACGAAGCGGCAACCGCGTTCAATCAGCCTGCGAGCCATCAAGCAGTTGCGTCCAAAGCTCGGCTTAGCAACGTCGGTGATCCCATACATCGCCAAGGTCTCGGGAGTTTCACCGGAAAGATCCATCAATTCGGGAGCACTAGTCTGCATCCGATAGGCCATCTCATAACTGGCGATGCGCGTTGCGATCTCAGGATCACCAATATTTTGCAACCGCAAGCCATTCAAATCCTTCAAGGTGCTGACGAAGTCCGTCTGCTGCTGCGCGGTAATACCTTGCGGCGTTGAAAGATTAAGAATGGGGTCAGCACCCGGAAGCAGTGGGACACCTTGATAAGTGGTCGGCAAGAAGCCGCTAGACCACAACGGCGTGCCGCCTCGCGGACCGCGCGGACCGGAATGCAATACGACAAAGCCCGGCAGGTCGTCGGCTTCAGAGCCAATTCCGTAGGTGACCCACGAACCCATCGACGGCCGCCCCATGAAGCGTTCAAAGCCGGTATTCATGTAGAGCTTGGCCGGGCCGTGATTGAAGACTTCCGTCTTCATCGCACGGATCATGCAGATGTCGTCCGCGATCGTCTGCAAGTGTGGCAGACACTCAGAGATCGTCTGCCCCGACTGGCCGCAGGTAGAAAACTTGCGTTTCGATCCCAGCAGCTTCGCGTCCTGCTTGATGAACGCGAACCGCTTGCCTTCCACGAACGACTTCGGAATGACCTGACCGTTGAGTTCCCTCAGCTTCGGCTTCTCATCAAAGAGTTCCAGTGAAGATGGCCCGCCGCACATGAACATGTAGACGACGGCCTTCGCTTTGGCCGGGAAGTGACCGTCCTGCGGCGCGATCGGATTCGTCGTTCGAGCCGTCGGGCCAGCGAAAGACTTTCCGCCCAACAGTGAAGCCAGGCCAAGCGAGCCGAGCGACAGCCCGGCGTTTGCGAAAAACTCGCGGCGTGTGGAATCCAATAACGAGCGATTGTCGTGAGGCATCTTTTCGACTCTTCAAACTGAAAAATTCTCAACGTCTTTGATCGGCAAAACTATTCGCGCGTGATGAACTCGTCCAAGTTCAGCAGCACGCGAGCAACCGCGGTCCAAGTGGCCGAAGTCACTTCATCAACGCCAGCCGGGCGCTGCGCCGACGCGGCCTGTTTGGCAGCATCAGCATCGGCGGCATACATGCCACGGTGGGCATCAACGTATTTCAACAGGCGATCGAGTTCAGATTCCGACAGCCGCCGAGACAGGGCTGCTTGAGCCGCAAAATTCAGACGGGCCTCGTCTGAAGCGGACGCCTCTTTCAGAATGCGGTCTGAGAAACCGCGAGCCAGTTCCATGAACGACCCATCGTTCGCGAGCGTCAGAGCCTGCAGCGGCGTGTTCGAGCGATTACGACGCGTGCAGGTTCCATTCGCGTCGGGAGCGTCGAAGGTCGGCAGCATGGGATAGGGACTCGAACGCCAGAAGTACGTATACAGCCCGCGTCGATACCGGTCATCGCCCTGGCTTTCAGGCCAGGCTTTCGCCACTTGAGTGACGACGTAAATGCCCTTCGGCTGAGGCGGATAGACACCGGGGCCCAACATCTTCTGAGACAGCAAGCCGCTCGACGCCAGCGCCGCATCGCGAATCTGTTCGGCCTCCAGACGCACTCGACGCTGTCTCCCCAGCAACCGATTATAGGGGTCGGCAGCAACGACGGGCAGAGGCTTACCCATTGCCGAGTCGACCAGTGAAGATGCCTGCCGATACGTCGCGGACGTCACGATCAAACGGTGCAGTTGCTTGAGCGACCACTGTTCGCGGTGCATTTCCGAGGCCAGCCAATCCAGCAATTCAGGGTGTGTCGGTGAACTACCCTGAGTTCCGAAATCGTTCTCCGTGTCGACAAGTCCTACACCAAAGAACTGCTGCCAGAAGCGGTTCACCGTGACGCGGGCCGTCAGCGGATGGTCGGGCGAGAACATCCACTTCGTGAAATCCAGCCGCGTCGCCGCAGCGTTATCAGCAGCACCGAGCGGCGGAAAAATCCCCGGCACGCCGGGCTTCACGTCTGCGCCTTTGTTGAGGAAGTCACCGCGTACGTGAATGTATGACTGGCGAGGGCCCTTGGTCTTTTCCTGCAGTACCATCGTCGTCGGAATGGCTGCCGTGAGTTCGGTCTCTTCCTGTTTGAGTTTCGCCTGCTGCTGTTCCAGTGGCTTACGGCTTTGATCCGTCGAACCATAGACGAACGCCAGCACCGCCTTGTCCGCGTCGGTTCGATCCTTGGCATCAGCCTTGAGAATCTTGCCGACCGAGTTGGGCAGCATCGGTTTGTCGGTCACCAGATCAGTCGTCGCGAGCCGCCAGTAGCCCAGCAGTGCTTTTTCGGTCTTGTGCTCGAACTTCATCGTCACCGTGAGCTTCGATCCCGCCGCCGCGTTGATCGGCTCGCTCAGGACATAGATCGCTTCGCGGTTGACGTTCAGCGAACCGTGCTTCACTCCGCCGATGGACCAACCCGACTTCTTGTTGTTGTCCAAGGTCTGCTCAATGGAATAGCCATCCTGTGACCAGTCAGTCGTGGCAGCTCGGATTTCGAGTTTGCGCGGCTTCTTAGCTCCGGGTTCGGTCAGGCCGAGTTCGAACTCGGTCATCACAAAGTTGCCTTCCGCCGTCCAACCCGGCCCCTGATTCGTTAGTACCTGGTTGGTCAACGCTTCCAGCCGCACAGCGGAAATCTGGCCTTCAACGTCTGAAACCAGCGTGTAGACGTCCGTCGCCGGAACATTCCCGTTCCCGCCAATCAGCAGGTGCTCGCCGTCGTCGGTCGTAATCGCTGCGCCGGCCTGCGAAGTCATTTGACTCGGCTTCAACGGTGTCCAATGAGTCGGCGGCAGGCCAGCGACTTCCTCTTGCCACTTCACCTGATCCTTCGACCGGCGCGCGTCGTGAGCTTTTAGTTCCCTGGCAACCTTCGCCAGCGACTCTTTGATGGCTTGCTGCTGTTCGGCCTGTTGAGCCGTCGGCAGCGGGATGTTCGGCTCATCGCAGTTATTAAAGAAGGCGAAGAATTCATAGAACTCACGCTGCGTGATCGGGTCGTACTTGTGATCGTGACACTGAGCACAGCCCACCGTCAGACCGAAGAAGATCGC